>CP143625.1:1366075-2049113 GCA_036362785.1 beta proteobacterium MWH-UniP1
AAGACCACCTTTGGCATGGCCCTGCTGCAGTTAAGTGGCGCGCAGGTGAAGGGTGAGGTGCAGTTTGACGGTCAAAGCCTGTATCAGTTGCCCAAACAATCCTTGCGCAAACTGCGCCGCCGTATGCAGATCGTGTTTCAGGACCCCTTTAGTGCCCTATCGCCACGCATGACCATCGGACAGATTCTCGGTGAAGGCCTGCAGCTGCATTTCCCAGAACTGAGTCGAGAAGAACGGGAAACAAAAATCGCTGAGATGCTGGAAGAGGTGGGCCTGCCTGCGAACAGCGTTGGCCGCTATCCCCATGAGTTTTCTGGCGGTCAGCGGCAACGGATTGCGATTGCGCGCGCAGTGATTCTTCAGCCAGACCTTGTGCTACTGGATGAACCCACCAGCGCCTTAGACGTATCGATTCAACAGCAGGTCTTGGAACTCTTGGTCCGGCTGCAACAAAAACACGGCATGGCGTATTTGTTCATTACCCATGACCTGGCCGTGATCAAGGCCATCGCCCATCGGGTAATGGTCATGCGCGCCGGAAAAGTGGTGGAGTCTGGCTACACCGAAGAAGTGTTGTCCAAGCCGCGCGAGGAATACACCTGGCGGCTGGTTACGTCTTCGGCAGTGTGACGCCCGTCTGGCCCTGGTACTTACCGCCCTTGTCTTTGTAAGACGTTTCGCAGACTTCATCGCTCTCGAAAAAGAGCATCTGGGCGCAGCCCTCGCCAGCGTAGATCTTGGCGGGCAGCGGCGTGGTGTTCGAGAATTCCAGGGTCACGTGGCCTTCCCACTCGGGTTCCAAGGGGGTAACGTTCACGATGATGCCGCAACGTGCATACGTCGATTTCCCCAAACAGACCGTGAGCACACTGCGGGGAATGCGGAAGTATTCCACCGTGCGGGCCAGGGCAAAAGAATTGGGCGGAATAATGCAGACATCACCCACAAAATCGACAAACGATCCCGTGTCGAAATTCTTTGGGTCGACAATCGTGCTGTTGATATTGGTGAAGATCTTGAATTCGTTGGCACAACGAACGTCATAGCCATAACTCGACGTGCCGTAGGACACAATTTTGTTATCGCCCACATAACGCACCTGTTCGGGTGCGAAGGGCTCGATCATTTTTTGGGATTCCGACATGCGTCGGATCCACTTATCGCTTTTGATGGTCATAGTGCAGGAATTCTCGCACAGCTGAATCACGGCGGTGCCGCAGGCCCCCGGCTCAAAAAAAAGCGGGGCCAAAAGACCCCGCCAAGCCAACCAGTCACCCGCCAAAGCGGGCGGAGGCGGCCTTAAGTACCCACGATCTTGATGCTCGGGAACTTCGCGCTGTGGTCTTCCGACAGCAGGGCCACCCGTGCGCCCACTGTGCGGGCAATCTCACGATAGGCCTGCGCGATCGGGCCATCGGGCTCTGCCACGACCGTGGGCCGGCCAGAATCCGCCTGCTCCCGAATCTTGATGTCCAGCGGCAAGGCCCCCAGGAACTGGACGTTGTACTGGTCCGCCATGCGGGAACCACCGCCCTCGCCAAAGATGTGTTCAGTGTGGCCGCACTTCGAACAGACGTGCATGGCCATGTTTTCGACAATCCCCAGAATCGGCACTTTGACCTTTTCAAACATGACCAGGCCTTTTTTGGCGTCCAGCAGAGCAATATCCTGTGGCGTGGTGACAATCACCGCGCCCGTGACTGGAACCCGCTGCGACAGTGTGAGCTGGATATCCCCCGTACCCGGCGGCATGTCCACAATCAGATAGTCCACATCGTCCCAGGCCGTTTCGGTCAGCAGCTGCTCCATCGCCGATGAGGCCATTGGGCCGCGCCAGACCATGGGCGTGTCGTCGTTGGTGAGCATGCCCATGGAAATCACCTGCACACCATGGGCCACCTTGGGTTCGATCTTATTGTCTTGATTGGAATAAGCCTGGCCTGCGGTCCCCAGCATCATGGTCTGAGAGGGGCCGTAGATATCGGCATCCATCATGCCCACTCGGGCACCCTCCGCCGCCAGTGCCAGGGCCAGGTTGGCGGCCGTGGTGCTCTTGCCCACACCGCCCTTGCCCGAGGCCACTGCAATGATGTTTTTAATGCCGTTTAAGCGCTTCATGGCGCCAGGAACGGCCCGGGCCTTGACCTTGACCGAGACATTGACCTTGACCTTGCCGCCCGGGGCAATGCCGGCCAAGGCCCTGGCGACACGGTCTTGCCAAACGCCGGACTCCCCCATCGCGGCATAAGGCAAGACAATGTCAACCGTGAGCACGCCATCCTGGATGGCGACATCGCCCACCATCTTGGCGCTCACCAGATCCTTACCGGGAGCCGGCCCAAGCCGTGGGTCATAAACAGTGGATAACAGCTTATTAACGTCTGAGAGAAGTGTCGTATTCATAGATGGGGCAGAATACACGGGTTAACGAGAACACGTGGGCCATCGGGTCTTCGTATCTTCCCCAATTTCCCTGCAAATGTCCCAGCAATTGTCCGAATCCAACTCAGAACAAAAACGCCGCATCCTGGTCACCTCGGCCCTGCCGTATGCCAACGGCGCCATTCACCTTGGCCACCTGGTGGAATACATCCAGACCGATATCTGGGCCCGTTTCCAGCGCATGCGTGGCCATGAGCTGACCTATGTCTGCGCCGACGACACCCACGGTACGCCCATCATGCTGCGGGCCGAAAAAGAAGGCATCACACCAGAAGCCCTGATTGAAAAAGTCTGGCTGGAGCACACCCGTGACTTCGCGGGTTTTCATGTGTCCTTTGACCATTACTACAGTACCCACTCGCCTGAAAACAAAGAACTCTCAGAGAAGTTTTACAACGCGCTGAAAGCGGCGGGCTTGATCGAAGTTCGCCGTATTGAGCAGATGTATGACCCGGTTAAAGAAATGTTCTTGCCGGATCGCTTCATCAAGGGTGAGTGCCCCAAGTGTGGCGCGAAAGATCAGTACGGGGATTCTTGTGAATCCTGCGGCGCGACTTATGGCCCAACTGATTTAAAAAACCCTTTTTCAGTGGTGTCCGGTGCGGCGCCCATTCGTAAAGAATCCGACCACTACTTTTTTAAACTCTCAGACCCACGCTGCGCTGCTTTTCTCAAGCAATGGGCCATTGACGATGCTCGCCTGCAGCCCGAGGCCACCAACAAATTAAAAGAATGGCTGGTCGGCGATAAAGAAAACGAGAGCAACACCACGCTATCGGACTGGGACATCTCCCGCGATGCGCCCTATTTTGGCTTTGAAATCCCTGGCGCGCCCGGCAAGTACTTCTATGTCTGGCTCGATGCCCCGATTGGCTACTACGCCAGCCTGAAAAAATACTGTACTGATCACGGTAAAAACTTCGATGAGTTCGTTGCGGCCGACTCCACCGTTGAGCAGTACCACTTTATCGGCAAAGACATTCTGTACTTCCACACCCTGTTCTGGCCGGCGATGTTGAAATTCGCGGGCTACCGCACGCCCACCAATGTCTTTGCCCACGGCTTTCTCACCGTCGATGGCGCCAAGATGAGCAAATCACGCGGCACTTTTATTACCGCGCAGAGTTATCTCGACCAGGGACTCAATGCCGAATGGCTGCGCTACTACTTCGCCTCTAAGCTCAATGGCAGCATGGAAGATCTGGACTTAAGTCTCACGGACTTCATCGCCAAGATTAATAGCGACTTAGTGGGCAAGTTCGTCAACATCGCGAGCCGCTCGGCAGGTTTTATCACCAAGCGGTTTGATGGCGCACTTCATGCCGAGACACTCGCCGAGGCCGACAACCCGATTGGCCAGGCGGTCATGAGGGCCGCGCCTGAAATCGCAGCGGCCTATGAGTCCCGCGATACCGCCCGGGTGGTCCGCGAGGTCACGGCCCTAATGGACTTAATCAATGGCTATGTGGACACCGAAAAGCCCTGGGAGATCGCCAAGCAGGCCCAGACTCAGCCCGATCTGATGCCCAAACTCCATCAGGTGTGTACCCTGGCCCTGCGGTCTTTTGCACAGCTCACCATTTTGCTCAAGCCCATCCTGCCCATCACCGCCCAGCGGGTCGAAACCGAGGTCTTTGGCCTGGCCCAGCCCCTTGGCTGGGGTGACCTGAAAGCCCCCCCAATCGCGCGCCTGCAGGGCTTTTCCCACCTGATGACCCGGGTGGACAAGGCCCAGATTGATGCCCTGATTGCGGCCAACCAACAGTCCCTCGGCTAAAATCGCGCCATGGCACTCTACGAATCTGACATTACCCAGTTCTTACGCTCACTTAAAGAGCAAAAACCCCACCTCGAGGAAGCCCAGCTAGAGGGCCGCGCTCTGCTCTGGGAAAAAGATCCTTTGGATATCAACGAGCTTGAGCGGACCAAAGCCGTCAAGGTGAAGCAAAAGCCCTACGTGTATCAGACCAACTGATCTGCGTGAGATCAGCCTGAAAACCGTTTAAAACTCGCCCACCATGACCGCACCCCAAGAGTCCAACGTCCAAGAGGACAACGCAGCCGCTGCAATTGCGGCCGAGGGGGCTGCCGATCAGCCACAGGCAAACGAGGCACCCGTCATCGAGACGATTGCGCGCCTTTATGGCGAGCCGCTCACGGAAATTCCCAAAGACCTCTATATCCCGCCGGATGCCCTTGAGGTCATCTTAGAAACATTCGAGGGTCCGCTGGACCTGCTGCTGTATCTGATCCGTCGCCAGAACTTCAATATTCTGGACATCCCCATGGCCGAAGTCACACGCCAATATCTCAGTTATGTCGAGCAGATCCGCTCACGCAACTTGGAATTGGCCGCCGACTATCTGCTGATGGCGGCGATGCTGATTGAGATTAAATCCCGCATGCTGCTGCCGGTTCGCGCCAAAGAGGGCGAAGAAGAAGTGGGCGATCCGCGTGCCGAGCTGGTGCGCCGCTTGTTGGAATACGAGCAGATGAAAATCGCTGCCCAGCAGATCGACAAGATTCCACAGCTTGGCCGCGATGTGCTGACGGCCCAAGTCTATGTCGATCAGACCATGACGCCACGCCTGCCCGATGTGAACCCTGATGATTTGCGGGCCGCCTGGGCCGACATCCTGCGCCGGGCAAAACTGGTGGCCCACCACCACATTGCCCGCGAGCCGCTCTCGGTTCGCGAACACATGTCACGGATTTTGAAGTTCCTACAGGGCCGCCCCTTCGTGGAGTTCACCGAACTCTTCATGGAAGAGCTGGCCCATGGTGGTGGCGTACCCATTGTGGTGGTCCACTTCCTGGCGCTTTTAGAGCTTGCCCGCGAAGGCCTGGTCGAAGTCACCCAGGCCGAGGCCTATGCCCCGATCTACGTCCGCCTGGGCTACACCGCTTCTTAAGCCACGCGGGCTCATCGCGTGAATCTGAGTCAACACAACTCCCTTGGTCTGCCGGCACGGGCCGACCGCATCATCACGGTGCACAGCCCAGACGAGCTGCCTGCAATCACCAACGATCTTGGCCAGCAACCCCGATTCATCCTGGGCGGTGGTAGTAATGTCGTGATTCGTGCGCCAATATCCGCCTGCGTCTTACTCAATGAATGCAAAGGCAAATCCATTGATACCAATGGCCGACTGACCGCAGCATCAGGTGAATCCTGGCATGACTTAGTGATGTGGTCGCTCGATCAGGGCTATGCGGGATTAGAAAATCTGGCGCTCATCCCTGGCACGGTGGGCGCAGCACCCGTTCAAAACATTGGTGCTTATGGTGTCGAACTGAAAGATATTTTCGTTGCGCTCACGGCCTGGGACTTTGTCGAAAAAAAGTTTCGCACCTTTACCAAGGCGGACTGCCAATTTGGCTATCGCGACAGCATTTTTAAGCACGCCGATATCCAAGGGCCGTGGAATGCGCCGCGCTACTTTATTACCGACGTTGTGCTGCAGCTCGCCCCAATGGGCACCGCCACCTTGTCCACCAACTACGCCGATCTCAATGCGGAACTTGCAGCACTCGGCAATAAGGTCACCGCACGAGATGTGGCCCATGCGGTGATTCAAGTGCGGCAGCGCAAACTGCCCGACCCAAAGCTGTTGGGCAATGTCGGCAGTTTTTTCAAAAACCCCATCATCAGCAATGTGCAGGCCAAGCACTTAAAACTGCTACACCCCAACCTGCCCCAGTACCCGGTGTCTGACACCCAAGATGATGTCTGCAAGATTTCTGCGGCATGGCTGATCGATCGCTGCGGTTTTAAGGGCGCTCGGCGTGGTGACGTGGGCGTGCATGCCGACCATGCCTTGGTCTTGGTGAATTACGGCGGTGGCAGTGGCCGTGAACTACTGGCACTCGCCAGCGAAATCCAACAGGCCGTGGTGGCAAAGTTTGGCGTGTTCCTAGAACCAGAGCCAATCATCGTCCCCTAGAACACGATGCGTACCGCCTGCGATTGCCGCAACGGCGGCACAACACGCGAATCTTTGCTTACTTAATCGCGACGAAACACTAGCCGGTCATCGGTTGATGCTTTTTTATCGAAGACATAGTCTTCCACATCAAAATCTTTTAGTCCTGCGGGATCGTCAATCTTGTGATCCAGGGCATAGCGAACCATAAGACCGCGGGCACGCTTGGCTGAAAAACTCACAATCTTGTAAACATTACCTTTTCGCTCTTGAAAGACCGGTGTGATCACGGGGTAGTCCAAGCCCTTCACGGCCTTGAAATACTCGTCCGACGCTAGATTCACCAAAACTTTGGTCTTGTGGCTGGAAAGCTCGGTGTTTAGCGCCTTGCCTAGCCGATCACCCCAAAAGGCATACAGATCTTTGCCCTGTGAATTCGGCAGGCTCGTGCCCATTTCAAGCCGATAGGGCTGCATTAAATCCAGTGGCCGCAGCAGACCATAGAGCCCCGACAGAATTCTTAAGTGCTTCTGGGCACGATCCAGCCCCGCCTTATTCAGTGAAGTCGCATCCAGGCCGTCATAGACATCTCCATCAAAGGTCAACACGGCCTGCTTGGCGTTCTTTGCCGTAAAGGGCCGCTTCCAGGACTCAAATCGCGCCACATTTAATGCGGCCAGCTTGTCGCTTAAGTCCATGAGCTTGGCCACCTGGGGAGCTGTCATGGGCTTCAAAATCTTGATCAGCTCGGCCGACCGATCCAAAAAATCACACTGCGTGCTGGCATCGGTTGTCGGTGGCGTGTCAAAATCAAGCGTTTTCGCTGGTGAAATCACCATCAACATGGCAGTCTCCTGTGGTCAACTGTGAGAAAAATAACAGCAAGGAAGCTATTTTAGACATGATCAGCACCAACACTTTCTGGGCCCATCGCACCCCCTTGAGAAGCAGCAATCGCATCCAAGGCCTTGCCGGCTTGGGCCGCACCGGACTGATTGCAGCCATGCTGGTCTTCGCGGCACTGCTTGCAGGCTGTGGCAGCGCATTGAAAAAACCCACGGTAGAAGTGGCTGACGCCCGTGTGGCAAATTTTGATCGCGACACCGCACAATTCACCGTCACATTAAAGGTGGACAACCCCAACAGTACGGAGCTGACCATTTCCGATATTCAAGCGAAATTCTTTTTGGTCGATGAAGAAGTCGGCACCGCCGAGGGTACACAACCAAAATATATTCTGCCGGCCAACGGCAGTGTCATGCTGCCCGTACGCGTGAATGTGACTTTTAAGACCCTGCCCGATGTGCTGCGCAAGAGTCTGATTGCACTGGTCAGTGGTGGCCTGCCCTATAAAATTTCGGGTAGCATCACCACTTTTAATGGCCTGACCACCATTCCGTTTGAGCGCAAAGGCGACTTGGCAAAGCCACGCTAAAGTTTCATATGCCCCGCTTTGCTGCCAACCTGACGATGCTGTTTAACGAGGTACCCTTTCTTGATCGGTTTGAAAGGGCAGCCGCCAATGGGTTTCAGGCCGTTGAGTTTTTATTTCCTTATCCCTACACGGCCCAGGAAATAAAGGAGCGCTTAGCACGCCACAACTTACAGCTGGTGCTGCACAATCTACCCGCAGGCGATTGGGATGCGGGCGATCGCGGCATGGCCTGCGACCCAAACCGTGTCGATGAATTTCGTGCAAGCGTGGCCAGGGCCATAGCCTATGCAAGCGTTCTTGGCACCCCCCAGATCAACTGCCTGGCAGGCAAGGCGCCTGCGGGTGTGAGCGCAGCGCAACTTCGCGACACCTTTGTAGCCAACCTGCGGTTTGCAGCCGCAGAACTTCAACAGGCCGGCATTAAACTCCTGATTGAACCGATCAATCACTTCGATATTCCTGGCTTTTATCTCAACACCACCGCACAGGCCATCGACATCATGAACCAGGTGGGCTCTGATAATTTATTTTTGCAGTACGACATCTACCATGCCCAGCGCATGGAGGGTGAATTGGCTGCCACTATTGAAAAGTACCTTGACCGCATCGCCCATATGCAATTGGCCGATAACCCCGGCCGCAACGAACCGGGCACAGGTGAGATCAACTATCGGTTTTTATTCCAGCATCTTGATAAGCTTGGCTACCCCGGCTGGATCGGCTGTGAATACAAGCCCGCCACCACCACAGAAGCGGGCCTGGGCTGGCGATCGACACTAGCGGCCTAACCGCCTGCACGGGCGTTGATTTGGATTGATGTCAAGCGCAGTTCAATTATTAAAACAACACTTTTCACCCACCAAAGGAAGACTATGAGCGCAGCACCCTTTAACGTTGGTTTTATCGGACTTGGCATTATGGGCGCCCCCATGTGTGGCCACCTGATCAATGCCGGACACAAGGTCTTTGTCACCACCCGCAGCAAGGTGCCTGACACCATTGCACAAACCAATGCGGTGAAGTGCAAGACCCCGCAAGAAGTCGCCGAAAAAGCCGACATCATTTTCACCATGGTGCCTGACACCCCCGATGTTGAGAAAGTGTTGTTTGGTGAAACCGGTGTGGCCAAGGGCTTGAGCAAGGGCAAGGTGGTAGTCGATATGAGTTCGATTTCCCCCATTGCCACCAAAGAGTTCGCACAAAAAATTAATGCACTGGGCTGCGAATATTTAGATGCCCCGGTCTCGGGCGGCGAAGTCGGTGCCAAGAACGCTGCACTCACCATCATGGTGGGGGGTAGCGACGCAGGCTTTGCCCGCGTGAAGCCCTTATTCGAACTGATGGGCAAAAACATTACCCTGGTGGGCGGCAATGGCGATGGTCAAACTGCAAAAGTCGCCAATCAGATCATTGTGGCGCTCAATATCGAGGCAGTCTCTGAGGCCCTGCTCTTTGCGGCAAAGGCCGGTGCCGACCCCGCAAAAGTCCGTGAGGCCC
This sequence comes from beta proteobacterium MWH-UniP1, assembly GCA_036362785.1. Taxonomy (NCBI): domain Bacteria; kingdom Pseudomonadati; phylum Pseudomonadota; class Betaproteobacteria; species beta proteobacterium MWH-UniP1. The sequence goes on from CP143625.1 coordinate 1,375,373, forward strand.
TGATGGGTGGCTTTGCGGCATCACGCATTCTGGAAGTCCATGGTGAGCGCATGATCAACCGCACCTTTAACCCCGGCTTTCGAATTGAGCTGCACCAAAAGGACCTGAACCTGGCCCTGCAAAGCGCACGCGCCATGGGCATGTCACTACCCAACACCGCGACCGCCCAAGAGTTGTTCAATGCCTGTGCCGCACACGGCGGCAAGGCCTGGGACCACTCGGCGATGGTCCGTGCTCTAGAAAAAATGGCTAACTTTGAAATCGGCCAGAAGTAATCCCTTAAGCACGCTCTGATCCATAGCAGCATGGTGGAAATCAGAGCTGCACCAAGAAAAACCCCGCAGCCTCTTTTTTAGGAGACTGCGGGGTTTTTTGTTGAATTGAAGTAAAAAATCAGTCCGTTTTGTAAAACGGGTAATCCGTGTAGCCCTTTTCTCCGCCGGCATAAAACGTGGTTTGATCCGCCTGATTTAATGGGTAGCCGTGCTTAAAGCGCTCCACCAAATCGGGGTTTGCAATAAACGGCACGCCAAAGGCAATCAAGTCGGCCTTGCCCCCTTCCACTGCCGCCTGGGCCATCTCACGTGAATAGCCGTTATTGGCCATCACTGCATGACCACCCGATGACTTAAACAAATTTTCAAGCATTGGGAAATCGACTTCGGGCCGGGCATCGCGCGGCCCGCCGGTCTGGCCTTCGATCACATGCAAGTAACCCAGTCCCCGCTGGCCAAGTTCTTTCACCACGTAAGCAAAGAGTTCTTGGGGGTTGCTGTCATCAATGTCGTTAAAGGTGGATGCGGGGGAGATACGGGAGCCCACACGTGCTGCTGGGTACACCTCGCAGACCGCATCGACCACTTCCAGCAAGAAACGGGCTCGATTCTGAATGCTGCCACCGTAGTCGTCCTGACGCTGATTGGTCTTATTGCGCAAAAACTGGTCGATCAAGTAACCATTGGCGCCATGGACTTCCACCATGTCAAAACCAGCCCGTTTGGCGTTTTCTGCTGCCTGGCGAAATGTCGCGACCAACTCACGAATCTCTTCCACCGTGAGCGCACGGGGCATGGACACATCATCGAAACCGCTGGGAATAAACACCTTGGCATTGGCACGAATCGCCGAAGGTGCCACTGGTGCTGCATTGCCAGGCTGAAAAAATGTGTGCGAAATACGGCCCACGTGCCAGAGTTGCATACAGATTTTGCTACCTTTGGCGTGGACCGCATCGACCACTTTTTTCCAGCCGGCTACCTGCTCTTCCGAGTAGATGCCGGGAGTGCCAATATAGCCCTGCGCCTGGGGGCAGATTTGGGTGGCCTCGGTCACGATCAGCCCAGCCCCGGCGCGTTGCTCGTAATAGGTCCGCATTAAGTCTGTTGGCGCCAACTGCTCATTGGCGCGGCTACGCGTGAGCGGTGCCATCACCATGCGATTCGATAACGTCAAAGAGCCCAAATGAAAGGGCTGGTACAGCGCACTGCTTGCGGTCATTGTTTGCTCCATAAGTTAAAAAATTCCGTGCCAAACCGACACGGAATTTTCTGATCGAACCGAATTTTACAAAGTATTATGGCTTCGCGTTGTTAGGTTTTTTGATCGGCATCAAATGGGCCGGTTCCACCGCCAATCGATTGTGACGGTAGTCATCAATGGCCTGCTCGATCTCTTCACGGGAATTCATCACAAATGGCCCGTATTGCACGACGGGTTCGCGCAAAGGCTTGGCCGCCAAGAGAATCACCCTGGTCTCGCTTGCGCCAGCCTGCAACACGAGTTGGTCGCCATCGCCAAAAACCCCACCTTGTTTGGTCTGTAGCGACTGCGTCAGGGATGTGTTGGCGCCCGAAATTAGTTCGCCCTGATACACATAAACATAGCAACTGTGGCCCGCGGGCAGATTCTGAACAAAACGACCGCCCGCCGGCAGGTGGATATCCCAAAAGATTGGCGCTGTGCTGACCCCTTGAATGGGACTTACGGCATGCTGCCCATCACGGTGCAAATCCCCTGCGATCACCTTGATTCGCAACCCATCGGCAAACGTCAGACACGGGATATCGGCCGCATCAATGTCGCAATAGCCAGCAGGCTTCATCTTCTCTTTAGCAGGTAGGTTGATCCACAGCTGAAAGCCACGCATCGCACCCTGCTCTTGCTGTGGCATTTCTGAGTGAATGATGCCCCGACCAGCGGTCATCCACTGCACGCCGCCTGACTTTAAATGGCCACGATTGCCCAAGTGGTCTTCGTGCAACATGTGGCCTTCCAACATATAGGTCACAGTCTCAAAGCCACGGTGTGGGTGCGGTGGGAAGCCGGCAATATAGTCATCAGGCCGGTCACTACCGAATTCATCCAACATCAGAAAGGGGTCGACACGTGCATGCGGTGTCTGCCCCAGACTGCGGAACAAGGACACACCGGCACCGTCAGAAGTGCGGGCCGCCCGAATCACTTGTTGCAACTGTCGAATAGTCATTTTAAAAATTAAAACGTCTTTAACATCACTAAAAAAGTAGAAAAATCATAGGTTGTCGATCACTATAGCTGATATGAACCAGAACTTGTGCATAGCCCCAGAGCAAGAGCAGGCATTCATTACGCTAGCCCAAATCAAATGACCCAACACCAGATCACACCCAATCTCTTTCTAGCTTCACAGAGTCCACGCCGCAAAGCACTATTGCAAAACATGGGGATCACGCCACTGGTGATCCCCGCTGACCAACAGATCGATGCTGAAGCGATCGAAACACCACAACCTAACGAAGACCCCATCGCCTATGTGGTGCGTGTGGCCAATTTAAAACGCGACCTAGCGCAGCAACGGCTACAGGCCTGCCCGCCATCAGAGCTGCCCACACCACAACCCGAAGATCTCGTGCTTGCGGCCGACACCACAGTGGCGCTTGACCAACACATTCTTGGCAAACCCAGCAACAAAGTGCAGGCCCAAACAATGCTTAAAGCACTGTCGGGAAACACCCATCAGGTGCATACCGCTGTGAGTATTTGCCGCATGGATGGCGCCGCCAAAGACACCGCGGTCGTGTCGTCCGATGTCACCTTTGCACCGCTGACCAACGACTGGATTGACCATTACATTGCCACGGGCGAACCAATGGATAAAGCGGGCAGCTACGGTATTCAGGGGCTTGCGGGCAGCATGATTCCGAAAATCTCTGGCAGCTACACCGGCATCATGGGCCTTCCGCTTTATGAAACGCTCAACATGCTGCGGCGATTTGGCCTCCGTTAGGTCGCGATTGATCGATATCAAGCCCAAGTGGTGATTCGATCGATAGACTCTTGGCCAATGACTCCTGAAACACTCCAATGCGATGTGGCCATTGTTGGTGCAGGTGGCGCAGGTCTTCGCGCTGCCATTGCGATTGCCCAACACAATCCCAAGCTCTCGGTTGCGCTGATCTCAAAGGTCTACCCCATGCGCAGCCACACCGTTGCGGCCGAAGGTGGCTCGGCAGCCGTAACCCAGGCGCATGACAGCCTAGAGGCCCACTTCCACGACACAGTCGCAGGCGGTGACTGGCTCTGCGAACAAGATGTTGTGGATTATTTTGTGGCCCATGCCTATGAAGAGATGGTACGGATGGAACACTGGGGCTGCCCGTGGAGCCGGCGGCCCGATGGCCATGTCAATGTCCGCGCCTTTGGTGGCATGAAAATTGAACGCACCTGGTTTGCTGCAGACAAGACCGGCTTTCACATGCTGCACACGCTGTTTCAGACATCGTTACAGTTTCCGTCTATTCGCCGGCTTGATGAACACTTCTGTGTGGACTTGCTGGTGGAAGATGGTCAGGCCCAGGGGGTTGTTACCGTTGATATTGCAAGCGGTCAGCTTCATGTCGTGCAGGCCAAGGCCGTCATCATGGCCACAGGTGGTGCAGGCCGCGTCTTTCGTGAAAACACCAACGGCGGCATCGTGACCGGTGACGGCATGGCCATGGCCTATCGGCATGGCGTACCGCTGCGCGATATGGAGTTTGTGCAATACCACCCCACCTGCATGCCGGGCACCGGGCTTCTCTTTACCGAGGCCTGCCGTGGCGAGGGCGGCTTCTTGTTAAACAAAGACGGCTATCGCTATCTACAAGACTACGGACTCGGCCCAGCCGAACCCACCCCCCGTAATAAAGCCATGGAGCTTGGTCCCCGTGACCGACTCAGCCAAGCGTATTGGCACGAAAAACAAAAGGGCCGAACCATTGATGGCCCCCACGGCCCGGTTGTGCACCTGGACCTACGTCATCTCGGCGAGGCCAAACTGCGCGAGCGTTTGCCCCAAATTTATGAGCTCGCGCTGGACTATCTCGGTGTAGACCCAGCCCGCGAACCCATTCCAGTGCTGCCTGCAGTCCACTACACCATGGGCGGCATCACGGCAGACGGTCTCACCCAATCCCCAATGCCGGGGCTATATTCCGCGGGTGAGTGCTCAAGCGTGGGCATTCATGGGGCCAATCGACTTGGTTCTAATTCACTGGCCGAATTATTGGTCTTTGGCAAAGTCGCGGGAATTCAGGCGGCAGACTTCGCACAGTCACGGCCCCACTTGTCTTACGACCGTATTGCATCGCTGGCCCAGCAAAGCTGCGATGCGGCACTCAATGTTGTGCGCAACACTCATGGCAAAGAGCGTCTGTCGCATCTTCGCAAAGAAATGGCCAAGACCATGGAAGACGGCTGCGGCATTTATCGAACCGAGTCTTCCATTCAGGCCACCTGCGACAAGCTTGCCGAACTCAAAGAGCGGCTGGGTAACCTGCATCTAGACGACCACTCACGCATGTGGAATACCGAGTGGTTCCTGGCCATTGAGCTGGGCTATTCGTTAGATGTTGCCCAGGCCATGGCCCACAGCGCCCTGCTGCGCCGCGAATCACGTGGCTCTCATCAGCGCTTGGATAGCGGCATGACCGAACGCAATGACACACAGTTTTTAAAGCATAGCCTGGCTTATTACAGCGGCCCCGCCAATGCCCCCCGAATTGATTACAGCCCGGTGACCATTACCCGCTCACCGCCTGGCACCCGCGCCTATGGTGCTGCTGGCGAGCAGGCAGATCGTCTCGCCAAAGAGGCCACAACCCATGTCGGATAAGCCCATGCCAAGCACCATCGAGATCGATGTTCTTCGTTACCGGCCCGAAGATGACAGCGAACCGTTTTGGCAGCGCTACAGCGTGCCGTTTTCAGAAGACATGTCGGTCTTGCAGGGGCTGCAGCACATCAAAGACGACATCGACGGCACTCTGAGTTTTCGCTGGTCATGCCGGCAGGCCATCTGCGGTAGCTGCGGCATGATGGTCAACGGCAACCCCAAGCTGTCGTGCCAGACCTTCTTGCGTGATCTGCTTCCGGGCCCCGTGAAAATCGAGGCGCTGGCCCACATGCCGATCGAGCGGGATTTGATTGTGAGTGTCGAGCCCTTTGTGAAAAAGCTTGAGCGTGTTTCGCCTTACATCATCCCCAAAACACCGCGTGCCCTTGCGCAAGGCGAGCATCTGCAAACACCCGCCGAGCTTGATGCCTTTGCGCAATTCTCTGGCTGTATTAACTGCATGCTCTGCTATGCCGCCTGCCCCCAATACGGTCTGAACCCAGATTTCTTGGGCCCTGGTGTGCTGGCGCTCATGCATCGCTACAACGCCGACTCACGTGACGGTGGCACACGGCAACGCATGGAAGCCATCAGCACGGAAGATGGCGTGTGGAGTTGCACGGCTGTGGGCTACTGCTCCGAGGTCTGCCCCAAGCATGTGGACCCAGCCAACGCCGTGAACCAAAACAAGGTGAACAGCGCGAAAGATTACTTCCTGCGGTTTTTCGCACCCAAAGCCAAACCGGACACCACACCAACATGAGCCAGCAGACAACACCCCGCCGCGCTCCTTACATTCGTCCCATGGGCGGCTGGTGGAAACGCAATCCATTTTTCATGGCCTATATGCTGCGTGAGCTCACCTCAGTCGCGGTGCTAGCCTATGCGATTGTGTTGGCCGTTGGCCTGGTGCGTCTGTCCCAGGGCCCGGCCCAGTGGCAGGCCTTTATGGACGCAGTCACCTCGCCGTTGGGCGTGGTGTTTCATTGCATCATCTTGATCTCCATGCTGGTTCACACCAAGAGCTGGTTCGAGATCATGCCCAAGACCATGCCCCCCGTAGTGATCAGTGGAAAACCAATTCCAGGCAAGACCATTACGCGGCTTGGCTGGCTAGCTGCCGCAGTTGTATTCGTGATCATGATGATGCTTGCAAAGACGCTCACCACATGAAACGCTCCCACGCCCCAATCTTTTGGTTATTGTTTGGTGCCGGCGGCATGGTGGCCGCACTGGTTGGCGTGGCCATGGTCTGGATTGGCAGCTTCGATGCCGCCTTTGGCCTGCTGTTAAGCCCCGCTTTACTCAGCTATGACAATATCCTGACCTTTGCCCAACACCCGGTGGGCATGCTGTTTTTCTTCGTGACCACCAGTCTTTTCGCCTGGCACGCCATGCACCGCATCTTTCACAGCCTGCACGATGTGGGTATTCCTGCTGGCACTGCAGCAAAACTCATCTGCTACGGCGGCGCACTGGCCATCACAGTCACTGCGGGCGCTGCACTCTTATCTTTAGTCAAATGATTTAGCATTAGGGCCATGGACAACCAAGCCCTAATTGAATTTTTTGATAACGCCACCCCCTATTTCGTTGCCGGCCTGATTCTATTCATGGTGGCCATCGTGTTTTCACTGGCCCGAGAATCCAAGGGCGGACGCATGGCCTACATTGTGCTGACCATCGCTCTTTTGGTGGGCACAAGTGGCTGGATCGCCAAGACCGTCATTCAGTACTTCATGGAACGCTAAGCATGTCGATCAACCCACCTGAACTCTTGGTCAAACAAGACAACGGCATTTGGTGGATCACGCTGAACCGGCCAGAGAAAATGAATGCCCTGTCGGCCTCTTTGGTCGACGCGCTAATCGACACCATTTCACAAGCGAATGCTCAGCAAGCTAACCTGTTGGTGTTTCAAGGGGCGGGCAAGACCCTAAGTGCTGGGTTTGATATGTCTGACTTAGACACCCAGTCCGAGGGCGATCTGGTCCTTCGATTTATTCGCATTGAGCTTTTGCTTCAGGCGATTGCCGATACTTGCGCGCACACCGTGGCCCTTGCCCACGGCAGAGTCTTTGGTGCTGCTGCCGATCTGTTTGCAGTGTGCCGGCAACGCATCGCCACACCAGATGCCAGTTTTCGCATGCCAGGACTTAAGTTTGGTCTGGTCTTGGGCAGCCGCCGGTTCGCAAACATTGTGGGCATTGAGCGGGCGCGGCCACTGTTAGAAGAAACGAAATCGTTTAGCGCCCAACAGGCCCTGGACATGGGCTTTGCGCATCAGCTTGCACATGAGAGCGATTGGCCAGAGATTGTTGCTGCAGCTGCAGCTCGGGCAACCCATCTCGACCGTCATGCTCGGGCAGGCCTGGACCATGCACTCCAGTCTCAACATCACGACCAAGACCTGGCCCATCTGGTGCGATCCGCAGCCCGCCCAGGCCTCAAAGCGCGACTTCGCGAATATTTACAGTCTGGTCGTTAAAACGCGTATGTGAAACGGCCCGCAAGAAAAGGCTAGTAACCCCGGCTACGTTGCACCAAATGCTCAACCGGCCCACCCGCCACCCAAGCCCGAATCTGCTTTGCCACAATTCGGCTTGCACTATCCGGGTCGGTAATGGCAGCGACATGTGGCAAGAGCGTGACCTTTGGATGCGCCCAAAATACACTGTCTGCAGGCAATGGTTCTGTCTTAAAGACATCCAGCACAGCGTGGCGCAAATGGCCCGCATCTAGCACCGACAATAAATCTGCCTCGATCAAGTGGCCGCCACGGCCCAGGTTCACAACCGATGATCCCTTGGGCATGGTCAGAAAAAAGTCCCGGTTCAATAGCCCCCGAGTCTGTGGGGTGAGCGGCAGCAGATTAATCACGATATCGGATCTGGCCAAGACCGAACGTAGCGCATCTGACCCGGCCACCACGTCAATTCCCAGCGCATTGACTGCATCGCGATGGCCCGCTCCTGTGTGCCAGGCACACACCGAATAGCCCAGCGATGCAATCCGCTTCGCCGAGGCCAAGCCCATCGCCCCCATGCCCAAGACGGTCACACAAATATCACTTGCAAGACGCTGCGGAAGGTCCTGCCAAATTCTGGCCTGCTGTTGACGTTGATAATCAAAATAACCGCGATGTAACGACAATGTCGCCCACAAGGCCGTTTCAGCCATCGCTTGGGCCATGGCTGGGTCCACCATACGGGCAATCATCAAATGCTCTGGTACCGAGGCATCGGCCAGCAGACTATCCACCCCGGCCCACAAGGACTGCACAAACTCGAGTTTGGGATAGCCGCGCAGGGAACCCGCAGGCGGATTGGCCACTACGGCGACCCGAATCTGACCAATAAGTTCTGGCGGAACCTCTGACTCCAAATGCCAATGGACTTCCGGTAAGGCCAGCGACAAGGCACCTTGCCAACGACGGATTTCGTCTTCGGTATCACGGATTCGAAGCAAAACATGCATGATTTAAAAGCGATAGAAACGCGAAAAAAGTTTCGTGAGCAGAATAAAAACTGTTGCCGCCAGGTTGCAGGCAAGCGCCCAGCCTAACATCTGCAAAGAAATTGGCGCAAACTGAAACAGCTCACGAATCACATCCACCGCAAACACTAACGCCAGCATCACCAAGGTAATTGTTGATAAAAACCAAAAGGCCTTGTTGCTCAGCGCCTGCATTAACCCCGACCAACTCGCGCCCGCCAAGCTACTTAGGGTAATCACAATTCCCCCTATCACCAGCGCCAGGAAAGAGGTCGCTCGTAACGCATCCGGCGGAACCGATAGCCGGTGCAAGACAACATACAAGACCCCCAAGGACAACATCAGACCAACCCCCGCAAACAGACTGCTCAACAACGACACACCAGAAAACAGTGTCTCGTCAGGCGGCCGCGGGGGCTGACGCATCAGATCTTGATCGGCCTCTTCCGACTCGAAAACAAAACAACTGGTCGGATCAATAATCAGCTCTAAAAACGCAATATGGGCCGGGAAAAACAGCATCGGCGCCCCAAAGGCCAAGGGCAACACTGCAAGCCCCGCAATGGGAATATGAATGGCGACGATATACACCAAGGCTTTTTTTAAGTTGGCGTAGATCCGCCGGCCCTGCGCAATTGCCCGCACAATCGATGCAAAATCGTCTTGCAGCAAAACCAACGATGCCGACTCACGAGCCACGTCGGTGCCCCGCCCTCCCATGGCAATTCCAATGTGGGCCGCCTTTAGCGCCGGGGCATCGTTCACGCCGTCTCCCGTCATCGCGACAGTCTCACCACAGGCTTTAAGCGCCTGAACAATACGAAGTTTTTGCTCAGGCCGAATTCGGGCATAGACTTTCACGGTGGCCACCCGCTGCTGCAATTGCTCATCGCTCAGAGCGCCGAGTTCTTCTCCGGTCAGTAACACATCGGTTGTTTGGTGGGCTTTCGTGATACCTGCCTGCCGGGCAATGGCCAATGCAGTGCTGGGATAGTCGCCGGTGATCATCACCACGCGAATACCAGCCTGGTGGCACTGGGCCACCGCTGTCGGCACTTCTGGGCGCAAGGGATCTGCCAAGGCAAGCAGCCCCAGAAATTCCAAATTCAATCCGTGCTGATCAATAGCGGTCGGTTTGCTGACAGAGCGAGCCGTGGCCACGGCCAACACCCGCATGCCCTGGCCCGCCAGTTTATTGACAGCACCACGAATTTCTTCGGTCAGAACGGAGTCCAGGTGGCATAGATCAAGCACAGCCTCTGGCGCGCCTTTGGTGGCGACTTGCCAATCACCGCTCGCAGTCCGCCAGACATGCGAGACTGCCAGCAGCGATGATGACAGCGGATACTCGTGCTCGAATGTCCATCCAGCGCCGCGGTGTTCCGGCACACCAAACTGTTCGCGGGCCAACCCAAGAATGGCACGCTCCATTGGATCGACGGCCTCGGGCTTGCTGGCTAGGGCAGCTACCTCAATTAAGGCCTTGACCGATCCAGCAGCATCGTTGGCATGTTCTTCCCAGTAACCATCTTGGGTCCACAGGGCGGCCACCGCCATCCGGTTTTCGGTAAGGGTTCCAGTTTTATCGGTGCATAACACTGTTGCAGCACCCAGCGTTTCAATGGTTGCACTACGGCGGGTCAGCACTCGATGCTGTGAAATGCGCCATGCGCCCATTGCCATGAAAACCGTCAGCACCACCGCAAACTCTTCTGGCAAAACAGACATGGCTAATGTGATGCCCGACAAAAGCCCCTGCAGCCATTCGCCCTGCGACCACCCAATAATCAGAACGGCGATCAGGCTTAAAGAAACACCAATCGAACCAAAAATACGGACCAGCCGCTTGGTCTGCGCATGAAGCCGTGTCGGCTCGCTTTGAAGCTCAACGAGCGAGCGGCCAATCTTGCCCATCTCGGTTGCAGACCCAGTCGCCACCACTTGGGCCAAGCCGTGCCCTGTGACCACCATGGTGCCGCTTGCCACGTGCTGCTCTTGCTCGCTGCCATTTGCATGCTTGCTAACGGCAACTGACTCCCCTGTGAGCAGCGATTCATCCACCGAGAGATTGTGGGCGGTGATTAAGCGCGCGTCTGCTGCAATTCGGTCACCCTCGACCAGAACCAAGAGATCGCCCCGGACCAGCGCTCGGCTATCAATCAGCTGCTGTTGGCCGTCGCGAATAACAAGCGCTTTAGGGCTTGCCATCTCGCGCAATGCGGCCAAGGCATTTTCTGCCCGGCGCTGCTGAATCACCGTAATCCAGATTGAAATCTGAACAAAACAGACCAGCATTAACGCCTCACCAACATCCCCCAGCACCAAGTAAATCAGGCCCGCTGCAAGAAGCAGCTGGAACATGGGTTCACGTAAGACTTCTTTGACAATATCCATCAACCCACGGCCACCATGCGAGGGCAACTGGTTCGGGCCGTCGGACTGTAGCCGGGCCAAGGCCTCGGCCTGTGTTAGGCCCGCTCTGAGTTGATTTGGGTTCATGGCGCCAATCTTATCTTTGGTCACTGAATCGGCAGATTTCTTGTGTTCCCACTATACTTCCACCCCACTATGGAATCCCTCTTCGTCTCTACCGGCGTTGTCGCCCTGGCCGAAATCGGCGACAAAACCCAGCTATTGGCCTTCATCTTGGCAGCCCGGTTCAAAAAACCACTTCCGATCATCTTGGGCATTCTGCTGGCCACAATTGTTAACCACGGCTTGGCTGGCGCACTGGGCGCGTGGATCACTGCGACTGTGAGCCCAGAGATTCTGCGCTGGGTGTTGGGCCTGTCATTTATTGGTATGGCCATCTGGACACTCATTCCCGATGAGATCGAAGAAGACGAGACCAAGATCGCAAAAAAATTTGGTGTCTTTGGCGCCACGTTGGTGACATTTTTTCTTGCGGAAATGGGCGACAAAACCCAGATCGCCACGGTGGCCATGGCGGCCCACTATGCCGATGCCATCATGGTGGTGATTGGCACCACCCTGGGCATGTTGATTGCCGATGTGCCTGCGGTATTTGTGGGCGATAAGCTGGCCAACAAAATTCCCATGAAACTTGTTCACTCGATTGCCGCTGCAATCTTTGCACTACTAGGGGTGGCCACACTGCTTGGGGCGGGATCAAGTCTCGGGTTCTAGCGCTGGCGGGCTAACACGCCAGTCTTTGGCCTGGCGGTTTTGCCCTGTTTAACGGGTTTCGTCAAGAAACCCATTGGTACGCAGCGTCACCACCAGCGTGTCACGCCAACCGTAATCACCAACGGGCTGAATCGGCGTGGTCTCGTGAATCACACGCCGATCATTGAGCAGCAAAAGACTCCATGGTGCAGTCAGCGTGAATCGCTGACCCTCTGAGCTGTTGGCCTGAAACACTCGGGTCTCACCGCCCTTGATGTTATGTCGTTGCACCAAAAAAACCGCGACCCAATCAACACCATCACGATGGGCGCCCTCGGGAGTTGGCCGGCCAATACCGTCTGTCGTGTCAATACGGAACTGGTGGGCCTCGGTGTACCAGGTCTGCGAGCCGTCGATTTTCGAGGCAACACCCGCTAACCAGAGCAGCATCTTCTGCCAGGCAGAGGCGGACAAAATCTCAGCGCTGACGGGCTCAAACCAACGCTGCATACCACCATGCAGCGCGTTGTACGACAGCGGCTGCCAATGGGCCCGGTGCGGCACAAGACGCACCTCGGAAGCTCGCAATTCCATGCTGGCATGCCTGCGGTACCGGTATCGCCCACCGTCTTTTAGGTATTGGTCCGCCGGAAGGTCGCCCCAAGAATCCCCCAGCTTTGAAAGGTCATCACAGGCAACGCGCGACAGCGCACACAAATCTTGCGGCGAGAGCACCGCATAGCCCTGCGCGTTTAGCGTCGCTTCAAGCTGATGGGCTGGCGTAAATTGTGGACTCAAAGACTGCTCTCCCTGATTATTGCCTGCCGCATCATGAGCCAGAGACCATGGCTTTAATGTCCTTCATCAGCAGAAACAGATGAAACGAATCGGACGGACTGGGCTCAAATTCCCAGTTGAGGTACCACTGCCGGGCGGTTTCATCCTTCGCGTGCACCAGTAGCGCCCGGATGCCTGCAATGTCTGCCGCCTGAGTGGTGCGCAGCAACGCATCTTTGAGCAAAGCTTTGCCCAAGCCTGCCCCCTGATGCTGAACATCCACAGCCAATCTTGCCAAAATCATGACAGGCACGGGGTGCTGAGGAATACCTTTGATCACTCGAGGCGCGGCAGTTGCAGGGTCGATACTGCCAACGGCAAGGCTGTAAAACCCAACCACCGCCCCACCATAGCAACACACATAGGTTTGCGCACTGTTGGATTTTTGATTGACAAGCGCAAAGCGCTGCAAAAACTGGTTGAGTGCAACTTGGCCGCAATCAAAGGACTCGACGGCATCCGAGCCGGCCAGTTTACGAACTGGCCCGTAGGAACGTGAACTCAACCAAGCAACCCCGGCTCAGTTAAGAGTTTCTTGAGCTTGGGCTTGACGGTAACCGGTCGATCAAGCGCTGCCTGAAACGCCTTCCACTGCTGAGCTCCCAACTCAAAGCGGGTGCGGTCTGCCAGCGCTTGGTTGGCCGCGTTGATGCCTGCATCAAGCAAAAACTCGCTCACGTTCTTGTGCGACACGCGTGCGGCCTCCTGAAGCAATTGCTTGACCGGCGTGCTGGCGCGGACATCAATCCGTTCGGACTTGGGCGGGGTGGCTGTACTCATGGGGGACCTGATTTTATCGAGATTGGCACTATCATAGCGTCCGGACAACATCCTGACAATCAGTTTTTCCGATTGGGGCCCCTGTCAGGGATTCAGGCGGGGCATGCCGCTCGATTGGGGCAGCAACTGTCATCCATAGATGCTGCAACCCGCCCCGAGGATATGAACCGACCGGGCTGGGGTTTGCATCCCCTAAGAGGCAACCTTGCCGGGCATTGGTCAGTTAACGTCAATGGAAACTGGCGCCTAACATTTAAGTTTGAAAACGGAGATGCAGTATTGGTGAATTACCAGGACTACCACTGAGGTAACCATGAACTCAATGTTTAACCCACCCCACCCAGGCTTAACTCTGCGTGACGACATTTTGCCCGCTCTGGGCCTGCAAATCGGCCAGGCTGCGGTCCAGCTTGATGTCGACCGTACGACTTTGTCGAAAGTGCTCAACGGACGTGCGTCTATTAGTCCTGCGATGGCACTACGAATTGAGCGTTGGCTTGGCCGTGACCACGGTGGAGCGGCAGAGGTATGGCTTGCTCAGCAGGCCGCTTTTGACTTGTGGCAAGCGCGCCAAGCAACAAAAGCTTCGAAAGCCTTATCCCATGTTAAGGCCCTTAAGCTTCAATCTGCTTGATCAGCTAAGGCACACCGTTGAGCGCAGAATGTGTCGAGCGTGCGGCTCCCAAGACTTGATCACAACTCAACTGCTTCCTTCAACACGCTGTCTCGCAAGTGGCGACTAAGTTCGTGCTCTGGAACCAGATCCACGGGGCGCCCGAGTAACTCGGCAAGTTCCCTAGCCAGCGGCAGGCGCTGCCCAAACAAATCGTAACCGCGATCAAACTCAACCAAAAAATCGATATCACTGCTTGGCCCTTCATCACCTCGCGCCACCGAACCAAACACGCGAAAGTGCCGGGCGCCAAACTGTCTCCCCAATTGATTAATTGTGGATTTATGGGCCCGGATTTGATTTAGGAGCATGAGGCGATTATGCAATCAATGACGAGGGCTAATCAATGGGGGCGCCCTAGACGCTCTGGCCGCCCAGCAGGGGGCGGTTCACCAACTTACTGAGGTCAATATAAATCAAGTTTTGATGGTATCAGGGGTTCGAACCGGCGGGCCCCGGAGGCCGTAGGGACCAAAATGCCGGACCTGGTAGCCAACAACCCCTCCTCTGCAATGCGTCTGGCAAAGCTAGCCTGCACCGATTCTCGCGGCAGATGTGCCGCTCGAAGTTGAACCATAGAGGGTTTTCGAAGTACCCGCGCTTCTGTCAAACTTTGAAAACAGAGATGCAATATTGGCGAATTATCAGGACTACCACTGAGGTAACCTGATGGCCTACCGGCCACCTGCCAAGAGCGCGCCCATGGAGTTTTTGATCATCGACTTCTATCAAGTCGGTGTTCACGAGAATTTTTATAAAGAACTGAAACAGTATTTGCGACATGAAAAGCAAACAGGAGAAACGTCATGAATCACGCACTGACTGCTGAGGACCTCTATACCGAGATGAAGCGTATGCCGACGACCGAGCGGATGCGGTTTTTCTCCCTGCTGGCCAGTAACGCGTTTCGGGAAGAAGACTTCACCCACGATCAGGTATTTGGTCAAACACATCAGGAGCCGTTCTCAGCTGGGAAAGCCGCCGAGTATCTGGAAGTTTCCGTGCCGACGCTGCGCCGTTATGTGCAATCGGGCAAGCTCGTACCCAGCCATGTGGTAGGGCGCAACCAGATGTTCTCGGCGCACACTCTGCGTGCGTTTAAACGCAGTCGCGGGTGAGCAAGTTAGTACTGGTAATTTTGGCGGCCCAGCACAGGTCGCTTCGCTAACTTGCTGAGGTCAAAATAAATCAGGTCCTGGTGGGGTCGGGGATTCGAACCATCTCCTGCTCTCGCTACTGTTTACTTTGACGGTACGACGTAGATCGGGTTCGGGTTATAGGGATTGCCAGCGCCATAAGGGTTGTTGATGCTGTTGGGGTTGTACGGATTACCGGCGCCGTTGGGATTATTGATGCACCGAGGGTCGTACGGACAATTCTGTGCTGATGCCGCCCCAGACAGCAGCATTAAAAAATTGCGAGTTTCTTCATAGACGGTCTTAGTCTACAGCCTGCGCGGTCAAGAAAAGTGACTTCTCAAGCGACGCAAAGAAGTCTTGATAGGGTTTGGGCTCCGTCACCGGTTTGCGATTGAATTCCGCATTGGCACGAACCGAGGTTTGGGTGGTTCCACGGGCTCGGGCGGTCACGTTGATTTTTAATTGATACCCCTGCAGCTTGGTAGCGCTTACCGTGCCAAGCGTCTGATCGGCCCGATCGATCACAAACCCAAGGTCTTGTAATGTAGCAATCACGTTCCTTAAGACCAGGTCTCGATCTGGCGTGTCAAAGGCCCTTGTCTGAATTGATCTAAGCTGCAGCTGGCTTTGGTCGGAATCTAGGATACGAGTATCTGTTGTTGCACAACCGCTAAGAATTAGGGTTGATAGACAGGCAACAGCCACACCAAGCCTGACTCTGGGTAGCTTCGTGTCGCTCTTGAATTTTAAGTTTGCAGTGCTCATATTTTTTGGGCCTCCAGAAATACAGCCTTGGATAGTTTTTCGAAGAACTCGGTATGAAGTTTGGGATCTTCAAGCGTCTCTGCGAACTGCGTGTTGTCAGTCCGAGTAACAATGCGCTGAAAAGTCGCTCGAACCTGCCATGCGTCCTTAACCTTGTCGGCAGTTGGCAAAACAACGACCGAGACGCGAATCTTTTGATCTCGACTAATCGCGGTTTGTCCGCCCCCGAGCAATGCAATCAGCACAGCTGCGACCACCTCGCCAGCCTGGGTTGCATCCCGGTTTTTATTGGCAACAATCAGACCAAGCTTGGTCTCACTACCCTCCAGGGTGAAGCCCAAGTCTTGTATGACCCCACCAACTGCAGTGAGTAAATTTGTTTCCTGGACCCCCGTAAATTTGCGGGCCTCGACTTGCCTGCGCTCTAGGCTTTTAGGCGAGGTTGCCAACAGGTTCTCGGGCATGGAGACACACCCGACAAGGGACAACGCTACAAAGCCTGCTATCAGCTTTTTCATCATCAGAACCTCGATGTCTGGTAAGCGAAGTCTCTGACTTTGTTGGCCTTGTCAAACTTGATGACCACCGTCAACGTTCTTTGCGTGGTCGATGAAGCGCCCGAGCTCCCCCGAACGCCGAGGATCAGAATATTGATGCCCCCCGAGTTGCTCGATTGGGCACTCTCGGTGGCGATCTTGTCGTAAACCCAGACTTCACGACGTTCCTCGTCTGTCGTGACCATATTGGGCGACCCGAGAACCTCGACGACCTCGGTATTGGTCATGCCAACGCGGATTTCTTTTTGAACTCGCCCGACCGTGAGCGCCTTTTCAGACTGCTCGCCACGAACCTGATCCAGGTGGTATCCGGTGTTTTGGCAGCCAGCGAGCAGAGTCACGGCACCAATTCCTAGTAAAACCCTCAGTTTTTTCATAACGCTCTCCCTTCTGATGAATGGAGTTTGTGCGCCCCGGTGTCTCACCAGATGAGTCAGCTCTGAAATAAACTGTAGCCTCTATAACTAATAACTGAACAAGTGAACCGGACCGAGCGGCTCTATAAAATCCAATCCCTTCTGTCGGGCAGAAAGTCTGTGCCGATCACCACCTTTTTGGAAGTTCTGGAAGTATCCAGGGCTACTTTTCGAAGGGACCTGGAATACCTGAGAGATCGGCTTAACGCGCCGATTATCTGGGATCGTGAATCCGATGGTTATCGCCTCCAGGGCGACGGCGCCGGGACAACCTCAAGCTCCCTGCCGGGGCTATGGCTGAGCGATCGGGAGATCTTAGCCCTGTTGAGCATGATGCAGTTGCTATCCACCCTGGAACCCAACTCGCTAATCGGCAACCAGATCGAGCCGATAAAAAAGCGGCTTCAAAAGATGCTTGAGACGGGTTGTGTCGACCCCGATGAGCTTGCCAGTCGCGTACGGGTCCTGCCGCTTGCTCGGCGGCCAATAAATGCAGATATTTTCAATGTCGTGGCTGATGCCCTCTTAACCCGAGAGCGGCTTGAAATCTTTCATTTCAACAAGGGTAACAACAAAGACACAACCCGACAGGTCTCGCCGCAGCAGCTGATCTATTACCGAGACAACTGGTATTTGGATGCTTTTTGTCACGACAAAGACGACCTACGCAGTTTCTCCCTTGATGGAATTAAGCAGGCAAAGAAAATCGATAGCCCAGCAGTTTCATTGCCGCAAAGCGCACTAAAAGCAGCCTTCGAGGAGACCTACGGAATATTCGCAGGCAAGAAAAAGAAGGTCGCCAAACTTAAGTTCACGCCGTTTCGGGCCAGATGGGTGTCCACCGAGATCTGGCACCCAGAGCAGAAATCGTCTTTTGACCAAGAGGGAAACTATTTGCTTGAGATCCCATACGGTGATGAGCGCGAACTGATCTTGGACATTCTTCGTCAGGGCGCGGATTGCGAAGTCTTATCCCCAGACACACTGCGACTCGAAGTCGTTCAACGGCTCAAGGCGGCCCTTAAATCCTATAAAAATTAACATGACAGTCTCACTTGTTGAGATTGGCTCAAGTCAAAGATGACGACTCCTTAACCTTGAAAAGGAGTTCAGATGAAAAAGTATCTGGTTGCAGTTGGCATCATGGCCGCGACCGCCTCGACGGCTTTTGCCCAGGCTAGCCAAAATAGAACGGCGTTTTATATGGGCGTATCTGCGGGGCAAACCAAGATTGATACCGGCGTATCTGGTCTTACTGGCACAGCCTCACTAGACGAATCCGACACCGGTTACAAAATTTTCGGCGGCTTCAAATTAGACGACATTTGGAGCGCCGAGCTGCAGTATGCAGATTTTGGCACTGCTTCGTTAAAAGGAAATAACGGAGATCGGTTTACTTTCGAGGGAACTCAGTATCAATTCACTGCTGACAACGTTAACCTGTCCGTGAAAGCGAAATCATTTGGCGCCGCAATTGTTGCGGGATACGACGTGACAAAAGTAGTCCGGCCCTATGCAAAGCTAGGTCTGCACCGCTGGGACTCAGACGCTACGATCTCTTCGAGTGCTGGGAACGCCTCGCTTTCAGACAGCGGTACAGATCCTTTTTATGGGGTTGGCATTCAATTTTCAATCACGGGCCAATTAGCCGCGCGAGTGGAGGCCGAGCACTACAAGTACGACAGTGAGAAAGCTCAGCTCATCTCTGTGGGACTGATGTATAGATTCTAAGTTTTGCCGGGGGGGGAGCTAGACACCCTGCCCCCCCCTTTTCCACTTGGCAAAGCCCGCTCTGTCGCCCTTTTGGTACCTAGGCCCGGAAGTGCCTGTTCTGGTTAAAGGTCGGGCTATGTCATGTAAGGCGGTAGCTGTGGCTCACCCAAGAGCACTTCTGGCCCGCGTTGGGTCGAAATACGGACCGCAACACATTCGTCGTCGATGATCGCCTGCTTGAGTTCAGTGGCGGTTCGGCAAAAGATGACCCTGCGATCACACTCTCCGCATAGCCGAATGCGCTCGTCAGCCGTCGGAGTAAGCGAATCCCAGATCTTGGGGCACTTGAATTTGAATTCACAGTTACGGATTTCTGTATTCATTTTTCTGAACTTACCCTTACCCAGTCTCACCGGATGAGCCTGGGTTGCCGTAGGATGGCCTGTTCCGTCACTATTGGACTGGATTGCCCCAAATTCCGTTAAACTGGAATCTCTATAAAGATTACAGTCAATGAACGACCAAATAAAGCCCGCCATGACCGTCCGCGACGTTGCGGCCTTCCTGGCCGTAGACGAGAAAACGATCTACCGCCTAGCCCAACAAGGGAAGCTACCCGGCTTTAAAGTCGCGGGTACGTGGAGGTTTCAGATGCCGGACATTCAAGGGTGGATAGACGAGCAGAAGAGACTTCAAGGCAAGCCCCGCCCAAGTCTCTGATCCACGAGCCAACAAAAAACAATAGAACTGAGATGACAAACACATCAAGCCAATCCCAACGCGCCGAACTTCAACGGCGAATCTGGCAAATCGCCAATGATGTGCGTGGTGCAGTTGACGGCTGGGATTTCAAGCAATACGTGCTGGGCACCCTGTTCTATCGCTTTATCAGCGAAAACTTCGCCAGTTATATTGAAGGTGGTGACGACAGCGTCAACTATGCCCGGTTACCCGATAGCGTCATCACCCCGGAGGTCAAAGATGACGCCATCAAGACAAAGGGTTACTTCATCTACCCAAGCCAGATGTTCGTCAATGTCGCGGCTAACGCCAACAGTAACGAAAGCCTAAACACCGAACTGGCCAACATCTTCGCTGCCATTGAGGCGTCTGCCAACGGTTACCCATCAGAGCGCGATATCAAAGGCCTGTTTGCTGACTTCGATACCACCAGCAACCGGCTGGGCAATACCGTCAAAGACAAAAACGCTCGCCTGGCTTCGGTGCTCAAGGGTGTGGCAGAACTGGACTTTGGCGACTTCGATGCCAGCCACATCGACCTGTTCGGTGATGCCTATGAATTCCTGATTTCCAACTACGCTGCCAACGCGGGTAAGTCTGGGGGCGAATTTTTCACGCCCCAGCAGGTCTCCAAGCTGATCGCCCGGCTGGCCATGCACGGGCAAAGCAGTATCAACAAGATTTACGATCCCGCCTGCGGTTCAGGCTCGCTATTGCTGCAAGCCAAGAAGCAGTTTGATGCCCACATCATCGAGGACGGCTTTTTTGGCCAGGAACTCAACCACACCACCTATAACCTGGCGCGGATGAACATGTTCCTGCACAACGTGAACTACGACAAGTTCAATATTCAGCTGGGCGACACGCTTATTACGCCGAACTTTGGTGACGACAAACCGTTCGACGCTATCGTTTCCAATCCGCCGTATTCGGTAAGGTGGATCGGCAGCGATGACCCCACCCTCATCAACGACGAGCGCTTTGCCCCGGCCGGTGTGCTGGCACCCAAATCCAAGGCCGACTTTGCCTTCGTGTTGCACGCGCTTAGTTACCTATCGGCCAAAGGCCGTGCGGCCATTGTTTGCTTTCCGGGCATTTTCTATCGGGGTGGCGCGGAGCAGAAGATCCGCCAGTACTTAGTCGACAACAACTATGTTGAGAGCGTGATTTCGCTTGCCCCCAACCTGTTCTTTGGCACCAGCATCGCCGTGAGCATTTTGGTGCTGTCCAAACACAAAACCGACACCAACACGCAGTTCATTGACGCCAGCGGACTCTTCAAGAAAGAGACCAATAACAACACTCTGCTGGATACGCATATCGATGAAATCATGGCGGCGTTCGGCAGCAAGGCGAACATCGAACATTTCGCTCAGTCCGTTCCGTTCGAAAAAGTCGCTGCCAACGACTACAACCTGTCTGTCAGCAGCTATGTAGAGGCCAAGGACAACCGCGAAGTGGTGGACATTGCCCAGCTCAATGCTGAGCTCAAAATTACAGTGGCAAAAATTGACCAGCTGCGCAAAGACATTGACGCGATCGTGGCCGAGATTGAAGGTGATGAACGAGAGGTATGAGCAGCATGAAATTTTTGGAAAAGCTGCTGGATGGGGTGACGGTTGAGTGGAAGAAGCTCGGCACAGTGACTAAAACCGTGACGGCACCCTCAAAACTGAAAAGCCAATCCTATCGCGCCACAGGGAAGCTTCCAATCATTGATCAGGGGATAGAGTTTATTGCTGGTTACACTGATGAAGATGTAACTCCCGTTCAAGCCGGAAAATATATAATTTTTGGTGATCACTCTGAGCATATCAAGTACGTAGATTTTCCTTTTGTCCAAGGCGCTGATGGACTAAAAATTCTAATTCCGTTGTCGGCAAATGCCAGATATATCTACCATGCCTTTCTGAACTTTTATACAAAGGAATTGAGCTACAAACGGCATTGGGCCACAGCGCAGCAGACCTTAATCCCCATTCACTGCCCAGACAACCCAAAAAAATCGCTTGAAATCCAAACCGAAATCGTCCGTATTTTGGACGCATTTACCGAACTTACAGCCGAACTTACAGCCGAACTTACAGCCCGCAAAAAGCAATATAACTTCTACCGCGACCAGTTGTTGAGTTTTGAAGATGGGGCCGTGGACAAGTTGCCTATGGGGCACCCTTCAGTGGGTGAGTTCATTCGAGGTGGTGGTTTGCAGAAGAAGGATTTTGCGGATCAAGGCGTTGGATGCATTCATTACGGACAAATTTACACTTATTACGGAACGAGCACTGAAAAGACGAAATCCTTCGTCTCTGAGGAGTTTTTCAAGAAGGCGCGAAAAGCCAAAACTGGTGACTTAGTTATTGCCACGACCAGTGAAAATGACGAAGACGTTTGCAAGGCTGTCGCATGGTTAGGAGATAAGGAAATTGCTGTCAGCAGTGATGCTTGTATTTACCGACATAAGCTCAACCCAAAATTCGTTTCATACTTCTTTCAAACCGAGCAATTTCAGAAACAAAAAAGGCAACATATTACGGGTACAAAAGTACGAAGGGTGAATGCAGACGACCTTGCTAAATTACTAATACCGATTCCTTCGCTAGACGAGCAAGCCCGAATCGTCGCCATCCTTGATAAATTCGACGCGCTGACGAACTCGATCACCGAAGGCCTGCCCCGCGAAATCGAACTACGACAAAAGCAGTACGCTTATTATCGCGACCTATTGTTGAGTTTTCCGAAACCGCAAGGGGTGGCCGCATGAGCGACGCACAACGCAAAATCAAATTGTTTGAATCACAAACCATCCGTTCGCATTGGGATGCAGAGACGGAAGAATGGTTTTTTTCCGTGGTAGATGTGGTGGCAGCCCTGACGGATAGCGTTAATCCAACGGATTATCTTAAAAAATTGCGCAAGCGTGATGCGCTTTTAGGTGAGTACCTGGGGACAAATTGTCCCCAGGTAGCCATGCAAACCGACAGTGGCAAGATGCGCAAGACCCTTGCTGCCAGCACTGAGCAACTGCTGCGTATTGTCCAATCCATACCATCCAAAAAAGCCGAACCCTTCAAGCTCTGGCTGGCGGAGGTGGGCCGCGAGCGCCTGGATCAGCTGCAGGACCCGGAACTGTCTATTGAGCAGGCCATGGTCGACTATAAGCGCCTGGGCTATTCCGATAACTGGATCAATCAACGGCTTAAAAGTATCGAGATTCGCAAGGAACTCACCGACGAATGGAAAAAGCACGGCCTGCAAGAGGGGCCAGAGTTCGCCTTTTTAACCGATGTCATCTACAAGACATGGGCGGATAAATCAGCCAAGGAATACAAACAGTTTAAGGGCCTGAAGAAGGAAAATCTGCGCGACAACATGACCAACAATGAGTTGGTGCTGAGCATGCTGGCGGAACTGTCCACCAAGGAAATCTCGGAAACATTGCAGCCCCAGACGCTGGACGACCACGAGGACGTGGCCAAGCGCGGTGGTGGCGTTGCGAAACAGGCAAGACTGAAGCTGGAAGCCGAAACGGGCAAAAAGGTGATTAGCCCGCAAAATGCCAAGCAGATTCGGGCCCTGAGTCAGGCAAAAACCAAAAAGCCAGAGGGTCGGGCGTGAGCGATTTCAAGACCATCGCCGAATCTAAGAACTTTATCGTTCTGGACAAATACAGTCCAGAGTGGAAGGTGGCCGAGAGCTACCAGAGCGAAAGCGACTTGGAACGGGAATTTATTCAGGATCTGGTGAATCAGGGCTATGACTATCTACCCAACCTAAACACGCCAGAAGCCCTGCTTGCTAATCTGCGCGCGCAGCTGCAAACACTTAATACGGTGCAGTTCGCTGACAGCGAGTGGCTGCGCTTTGTAGAGACCTTTCTTGATAAGCCCAGTGACGGCATCGTTGAAAAAACCCGAAAGATTCACGACGACTACATTCACGACTTTGTTTTTGACAACGGGCGCATCCAGAACATCTATCTGCTGGATAAGAGAAATATCGCCCGCAATAAGGTGCAGGTCATCAAGCAGTTTGAGCAGACCGGCACGCATGCCAACCGCTACGATGTAACGATCTTGGTCAACGGCCTGCCGCTGGTGCAGGTGGAATTAAAAAAGCGCGGTGTCGCGATCCGCGAAGCGTTTAACCAGGTGCATCGCTACAGCAAAGAAAGCTTCAATAGCGAGCATTCTTTGTACAAGTATTTGCAGCTATTCGTAATCTCGAACGGTACCGATAGCCGTTACTTTGCCAACACCACCCAACGCGACAAGAATAGCTTTGACTTCACCATGCACTGGGCGAAGGCAGATAACAGCCTGATCCGCGACTTGAAAGACTTCACGGCCACCTTCTTCCAGAAACACGCCCTGCTCAATGTGCTGCTGCACTACTCGGTGTTTGATGTTAGTAACACGCTGCTGGTAATGCGCCCGTATCAAATTGCCGCCACAGAACGCATCCTGTGGAAGATCCGCAGTAGCCATCAGGCCAAGAGCTGGAGCAACACGGAGGGCGGCGGCTACATTTGGCACACCACCGGCTCCGGCAAGACACTGACTAGCTTCAAGGCGGCGCGTCTGGCCACTGAACTGGACTTTATCGACAAGGTGTTCTTCGTGGTGGACCGCAAAGATCTGGACTACCAGACCATGAAGGAATACCAGCGCTTCTCGCCGGACAGCGTAAATGGCTCAGACAGCACGGCAGGCCTGAAGCGCAACCTGGAAAGGAACGACAACAAGATTATCGTTACCACCATCCAGAAGCTCAACAACCTGATGAAAAGCGAAGGCGACCTGCCCATCTACAGCAAGCAGGTGGTGTTCATTTTCGATGAATGCCACCGCAGCCAGTTTGGCGAGGCGCAAAAGAACCTGAAAAAGAAGTTCAAGAAGTTCTACCAGTTTGGCTTTACTGGAACGCCGATCTTTCCCGAAAATGCCTTGGGGGCGGAGACCACTGCCAGTGTGTTTGGCCGCGAGCTGCACTCATACGTCATCACCGATGCGATTCGCGATGAAAAGGTGCTGAAGTTCAAGGTGGATTACAACGATGTGCGCCCGCAGTTCAAAGACATTGAAACTGAGCAAGACGAGAAAAAGCTAAGTGCGGCGGAAAATAAACAAGCCCTGCTGCACCCCGATCGCATCCGCGAGATCACCCAGTACATCCTGAACAACTTCCGGCAAAAGACCCACCGCCTGCACGCGGGTAACAAGGGTTTTAACGCCATGTTTGCCGTCAGCAGCGTAGACGCAGCCAAGCTGTACTACGAATGCTTCAAGGCACTACAGAAAGACAGTGAAAAGCCGTTAAGGGTGGCCACTATTTTCTCGTTCGCGGCCAACGAGGAGCAAGACGCGATTGGCGACATTCAAGACGAAAGCTTTGAGGTGTCTGCCATGAACAGCAGCGCCAAGGAGTTTCTGAGCGCCGCGATTGCAGACTACAACGCACTTTTCAAAACCAACTTCAGCGTCGATAGCAATGGTTTTCAGAACTACTACCGTGATCTGGCTAAGCAGGTCAAAGCAAAGGAGGTCGACCTGCTGATTGTGGTGGGCATGTTCTTGACCGGGTTTGACGCGCCCACACTGAATACCTTGTTCGTAGACAAGAACCTGCGCTACCACGGCCTGATGCAGGCCTATTCGCGCACGAACCGTATTTTTGATGCCACTAAGACCTTCGGCAACATCGTCACCTTCCGCGACCTGGAGCAGGCGACCATTGACGCCATCACCCTGTTTGGTGACAAGAACACCAAGAATGTGGTGCTGGAGAAGAGCTACAAAGAATACATGGAGGGCTTCACCGATGCAGCCACGGGTGAGGCGCGTCGTGGCTTTATGGAAGTGGTGAAGGAGCTTGAAACGCGCTTCCCCGACCCCACGGCGATCGAGAAAGAATCAGACAAAAAAGACTTTGCAAAGCTGTTTGGTGAGTATTTACGCATTGAGAACGTTTTGCAAAACTACGACGAGTTCGCCGCTCTACGCGCCTTGCAGAGCGTGGATATAACCGATCCGGCGGCGCTGGAGGCGTTTAAAGCCAAACACTATCTGACTGATGACGACTTGGCTGTGCTGCAAACGATCAGGCTTCCCGCCGATCGAAAGATTCAGGACTACCGTTCGACCTATAACGATGTACGCGACTGGTTGCGCCGCCAGCAATTGTCCGAGGACAAGGCGGAATCCACCATCGACTGGGATGATGTGGTCTTCGAGGTGGATCTGCTGAAGTCACAGGAAATCAACCTGGATTACATCCTGGAATTGATCTTTGAGCACAACAAGAAAACCAGAAGTAAAGCCGAGCTCGTGGACGAAGTGCGCCGGGTGATTCGAGCAAGCCTTGGCCACCGTGCCAAAGAGAGCTTGCTGGTGGACTTTATTAACCAGACTGATCTGGAGCAACTTGGTGAAAAGGCCAGCGTGATCGAGGCTTTCTTCGCCTTTGCTCAAACAGAGCAGCAACGTGAGGCGCAGGAGCTCATCAATACCGAAAACCTGAATGCCGAGGCCGCAAGGCGCTATATCACCGCCTCCCTTAAGCGGGAATTCGCTAGTGACAGCGGCACAGAGCTTAATGCCGTTCTACCCCAAATGAGCCCCTTAAACCCACAGTATCTCGCCAAGAAGCAAAGCGTCTTCCAAAAAATCGCAGCTTTCGTTGAGAAGTTTAAGGGCGTGGGCGGCAAAGTTCTATAAGGGCTGGTTAGCGAACACCAACCAAAAAACAAAGGGCTCATATGAGCCCTTTGTTTTTTGGCGGAGACGGAGTGGTTTTAAAGTCACACTTAGAGCCCCCAAATAGATTTTTATGTACCTGTAGTAAAAAATCTGATGCCCAAAATCACGCGGGAATCCCTAAAACTAATGGATTGAAATCCTTGTTTCTTAAGAGATGCACGACTGAACACTAGCATTTATTAGCATCTAAAACCACTACAAATGCATGAATGTCATGCTCTCGGGAACGTGCCTAAACAATCCCCACCTCTGGCAACGGCGCCTGATCAACAACTCGCTGGTAACCAAGACGCGACAAATCAATGCTTTCATAACGACCATCAACAATCAGTTCGGCCAATGCCCTGCCAACTGCCGGGGCATGCATCAGGCCGTGGCCGGAGAACCCGCAGGCCACGTAAAAGTTATCCAAACGGCCCGGCCAATTCCCTAGGATCATGTTTCCGTCTAAATCACATTCGTCGTAGAGCCCCGACCACTCGCGGCGTAGCTTGAGACTCTCGAACGCGGGGATCCGACCCGCCAACGCCGGCCATACAACCCGCTCAAACCAGGTGTGATCTACGTCGAAGTTAAACCCACGCGGCTCATGGGAATTGACTAGGCCCACCGAATACCCTCGACCCTCAGGGCGAACGACCAGGCGGTCCGGATCTTTGAGTAACGGCATCGGGGGCAACTCGGCCTCAATTTCAACAAAGTGCTCAAACCGACGCATGGGGTTTACTGGCAAATCCATGGCGGCAAGCTTGGAGACCGATCCAGCCCAACACCCCGCAGCATTGATCACGTTGTCGGCAGTCAAAAGGTCACCACGGGCTAACTGAACGTGCGTGAGGCGTTTGCCCGAGAGCGTGAGGCCCACCACGCGATCTTCGACATACTCAACACCCATCGCTTGGGCCTTCTTGCGGAAGCCCTGCAAGGCACTGTTGGGGTCTAACCATCCGTCTCTGGGAGATAAGCACGCCAAGGCCAAATCGTCGGTTTTCATCCAGGGGTAGCGTGACGAAATGGCCATTCGGTCGAGTAGTTCTACCTCTACCCCATGCGCTCGCTGTGTGGCGAAATTCTGCTCTAGCGCTTTGGCATGCTGTGGCCCCACAACAAACAAGTAACCCCATTCCTTCCACTGGACATCGGGGTTGTAGCCGGGCACCGCCATCCGCTGGGCAAACTCTTTGTAAAACCCAATACTGAAATCCGACATCGCGATGTTCTCCGGCAAGGAGAACAGGCGGCGACACCCTCCCGTGGCCACCGGGGTGGCCGCTTTGCTATAGGTCGGGTCGGGCTCGATCACAGTGACCCGGTCTACACCCCGGGACTTCAGAAAATAAGCCGCCGCGGAGCCAATAACGCCTCCACCCACGATTACTACATCCTGGCGCACTGAAGCCATAGCAGTTCGGACCATGGTTAGAAAGAAGCAGTCATTCTAGCTACAGTGAGATGGCCTAGAAATCTGCTCGGAAACTTCTTTAAATTCAATGGGTTAGATCTACTCCTGGCGGAGACGGAGGGATTCGAACCCTCGATGCGCTTTTGGCACATACTCCCTTAGCAGGGGAGCACCTTCGGCCTCTCGGTCACGTCTCCGGAAACTGCAAACAGCCTAGGATTCTAGCCCAAACGCCTTGTGAAGTGCGCGTACGGCCAATTCCATATATTTGTCATCAATCACCACCGAGATCTTGATCTCACTGGTGGAAATCATCTGAATGTTGATGCCCTCGTTCGACAAGGTCTCGAACATCTGACTGGCAATGCCCACATGGCTGCGCATGCCAATGCCCACCACCGACACCTTACAAATGTCTTTTGCACCCGTAATGGATCGGGCATTGATCACCGGCTGCACCTTCGCATTGATGACCTCAAGGGCCTTGTCTAACTCATTCCGATGGACCGTAAACGAGAAGTCAGTCGTGCCGTCGTGGCTGGCATTTTGAATGATCATGTCCACATCAATATTGGCAGCCGCGACCGGCCCCAAAATTTTGTAGGCAATGCCGGGTTTGTCGGGCACGCCCGACACAGTGATTTTTGCCTCGTCGCGGTTAAACGCAATGCCTGAAATAACTGCCTGTTCCATGGTCTCATCTTCCTCGTACGTGATCAGTGTGCCGGAGTGGGCCTCTTCTGAAAGTGGAATATCGGGGTCGGTCAGACTCGACAGCACACGAGTCTTCACTTTGTATTTGCCGGCGAACTCCACCGAGCGGATCTGCAACACCTTAGAGCCCAGGCTTGCCATTTCCAGCATTTCCTCAAAGGTCACGCGTTCCAGGCGCTTGGCCTCGGGAACAATCCGTGGGTCAGTGGTGTACACGCCATCCACATCGGTGTAGATCAAACACTCATCAGCCTTTAATGCTGCTGCAATGGCCACTGCCGATGTGTCAGAACCACCACGGCCAAGGGTCGTGATGTTGCCCGCCGAATCAATCCCTTGAAAGCCTGTAATCACCACCACATGGCCACTATCCAAATCAGCCCGCACACGTTTATCGTCAATCGATTCGATACGGGCCTTGGTGTAGGCGGAATCTGTCTTCACAGGAACTTGCCAGCCGGTGTAGCTCTTGGCCTTTACGCCTGCGGCATGCAGCGCAATCGCCAGCAACCCCACCGAGACCTGCTCACCGGTCGATGCAATCTGATCTAACTCACGGGGGTCTGCACGATCACTAATTTCTTTCGCAAGGCCCAAGAGTCGATTGGTTTCGCCGGACATGGCCGACGGCACCACCACCACCTGATAGCCGGCTTTCTGCCACTTGGCGACACGACGCGCCACATTTTTGATGCGCTCCACCGAGCCCATCGATGTGCCGCCGTACTTATGAACAATCAATGCCATGGTTATGTATGAAGTAGAGTCAAAACGGACGTGAACGCACGGCCGCTTGGGCCACAAAAACCCAACCCCGAATTATCGCCCAATCCGCAGAAATCGCCGCTCGCGGACCACCTGCCAGACCTGGCCAGTCGCAGGATCGGCAATGTCCATCTGGGCAAAAGGCTCTCGGGCGGCCCGCAATTGCCGCAAAAACTCGCTTAAACGGCGTGTGGGCGGGGTCGGGGCCCCGTGCTGCTTGAGCCACCCGCGGACAATCCGAGCGGCCAGAGCCTCGTCTTGGGCAAACAACACATCCAGGTTTAGCCGCCCCTCGGGCAGCCGGCTCTCTTCCAGGGCCTGTTCAGTCACCAATTCCAACAGATCACGGGCAGTCTGCAAGTGGGCAATACTTCTGGCCATGGCGGAATCCGCGCCTTGGCGCAGACTTCTCAAGACCGGCATCACCTCATGCCGAATGCGGTTGCGGGCTAAATCAATGTCCGTGTTGGTTGGATCTTCAATCCAACGCAGACCCTCGGCCTGGGCATAGGCCAACAATTCCGCCCTGCCCTGATCCAGAAGCGGCCGCCAACGTACAACACGTCTTGCCCCCAATTGCATGGGAGACAAACGTGTCATGGCCGATAGGCCCTCCAGGCCCGCCCCACGGATCCACTGCAGCAGTGCTGTTTCCACCAAGTCATCGCGGTGGTGGGCAAGTGCTAAGACCGCATGGTCGGGCAGGTGATCGGCAAACGCCTGGTAACGATAGCGCCGGGCAGCAGCCTCTACCCCGAGACTGGAAATTTCAGAAGCAGGAATATCCACACGCACCACCTGCAAAGACACGGCCAGCCCCGCACAAAGCTGCTGACACTGCCGAACAAAATCATCAGCCGCGGGCTGCAACCCGTGATGAACATGAATGGCCGATAACGAGAAAAGGTCAGGCCGTTTTTGCTGCATACGATGCAGAACATGCAGCAACACCGTGGAGTCGAGCCCACCAGAGAGCCCGACCACAATTTTGAGCGACATTTACGCCGCCTTGATTTCCTTAAATTTGCCCATGGCGCGTATACGCGCATGACGCTGGGCAATAAGGGTGTCGGTGTCCAAGTTGTGGAAACCACGCAGCGATTCCGCGATCGCTTTTTTCAGGTTTTCGGCCATCTGGGCGGGATCGCGATGGGCGCCCCCCAGCGGCTCAGCCACCACCTTGTCCACCAGGCCGAGTGTTTTGAGCCGCGCAGCCGTAATGCCCAAGGTCTCTGCGGCCTCGGGTGCCTTGTCTGCACTCTTCCAAAGAATCGAGGCACAGCCTTCAGGCGAAATCACCGAGTAAGTGGAGTACTGCAACATCATCAGCACATCGCCCACCGCAATCGCCAGCGCACCACCCGAGCCGCCCTCACCAATAATGATGGACACAATCGGCACTTTCAGGCCGGCCATCACCAATAGATTTCGGCCAATCGCCTCGGACTGCCCACGCTCTTCTGCACCAATACCGGGGTAAGCGCCCGGCGTATCGATCAGCGTGATCACAGGAATTCTGAATTTTTCAGCCAACTCCATCAGCCTTAACGCCTTGCGATAGCCCTCGGGCCTGGGCATGCCGAAGTTTCGGAAAGTGCGCTCTTTCAGATCACGGCCCTTTTGATGGCCGATCACCATCACACTCTGGCCATTAAACCGGGCAACACCACCCACAATCGCCGGATCATCGGCAAAGGATCGGTCGCCATGCAGTTCATAAAAATCGGTGAAGATCGCTCCGATGTAATCCAGGGTGTACGGCCGCTGCGGGTGGCGGGCCACCTGGGAAATCTGCCAGGGCGTGAGCTTCGCAAAAATGTCTTTGAGCTGAGACTCGGTCTTGGATTTCAGTCGATCAATCTCTTCAGAAATATCGACCGCAGAATCGCTTTGCACAAAGCGGAGCTCTTCAATCTTGGCTTCGAGCTCGGCCACGGGCTGCTCGAAATCCAGAAACGTTTGTTTTACAGGGGTTGTATTCGCCATTTGGCCGCAATTGTCCTATAGAAACGCCTAACTCGCCCGCCAGGTGGTTCCCGCTGGGCTATCTTCCAGCACCACGCCTTGGGCCAGTAAGTCTGCCCGAATCTGGTCGGCCCGGGCAAAGTTCTTGGCCTTTTTGGAGGCAGCGCGTTCGGCAATCAGTGCCTCGATGGCCTGCCGATCCAGGCCCTGGGCCGCACTCTGGTGAAAGGCCTGCGGGGGTCTGCCCAGAAGTCCCAGACAGCCGGCAAGGCCGCGCAATGTCTGGGCAATTGCCAGCCGACTGGCAGGATCTTGGGCCTTGTTGGCCTCAGTCGCAAGGTCAAATAATGCCGCCACCGCAATGGGTGTGTTGAAGTCATCGTCCATGGCGGCACGAAAAGCCGCAATGGAGTCGGCCACCGCCGACACACCCGATGCAGAGGCCTGCTCGGAGACTGTCGCCCAATCGACGGCTGGTGACTTATTTTCGGTATCGATGCCAGCGCCTGCCAGGGCGGTGTAAAGACGCCCTAGCGATTGACGGGCATCTTCCAAATGCGCATCTGAATAATTGAGTGGGCTGCGATAGTGGGCACGCAGAATGAAAAATCGAACCACTTCGGCATCAAACTTTTTCAACACATCACGGATGGTGAAAAAGTTGCCCAGAGACTTCGACATCTTTTCATCATCGACCCGCACGAAACCGTTGTGCATCCACAGGTTTACAAACGGTTGGCCGGTCTCTTTGCCCCAGGCCCCCTCGGATTGGGCAATCTCATTTTCGTGGTGAGGAAACTGCAAATCCGCGCCACCCCCGTGAATATCAAAATGCTTGCCGAGCAGACTGCAGCTCATGGCCGAACACTCAATATGCCAACCTGGGCGGCCCTCTCCCCACGGCGAGGGCCACTTCACCTCGGCCGGCTCATCGGCCTTGGAAGCCTTCCAGAGCACGAAATCCAGAGGATCTTTTTTACCATCGCCAACGGCGACCCGCTCCCCGGCACGCAATTCATCCAAGGATTTGCCCGAAAGCTTTCCGTAACCAGCAAAGCCACGCACTGAGAAATTCACATCGCCCTGACCGCCACCGGGGATCTGGGCCTGATAGGCCAGACCATTTTTTTCCAAGGCCCCAATGACCTCCAGCATCTGTGGGACATAGTCGGTCGCCCGCGGCTCGTGATTTGGGGGGATGACCCCAAGGGCAGCCGCATCCTCGTTCATGGCAGCGATAAACCGATTGGTCAGGGCAGAAATGGGCTCGTTATTCTCAACCGCGCGCTTAATAATCTTGTCGTCAATGTCGGTGATGTTGCGGACATAGGTCACCTGATACCCACTGGCCCGAAGCCAACGACTCACCACATCAAAGACCACCATGACCCGTGCATGGCCAATATGGCAGTAGTCATAGACGGTCATGCCGCAGACATACATCCGGACTCGGCCGGGCTCAATGGGCACGAAATCGACTTTGCTACGGCTTAGGGTATTGAAAATCTTCAACAATTCACCATGCTAGACTGAATCACTCAGGACAGTTTGCGCCCCAGGGGCGCGCCACCCCGCATTTTATGGGAATGACCAAGAATTCATTTTTAACCACCGGCCTAATCGCTGTCGCATTGGCACTCGCTGCAGGCGTAAGCCACGCCCAGACCGGGGCAGCACCCCTTCCGGCCACCCCAGCACCCGGCACGGGACCGACCTCGCCAGGCCAGAAGCCTGGCCGGCCAACGGCCCCCGCCGCCTCCCCTGAGTTACTGGCGGCCCGAGAACACATCAGCCGCCAGCAGTGGACCGAGGCCGCCGAATTGATTGAGGCAAGCCTTGCCAAACGGCCACGCGACCCTCAGTGGCGTTTCCTGCAGGGCGTGCTGTTTGCGGAAATTGGCAAACGGGGTGAGGCCATCCAGACCTTTGAGTTGCTCACCGAAGACTTCCCAGAATTGTCGGAGCCGTTCAACAACTTGGCCGCACTTTATGTTGAGCAAAACGAACTCCAAAAAGCACGGCTTTTACTAGAGCGCGCGATCCAGAACCGGCCAGACTATGCCCTGGCTTACGAAAATCTGGCAGATCTTTACGTGCGTTTGGCCATGAGTACTTATGAAAAAGCTGCAAAGGCCAAACAGCCTGCCCCCAGCGTGAAGTTAAAGCTCGACTATCTGGCCAAGACACCTGCCATTCGGTCCACGCGTGTGTTGACCAACCGATAGGCTGGGTTTTACACCGCCCCCCACAAAAATTTTTCACAATCCATTCATCACCACGGAGAACAGACCATGAATGTAAAGCTACAGACCTCGATGGGCGACATCACGCTTGAATTGGATGCCAAGAAAGCGCCCGTTACGGTAGAAAATTTTGTCAACTATGTGAAGTCTGGCCACTATGATGGCACCATCTTTCATCGCGTGATGGACAACTTCATGATTCAAGGCGGCGGCTTTACCGACAAGATGGTCCAAAAGCCCACCAAAGCCCCCATCAAGAACGAGGCTGACAATGGCCTGAAGAACCTGAAGTACACCATTGCCATGGCCCGCACCAGCGATCCCCATTCGGCAAGCGCGCAATTTTTCATAAACGTGGTGGACAACGATTTTCTGAACTTCAGCTCGCCCACCAATAGTGGCTGGGGCTATGCGGTATTTGGCAAGGTCACCGCCGGCACCGATGTGGTCGACAAGATCAAGAAAGTAAAAACCGGTAACAACGGCTTTCACCAAAACGTGCCACTTGAGCCAGTCACCATCATCAAGGCAACGGTCGTTCAGTAAGCCTGTCACTTCGTGACCTATCGTTGTTAAACGGTCCACTAACGAATCGGTCTTGTCACAATGAACAACGCGACAATTCCGATTCGTTCCG
The DNA here is from genome assembly GCA_036362785.1 of beta proteobacterium MWH-UniP1. Lineage (NCBI taxonomy): Bacteria > Pseudomonadati > Pseudomonadota > Betaproteobacteria > beta proteobacterium MWH-UniP1. The sequence goes on from CP143625.1 coordinate 1,409,227, forward strand.
CGCTCCTGGTTTCTGATGTTCACTTAAACCAAGACCAGCCCAAACTCGCCCACGCCTTTTTCTCCTGGCTGATCGCGCACACCGTCTCTGCGCCACAAAAGCCGCAGGCGCTTTTCATCTTGGGGGATTTGGTCGATGCCTGGGTGGGGGACGATCAACTGTCGCTTGCTGCGCCGTCTTCCGTTCACGCTCAGCTGTGCCAGCACCTTCGTGCAGTGGCACAAGCCGATATCGTGACGTATTTTTTACACGGCAATCGTGATTTTCTAATTGGCCAAGGATTTGCTGCTGCGACGGGGGTCACGCTGCTAACCGACCCCACTGTGATCGAGATTCGATCTGACGTCATGATCAGGGGCAGTGACAACGAAACCGTGGCGAGCACACCAAGAACAAAAGAGCTTTTACGCATTCTGCTGAGCCACGGCGATCAACTCTGCACCCAAGATGCGGCCTACCAGGCATTCCGACAACAGGTTCGCGACCCGCAATGGCAGGCGGCATTTTTAGCAAAGCCGTTGGCCGAGCGCCTGCAGATTGCGCAACAGCTTCGCGCGCAAAGCGAGGTTGAAAAATCTGGCAAAACCATGGCGATTATGGACATCACCGAAGCGCAGGCGGATCAATTGGTTGGCGAATGTCAGGCCGATGTGCTGATTCATGGCCACACCCATCGGCCGGGAAAATATCTTCTATCGCATGGAAAACACCGCTGGGTGCTGCCCGACTGGGATACCGACACAAACGGCAAGTTGGTTCGGGGTGGTGGGCTGTGGTTTGACGGCCAAGGGATTCGGCCGGTTTCAATCTAATTGGTGTCAGACACGGTGTCAGACACCGCGTCTTGGTGTCTGACACCACGATTACTTTTTCTTTAACTGTTCAATTTCTTCCTGCTGGCGTTTCATCTCATCGACCAGCTGGTGCAAGACCACATCGATTGGGTCTTGCATGCCAGGCATCACGCCATAGGCTGCGAAACGTTCGCCCTCAACCTGACGGGCCATGGAGTCGGCATATTGTTCATCCACAATCCGCGCGGGTATGCCAATCACCGTGGCGCCAGGCGGCACGGCCTTGACCACCACCGCATTCGAACCGATCTTGGCACCCTCGCCCACCGTGAATGGACCAAGCACTTTCGCACCCGCACCCACGACCACACGGGCTTCCAGTGTTGGGTGGCGTTTGCTGCCTTTCACCAAGGAAGTGCCGCCCAAAGTAACGCCCTGATAGATGGTGCAGTGGTCCCCAATCTCGGTAGTCTCGCCCACGACCACACCCATGCCGTGATCGATAAACACGCCGCGGCCGAGACGCGCACCAGGGTGAATCTCAATGCCGGTGAGCCAACGCGAAATCATGGCAATAAAGCGGGCCAACCATTTGAGCGGACCAAAGCCACTTACCCAAAACCAATGGGCCAATCGATGCAGCCACAGGGCATGCAGTCCCGGATAGCAGGTCAGCACCTCGAAGGTGCCGCGTGCTGCGGGGTCTCGATCAAGAATGGCTCGGACGTCTTCTCGTAAGGTCGTAAACATAGGCAAAAGGGTATCAGGTGCGGCGCTCTATCTCAGTACAAAGCCCTCTGAGCATCTGGACTTCGTCTTCCCACATTTCTTTTCTGGCTAGCAGCCGCTTTAGCCGATCTTCGAATCGGCCGGGGTTGGCGGGGTCTAGATAGCCAACACGCGTTGCCACACGCACCAAGTGATCATGCAGGCCCATTACCGCCTCGTGGCTTGCCGGTTTGGCAGAGTCGCGGTTATTGCCCCCAAGACCCATCGCCATATTTGGGCCGTCAGTGGCGCGATCGCGGGCCGCCCGCCTTGCGGCATAAGCCACGACTTGTACCGCCTGTGACAGGTTGAGTGAACTGAATTTTTCATCCACATCCAGGCTACAGACGTTTCGGCATGACAGAAGCTGATCATTGGTGAGCCCCGAGCGTTCGGCCCCAAAGACAAAGGCCACGGTTCGCGATGGGTCTTCGGACAGGTGATCTAAAAGCGTTTCACAGGCCAATTCCAGAGTGAGACGTGGTGGCTCAAACTCCCGGACCCGGGCACTCATGGCGCAACTCCAGGTGGTCTCGGCCAGGGCCTCCCGCAGGCTGGCGACCCGGGCATCCCCGAGCACTTGGGCCGCCCCAGAGGACAAGGCCACGGCATCAGCACGGCTGGTGATCTTGGGGTCTTCCGGATCAACGATCCAGAGCTGCCGAAAGCCCATGGCCTGCATGGCCCGCGCCGACGCCCCGACATTTCCGGGGTGACTGGGCGAGACCAAGACAAAGCGAATTCTGCTTAAGAGCTGCTGAAGTGGCCTAAAATGCGTCATAGGCACAATCATGCCTTGTTTTTACTCGCTCCTTAAAAGACCCGACCATGCACCCACTGCTCAATACGGCCGTCAAAGCGGCCCGCCGCGCCGGCACCATCATTAACCGTGCAAGTCTCGATCTTGATTTGCTTCGCATTGGCCGCAAGGCTCCGAACGACTTTGTGACCGAAGTCGACCGAGCAGCGGAAGAGGCCATCATCGACATTCTGTCAACGGCCTATCCCGATCATGATTTTCTGGCAGAGGAAACCGGCACAGCAGGTAAGCATGGCAAACGGGCAGCCACGTCCGACTATGTCTGGATCATCGATCCGCTAGACGGCACCACCAATTTCATTCACGGCTTTCCGCAATATGCGGTCTCCATCGCCCTAGCGTTTCGCGGGCAAATTACACAAGCTTGCATCTACGATCCCGTCCACAACGATTTGTTTGTGGCTTCTAAGGGCAAAGGGGCGATGCTCAACGATCGACGCATTCGTGTGTCGCAGCGAGACCGCATGGACGAAGCCCTGATTGGGACAGGCTTTCCATTTCGAGATTTCGAAAGCTTGGACATATTCGTGGCCATGTTCAAAGAATTAACCCAAAAAACAGCAGGCCTTCGCAGGCCTGGTGCGGCAGCACTCGACCTGGCGTATGTCGCCTGTGGTCGCTTAGATGGCTTTTTCGAAATGGGTTTGATGCCCTGGGATGCCGCGGCTGGCAGTCTGCTGATTACCGAAGCGGGTGGCTTGATCGGGAACTTCAAAGGTGACGACGACTACCTGTTCCAGGAAAACATCATTGGTGCGTCGCCAAAAGTATTTGGTCAGCTGGTGCAGACACTCTCCAAATACCAACTCCCCACGCCGGAGAAAGGCCCCGCGCTCAGGCTACAACAATCATGATCTGATTTGGGATGAGATCCGCGCCTAAACGCCCATGACCACCCAGCACACCCCCATGATGCGCCAGTACCTGGCCGTCAAAGCCGAGTACCCTGACATGCTGGTCTTTTATCGCATGGGGGACTTTTACGAACTCTTTTATGAAGATGCCCAGACGGCATCACGACTACTCGGCATTACGCTGACCACCCGGGGACAAAGCGCTGGCGCACCCATTTCTATGGCTGGCGTGCCCTTTCATTCGGCGGACGGTTATCTTGCCAAACTCGTGGCCCTCGGCCGATCAGTTGCCATTTGCGAACAGATTGGTGATCCCGCGACATCCAAAGGACCCGTGGAGCGCAAAGTCGTGCGGGTTATTACACCGGGCACACTCAATGAAGCGGGACTAATTCCCGACCGGGCCCAGGCCTGGTGTTGCGCGGTGGAATTAGAGGGGGCTCAAGCGGCGGTGGCGTGGTGCGATGTGGCCAGTGGCGAGCTACTCTGGTCCCAGGTGTCAGGCACGGTGTCTGACACCGGATCTGTGGTGTCTGACACCTTTGCCTTGCTGGAACAGATCAACCCTGCAGAAACATTGGTCAGCGAGGTCTCACCCCTGCGTCATTCCCATCGGGGGTTACTCACCACCCGCCCACCCTGGGAGTTCGATGCAGTGCGTGGCGCAGAACTGCTGAAAAGCCGCTTGGGTGTGATGTCGCTTGCGGCCTATGAATTAGACCAGGCACCACTGGCGCTTCGCGCCATATCCGCATTGATTGCCTATGCCGAAAAAAGCCAGGGCCGAGCTCTCACACACCTGCGGGCGCCACAGCAATACCGCGCCAACGACACACTGATCATCGATTCGGTAGCACGCCGCACACTGGAGCTGATCAATCCTCTTTTTAATGATGCGAACCCACAGGCTACCTTGCTCTCGGTTATGGACCGCTGCGTTACCGCCGCCGGCAGCCGGAAACTTCGGCAGTGGATTGCCTCACCCCTGCGACACAACCCACAGGTACAGGCGCGGCAAGATGCGATCCATTGGTTAGTGCGCGCCGAACAAAGCAGCCAACTCTTGATACAACTGCGTGATGCCTTCTCGCCAGTATCCGACATCAGCCGCATTGCGGGCCGCATTAGCCTGCGCAACGTGCGGCCACGAGAGTGCCTGGCACTTAAACAATCGCTGATCGCACTCACTAAGATTCAGGCGCTATTAAACACTTACCTCACCGCGGATGATTTGGCTGTGATGCGCGAGTCAGCAGCCACCCTTTCCCAGCCGAACCTTGCTGCCTGCCAAGAATTATTGGCACGCGCCATTGATGAGCAATGCAGCCTGCAAATCCGCGATGGCGGTGTGATCCGCACAGGCTATGACCCAGAGTTAGACGAATACCGAAGCCTGCAGGCCGATAGCGGCGCGTTTCTGCTGGAAATGGAGACGCGCGAGCGCGAGCGCACCGGCATTGCGAACTTAAAGGTTGGCTTTAATGCGGTGCATGGCTATTACATTGAAATCACCGCTGGCCAGCTTTCCAAAACACCGGACGACTATCAGCGCCGCCAGACACTAAAAAACGCCGAGCGCTTCATCACACCCGAACTCAAAACCTTTGAAGAAAAAGCGCTTTCCGCCAATGATCGAGCGCTGGCACGTGAAAAGTTCTTATTTGAACAGCTCCTGATTCAACTCGATGCTTTTGTGCCGCAATTACAGACGGCTGCAGAAGCACTCTCTGAGCTGGATTGCTGGATGGGCCTGGCAAGCTTCATCACCCAAGATCGTTGGACCATGCCGAAGCTATCGGAGAAGCCTGAAATCAAGATTGTGAATGGCCGACATCCCATGCTGGCGCTCACCACACCAGACTTCACGCCCAACGACACGGCGCTGCATCAAGACCAACGCATGCAGGTGATCACTGGCCCCAACATGGGCGGCAAGTCGACCTATATGCGGCAAGTCGCGCTCATCGCCATTCTGGCCCGCATGGGCGCACCAGTGCCCGCGCAAGAGGCGGTGATTGGCGAGCTCGACCGGATCTTCACCCGTATTGGTGCTGCCGACGATTTAGCAGGTGGCCGATCCACCTTTATGGTGGAGATGACCGAGGCCGCCATGATCCTGCACCAGGCGACCGACAAAAGCCTGGTACTCATGGACGAAATTGGCCGTGGCACCTCCACTTCCGATGGCTTGGCACTCGCATGGGCCATTGCGCAATCGCTCGCCCAGACCAATCGGTGTCTGACACTTTTTGCGACCCACTACTTTGAATTAACGGCGCTCGACAAACTCAGCCCCAGCATTGTGAATGTGCACGTGGGGGCGGTGGAGCACGAACATAGCCTGGTGTTTTTGCACAGGGTCGAACCAGGACCGGCCAGCCGCAGCTTCGGTATTCAGGTGGCCAAGCTTGCGGGCCTGCCCGAATCGGTGATGACCCTGGCCAAAGAAAAGCAGCAGCAATTTAACCAAGCGCAACCTACCAAACCGCAATTGAGTTTATTCTGAAGCCAAACGCGAATTGACGCGGCAGAGCAGATTGATGCGACTTGCTTATCAAAAATGTTGACTCAAAAAATGTTTAGTTTTCAAACACGATGACGAAAAAACTCCTCACCACTATCCAGCGGCCCATGCCCGACCAACCTGTCTCATGGCTTGGCGGCATGACACCCGCGCAATTTATGAAAAAGCACTGGCAGAAAAAACCGCTGCTGGTGCGCAACGCATTTCCAGACTTTGTGCCGCCGGTATCGATTGAAGAAGTCTTGGGTCTATGCAGGAACGACCTGGCCCAATCGCGGATGGTCAAGAAATCAAAAACCAAATGGTCACTTGATCACGGCCCCTTTGAGCCCGACCAAATCCCGTCGGTTAAGAAATCTAACTGGACGGTGCTGGTCCAGCAGGTCAACACCCTGCTGCCTGAAGCTGATCGCTTTCTGGACGCCTTTCGTTTTGTGCCAGAGGCCCGATTAGACGACCTGATGATCAGTGTGGCGGGGCCAGATGGTGGTATTGGCGCCCACACGGACTCCTACGATGTCTTCTTAATTCAGGCCGCAGGCAAGCGCCGCTGGGAAGTGGCCACCAAATTTAGCCCAGAGCTAGAAGAAAATGTGCCGCTGAAAATTCTGCGTAATTTCACCGCAGAAGACGACTGGGTTTTGGAACCCGGCGACCTGCTTTACCTGCCCCCCAATGTGGCCCACCGGGGCACCGCGGTGGGCGCGGGCTGCATGACGTGGTCGGTGGGCTTTCGGGCACCTGGCCGGGTAGCCCTGGCCGATCACGCCTGGGCTGTTCACTTAGACAGCCTGCCTGACACCGACTGGCAAGACCCCTGGCTTGCCGCCACGGCCCACCCCGGTCAGATTCCAGACCGCTTGCTCAAGGCGTTAACCGCCCAGGTTTTGGCCAGCTTTCCAAAAAAACCAGCCGTTGAAACGGCAATCGCTACCGTTTTAAGCGAACCCGCGCCTGCGGCGGTCTTCAACCCACCCAAGCGGCCCGCCACCCCTGAGAAGTTCTGGGCACTAGCCGCCAAAAAAGGCCTGCGCCTGGCCAGCCCGAGCCGCCTGATCTATCGCGGTAAGCAGTTCTTTATGAACGGCGAAAACCTGGGGCTGGCGCTCTCCAAGAGTGAAACCAAGGCCCTTAAAAACCTGTCGGATAAGCGACAGCTGCTCGCCGCAGAATGCGCCGCAATCAGTCAGGATCTGTCAGAAACCGGGGGCAAAACCAGGCCTTCCCAGAGACAGCACAATTCCACGCTCTATAGGATGTATCTTGCCGGTTGGATCGTATATCATTAGCGGGTTTTCCCGGTGGGACAAATTCGTCGGAAAAACGTCTCCTCTTATTTTTGAACCTTAAGGAAATTTGAAAATGCAGAAGTCACTACTCGCAGCCATGATCTTGGCTCTCGGTGTTGTTGCTTGCGGTAAGAAAGAAGAAAAAGCTGCTGCTCCTGCTGCACCCGCAGCTGAGCAAAAGCCTGCTGACGCAGCTCCTGCTGCTGCTCCTGCAGCTCCTGCTGCTCCTGCTGCTCCCGCCAAGAAGTAATTCTTCGGTTAGCAGTAGTGCAAAAAGCGCTGGTAAGAAATTACCGGCGCTTTTTTTATTTCTTAATCAATCACCACCCAATCAAAGCCATCACCCTGGCTGGCCACGGTTAGGCTGGCCTGCGATGTCAACACCGGTTTGAAAGATGCCACGACCAGCTCTGGCCGGTTGTTGTGTCGGCTCAAATGCGCAGCCACCACATGCTGTAGTCGGGATTGATCAATCACTGCCAAGAGCTGGGCCGACGCTGCGTTAGACAGGTGGCCATAGGGCCCACCAATCCGCTGCTTTAAAGAGGCAGGGTAGTCGCTGTTGGCGAGCAGTTCCTCATCGTGGTTTGCCTCTAGAAAAAGAGCATCCGCAAAAGACAGCATCTCTTCGATATGCAGCGTTGATTTGCCGACATCGGTTAATACGCCTAGCCGCCTTTGGGCAGCGCTTCCCGTGCCGACACCAACGCCGACTGCAGCGACATCCTCGACCACCAACTGCACTGGCTCCCGGGCATCATGCGGCACCGGAAAACAACGCAACACCAAATCGCACAAATGTATGTGGGCGTGGCTATCTATTTCAGTCAGCCGCACACCGGACCAGAAGTCATCACTACAGGCTGCGCGGGTGCCATGCGAACACAGCACGGGCAGATTGGCATGCCGGGCAAAACGTGCCACGCCACCCACGTGATCACCATGCTCGTGGGTGACAAAAATCGCATCAAGATCTTGGGGCAGCAGACCGCGTAATTCCAGCCTGCGGACCATCTCTTTGATGGGCAGGCCGCAATCGATCAATACACGGGTGGGATGGTGGCCGGGGCCACGCCCGGTCGACTCCACGACCAGGGCATTGCCCTCGCTGCCACTTGAAAGACTAGTAAAGCGCAAAACTACTTGAGCTGATCCAGGATCACCGTCAGCATGCGCTGAGAATTCGTGTCGTTGGTGGGGTTACCACTTTTGTCCAAAATGGTGACACGAGACCCGGACTCGCCCGTGCTGCTGACCAACACACGGTATTGATTGGCCGACTCTGATGGCGTGCTGGATGAGAAGAGTTTCGAGAAAAAGCCCTGCTCTTTTTTCTCTTCAACTGTGGGGTCGCGATAGCGCACAAAAAATAACCCCTTGGCACGGTCACGGTCTTCTACTGTAAAGCCAAGCCGGTCAATGGCCACACCCACACGGCGCCATGCACGATCAAATGATTCGTTAATTTCAATCGACGAGGCCATGCCGGTGCGAACAATCTGGGCCTTTGGTGGCGCCACCGGTGCCTGGGCCAACAGGGTCTGGGCACGGGTCTGATCGGCTCCCAAACGCAGCATCATGCGACGCAGAAGTTCTGCCTCGAGCTCACGATCCGAAGGACGATTGGTCCAGGTGGACTTCACATCGGAAGATGTCACAGATGCGATCTCGACCACACCACGGTGGCTAATCACAATTTCTGTCTGCGTGTCACTGATGCGGTCTAAGCGTGTGCGAAATTTATCGCGCTCGCCGGTGTCGTACAAACGATCGAAGACCTTGCCGAAAAGCCGGCGCAGGCCATCTTCAGCAATCTTGGCGCGATTTTCTGCCCAATCGGTTTCAATTAACCCAGTGTCAGGATTTTCAACCGCCAACACAAAACCGTTATCCAGCCAGAACTGGCGAACCACAGGCCAGAGTTTTTCAACGGGTTGATCCACAATCAACACCCGTTGATCGGCCTGGCGCTCAATCCGCATGCCCGACACCGCCGGCAAAATCGCACCGTCGGATTTCTTGGGCTCTAGGCGATTGCGCTCGAATTCCGAGCGGCTGGCTGTGCCCGATGCAGGCATGGCAAAACGGTCATCTTTGCCCGGCGCCAACAAATCTGGCGGCACCTCCAGGGGCTTGACCTTTTGGGTCGCGGCCGACTTGTAATCAAGATCATTGCCAGGAAGTGCACCGCAGCCCACCAGCACCATTGATGCACCCAGCAACGCGAACGACGAAACCCACTGCCTCATTAAATGACTCCCAAATTCTTTAGTGCCGATTCCACGATCGACTGATTGCCCTTGGACAGCTCGACCAAGGGAAGGCGAATACCTGACTTCATCCGGCCCATACGGGCCAAGGCCCATTTCACTGGGATCGGATTGGCTTCCACAAACATGGCCTTGTGCAGGGGCAGAAGCTTTAATTGCAAATCGGCCGCCTGCTTGGCATTGCCGGCAATGGCCAACTGGCACAACTTCGACATCAGGTCGGGCACAACGTTCGCCGTAACCGAGATATTGCCCTGCCCGCCCAAAAGCATCAGGGCCACGGCCGTGCCGTCGTCACCACTGTAGACCGCAAAATCTTCCGGTGTTTCGCGGATGAGCCACTCGCCACGCTCGATGTTGCCGGTGGCATCTTTAATACCCACGATGTTGGGAACCTGCGCCAGCCGAACGGTTGTTTCGTGGGCCAGATCGGCCACGGTGCGGCCGGGCACGTTGTACAAAATAATCGGTAGATCCACCGCCTCTGCGATGGTCTTGAAATGCTGATACAAGCCCTCTTGGGTGGGCTTGTTGTAATACGGCACCACCTGCAATGACGCGTTGGCACCAACGGCTTTGGCCTCGCGCGTAAGTTCAATGGCTTCCAGCGTGGAATTGGCACCCGTGCCAGCGATCACCGGCACACGGCCCCTGGCCTGCTCGACCGTGATCCGAATAAGTTCCAAATGCTCATCCACATCGACCGTGGGAGATTCACCCGTGGTGCCCACGGCAACAATCGCATCCGTGCCCTGCTCGATATGCCAGTCGACGAGTTTTCGGTAACTGTCGAAATCAAGGCTTCCGTCTTCATGCATCGGGGTGACAATTGCCACCAGGCTTCCTGTAATCATCTTTGTTCAACCAGTCACGAAAATGTGGTCATCAAGGGGGTGCATCAACTGTAATCCAGCCCCATGGCCTCGCGGACATCGCGCATGGTCTGGCGGGCCATGTCACGGGCCTTTTCCGAACCATCAGCCACAATGCCGCGCAACAAATCAGGATCTTCCTCGTAAGGCTTGGCCCGATCAAGAAATACTTTTTGCTCATCTAACACTGCATCAATCAGGGGCTGCTTGCACTCCAGGCAGCCAATGCCCGCCGAGGTGCAGCCCTCTTTGACCCATTTTTTACGCGAGTCGTCGGAATAGACCTCGTGCAGCTGCCAGACGGGGCAACGGTCGGGGTTGCCGGCGTCGGTTCGGCGCACCCGGGCCGGGTCTGTGGGCATCTTGCGCATCTTTTGCACGATGCTGTCGGGGTTCTCGCGAAGCGCAATCGTGTTGTGATAACTCTTGCTCATCTTCTGGCCATCTAAGCCAGGCATGCGGGAAGCCTCGGTGAGCAAAGCCTGGGGCTCAACCAGAATCAATCGACGGCCGCCTTCCAAATAACCAAAGAGCAGCTCGCGATCATCCATGGTCAGGTTCTGGGCCTCTTGCAGCAGGGCCTTGCCCTGCTCGAGCGCCTCATCGTCACCCTTTTCTTGGTAACGGTCACGCAGTTCTGAGTAGAGCTTGGCCCGCTTACCGCCCAGTTTCTTTGCAGCTTCCAGGGCCTTTTCTTCAAACTTGGGCTCACGGCCATACAAATGATTAAAGCGGCGGGCGACCTCGCGGGTGAGCTCCACATGGGGCACCTGGTCTTCACCCACCGGCACATAGCCTGCACGGTAAATCAAAATATCAGCCGACTGCAGCAGGGGATAGCCCAGAAACCCATAGGTGGCCAGGTCTTTTTCAGCGAGTTTTTCCTGCTGGTCTTTATAGGTCGGCACCCGCTCTAACCAGCCAAGCGGTGTGCACATGGAGAGCAACAGGTGAAGCTCTGCATGTTCCGGCACACGGGACTGGATAAAGAGCGTGGCCTGGGCTGGGTCTACACCGGCCGCCAACCAATCGATCAGCATGCCCCAGACCGATTCCGAGATGATCTGTGGGTCTTCGTAGTGGGTGGTCAGCGCATGCCAGTCCGCCACAAAGAACAGGCACTCGTATTCAGACTGAAGACGGACCCAGTTTTTTAAAACACCGTGGTAATGGCCCAGATGCAGGGCCCCCGTGGGCCGCATGCCCGATAAGACGCGTTGTGGATACATATACCGTGGATTTTATCAGTGCGGCCAGCCATGCCAGACCGGACGGGTGGCATCGGGCAGGGGCGGCACAGCGCCCACGTCAAAGCGGCTCTCGCCCTCGGCATGAAAGTCGCTGCCCCGGGATGCATGTAGCCCGTGCTCGACGGCCACCCGCTGGAAACGGCGGGCCTCTTGGTCGCTATGGCTGCCAGTCACCACCTCGATCGCCGTGCCCCCCAGGGCCTTGAATTCATCAATCAGGGCCCAGTGGCCAATGGCGCTTAAGCGATAACGGGCCGGGTGGGCCAGCACGGCCACCCCACCAGCCCCCAGAATCGCCCCCACTGCACGGGACAGGCTGGTCCACTCATGGGCAAAGTAGCCGGGTTTGCCGGGGGTTAGATACTTTTGAAAGACCTGATTCATATCCGAACAGAGCCCGCGGGCCACCATGGCCCGGGCAAAGTGGGTGCGGCCAATCAGCTCTGGGTTGCCAGCAAAAGACATGGCCTCATCAAAAATATCCGGCACCCCGTGGACCATCAGGCTGTCGGCCATGGCCCTGGCACGGGCCAGTCGGCCATGCTGAATCGAGGCCAGCGTGTCCTGCAGGCCCGAATTGTTCAGATCAAAATTTAGGCCCACCACATGGATGGTCTCCGAGCCCCAGGTCACCGAGATTTCCACCCCAGGGATATACATCAGGCCCAGGGCCTGGGCGGTCTCTTGGGCCTCCCGCTGGCCGCCAATCGTGTCGTGATCCGTTAAAGCCAGAATCTGCACACCGTTGGCTGCCGCACGGGCCATCACGTCCTGGGGTGCCAAAGCACCGTCAGATGCCGTGGAGTGCATGTGCAGATCAACATTGATATCGTGGGGATAGTCAGGCCTGGTGGCCTGTGCGGTAAGCGTCATGCCTGCCATTTTCCAGCAATTCCTACCGGGCATGGTAAAAACCCGTCTTCATGAAAAGGAGTGCCGTCATGGCCATTTTTGCCTTTGGCAAGCACCAGCCCGATGTCCACGAGACCGCCTATGTGACCGAGAGCGCCAATGTGATTGGCCAGGTGGTGTTAAAGAAAAACGCCAGCATCTGGTTTGGCGCCACCCTGCGCGGGGATAACGAACCCATCGTGATCGGCGAGAATTCCAATGTCCAAGAAGGCGCGGTGCTGCACACCGACATGGGTTCACCATTGACACTTGGCAATAACGTTACCGTGGGCCATCAGGCCATGCTGCACGGCTGCACGGTGGGCGATGGCAGTCTGATCGGTATTCAGGCGGTGGTTTTAAACGACGCGGTGATCGGCAAAGACTGTTTAATCGGGGCCTGCGCCTTGGTCACATCGGGCACGGTCATTCCCGATCGTTCCATGGTGGTGGGGTCGCCAGCCAAAGTCCTCCGTCAATTAACGGATGATGAAATTGCCCGCATGCAACGTGGCACACAAAGCTATGTCACGCGGGCCGCCGCATTTCGCAAGGAATTAAAACGAATTGAGTAAAAAAGAATCCGGGGAAGAGAACGCCCCCACCACGGCCGCAGGCCCTGACAACGATCACTTGCTGCGCGTCATGTTCAATGACGGCAACGCACGGGCCCACCTGGTCAAGATTGATAAGTCTTGGCTAGAAGTCGCCCATCGACATAGCGAGGCGCCAGAGGTTATGGAACTGCTTGGCGAGATGAGCTGCGCAAGCATTTTGCTATCGGCCAGCTTGAAATACGACGGTTCTGTCATTCTGCAGATTCACGGTGATGGCCCTGTCCGGCTCGCAGTGGCGGAATGCAGCGCCAGTCTGGGCTTTCGTAGCACCATCAAAATGTCCGACACGCTCACGGTGCCCCCAGGCGCCGACTGGAAGACATTGGTGAATCAAAACAATATGGGCCGCTTTAGCGTGGTGCTAGACCCCAAGGTCGACAATCAACATCCCTATCAAGGCATTGTCAGCCTGCACGATGTCGGCTTTGCCCAGGCGCTTGAGTCTTATATGACCCGCTCAGAACAATTGCCCACTCGACTATGGCTGGCCTGTGATGGTGATCGTGCTGCAGGCCTGTTACTGCAACGCATGCCAAGCGAAGGCGGTAGCGCCAAATCCAGCGAGCCCGACGACGAATGGGATCGCTTGATCACGCTGGCCGACACCATCACGCGCGAAGAACTTCTCAACACAGAGTCGCAGACACTCTTGCATCGTCTCTTCTGGCAAGAGGCCCCCAAGTTACTGGAAAATAAGCCGGTGCAATTTAGCTGCACATGTTCGCGCACACGGGTTGGCAAGATGTTGCAAACGCTTGGGGAAGAGGAGGTCGAATCGATCCTGGCAGAGCAAGGCTATGTCGAAGTGAACTGCGACTTCTGCAACACGGCCTATGCCTTTGATCCGGTGGACTGCGCGGAGCTCTTTACCCGAGACCACCCGCCGTCCTCTTCGGGCTCTACCACCCTTCACTAGCCCGGTTACTGGCCTTTCGTGTCCGCTGGCGCCGGTGCGTTGGCATTGGCACCAGCATTAGTCTTGGCGTTATTGTTGGCGCCACTGGGCTGCGGGGGCGTGGCCCACTGTAGAAAACGCTCCCCCGGCATGACCAGGCCTAGTTCATAACGGGCCCGCTCTTCTGCAGCACGTGAACTCTTTTTGAAATCACGAACCTCGGCCTCGAGTTCTGCAACCCTAAGCCGGCGCTTGTCGTTTTCTTTTTGCTTACTGTCGATTTGTGATTCGAGTGTCCAGACCCGAATCCAGCCACCCTGGCCAAACCACAGCGGAAACTGCAACAGAATCAAGGCCCCCAACAGGATCTTGGTCAGGTTGGGCTTGGGAAGCTTGCTGAGCAGACTTGCCGATTGGGCCATTGATTCCGGTGTTGGTTTAAAAAAGGCGGTTAGGCACGCAGGTTATAAAACGCGTCCATGCCGGGATATTCCGCAGCATCGCCCAAATCCTCTTCAATACGCAAGAGCTGATTGTATTTGGCGGTGCGGTCCGTGCGGGACATCGAGCCGGTTTTGATCTGCAAGGCATTGGTCGCGACCGAAAGATCTGCAATCGTGGTGTCCTCGGTTTCACCAGAACGATGCGAGACCACCGCGGTGTAGTTGCTGCGCTTGGCCATCTCAATGGCGGCAAAGGTTTCTGACAAGGTACCGATCTGATTGATCTTAATCAGGATGGAGTTGGCAATCTTTTTCTGGATGCCCTCGCGCAGGATCTTGGTGTTGGTCACAAAGAGATCGTCGCCCACCAGCTGCACCTTCTTGCCCAGCAACTCAGTCTGATAGGCCCAGCCGTCCCAGTCCGCTTCAGCGCAGCCGTCTTCAATCGAAATAATGGGGTACTTATCCACCCAGCTGGCCAACAAATGCGAGAAGTCTTTCGAAGAAAGGCTCAAGCCTTCGCCGGCCAACTCATATTTGCCGTTTTTAAAGAATTCAGAGCTTGCGCAATCCAGGCCAAGCGCCACCTGGCGGCCGGGCTCGTAGCCGGCAGCCTCGATGGCCTGCAGAATCATTTGAATTGCAGCCTCGTGGTTTTTCACATTCGGTGCAAAGCCACCTTCATCCCCCACGGCCACGGACATGCCCTGGTCGTGAATGATTTTTTTCAGCGAATGGAAAACTTCTGCCCCATAACGCACGGCCTCGCGAAAAGTCGGTGCGCCCACCGGAATAATCATGAACTCTTGAAGATCGAGATTGTTGTTGGCGTGCGCGCCACCATTGATCACATTCATCATAGGCACGGGTAGACGCATGGGGCCCGAACCACCAAAGTAACGATAGAGCGGCAGGCCAGACTGCTCTGCTGCGGCCTTGGCCACCGCCATCGACACCGCCAACATGGCGTTGGCGCCCAGGCGGGATTTGTTGTCGGTGCCGTCTAACTCGATCAGTGTCTTGTCAATAAAGGCCTGCTCGCTGGCATCCAAGCCCATCAACGCTTCCGAAATTTCGGTGTTGACGTGCTCCACTGCGTTTAACACGCCCTTGCCCAGGAAACGGCTCTTGTCACCGTCGCGCAGTTCAATGGCCTCACGCGAACCCGTAGACGCACCCGATGGCACCGCAGCTCGACCCATCACACCGCTTTCCAGCAACACATCACACTCCACGGTGGGGTTGCCACGGCTATCGATAATCTCGCGGCCAATCAGGTCCACAATCGCAGTCATTTTTCTTTTCCTTTTCTAAGCCAAAGCCGCCGTTACCGACGGTGAATTAAATACGGTTAATTAAAGTCGTTTTCTAAAAATGGTTGGGCCTTGACCGTTCGATCAATCGCGACCAGCTGGGCCAGCAGATCTTTCATCTTGGCAAGCGGCACCGCATTGGGGCCATCGGACAATGCCTTGGCGGGATTGGGGTGTGTCTCCATGAAAATGCCAGAAATGCCCACCGCCACAGCAGCGCGGGCCAACACAGGAACAAACTCACGCTGACCACCAGAAGACGTGCCCTGGCCACCTGGCAGTTGCACCGAATGGGTCGCATCGAAGACCACGGGACAGTTGGTCTCGCGCATGATCGCAAGGCTGCGCATATCGCTCACCAGGTTGTTATAACCAAAGCTCACGCCTCGCTCGCAGGCCATAAAACGATCGGCATCTAGCCCCGCCTCGACTGCTGCATCACGGGCCTTTTGCATCACGTTTTTCATATCGCCGGGCGCCAAGAACTGGCCCTTTTTGATATTCACGGGCTTACCCGACTGGGCCACTGCACGAATAAAGTCGGTCTGGCGGCATAAAAATGCAGGGGTTTGCAACACATCAACGACCGATGCGACTTTGGCAATTTCAGTCTCGCTATGCACATCCGTCAGAATCGGCACGCCAAGCTTTGCGCGGACATTGGCCAGAATTTCCAAACCCTTGTCCATGCCCAGGCCACGAAAGGATGTGCCAGAAGAACGGTTGGCCTTGTCGTAGCTGGATTTAAAAATAAACGGAATGCCCAGCTCGGCGCAGATCTCTTTCAGCCGGCCTGCCGTGTCCATCTGCAGCTGCTCGGATTCCACCACGCAGGGACCCGAGATCAGAAAGAAGGGGTGCTCCAGGCCAACATCAAATCCGCAGAGTTTCATTTTGTGCTCGCCTGGTGCTGAGCAATGGCGGCTTCGATATAGCTCTTAAAGAGCGGATGACCATTGCGCGGCGTGGAGGTAAATTCTGGGTGAAATTGCACGCCCATAAACCAGGGGTGCACCGATGACGGTAACTCCACCATTTCCACCAACTTTTCGTGGGGTGTCTCTGCCGCCACAACCAGTCCTGCGGCTTCCACCTGGGGGCGCAGCGTGTTGTTGACTTCATAGCGGTGGCGGTGGCGCTCATTCACCGTGGGGCCATAAATCTTGCGGGCCAGGGTGTTTTCACGGATCGCACACTCTTGGGCACCCAGGCGCATGGTGCCGCCCAAGTCCGACGATTCAGTGCGCTGCTCAATCTTGCCATCGGCTGACTTCCATTCCGTGATCAAGGCGATCATGGGCTGGGGTGCCTGTGGATCAAATTCAGTGGAGTTGGCTTGCGTTAAGCCCGCCTTGTGCCGCGCGTATTCAATCACGGCCAGTTGCATGCCCAGGCAGATGCCCAAGTAAGGGACCTTATGCTCTCGCGCATAGCGAATGGCCGCAATCTTGCCCTCGACACCACGCTTGCCAAAACCACCGGGCACCAAGATCGCATCAAAGCCGGCCAAGGCATCGACACCATTTTTCTCGATGTTCTCCGAGTCAATGTACTCAATGGCGACTTTCGACCGAGTATGCATGCCCGCGTGAATCAGGGCTTCCGTGAGTGACTTATAGGACTCGGTCAGGTCCACATATTTGCCGACCATGGCGATACGCACCGTAACCTGTGGATTATCCAAACGATCGACCAGGTCATCCCAGACCGCCAGGTTCGAGGGCTTCGCCGGCAGGCCAAGCTCTTCACAAATCAGGTTATCCAAGCCCTGCTCCGACAGCATGCGTGGAATGCGATAAATCGAAGTGGCATCCCAGACCGAAATCACGGCCTCGCGCGGCACGTTTGAAAAAAGCGAGATCTTGTCTTTTTCTTCTTCAGGGATCGGGCGGTCAGCGCGGCACAAGAGTGCGTTGGGTTGAATACCAATCTCGCGCAGTTTTTGTACCGAATGCTGGGTGGGCTTGGTCTTCAATTCACCCGCTGATGGAATAAAGGGCACCAAGGTTAGATGCACAAAGCAGGTGTTGCGGCGGCCAAGCTTTAGGCTTAGCTGACGAATCGCTTCCAGAAATGGCAGGGATTCAATATCCCCCACGGTGCCGCCCACTTCCACAATGGCCACTTCTGCTTCGTCGGGCTGGCCTGCACGCGAACCACGGGCAATGAACTCTTGAATTTCATTGGTGATGTGGGGAATGACCTGCACCGTTTTACCCAGATACTCACCACGGCGCTCTTTGCGCAGCACGGAATCATAGATCTGACCGGTGGTGAAGTTATTGTGCTTATGCATCCGCGCATCAATAAAACGCTCGTAGTGGCCCAGATCCAGATCGGTCTCGGCGCCATCTTCGGTCACAAAGACTTCACCATGCTGAAAGGGGCTCATGGTGCCCGGATCCACGTTTAAGTACGGATCCATCTTGATCATGGTCACACGCAGGCCGCGTGACTCCAAAAGCGCACCAAGAGATGCTGCTGCAATGCCCTTACCCAAAGACGACACCACGCCGCCCGTTACAAATACATATTTCGTCATATCACTCAATAATGGGGCAGCCGGTTTTCGCGCGGACTTCTTCCACGGTCACGCCCGGTGCCAGTTCACGTAATTCCAAACCCTTAATCGTGACCGACAACACACACAGGTCTGTCACGATCTCGTTGACCACACCCACGCCAGTTAATGGCAGGGTACAGGCCGGCAAAATCTTTAAGTCTTCCGAGCCATCTTTTTTCTTGGCGGTGTGTTCCATCAGTACGACCACACGATCCACACCAGCCACCAGGTCCATTGCACCGCCCATGCCCTTGACCATCTTGCCCGGGATCATCCAGTTGGCCAGATCGCCTTTTTCCGAAACCTGCATGGCGCCCAGAATCGCCAGATTGATGTGGCCGCCACGGATCATGGCAAAGGAATCGGCGCTCGAGAAAATCGAAGAGCCCTTCAACGTGGTGACAGTTTGTTTGCCCGCATTGATCAGGTCGGGATTCACTTCTTTTTCAGTGGGAAAGGGGCCAATGCCCAGCAATCCGTTTTCAGACTGTAGCCAGACTTCCATGCCATCGGGCACGTAGTTGGCCACCAGTGTTGGCAGGCCAATGCCCAGGTTCACATAAAACCCATCGCGCAATTCTTTGGCCGCGCGGGCTGCCATTTCTTCACGGGTCCAGGCCATTATCGCGTCGTCCTGTTCTCAATGTATTTCGCAGGATTTTTGTTCACGACGATGCGTTTTACAAAAATGCCTGGGGTATGGATCTCGTCGGGATGGAGTTCGCCGTTTTCAACCAGCTCTTCCACTTCCACAATGGTCATGCGCGAAGCCATGGCCACATTCGGGTTGAAATTGCGTGCGGTTAGGTTGTAGACCAGGTTGCCGGAGCGGTCGGCCTTTTGGGCCTTGACCAGCGAGATATCGGCAAAAAGCGACTCTTCCATCACGTATTTCTTGCCGTGGAATTCACGAATCTCTTTGCCTTCGGAGACCACCGTGCCCACACCCGTGCGGGTGTAAAACGCAGGAATGCCGGCACCGCCAGCCCGCAGCTTTTCGGCCAGCGTGCCCTGGGGTGTGAATTCCAATTCCAGCTCACCGGATAAAAACTGCCGCTCAAATTCTTTGTTCTCACCCACATAAGACGAGATCATTTTTTTCACCTGACGGGATTCGAGCAGTAGCCCAAGGCCCTTGCCATCGACGCCCGCGTTGTTGCTGATGCAGGTCAGGTTTTTTGCGCCGTGATCACGGACCGCTAAGATCAACGCCTCGGGGATGCCACACAGACCAAAGCCACCAACGGCAATGGTCTGACCATCACGCAGCACGTCTCGCAAGGCAGAGGCGGCGTCGGGGTACACCTTGTTCATGGACTACTCCGAAAGAGGGAGAAAAACCCTGATAGTGTAACGGCATCAGCATGCATTTCTTGGAGACCGGAAAAGTGGAACAAACCCGTGAGTCAATGGAATACGACGTTGTAGTGGTCGGTGCGGGACCGGCCGGACTGTCCGCAGGAATTCGTCTTAAGCAGTTAGCCCAGCAAAGCGGTCGGGAAATCAGCGTTTGCATCCTGGAAAAAGGTTCCGAGCCCGGCGCCCATATCCTGTCTGGGGCCATCATGGACCCACGGGCCATCAACGAGCTGCTGCCCAACTGGAAGGCCGATGGCGCCCCCATCCATACCCCCGTCACTGAAGACCAGTTCATGCTGCTCTCCGAAACCGGGGCCACCACTTTTCCCCAGTGGGTGCTGCCGGCCTGCTTTAAAAACCACGGGAATTACGTGGTCAGCCTGTCCAATGTGACCAAGTGGCTGGCCAGCCAGGCCGAAAACCTGGGCGTGGAAATCTTCCCTGGCTTTGCCGCAGCCGAAGTGCTCTACCACGAGGACGGCCGGGTCAAGGGCGTGGCTACCGGCAATATGGGCGTGGGCAAAGACGATCAGCCCACCGGCAATTTCCAAATGGGCATGGAGCTGCACGGCAAGTACACCCTGTTTGCTGAAGGGGCCCGGGGCCATCTGGGCAAACAGCTGATTTCCAAGTTCAAGCTTGATGCCGGCCGTGACCCACAGTCCTACGGCATTGGCCTAAAAGAGGTGTGGGAGATTGACCCCGCCAAACACAAGCCTGGCCTGGTCATTCATACCGCCGGCTGGCCGCTGGATAGCGAGACCTATGGCGGGGCTTTCCTGTACCACTTGGACAATCACCAGGTCTCGATTGGCTATGTGGTGGGCCTGGGCTACGCCAACCCCTGGCTATCGCCCTTTGAAGAATTTCAGCGCTACAAGACCCACCCAAAAATCCGTCACTTCCTGGAGGGTGGCAAGCGCATTGGCTATGGGGCCAGGGCCATTGCCGCTGGGGGATTGAACTGCCTGCCCAAGTTCACCTTCCCGGGCGGGGCATTGATTGGATGTGACGCAGGCTTTCTCAACGCATCCCGAATCAAGGGTAGTCATGGCGCCATCAAAAGCGGCATGCTCTGCGCGGAAGCCGTGGCCGAGGAATTGGCCAAAGACACGCCAGCTGCAGAACCCGTGGGCTATGCCACCCGGTTTGAAAAGTCCTGGCTGAAAGACGAACTCTATCGGGCCCGCAATTTCAAACCCGCCATGGCCAAGGGCCTGTGGATGGGCACACTCATCGTGGGCATTGATCAAAAGCTCTTTGGCGGCAAGGCCCCCTGGACACTTCACAACACCAAGGCCGACCACGAAACACTCAAGCCTGCCGCCCAGTGCAAACGGATTGACTATCCCAAGCCCGACGGCAAACTAACCTTTGATCGTCTGTCATCGGTGTTTTTATCGGGCACATCCCATGAAGAGAATCAGCCCGCGCACCTAACACTTAAAAATGCAGCAGTGCCCGTTGCAACCAACTTAACGCAGTTTGCAGGGCCGGAGAGCCGCTACTGCCCTGCGGGTGTCTACGAGTATTTAGACGCTGCTGGCAACCCCACAGTGGAGCCCGTTGATGGCGCACGGTTACAGATCAATGCACAGAACTGCGTGCACTGTAAGACCTGTGACATCAAAGACCCCACCCAAAATATTGTCTGGGTCACGCCCGAGGGGGGTGGCGGCCCGAACTACACGGGAACTTAATTAAGGAGAAATCATGCCCACCATTCGTGTTGAATTTTTTGAAGGCCGCACTGAAGAACAAAAACGTGCCTATGCCAAGGCCCTGACCGAGGCGACGGTAAACACCCTTGGCGGCAGCCCTGAATCCGTCGACATCCTGTTTTACGACATCAAGAAATCTGACTGGGCCACCGGTGGTGTGTTGTGGAGTGACAAGAAATAATTTGTCTGAACACTTTGCTTTTACTGAGTCCTGCGCTGATCGACCATTCGGGTACGGGCCTTGATTTACGGCATTACTGACCTCACCACATTTATTCTCGGCACGATCTTTATCGTGCTGTTGCCCGGCCCCAACTCCCTGTATGTCATGACACTGGCATCGCGCCACGGTGTCGCGGCAGGCTATTGGGGCTCGGCGGGGATTTTTGCAGGTGACACCATATTGATGGTGCTGGCTGCCACGGGCGCTGCATCAGCACTCTACGCATCGCCCGCCGTTTTCACCGGCTTAAAAATCGCCGGGGCCGCGTATCTGGCCTGGATTGGCATTGGCTTAATTCGCGAGGCCATGCACACATGGCGTTTGCGCCGCAGCCAAAAACGCCCGCAGGTACCAGGCACGGTGTCAGACACGGTGTCAGACACCGTGTCTGACACCTTACGCGATAGCAGCGGGAAAAAACTCGACTTCTCCCATCCCTTTCGCACCGCCTTGGTGATCAGCCTGCTCAACCCCAAGGCGATTATGTTTTTTGTGTCCTTTTTTATTCAGTTTGTTGACCCGCAATACCCTTACCCAGGGTTAACGTTTTTTATTCTGGGCGTTATTGTTCAAGTCGCAAGCCTGCTGTATTTGAGCGCATTAATTTTCGGCGGCGCTTATCTGACCTTGGCGTTTCGTCAGCGCCCCTTGCTATCTTCCATCAGCATTAGTGCAGTGGGACTACTGTTTATTGGGTTTGCGATAAAGCTCTTACGCTAAGGCTTACGCCAACCCGAACAACATCAATCCGTCAGCTGCGCTTCATTGCGGGCCACCGCAAACAGGGTGCGGCCAAAGAGCCACAGAATTAAAGCCGTGGCAAAGATCACCATCACCACCGACAGGCCTTGCACAAAGGCGCTCGGCACAAATTGTGCGTAAACCAAGGTGGCCGTTGTAAATGCGGCTGTTGGAAATGACAGGGCCCACCAAGACAAATAAAACGGTAGTCTCACAAAGCGCGGAATTTGTATCGCCAAAAAGAGCGCAAAGAAAATGGCAATGCCATAAAAAATATGGCCACCTGCATCCAATAGGCCCACACCAGGGTGTTGGCCTGTTAACTGCAACCACGACAAAAAGCTCACCGAAGGTGGCGCCAATAAAATACACAGGGTGGGGATCATGCGCTCAGGTAATGCCGGCTGCACGAACAGCAGGCGGTTTAAGACCAAGGTCAACAGCACTACCCAAAACAGAATGCCCACGGCAAAGAACCACCACGAGACCTCTAAGAAACCGAGCCGCACACCGGCGAGCGGCAAAATCACATTGCCCACTGCTGGAATGAACCAAGGCGGCGTGGCATGGGCCGCCTGCAGGCTCTCACGGTGGACCCAGGCATTGAGCATCATGGTCATGGCCACCACCTGCAACACCGCGCCCACGACCCAGATCGGCATGGCCAGCGGCGCAAAGGCCCCAAGTGCCACGGCGGCCAAAAGTGCAAAGGAAATGGACACCGCCGCAAAAAAAGATGACTTCACCGGGTGCTGCCATTCACTGTAGACATGTTGGTGATTGGCCGCCCACTTCTTGATGTAGAGCGCTAGCAACACGATAAACACCAATGCCGTCAGCACGGCCAAGGCCAGCGCAACAGGCTCGGCCACCCCAGGCAACCACTCCAAGACGGCCACCCTGCCCCAGATCAGGGTCAGGCCAGACAGGCCCATGACCATGGCAAAGGCCGAGATGGGAAGCTCGTGGATAAATGGGTTTTTGCTTGGGGAAGACATGTTTTAAGCCTTAAAAGTTACTTTTTAACGACAGCCGCACTTGAAATAGCAGCCAGGCTTGCAGTTTAGCGCCGAAAGAAGTACTGTACTTTTATTCACTGTAATTTCATTCAGGCCCACTCATGAAAGACCTAACCGCTCGCCAGCAAGAAATTCTGAATCTGATTCGGCGCCACATTGAAGAGACTGGCTTCCCACCCACCCGGATGGACATCTGCCAGGCCCTTGGCTTTAAGTCCCCCAATGCCGCCGAAGAGCACCTAAAGGCCTTGGCCCGCAAAGGCGTCATCACCCTGACATCGGGGGCCTCCCGCGGCATTCGGCTAACCGGTGAAACCGTCACCTCCCGAAAACCCAGCAGCAAAGAATCGGGAATCAAGGGGGCATTGCAGCGGGCCCGTGAAATGGCCAGCGACATGGTGAGCATTCCCTTGGTGGGTCGGGTTGCTGCCGGCCAACCCATCTTGGCCCAAGAACATGTGGAAGCCAGCTATGCCATTGACCCCGCACTGTTTGCCCAGGCGCCCGACTACTTTCTGAAAGTCCGCGGCATGAGCATGCGGGATGCTGGCATTTTGGAAGACGATTTATTGGCTGTGAAAAAACTTCCTGGCGGCGTGAACGACGCCCGCAATGGCCAGATCGTGGTGGCCCGCCTGCAAGACGATGTCACCGTGAAGCGTTTTAAGCGTGACGGCCAGCAGATTTTTTTGCTGCCCGAAAACCCAGACTTCAAGCCGATTGTGGTTACCCCCGACGATGACTTTGCCATCGAGGGCTTGGGCGTTGGCGTAATTCGTAATCCGAAGTTGCTGTCGTAATAAAAGCAAACGCCCTATTTAAAAAGCTCTGAGTGCGTTCCTATACGTGCGAAAACGAGCCTTTCGACTTTAGATTCATGTGCGATTTTATAAATCAGTAAAAAATCGCCCCCAATATGGCACTCTCGGTAATCACTGTACTCACCCTGTAAAGGGTGGTCTCTCCACTCTGGGCCAAGCAGCTCACCCCCAATCAAAAGCATCATGACCGCTTTTGCACGCGAAAGATCATATCTACCAGACTGAGTAAGCCGCTCCCAATCTTTTAGAAACTGACTTGTTTTGAGAACGTCGCGCGGGGGTTTATCGCGCTTTCCGTTTTGATTGGGTCTCAAGCTCTTCAAAAAATACTCGCGGTGTTTGCCCCCGTTTGCCAGATTTTGCTAATTGACGGCCTTCTTGAAGCGCTGCAACAGTTGTCGCGTTTGGCGCCTTGACCTTGAAAGGTAAACCACGTTGCGAAACAACTTGGCGCAAAAACAAACGAACCGCATCAGAAATATTGAGCCCACAATCGGCGAGCACAGCCGTCGCTTCATTTTTTAATTGTGGTGATATCCGAGTGCGGACTTCAGCGGTCATATTTTTACTATCAGCGGTAACAGGGATCATGGTGGACTCCGTTTGTAGCTACATTGACGGAGTATATTGTTCCGGATTCTTCCGGGAAATGCTTTAAAAATCTTAGAGATCCCGGACCCGTCCAACCATCAACCAAGCGCCGTAGACCGAATCTATCCCCCCCAGGCTTGCAGTCTTAGGCTGAAAGAAGTACTGTACGCATATTCAGTACTTTCGATAGCCAACCATGCAAACCATCACCACCCCCCATCCCGCCGTCTGGCGCGGCCAAGCCATCCAGGCCCAGGCCAGTACTGGCGTGAGCAGCAGCTTTCGTCTTTTAGACCGGGAACTCCCGGGCAATGGCTGGCCACGTGGCTGTCTGACCGAACTGCTGGTCCAATCCATGGGCATTGGCGAGCTGCGCTTTCTGGCCCCCACCCTGCGGGCGCTCACCCAGGCCGGTAAACACATTGTTCTGCTCGCCCCACCCCACACGCCTTACGCCCCCGCCTTTGCAGCCATGGGCATCGATCACAGCAAGATCCTGGTGGTCCACGCCAATCGGCCAGTCGATCGGCTCTGGGCAGTAGAACAGGCCATCAAAAGCAATTCTTTTGGTGCACTGATTACCTGGCTGGATCACAGCACCGGCCCGCACGCCACCCCGGTGAAACCGGAACTCATTCGTCGACTGCAATTGGCAGCCGCCAGCACACAGGGGCTGACCTTTGTATTTCGGCCATTTGATGCCCAACACCATGCATCGCCAGCGCCACTGCGTTTATTGCTGCTGCCACGTCGCTACCCCGGCCTAGCGGTGCAGATCATCAAGCGCCGTGGGCCAGTCATGTCGGCACCAATCGACATCGCCATTCCTATTCCTGGGGTTGGACTGCGGCCACTCGAAGACCGCGAGGCCATCATCGCTGCGCCTGCCGCAGCACCGACCACCAACATTAGCCGTCATCATGCTGTGGATCGCATGCGTTATTCCTCGTCGTTACCGGGCGCCATTTCACCAGCCGCTTCCGTTAACGGTTCGGCAGCACGCAACTGAGTCCTGTGGCCAGGTCGTGGCACGCATGGCCCAATGGGCCCTGCAGTTCACGCCCTGCGTGACCACGCATGACCAACATCACACGCTGCTCTTGGAAGTCGCCGCTAGCCTGCGGCTATGGGGTGGCCATGCTGCGCTTCTTACTCGTTTAACCCAGGGTTGGCGCGACTTCGGCTGGCTGCCCCCAGACACAGTCACGATGGCATGCGGCCCCACGGCACGTTATGCCCAGTGGTTAGCAATCTATGGCGCTGAACTTGACCACCCCCCTGAGCTCATGCCGGTTGTGGTGTCAGGCACCTCGCTCTTATCGCCACTACCAGTTTCAGTCATCGAAGAATTACAGCCCCACTTAGATGTCTTGGCCCGAATGGGGGTTCGCACAATTGGACAGCTCAACAAACTGCCGCGTGGCGGCATGACACGGCGATTCGGCAAAACGATTTTGCATGTCTTGGATCAGGCGTATGGAAAAGCACCCGATACCCGTCTATGGCTAAAGAGTGCCGAGCACTTTTCAGTGCGCCGTGAGTTATCTGCACGTGCAGACAACACCGCATTGATTGAGCAGGCTGCATCCCGCTGCCTGCACGAACTTGCAGCCTGGCTTACCGCACGTCAGCTGGGCGCCAAAGAGATCGCCCTTACACTGCATCACGACAACCCGCCACCCACACCACTGCCACTTCGGTTTGCCAGCCCCACACGGGACATCACACGGTTTCAACGGCTACTCAGTGAGCGGCTTGCTCGCTTTCAGGTGAATCAGCCTGTCTATGAGATTGAACTGCACGCCAACACTACCGAATCACTTGCCCATACGACCAAAGATTTTCTAGGGGGCGGTGCGTCTGAAAAAGAAGACCTGCAGATTCTGATTGAGCGTTTGGAAGCACGGCTTGGCCCAGAACAAGTGCAACGTTTGTGCGTACTCGATGAACATCGGCCAGAGCAATCCGTCGCACTGCAGGCAGTCGCTGATCAAACTAGCGAATCTAAGACGTCTTACTCGCGACAATCAGCCCAACCGCTCTCTGCAGTCAAATCTTCAAATTCGCTACCTTCAGCGCCACTCACTGCAACTCTATTGGCCCAGGAGCCTTTTCACTTAAGTAGCCACCGGCCAAGCTGGTTGCTCAATCCGCCCATACCACTGCGCATCCAGGGCCATCGGCCCCATTACCAGGGGCCACTGCAACTACTCTGCGGCCCAGAGCGTATCGAAGCGGGCTGGTGGGATGACAGCCCGAACGGCCCGACACAGCGAGACTACTTCGTTGCCCGCACCACACAAGAGGCCATGGTCTGGGTTTTTCGCACGCCTGCCCATGAGTGGTATCTGCATGGATTTTTTAGCTGACCGTTTTTATACGCGGATATCCAACAGGGTTTGCTAATCCATGGACTATGCTGAGCTCTTTTGCCGCAGCAACTATTCGTTTTTGCAGGGTGCGTCTCACCCTGCAGAATTAGTCGAGCGGGCCCACAGTCTTGGCTATACGGCGCTTGCCATCACGGATGAAGCATCGGTAGCAGGGGTTGTCCAGGCCCACGTGGCTGCAAAGTCAGTGGGCCTGAAGTTATTGATTGGCGCACAGTTTGCCTCTAGTGATTTTTCTGGTCGCATCAGTGTGCTGGCCACATCGCGAACAGGCTACGCCCAGCTTGGCCACTTAATCACCCAGACACGGCGGCGCGAAGCCAAAGGCCAGTATCGACTCCATCGCCAAGACTTAGAATCTGGCTTAACGGAATGCTTGGTCATTTGGCTACCCGACCCCAGCGATAGCCCAACGGATCACCACCGTTGCGCCACCTGGTTAAAAGCATTATTTGATGATCGGCTCTATATTGCCTGCACACTACTTTTGCGCGGCACAGATGCCGTCTGGCGAGATCACTTACACACACTGGCCGCACTCCAGCGATTGCGCATTACCGCAAGCAGTGATGTGCTCATGCACCGCCGATCACGCAAGCCACTGGCCGACACACTCACGGCCATTCGGCATGGCCTGCCACTCTCGCAGTGCGGCAGGCGATTCACACCGAACGCTGAACAGCACCTGCGCAACCGGTTGCGGCTGGCCCGGCTCTACCCCCCAGAAATGCTTGCCACCAGCATTGAGATTGCCAGCCGTTGCCACTTTTCATTAGATGAGCTGCGCTATGAGTACCCAGATGAAATCGTGCCCAATGGCTTTACACCCACCCATTGGCTTCGGCACTTAACTGAAGAAGGCATTCGCCACCGCTACCCTGCTGATCGCTATCCCAACGGCCTGCCAGAAAAAGTACGCCGCCAGATTGAACATGAACTCACGCTGATCCAGGAGCTGCGTTACGAAGCCTACTTTTTAACGGTCTATGACATTGTGGCCTTTGCCAAAGGCCGTGGAATTCTATGCCAAGGCCGGGGCTCAGCGGCCAACTCTGCAGTCTGCTATTGCCTGGGCATTACCGAAGTCGACCCCGACCGTATGAGCATGCTGTTTGAGCGCTTTATTTCTAAAGAACGCAACGAGCCGCCCGATATTGATGTCGACTTTGAACACCAGCGGCGCGAAGAAGTTATTCAGTACATCTATCAAAAATATGGCCGTGATCGGGCAGCCTTGGCCGCATCGGTCACCACCTATCGGCCACGCTCTGCCCTGCGCGACACGGGCAAGGCCTTGGGCTTTGATCCGCAGCTGATTGACCATGTGGCCAAACACCACCAATGGTGGGACGGCAGGCGTGTTCAAGTCGAGGCCTTGCGTGAACACATTCACTGTGCCGTAACCGAGCTTTGTAACGACATTGGAGAGCCCATCATCCCCATGCCCAGTGATCAACAGATTGAACGCTGGGCTGATCTTTGCAATCAACTCATTGGCTTTCCACGACACTTATCTCAGCACGTGGGCGGATTCATTATTGCCCGCACACGGCTATCGGACTTAGTGCCCGTTGAAAACGCGGCCATGCCCGAGCGAAGTGTCATTCAATGGGACAAAGACGACATTGAAGCACTCGGCCTACTAAAGGTGGATGTCTTGGCGCTCGGCATGCTCTCCGCTATTCGGCGGGCCATGGAATTCATTGGTCAGAAACTCGGCAGGCCCATGCTGATACAAGACATTCCACCGCAAGACAGTGCCACTTACGACATGATCTGCGCCGCGCAAACAGTGGGCGTATTTCAGATTGAGTCGCGGGCCCAGATGTCGATGCTGCCGCGGCTCAAGCCCCGCTGTTTTTACGACCTGGTGATTGAGGTTGCTATTGTTCGGCCGGGACCCATTCAGGGCGGCATGGTGCACCCCTACCTGCGCAGACGTCAGGGCTTAGAGCCCGTGGACTATCCCAGCCCTGCCGTGAAAGAAGCACTCTCGCGCACTTTGGGCGTGCCCATCTTTCAAGAGCAAGTCATGCAGCTGGCCATTCTCGCAGCGGGTTTCACTGCGGGGGAAGCCGATCAACTGCGCCGCTCTATGGCCGCCTGGCGGCGCAAGGGTGGCTTAGAGCACTTTCATGATCGAGTGGTGGGCGGCATGCTGGCCCGCGGCTATCCACGGGAATTTGCCGATCGTGTCTTTCGTCAGATCGAAGGCTTTGGTGAATACGGCTTTCCCGAATCTCATGCCGCCAGTTTCGCGCTACTGGTTTATATCAGCTGCTGGATGAAATGCCATCATCCGGATGCATTTTTGGCCGCCATGCTCAATGCACAGCCCCTTGGGTTTTATTCACCATCTCAACTCGTGCAAGATGCTCGCCGCAACGGGGTGAAAGTGCTGCCGGTGGATGTCACCGTCAGTGATATTGAGAGCAGTTTAGAGATCCCACCATCAAAGCACTCGGCAACGGTTCGTGCGTCACACCAGACGCAGGGCAATACGTCATGTATTACGCAATACAGCAATCATTTACCGCAGGCACGTCATCCTGTGCGTCTGGGCCTGAATCGAATCGCCCAACTTCCCATAACGGCTGCCGAACGCATCGTGGCAGCACGCCAACAACATGCATTTGATAGCGTAGAAGATCTGGCCGCGCGGGCCGAACTTGATCGTGCCGACTTAAATGCGCTTGCCGCCGCTGGCGCATTGAAGTCTCTTGCGGGCAATCGCCATCAGGCCGTTTGGGAAAGCAGTGGTTATCAGCCTATGCCCAAGGTGCTGAAACAAAGCCGGATTGATGAACCCAAACTCACATTAACAGCGCCCACCGAGGGCGACGATCTGGTGGCTGACTATGCCAGCCTGGGATTGACACTGGGCCGCCATCCAATGGCCATACTACGCCCGCAATTGGCAGCGCTGGGTGCGCAGCCTGCTATCAAATTAGCCGGCTATCGACACGGGCAACTCGCCCGCGCGGCGGGCCTGGTCACCCACCGACAACGGCCTGGCACCGCCAATGGCACCTTGTTTATTTCTTTGGAAGATGACACTGGCATGGTGAATGTGATTGTCTGGCCAGATGTCTTGCAACGGTTTTACGATGCCGTATTGTATTCGCAGCTCATGCTGGTCTATGGCACCTGGCAGCGGGACACCACCATCAACCCCGCTGCGCCTGGCCAAGTCCGCAACCTACTCGCCCAGCGAGTAGAAGACCAAAGCCATCTGTTGCAGACACTCATTGGCGACCTAACGGTGCAGTCCCGGGATTTCCATTAACGCAGTACTAGCACCGGAATATTGGCGTGGGCCAATACCTTTTGGGTTTGACTGCCAAGCATCATCTTGGCCAAGCCAGTGCGGCCATGAGAGGCGATTGCAATCAAATCACAGCCATGTTGCTTGGCGGCCTCAACAATTTCGTCTGCCACGAATTCACTCACCACATAGCTGGTAACACAAGCCACCCCGGCTGCCTGACAGGCTTGCTGTATCTCTTTCAGAACCTGCTGTCCGCTTTCCGCCGCTTTTTCGCTGTAGTCCTCGGGCATGTAGGCTGCTTCCGGAAGATAAGCACGAACGGTGGAGTTGATATCCGGCACCACATGAAAGCCGGTGACTTTTGCGCCCACACTCTTGGCCAATGCTACGGCACTGGCCAGTCCACGCTTTGAGACTTCCGAGCCGTCGTAAGGCACCAAAATATTTTTAAACATAACGTTCCCCTTCGTAAATGAACCTGATTGCCGTCCATTATGAGCAGGCGGGTGAACTTTGGAATTGACTTAGATCAGGAGTCTACCCGGTGGGCCTGGGGTGGCGGCTCAGGTCGCTCGTCTGACGTGGGCGTCACCCCATAAGGGGCGACCAGCTGCCAGACATGCCCAGGCACCATGTTCTTGATCCGCCTGGGCTCTTGGCGGCGCAGATGAATCACCGTTTCGACAGCCTTCATCTCCACCCGGGCCCTGGCAAATTCCAAGCCGCGTGGGCCGACCTTGGGCATAAGCCAGCCCACCAAAGGCCGCAGCCAATTGGGCATGCTGCGCAGCGGCAGACCGCCCGCCGCACGTTCGGTGTTTTGCATAAAGCCTTTAACAGGCCCCTGCCGCTTGCCGGCAGAACCCGGCCCGGCCAACGAGACTTCATCGCCCAGCAATTCCAATAATTCCACACCACGTGGGTTACGCACCACCAACCACTGCTGCCCCTCGCCCCCCATATAGCCCACCGTGATGTCGGACAAGACATTGGTGTAATCCACGCAGGTACGACAAGTTAGCGGAAAAAAATCAGAGGGCAGCTTCGATAAGGGCAGCATCAAAAACGGAATACGTTTGATTCGGCCATCAACAAACCGAATCTCCACGTGATAGTCCGCACAAAACTCGAGATAG
The DNA here is from genome assembly GCA_036362785.1 of beta proteobacterium MWH-UniP1. Lineage (NCBI taxonomy): Bacteria > Pseudomonadati > Pseudomonadota > Betaproteobacteria > beta proteobacterium MWH-UniP1. The sequence continues at coordinate 1,440,659 of CP143625.1, forward strand.
GTAATGGTCTCGGGCCGATCTGAAATCAGACTTAAAAACTCATGAAACCGCTCGGTGGTGGTGTTGTCTGAACACGGCGTGCCAATCACATAGAGTTTTTCAAACCCAAGCTCTGCTTCAAGTGAGCGCAGCGCATACACCTGACAAGGAATACCAATCACGGCCAGCCGTTTTATCCCTTGGGCCCTGGCAGGCTCGAGCATTGCAAGCAAAGGGGCATAGCCCATCCGCATGCCACGGCAGGCGGCCAGATCTTCTTTGCGGGTCACCAACACGGGCACAGGCCGCCATTGATCCTGCTCATCCGGCGCCATGGTCAGCACGGCATCGACACGACCCTCTTCTAATAGGCGCTCTGCAAGTCGGGTGGTAATGCCCGTCCACTGGGCGCCAACCGAGGGCGACTTGAGCGCAGCGCGATAGAGCCGCTGATAAGGGCCAAAGAAGAGCTCGTCGGCGTTAGCCTGGACTGCACCAGCGCTTGATGCTGTGTGTTGATCCCCGCTCGTATTTACGCCTAGCGCCGGTGATCCGCGTGTGCGGCCATGGACCTGGGTTTCCATCTTGGGGTAGTCCGGCGCAATAAATTGGCAGGCAGTGCCGCAGCGCTTCGGATCGCTGGTGCGCGAGACGCCACAGTCAGTACAAAGATCGCGATGGGGTGCAGGTTCTTTCGAGACCCAACGCTGCATGGCGGTCACACTTAGCCAGCTAGGCCGCGTTCAAGATCTTGCTTCAGGTCTTCTATATCTTCCAGACCAACAGCGACACGCAGCAAGGACTGTTTAATACCCGCCTTAGCACGCGCCTCTTCCGAGATGCGGCCATGCGTGGTGGTGCCGGGGTGCGTAATGATGGTGCGCGTATCGCCCAAATTACCCGTAACCGACATGATCTCGACCGAGTTGATCACACGATGGGCATTGGCACGTTGCTCTTCTGGGGTGCTCCCCACCACCTCGAAGGACACCACCGCGCCACCAGTCGACTGCTGCTGCATGGCCAGGGCATGCTGGGGGTGGGACGGCAGGCCGGGATAAAGCACACGGCTTACCCGTGGGTGTTGCTCTAACCACTGGGCCAACGCAAGCGCCGATGCACTGTGGGCCTTCATGCGTATATCGAGTGTTTCCAAACTCTTATGCAAAACCCAGGCATTAAAGGGGGCAAGTGATGGGCCACAGGTTCGCACGAACTGATAAATCGGATCAGTCAAGGCCTTGCTGCCTGCCACGGCACCACCCAAGACACGGCCCTGCCCGTCAATATATTTGGTGGCCGAGTGAAGCGTGAGGTCTGCGCCCAAGGCCAAGGGCTGCTGGATCGCAGGTGTGCAAAAACAGTTATCCACCACCAATACAACACCAGCCGCTTTGGCAGTCGCCGCAATTGCACGAATATCTGCAACTTCGGTAAGAGGATTCGACGGCGTTTCCAGATAAAAGAGTTTCGTGTTGGGCTGGATCGCAGCCTTCCAAGCAGCCGAATCGGTCAGCGAGACATAGGTCACGCTCACACCGAACTTCACCATGTAGTTGTCAAAGAGCTGGACGGTAGAACCAAACAGGCTGGGGGTAGTGACGATATGGTCCCCCGCTTTGAGAAGCGCCATGCAAGTCGCCAAAATAGCAGCCATGCCAGAGCTGGTGGCCACACAACGCTCAGCATTTTCAAGCGAGGCAAGCCGCTCTTCAAACATCTGCACCGATGGGTTGGTAAACCGCGAATAGACCATGCCTGGCTCTTGATTCTGGAACCGGCGCGCTGCCTGCTCTGCATCATCAAACACAAAGCTCGATGTCAGATACATGGCTTCCGAATGCTCGCCGTATTCCGAGCGCGTGGTGCCCGCACGCACAGCCCGCGTTGCGAAACGCAGGTCGCGCCGGGTGGCCGATTTCGGGGTCTTTTTAGTCGTCATTGTTTAAGTTTAATGCCAGCTGCTTGCGGGTGGCTTCAGTGCCGCCATGAATTCTGGAAGATTCCAAAATATCCAAGAGCTTATCGGTGACATCGCCGGTAACGTAGTGGCCATCAAAACATGAGGCTTCTAGCTCCTGGATGGACTTATTTAAGCCCATCACATCACGCTTCATTGACTCAATATCTTGATAGATCAAGGCATCGGCGCCGATGGCCTTGCAGATTTCGTCATCGGTTCGGTTAAAGGCAATCAGCTCACTGCGGGTGGGCATGTCAATGCCGTAGACATTGGGAAAGCGCACCGGCGGCGCAGCAGAGGCAAATATCACTCGCTTGGCACCCGAATCCCGGGCCATCTGAACAATCTCTTGGCTGGTGGTGCCGCGAACAATCGAATCGTCTACGATCAAGACACTCTTGCCCTTGAACTCGTAGGGAATCGCATTGAGTTTTTGGCGAACCGACTTTTTACGCGCCGCCTGGCCCGGCATGATAAATGTGCGGCCGATATAGCGGTTTTTAATAAAACCTTCCCGGTAGTCAATGCCAAGCTTCATGGCCAATTGCATCGCCGCTGGCCGGCTGGAGTCAGGAATGGGCATGACCACATCAATCTCACCGCTTGGAAACGCTGCGCGGATTTTTTCTGCAAGTGATTCACCCATGCGCAGCCGTGCATCGTAGACACTCACGCCATCAATCACCGAATCTGGCCGGGCAAAGTACACGTATTCAAATACGCACGGGTTAAGCGATGTTTTCGCCGCACAGATCTGAGAATGGACTTCGCCATCCAGCGTGATGATCACGCACTCACCCGGTGCGACATCTCGCACGGGGGTAAAGCCCAGGCCCTGAATGGCCACGCTTTCCGAGGCCACCATCCACTCTTCACCAAGCGCATCAATGTTTTTACCAAGAACCAGAGGGCGAATGCCATATGGGTCACGAAAGGCCACCACACCAAAGCCTGCAATCATGGCCACGCAGGCATAGGCACCACGCACACGAGCATCCAAGGCTGACACTGCCGCAAAGACCGAACGTGCGTCGAGCGATAAGCCCGAGACCGCCTGCTGCAGCTCATGAGCAAACACATTGAGCAACACCTCCGAATCGGATTCGGTGTTGATGTGCCGGCGATCCCGCCGATACATGTCTTGCTGTAACTCTTCGGCATTGGTCAGGTTGCCGTTGTGTCCCAGCACAATCCCAAAAGGCGCATTCACATAAAACGGTTGCGCCTCTTCAGAATTGGCGGCGCTACCGGCAGTGGGGTAACGGACATGGCCAATACCCATCTGCCCCTGCAGATTACGCATATCACGTGTGCGAAAAACGTCGCGCACCAGGCCGTTGTTGCGGTGAATATGAATACGCTTGCCCTGGGCAGTTGCAATGCCTGCGGCATCCTGACCACGGTGCTGCAAAAGCAATAGGCCATCGTATAAGAGCTGGTTAACCGGTGAATGTCCAACAATGCCGATTACGCCACACATGGCCGAACTCCTTGCAGATTCAAATCATCAGATAGCGCGGAAGACTTGCCCGTCTTAAGTAGGCGTTCTTCCACCACATCCGGCAGCCACGGCGTGGCCGTGCGAATGCCCAACTCTAAAAATGGTCTTGTCTTGGCTTCTCGCCAGGCAGGCTCCCCGGGCAGCGATGTCATAGCGGCCAACACTGCCAAGACCACAACAATCAAGACGCCGCGGGCCAGGCCAAAAAAAGTGCCCAAGAAACGATCAAAGCCTGCCACGCCCGTGGCACTCACCAACTCTTTGAGTGCCATGGTCACCAGTTTTCCGATCAACAAAATGATCACCAAGACCACCAAAAATCCCACCGTTTGCTGGATGGGGGGCGTGAGCCACTGTGGCAATAACTCGGCAACGAAATGGGCCAGCCGACTGGCGCCCACCACGGCAATCACCCACACCGCCAGCGAGGCCACCTCTTTTACTAGACCACGGGCCAGCGACAACAGCGTTGAGGCGGTGATCACCACAATGACCACCATGTCGACCCAAGTCAGTGCGCCAAAGAAATCCATCAGGGGTTCACCACCACGGCGTCGTAACCTTGGCCCTTGGCACGATCACGCACCGAGAGGGCCTGTTCACGAGTTTCAAAAGGACCGATCCGAACCCGATACCGGTCGGCACCGTCTTCAGCTTTGATGGTTTCCATCACCACGCGATGGCCGCCTGCAGCGAGCTTTGTTTTTACTGCATTTGCAGATTCCAGCTTGGCATAGGCGCCCACCTGCACCAAGAAACCTTTGGCAGGTGCCACTTTCTTATCAGTAGCGGTCGCTGGTGCTGCAGCAGTGGTTGCGGACTTGGCAGTAGCCTTTGCATCGGCCGTAGCTTTGGTATCAACAGCAGACTTGCCATTGGTCTTCGCTTCCGACTTAGTGTCGGCTTTTTGCTCTGGCTTGGCCTCTGCCTTTGCTTCGGCTTTTGGTGCGCTTGCCGCCGGCGCAACGGGGGCTGTTGCCGGTGTCGCGGCTGCAGGTGCCTGTGGCGCTTCTGTTGCAGCAGGCTTCAGACTATCAATCTTGTTGAAAGCCGAATTCTTGGACGGAATATCGATCAACAAATCCTGAGAAAGCGGCCGGGCCTGATCTTCTAGAAAAATTGGGGCAACCGCTGCTACCGCACCTGTAATGATCAGCGCGCCCAACAGGCGCCAACGGGCACGACGTTTGTGTTCCGCCATGGGATCGGATCGTTGGTGCTCACGTTGTGATGAACCGGAATCGCTATCGGCGGGCATGGCGCAATGAGATGATCTCTGCAACGGTCACAAAGGAACCGAAGACCAGAATTCTATCATCGGGCTTAGCCAACCCAAGCGCATCCGCATAAGCCTGTGCAGGCCCATCAAAGCAACTCACCTTGGCCTTGGGGAGCACGGCAAGCAGCTCTTGCTTCAGGTCCTCTGCACTTCTGGGTCTGCCGTTGGTATCTGGGCCAGACAGGCCCGCAAGGCACCAATGATCCACACGATCGCCCATGCGCTTAAAGAGCGCTTTCGCATCTTTTCCAGCCAAGATGCCCACCACCGCGTAGGTATTCGGAAAAAACCCCATCTGATCCAGATTGGCTGCCAGTACTGCTGCCGCATGGGGGTTGTGGGCCACATCCAAGACAATCGCAGGCTGGCCGGGCAAAACCTGGAATCGGCCTGGCAGCTCGACCAAGGCCAGGCCAGCGCGCACGGCCCCCTGCGTGACCGGCAGTCGCTCGCGCAACGCAGCCAGCGCGGCCAAGGCTGCCGATGCATTGAGCAACTGATTGGCGCCGCGCAGCGCGGGATAGGCCAGCGCGTTACGCCGCTGCCCACGGCCAGCCCAGCTCCACTGCTGCCTGTCCCCCTGAAAGTTGTAATCCACTCCAAATTGCCAGAGATCTGCCCCAATGGCCTGAGCGACTTCTATCACCGTGTGGGGTGGTTCAGGGTCAGCACAGATAAAGGGCCGATTGGGCCGGGCAATATGGGCCTTTTCCCAGCCAATGGCCTCTCGGGTGTCGCCCAGAAAATCCTGGTGGTCCATATCGACCGACACCAAGACCGAGCAATCGGCATCGACAATGTTGACCGCATCCAATCGGCCCCCAAGACCAATCTCTAATACGGCCACATCCACTTTGGCCCGCTTAATCAAATCAAAACAGGCCAGCGTTGTGAATTCAAAGTAAGTGAGCGATGTACCAGCCTGCGCGGCTTCCACACGTTCAAAGGCAGCGATGAGATCGGTGTCAGACACCATCTCGCCGTTAATCCGCAGCCGCTCATTAAAGTGCAGTAAGTGCGGTGATGTGTAAGTCGCCACACGAAAACCGGACTGCAACAGAATCGATTCCAAAGTGGCGCAAGTTGATCCCTTGCCGTTGGTACCGCCAACCAGAATCGACAAGCAGCCCAGCGCAACGCCATGGGCGCCCTTTTCAAAGCCCATGGCATGGGCCACCTTGGTGACGCGATCTAGGCCAAGCTCAATGGTCTTGGCGTGTCGCGACGATATCTTGCTAAGCCAGTCCGAAAGCGTCAATTGGCCATCAACGCTTCAAGATTAACGCACTGCCTCTGCTGGCTGACGCATCAAAATGGTCAACAAGTCGGCGATCTCGTCCCGCATCTTGCGCCGATCCACAATGCGATCCACGGCGCCCTTTTCTAGCAAGAACTCTGCCCGCTGAAAGCCTGGCGGTAGTTTTTCGCGCACCGTCTGCTCAATCACACGCGGCCCCGCAAAACCCACCAGGGCCTTGGGTTCAGCAATCACCACATCGCCCAGGAAGGCAAAGCTGGCGGACACCCCACCCATGGTGGGGTCGGTGAGAATCGAGATGTAGGGCAAGCGGCGCATGGCCAGCTGCTGCAAGACTGCAGTCGTTCTAGCCATCTGCATGAGTGATAGCAGACCCTCTTGCATACGGGCACCGCCACTGGCGGCAATGCTAATAAACGGCACCCTGGCTTCAATCGCAGCTTCTGCGGCGCGAACAAAACGCTCCCCCACCACCGAGCCCATCGAACCGCCCATGAATTCAAATTCAAAGCAGGCCACCACGACCGGCACAGACTTAATGGCACCGCCCAGCGCAATTAACGCGTCGGTCTCCCCCGTCTGCTCCATGGCCTCCGACAAACGTTCGGGATATTTGCGGCTATCTTTAAATTTCAGCGTGTCAACGGGAAGGACTTCCTGGCCAATTTCATAACGGCCCTCGGGGTCGAGCAATTTATCCAAACGGTCACGCGCACGAATGCGCAGGTGATGATCACACTTCGGGCAGACCTGCTGGTTGCTCTCTAGATCGGTTCGATACAGCACCGACTCACAGGCCGGGCATTTGAGCCACAGGCCCTCGGGCACGCTTCGGCGCGGACCCTCTGCGCGTTGAATCTTGGGTGGTAGTAGCTTGTCAATCCAGCTCATGCCTTCTCCTGTGTTGCGGGCATGGCATCCAATGCCTTGCGAATGCCCGCCATAAACTCACCCGCTTTTTGAATCGGGTCTTGCGCATTTTTTTGCGCATCTTCCATCAATCGGATGAGCGCACTGCCAATCACCACAGCGTCAGCAGTGCTTGCCACTGCAACCGCAGAAGCGGCATCGCTAATGCCAAATCCAACACCAATTGGCATGGATGTAAACGAGCGAATATGGTCCACACGCTGCGCCACTGCGGTCGGGTCCAAATGGCCCGCCCCCGTCACGCCACGCAGGGACACGTAATACAAATAACCCGACCCAAGACGGGCCACATCTTTCATCCGCTGATCGGTGGATGTGGGGGCCAACAAGAAGATGGGATCAATGTCTGCAGCACGCAGCAGGCCACTGAACTCTTCGCACTCCTCGGGCGGGTAGTCCACGATGATGGTGCCATCGACACCCGACTGTTTCGCCGCTTTTACAAAAGCATCCACACCAAAGCGTTCCACAGGATTGGCGTAGCCCATCAACACCACTGGCGTTGTCGCGTCTGTCTTTCGAAACTCAGCCACCCAATCTAAACAATCGTGCAGCGTCACGTGACGGGTGAGCGCACGCTCGCTCGATCGCTGAATCACGGGGCCGTCGGCCATGGGGTCGGAAAATGGCACACCCAGCTCAAGCACATCCGCACCGTTTTGCACCAGACCATGCATCAGCGCAACCACTGTTTCACGCGAGGGATCCCCGGCCGTGATGTAAGGCACCAGACCTGTTTTACCGGCCTGCTTTAAGCGATCAAAGGTTGTTTTTAGTCGAGACACAGTGAAATGAATTAAAAGTTAATGCCGCTTTTTTCTGCAACGGTATGCATGTCTTTGTCACCACGGCCAGACAAATTCACCAAGATGACTTTGTCTTTGGGCATCGAAGGCGCGATTTTGGCGGCATAGGCCAGCGCGTGACTCGTTTCAAGCGCAGGAATAATGCCCTCAATTCGGCAACAGGTATGGAATGCGTCCAGACTCTCTTGGTCGGTGATGGCCACGTATTCGGCACGATGCGTGTCTTTTAACCAAGAGTGCTCGGGACCAACACCAGGGTAGTCCAGTCCAGCGGAGACTGAATGGGTCTCGGCGATCTGACCATCGGCATCTTGAATCAAATAGGTGCGATTGCCGTGCAGCACACCCGGCGTTCCCGCCGATAGCGTTGCTGCGTGATGTCCGGTCGCAATGCCCTCACCACCAGCCTCAACGCCCACCAGTTTTACACCAGGCACATTCAGGTAATCGTAAAAAATTCCCATGGCATTACTACCACCACCCACACAGGCCACGATCATGTCGGGCTGGCGGCCCACCATTTCGGGCATCTGCCACAAACACTCTTTGCCCACCACGGAATTAAAGTCGCGCACCATCATGGGGTAAGGATGAGGGCCTGCGACCGTGCCGATGATGTAGTAAGTGTTGTCAATATTGGTGACCCAGTCGCGCATGGCTTCATTTAATGCGTCTTTCAGCGTCTTTGAGCCACTTTCCACGGGCACCACGGTCGCGCCCAAGAGCTTCATGCGATAGACGTTGGCGGCTTGGCGAGCCACATCAGTCGCCCCCATGTAGACCACACACTCCATGCCAAATCGCGCCGCCACAGTTGCCGATGCCACGCCATGCTGGCCTGCACCTGTTTCGGCAATCACGCGGGGCTTGCCCATGCGCTTGGCCAAGAGTGCCTGACCAATGGTGTTGTTCACCTTGTGGGCGCCAGTGTGATTTAAGTCTTCACGTTTAAAGTAAATCTGCGCGCCACCCAACTTCTCTGACCAACGCTTGGCGTGGTAAATCGGGCTGGGCCGGCCAACGAAGTGTTTCAGCTCACGGTGAAACTCTTCTAAGAATTCCGGATCCTGCTGGTAGTGGGCGTAGGCATCTCGCAGCTCATTTAATGCGTGGGTCAGCGTTTCAGACACGAAGCTGCCGCCATAGGGCCCAAAGTGACCGCGGGAATCCGGATAGTGATAGGGCTCGCTTCGCGGGTCAGTCGCAGGAAGATCGTTCGGTTTCATGGAAACTTGATTTAGCCTTTAAGTTTTGAACGCCTAACGGTCAGCGGCGCCCACCGCAGCAACAAACTGCGCAATTCGCTGGGGATCCTTGATGCCCTTTCGCGTGACACCGTCTTGGATCAACTCGACCCCACTACTCACATCGACACAGGGGGGCCGCAGTGCAGCAATCGCCTGACCAACAGACCCCGATTCTAGCCCTCCGGACAGAACCCATGTGGGGGGCAGGCCGGGGGCTTTGGCTAGCGCAGAAGACAGAATCGACCAGTCAAAGGCCTGGCCACTGCCACCAAAGCCAGTACTGTCGGCATCAAACAAAACCGCCTGGCAGTTGGAGAAGTCTTGAATCTGGCCCGCCAGCCGCTCGATTTCAGCGGCGGCCGCTGCCTCGGCCAGGCCCGTCTTGACCCGCAGGGCCTTGATGACCGGTCGACCAAGGCCCAGACAATCACCAGGGGTCTCATCCCCGTGGAGCTGGATATGGGACAGGCCCGCTTGGTCTGCCACCTGCAGAATAGTTTCGCGCTTGGCGTTAACAAATAGGCCCACTGCCGAGACCCAGGCCGGTAACCGGCGGATCAAGGCGCGGGCCTGTGCCGCACTGACCGCCCGGGGGCTGGCTTCATAAAAGACAAAACCCACCGCATCCACGCCTGCCGAAACGGCGGCATCGACGTCGGATTCGCGGGTTAGTCCACAAACTTTGATTCGGGTACGCATAGCAAGTTGGAATCGTACTCGACATGCTCCAAGCACAGGCCTTGTGCCGGAAAAGTTGGACCAGCCAAGATACGGTTACGACTCTCTAAAACCTCTTTGGCCCAGGCCATGGGCTTTGCCCCACGGCCCACCTCGATCAATGTGCCCACCAGATTGCGGACCATGTGATGCAAAAACGCATTGCCTTTTAGCGTGAAGACCAGGAGCTCATCTTCTTTGGCCAAATCAAAGGCCATGAGATTGCGCATGGGTGATTTGGCCTGACACTCCGATGATCGAAAGGCACTGAAATCATGTTCGCCGATAAAAATCCTGGCGGTTTCTTGCATGGCCGCGATATCCAGTGGTCGATAAAACCAGGTGGCCTGCCGATGATGCAGCGGCGATCGGGTGGGCGAATGCAAGATGCGATATTGGTACTGCCGCCAGACGGCGGAATAACGGGCATGAAAGGTGTCTGACACCACTTTGGCCCAACGAACGGAGATGCTGTCAGGCAGCAGGGTATTTAATCCCCGCACCCAGCTCCAATCGGTGCGATCAATATCGGTATCGAAATGCACCACCTGGCAACGGGCATGCACACCGGCATCGGTGCGGCCCGCGCAGATCGTGCTATGCGGTTTTCCGGTGAATTCACCAATCGCCGACTCAAGACGATCTTGAACGGTGTTGCCGTTGGGCTGGGTCTGCCAGCCGTTCCAGTCGGTGCCGTCGTACTCCAGCCCGAGGGCGATTCTCACGGGTGAAAGACCGGTTTAGCGTTCGAGCAAGATGCGCAGCATGCGGCGCAGGGGCTCGGCCGCACCCCACAAGAGCTGATCGCCCACGGTGAAGGCCGCCAGATACTCAGGGCCCATGGCCATTTTATGCAGACGGCCCACAGGTACATGCATCTGGCCACTCACTGCGGCCGGTGTCAGCTCACGCTCCGAGCGCTCACGCTCATTGGGAATCACACGGACCCAGTCGTTCGCCTTCGCCAGCATGTCGGTGATTTCATCCAAAGGCACATCCTTGGTCATCTTCACGGTCAAGGCCTGAGAGTGGCAACGCATGGCGCTAATACGCACGCACAGGCCATCAATTGGAATAGAGCCCGCGGTACGGAAGGCAGGCTTGCCCAAGATCTTGTTGCACTCTGCACCGCCCTTCCACTCTTCCTTGCTCTGGCCGTTATCAACGGGCACATCAATCCAAGGAATCAGGCTGCCTGCAAGCGGTACACCACGGAAGTTTTGCACGGGCAGATCACCACCACGCAGGGCATCACTAATCTTGCGATCAATATCCAAAATTGCAGAAGACGGATCGGCCAATTCTTTTTCAACAATGCTGTGCAGCTTGCCCATCTGCGAGAGCAGCTCACGCATGTTCTGGGCACCCGCACCCGAGGCTGCCTGATAGGTCATGGCACTGACCCACTCGACCAGCCCTGCTTTAAACAATCCGCCCATGGCCATCAGCATCAGACTCACGGTGCAGTTGCCGCCAATCCAGTTCTTGCCGCCAGCGGCCATGGCGGCATCAATCACGGGGCGGTTGACCGGGTCTAGAATAATCACGGCGTCTTTTTCCATGCGCAGAGCAGAGGCCGCATCAATCCAGTGGCCCGCCCAGCCCGTTGCGCGCAGCTTGGGAAAAACTTCTTTCGTGTAATCACCACCCTGGCAGGTGATGATGATGTCCATCGCCTTCAAGGCATCAATGTCGGTTGCCGACTTCAACGGCTCATTCGATTTCGCAAAGGCGGGGGCTGCACCACCCGCATTGGATGTGCTGAAAAACACTGGGTCGATCAAAGCAAAATCGTTTTCTTGCTGCATGCGCTGCATGAGCACCGAACCCACCATGCCACGCCAACCGACTAATCCGACTTTTTTCATTTTGGACTCTCTTTGTTCAGATGTTTATTTCAAAGCCGCCAAGACCGCATCGCCCATTTCTTTGGTGCCAACACGGGTGCAGCCATCACGATAGATATCGCCGGTAGCCACGCCAGAAGCTAGGGTCTTGCGAACCGCCGCCTCGATCAGATCTGCAGCAGCAGCCAGGCCAAAGGTATAACGCAGCATCATGGCCGCCGACAAAATGGTGGCCAACGGGTTGGCAAGGTTCTTGCCCGCAATATCCGGCGCTGAGCCATGGATGGGCTCATACAGGCCCTTGTTGTTGGCATCTAACGATGCCGAGGGCAGCATGCCAATCGAACCGGTGAGCATGGACGCTTCGTCTGACAAGATGTCACCAAACATATTGCCAGTCACCATCACATCAAACTGCTTTGGATTTTTCAGCAGCTGCATGGCGGCGTTGTCCACGTACATGTGGGACAGTTCGACATCAGGGTATTGCTTGCCAATTTCAATCATCACATCGCGCCAAAGCTGTGTGGTCTCTAAGACATTGGCCTTGTCCACTGAACACAATTTTTTACCGCGCTTGCGTGCCGCCTGAAAGGCTACGTGGGCAATGCGCACAATCTCGCTTTCGCGATAGACCATGGTGTCAAAGCCCTCACGCTCGCCGTTTTCCAATATACGGATACCGCGGGGCTTGCCAAAATAAATATCGCCCGTGAGTTCGCGAATGATCATAATGTCCATACCCGACACCACTTCGGGCTTAAGTGTAGATGCACCGGCCAGCTCAGGGTAAATCGTGGCAGGGCGCAGGTTGGCAAAAAGCTGTAACTCTTTACGCAGGCCTAGAATCGCCTGCTCTGGCCGAAGCTCACGCGGCAGGCTATCCAGGCTAAAGTCACCCACCGACCCAAACAAAATCGCATCGCTGTCTTTGGCGAGTTTCAAGGTGGCCTCTGGCAGTGGGTGACCACTGGCCCGATAGCCCGCACCGCCCACAGGGGCCTCTTGCAATGTGAGACCAAAGTGGCCTTGCGCAGACAGGTGCTTGAGCACACGCACCGCCTCGTGCGTGATCTCTGGGCCGATGCCATCACCCGGCAAGACGGCGATATTCAAATGCTGTGACATGAGCAACTTTCTAATGAATACTTTTTAAATAACAACGCGCTCTACGCCCGGTCCATCACCTGGTGCAGGTCCGTGCCCAACCAGGGTTTTTCGGCAAGCCGCTTGGCCTCATAGGCCTTAATCTTGTCGGCATGCACCAGCGTCAGACCAATGTCGTCTAAGCCATTGATCAGGCAATGTTTACGGAAGGGCTCGACTTCAAAGGGACGGGTAAAGCTGCCATCCACCGTTGAAACCGTCTGCGCCGAGAGATCCACCTTCAGCTCAAAACCCTCTTGGCTGGCGACTTTTTGAAACAGCGTTTCGACATCGTCTTCCGACAGCACGATGGGCAGCAGCCCATTTTTAAAACAGTTGTTAAAAAAGATGTCGGCAAACGACGGCGCGATGATGATGCGAAAGCCGGCGTCTTCCAATGCCCAGGGCGCATGCTCACGGCTAGAACCACAGCCAAAGTTACGGCGGGCCAACAAAATACTGGCGCCCTTGTAACGCGGCTGATTGAGCACAAAGTCTTTGCGCAGGGGCCGCTTGCTGCAGTCCACACCAGGCTGGCCTTCATCTTCATAGCGCCAGGCATCAAACAGATGCGGGCCAAAGCCACTGCGTTTGATCGACTTTAAAAACTGCTTCGGAATGATGGCATCCGTGTCCACATTGGCACGGTCCATGGGTGCCACGATGCCCTGATGTTGATTAATTGGTTTCATGGTCAATCCTTAGAATTTGCGGACATCAACAAAGTGGCCGGCCAATGCGGCAGCAGCAGCCATCGCCGGCGAGACCAGGTGTGTGCGGCCACCCGCACCCTGCCGGCCTTCGAAGTTTCGATTCGATGTCGACGCACTGCGCTCACCCGACTCTAACCGGTCAGCATTCATGGCCAGGCACATGGAGCAGCCCGGCTCTCGCCACTCAAATCCCGCTTCAGTGAAGACCTTGTCCAGGCCTTCGGCCTCGGCCTGGGCTTTGACCAGGCCCGAGCCTGGCACGACCATGGCGATCTTCACGTTAGCGGCCTTTTTGCGGCCTTTGATCACGGCAGCAGCGGCACGCAAGTCTTCAATACGCGAGTTGGTGCAAGAGCCAATAAAGACTTTATCGATCTTGATGTCGGTAAGTGGTGTATTGGCAGTCAGCCCCATATAAGTCAGAGCCCGCTCCATGCCCTCTCGGCGTGATGGGTCGGATTCTTTGGCGGGATCAGGCACACGATCGCCAACGGGCAGCACCATCTCTGGCGAAGTGCCCCAAGTGACTTGTGGCTCAATTTCTGCGGCATTGAACTCCACGACTTTATCGAACTGGGCATCGCTATCGGTATGCAGTGTCTTCCAATACGCCACGGCCTTGTCCCAATCGGCACCTGTGGGTGAGAGCGGACGGTTTTTCACGTAGTCAATTGTTTTGTCATCGACCGCCACCATGCCGGCGCGGGCACCGGCTTCAATAGCCATATTGCAAATGGTCATGCGGCCTTCCATGGACAGGTCACGAATGGTGCTGCCGCCAAACTCAATGGCGTAGCCCGTGCCGCCAGCTGTACCAATCTTGCCAATCACGGCCAAGACAATATCTTTCGCCGTTACGCCAACGGGCAGCTTGCCTTCGACTTTGACCAGCATGCGCTTGGCTTTTTTCTGCAGCAGACACTGGGTGGCCAAGACATGCTCCACTTCCGAAGTGCCAATGCCATGGGCCAGACAGCCAAAAGCACCATGGGTGCTGGTGTGCGAATCACCGCAGACCACGGTCATGCCGGGCAGGGTTGCGCCCTGCTCTGGGCCAATCACGTGGACGATGCCCTGACGACGATCTTTAATGTCGAAGTAGGTCAGGTTGAATTTTTTGGCGTTGCTGTCCAGGGTCTCCACCTGAAGGCGGGAGACGGGGTCGGCAATGCCCTTGGACCGATCGGTGGTGGGCACGTTGTGATCCACCACGGCCAGGTTGGCGGAGTTACGCCACAGGCTTCGGCCTGCCAGCTCTAAGCCCTCAAAGGCCTGTGGGCTGGTGACTTCATGAACCAAGTGACGGTCGATATAGATCAGACAGGTGCCATCCGCTTCCTGATGGACCACATGCTCATCCCAAAGTTTGTCGTAAAGGGTGCGTCCTGCCATGGCCAAAATTCCTTAAGAGTCCGTGCATTTCTGCGAAACCCTTAATTATGCCTTTTGACCTAGGTCTTCGGGGTGGCAGGGCCCGCAATCCGTAGCGCACTCCAAGCCATCGCAACGCCAACCATGGCCGCAAGCGATGCCGCCACAAAGCTGAACTCTGGTGAGACCACCTCCCAGAGCCAGCCAGCGGCAATGCCACCCAGCGAGCCCCCCAGACCGTAAGAGGCCATGGTGTAGAAGGCCTGGCCCCGCGCCTGGGCCTGGGTTGGGAACCACTGGCGAATCAGTGACATCGAGGCACTGTGGTGCACGCCAAAGGTCACGGCGTGCAGCAACTGGGCCAAGACAATCACCCAGAGTGAACCGCCTGAAAACGCAATCATCAGAAAACGCAGGGCCGTCACAGCATAAGACGCAACCCAGCAGGCCCCCACTGAGAAGCGATCAAAGAGCCGATGCTGAAACTGAAACATCACGATCTCGGCCACCACCCCCAAGGCCCAGAGCAGGCCAATTTCGGTCCGGCTAAAGCCCTGTTCAAAGAGCCACAAGGAAAACAGGCTGTAGAGCGGCGCATGGGCAAGCAGCATAAAAAACGATGCCACCAAAAATCGTTGAATTTTCTTGTCTCGAAACAGATCACGCACCAGGGTTGGCACAGGTGCCAAATCATGGACTTCTCGGTGGGGCAAAAAGAAGGTCACGGCCAGAATCAAGGCCAGCATGGCAATTAACGATGCCGGCAGCCAATCAATCCCCACCCGATCAAACCAGGGGCCAGCCAGCATGACTGCTGCAATAAAGCCAATGGACCCCCAGACCCGCATGCGGCCATAGGCCCGCAGATTGCCGTGGCTGGTCTGCATGGCCAGTGATTCGGTAATGGGCACCTGACCACTTAAGAAAAAACTCATCACGCACAACACGATAAAAAGCGGCCAGAAATTCAGGTCGGCCAAGAGCATCACACTTGTGAGCACTGCAAGACCAGCAGAGATCTGAATGAGTCGGGCCACGCCATGTCGGCCCTTCACATGGTCGGCCATCCAACCCCAGGCAGGTGGCCCCACCACGCGGGCCCACTGCATGGGCGAGATCAAAACACCAATTTCAGCGGGGCTAAAGCCACGGCCATTGAGCCAAAGCGACAGATAAGGGGCAAAGAGCCCCACGTAAGCGAAATAAACGCCAAAAAACGATGCGAGTCGTGTAGTGGGTTTCAGAGTGCTAAAAAGAAAAAGGAGTTACTTCGCCACGCCCGATATCACCGGCGTTGCTACGGAGACATCTGCATTCTGGGCACGGTGGCGCAGGGCATGGTCCATGAGGACCAATGCCAACATAGCTTCGGCAATCGGTGTTGCCCGAATCCCTACACACGGGTCATGCCGGCCATGGGTCTCGACCACCGTAGGATTACCCTGCAAATCAATCGATCGACGTGGCGTACGAATGCTGGACGTTGGCTTGATCGCTATCGACACGGTGATCGGCTGGCCCGTTGAGATACCACCCAACACACCACCTGCATGATTGGTCACAAAACCCTGGGGCGTTAACTCATCGCCATGCTCAGAACCGCGCTGGGCCACACTACAAAAACCCGCACCGATTTCCACACCCTTCACGGCATTGATGCCCATCATGGCGTGAGCAATTTCGGCATCCAGCCGATCAAACACTGGCTCACCCCAACCCACCGGCACATTGTCGGCACGGACATTGATTCGCGCACCGCAAGAGTCGCCTGCTTTGCGCAACGAATCCATGTAGCTTTCTAATTCAGCGATCTGAGATTTGTTGGCGGCAAAAAACGGGTTGTTTGGAATCTCGGCGGCGTCTTCAAACCTGATCGAGATCTCACCCAGCTGCGACATCCAGCCCTGAATCTGAATGTTGAATTTTTCAGCCAGCCACTTTTTGGCAATGGCGCCCGCAGCGACACGCACGGCAGTCTCACGGGCCGATGAGCGGCCACCCCCGCGATAGTCTCGAATGCCGTACTTATGCCAGTACGTGTAATCAGCATGGCCCGGCCGGAAGGTGTTGGCGATATCGCTGTAGTCTTTGCTGCGCTGGTCTTGGTTGCGAATCAACAGTGCAATCGGCGCGCCCGTGGTCTTGCCCTCAAACACACCCGACAGAATCTCAACGGTGTCAGGCTCTTGTCGCTGAGTGACATGCCGCGATGTGCCGGGCCGCCGGCGATCCAACTCCGGCTGAATATCGTCCACCGACAGGGCCAGCCCCGGTGGGCAGCCGTCGACCACAGCACCAATAGCTGGGCCGTGGGACTCCCCAAACGAAGTCACAGTAAAAAGGTGGCCGAAGGTGTTTCCTGACATGGCGCGAGTTTACCGTGTGAAGGCCTTAACCGCCGAGCCGCTCTTGGAGCCGGCGCACCACGCAGTCCCGGCCCAACACCGCCATAACCTTGTCAATCGACGGGGTGTCGGTGCGGCCCATCAGCATGAGCCGAAGTGGCATGGCCAACTGGGGCATCTTCAGGCCTGTCACTGCCAAGACCGCCTTCATCTGAGCCGACAAGGCCGCTGGCGTCCATTCCTGGGGAAGGCCCGCGACAAACTGACGAATTGCATCGGCAACGCCGGGCTGCATTTTTTCTGTAAGTGCATCGGATGACACCGGCGGCTCAAGGTAGAACATCGAGACCTCTTCGGCCAGATCGTTGAGCGTATTGGCCCGGTCTTTGAGTAACTCGCAAACATCTGCCAATGCCGGGCCGTTTTGTAGCGAGAAGCCTTCCTCTTTTACGCGACCGGCAATACGTTTTGCCAGATCCTGGCCCGACTTCTGGCGCAGGTAGTGGTTGTTTAACCACTTCAACTTTTCAAAATCGAACTGAGCGGCCGACTTGCTGCAGTGCTCTAGCGTGAACCACTCAATCAATTGATCTAGAGAAATAATTTCATCATCGCCATGGCTCCAACCCAGGCGGGCCAAGTAATTCAACAACGCTTCTGGAAGATAACCGTCGTCGTCGTATTGCATCACCGACACTGCGCCATGCCGCTTCGATAGCTTTTCACCGTCAGGCCCATGAATCATGGGCAGGTGGGCGTATTGGGGAACAGTAGCGCCCAGAGCCTTCAAGATATTGATCTGCCGTGGCGTGTTATTCACATGATCATCGCCACGAATCACGTGGGTGATGGCCATATCCATGTCATCCACCACCACGCAGAAGTTATACGTTGGCGTGCCATCGCCACGGGCAATGATCAGATCGTCTAACTCTTCATTTGAAATGGTGATGCGGCCTTTAACACCATCTTCCCAGCTAACCGCGCCGGCTTCAGGGTTACGAAAGCGCACAACAGGTTTGACACCCGCTGGTGGCTCAAGTTTTTTCAGCTTTGCGTTTTCAGGCCGCCAACGGCCGTCATAGCGGGGCTTTAAGCCACGGGCCCGTTGGTCTTCGCGCATGGCATCTAGTTCCGCTGGTGTGGCGTAACAGTAGTACGCCGTGCCCGCTTCCAGCATCTGGGCAATCACTTCCCGATACCGATCCATGCGCTGCATTTGATAAAAGGGGCCCTCGTCTGGGTTTAGGCCAAGCCAGGCCATGCCGTCCAGAATGGCCTTGACGGCTTCAGGCGTGGAGCGTTCTAGATCGGTGTCTTCGATACGCAAGATGAACTGGCCGCCGTAATGCCGGGCAAAGGCCCAACAATAAAGCGCGGTGCGGGCACCGCCCACATGCAAGTAACCCGTGGGGCTGGGGGCAAACCGTGTACGGACTGGAGAATGAGGTGCAGAAGTGGTCATAACCCAAGAGTTTATAGGCTTCCGATTACGGATGTTCGGTCGGCAGTGCCATGCGCTCAGCCAGAAACTTCATCAACACACTAATTCGATGCGGGATATACCGGTTGCTTGGTAACACCGCATACACACCCAAGGGCGACACCTCGTATTTTTCCAAAATTGGCTTGACCAGGCCCGCGTCTAAATAAGACTTTGCGATGAAGTACGGCTGCCGTGTAATGCCCACGCCCTGCGCTGCCGCCTCAGTAAGTAACAAGCCACTGTTGGCCGTGATTCGACCGCGGACTGCCACACTAATTTTTTGCTGCTGCTCTTGAAACACCCATTGGGCACGCGTCGGTGCGTTGGAGTACACCAGGCACTCATGCTGCTCCAGGTCGTGCGGATGCATTGGGGTGCCATGTAAAGACAGATATCCGGGCGACGCAAAGGTCACCATGGGACAGTCCGCCAGTTTGCGCACCACATCACCAGGCTGAAGATGGCTGGTAATACGAATCGAGAGATCCAAACCCTGCTCAATCAAATTCACTTTTTCATCTGACAAATCTACCGACAACTCAATGGCGGGATAGGTCTTTGAAAACGCCAACAACCAAGGTGTTAATACCTGTAAGCCAAAGGCCAAAGGAATCCCCAATCGTATAGGGCCTTTTGGCACAGCACGCTCTTCAACCGCGTCCGATTCAGCCGCATCCACCAGGTTCAGAATGACCCGCGACTTTTCTAAATAGATAGACCCCGCAGGCGTTAAAGAGAGCCGCCGGGTGCTTCGGGTAAAGAGTTTTACGCCAAGATGTTTTTCCAAGGCGGCCACCTGCCGCGTGACCCAGGAGCGGTCCACGTTGAGCTGCTGGCTCACCGCGGAAAAGCTTCCGGTCTGCGCCACCCGCACAAAGACTTGCATGGCTTCGAGTCTGTCCATTGTTGCAAATTATGCAACAAATATTTCACGAATAGCGGCTTTTTCTAATCAATCGAACACCGCATAGTTCGGGCCATGATGACTAGCCCACTTCCAACCCTCTTCGTGCCGCATGGCTCGCCCATGTTTGCCCTGGAGCCCGGTATTGCCGGTAAGCAGCTGGCGCTTGCGGCCCAAGAGCTGCCGACCCCCCGGGCCATTGTGATTTTCAGCCCCCACTGGGAGACATCGGTGCCGGTGGTGGGTGCCGCCACTCGATTCGAAACAATTCACGATTTCCATGGGTTCGACCCACGGCTTTATGAACTGCATTACCCGGCAGCGGGCTGCCCCGATGCGGCTGCCCAAGTTGTGGCGGCGCTCAAGCAGGCGGGGTTCGACGTGCAGGTGGATACAGAGCGTGGCCTTGACCATGGCGCCTGGGTGCCGCTCATGCACCTGTTCCCCGATGCAGATGTTCCCGTGATTCCGGTGTCGATTCAGCATCACGGCGGGCCGGCGCATGCCTATCGCGTTGGCCAGGCACTTGCGCACTTGCGCCACAAAGGACTTTTAGTGATTGGGTCGGGCAACTTGACCCACAACCTGGGTGACTGGCACCGGGCGATTTCAACGTCTGGTTCAACGCCCGCCTATGTTCAGGAGTTTTCCGACTGGGTAGCCAGCCGACTTAGTGCTGGTGACATTCAAGCATTGCTGAACTATCGGCAGACAGAAAAAAACGGCGTGCAGGCCCATCCGCGAGATGAGCATTTCTTGCCCTTTTTTACCGCCTTGGGCGCAGCGGGGGAAACCCCCCAGGCAGAGGCAATTTACCGTGGCATCTCAGACATCGTGCTTGCGATGGATGGATACCGATTTCATTAACCCAACCCTTTCACCAACCCGAAGCATTTTTCACATTTAACCAAGGAGTATTCAATGCAATCCACTACCAATCTTGTTGCTCGGCTTTTGTTTGTTGCGCTGTTCCTGCCAGCAGGCATTTCAAAATTAACTGGCTTTGACGGCACAGTGGGCTATTTCAACTCGCTGGGCATCCCTGCCGCCGCGCTGGCTGTCAGCGTGACCATCGCAATCGAGATCTTAGGAAGCCTGGCAGTGCTGGTCGGCTTTAAAACACGCGCAGCCGCTATCGTGCTGGCAGTGTTCACGCTTGCGGCCAGCATTGCCGGCCACGCCTACTGGGCTGTCCCAGCTGAGCAGGTGTTTGTTCAAAAGCTCCTGTTCTTTAAGAACATGGCTGTGGTGGGTGGTCTGTTGTTACTCGCGATCCAGGGCGCTGGCAAGCTGAGTATTGATGGCAAAACAGAGAACGCCTAACCAAAACCTAAGCCGGCCTGAAACGCCGGCTAAACCAGCCGCCTACGATCGGTCGCAATGACCGGTCGTAGGCTTTTGGTGTTAGACTTTCGCCCTCGAAAACACCTCACTATTGGACGCGTAGCTCAGCGGTAGAGCACTGCCTTCACACGGCAGGGGTCACAGGTTCGATCCCTGTCGCGTCCACCAAAATACTTTTGCTTAAGCCCCGAGTTTTCGCTTTGCGGAGATAACCTGCTGACTGAGGGAAGGCAGGACTAAAGTTGTAGTCCTGAATTCGATCGATCGACGCGAGTATGTGGTCGAGAAAGTCCTGCAAGCGCGGAGATCCAACCGTCATACCGGCTTTGCTTCAGAAACAACAGACTGACGAAATTTTTCCGGAAGCGCTCCAGGAGTCAAAACATCCACTGGGACCCCGAGTAAGTTCCGCAGCTTATATCGAATTGCTCCGACGTCAAATAGAGTTGTATCTTCAGTTGGGTCAATCAAGATATCGAGATCGCTAACCTCCGAGTCCGTGCCATGTAATACCGACCCAAATACGCGAGCGTTACTGGCCCGATGAGCCGTTACGATCTCTCGTATCTCCCTGCGGTGTGCTTCTAAAGCGTCGGACGGTTTCATCTCTTAGTCGTTTCCTGGTAAATCAAAAGTTTACGGCCAAGGAACCCGGCTGCCAACCACTCTTAGTACAAATTTATAGGGAAAACTCCTCAAACAAAAGAGATCGGTAGCCTCCTTCAGATTCCTCGCCGCCTCCTCGACAGTCGGCCCCTGGGTGGTCGCGCCCGTCTCCGGAATGGGGCCGCATAGCCACCCTCTCCCGCTGGGGTCACAGGTTAGATCCCTGTCGCGTACACCATCTAGTACATTCTCCCGGTAGACTAAGCCCCAAGGGACTCAAAACAATGACTATCAACCGCCGCCTCGGTCTCATCGTTCTAGCAGTTGTTGTAACCGCGGTCCTGCTCGGGGTCTGGTACACACAAAAGAAACCACCGGCAACGTTATCGTTTGCCTCGGGCAATGGCCGCATCGAAGCCATTGAAGTCAACATCGCCACCAAACAAAGCGGGCGGCTCAAGGAAATTCTTGTTCGCGAAGGCGATGACGTTTCCGAAGGCCAAGTCATCGCCCGAATGGACACAGCATCGTTATCGGCAGATCTGCGCCAGGCCCAGGCCCAGCTGGATCAGGCGAAACACAACCAAGACACCGTTCGGGCCACGATCGCACAAGAACAGAGCAAGCTCTCTCTGGCCGAAAAACAGGTCGAACGTTCCGAACAATTGGTGAAAAAAGGGTTTGTCTCGCCACAAAAAATTGATATCGATCGAACTGCACGGGATTCCGCTGCCGCATCACTGCGCGCTGCAAAGTTCCAGCTTGAAGAAGCGGCGGCGGCGATTAATGCCGCCCAAGCACGTGTCGATCGGATTTACGCCGACATTCAAGACGCATCACTTTCCTCACCCATCAGTGGTCGAGTGCTCTATCGACTCGTGCAGCCCGGGGAAGTGCTCTCCGCCGGTGGAAATGTCGTCACGCTAGTGGACTTAACAGATGTCTACATGACCATCTTTCTTCCAACATCTCAAGTGGGTCGAGTGGCACTTGGTTCCGAAGCACGGATTGTGCTGGATGTACGCAAGGACATCTCTATTCCGGCCAGCGTCACCTTTATCTCTCCCGAGGCACAATTCACACCGAAAACGGTCGAAACAGCGTCGGAACGGGAAAAGCTTATGTTTCGCGTAAAACTTACCATTCCAAAGGCCTTGCTCAAGGACCACGCCAAACAGGTCAAGACTGGACTACCAGGCGTTGGCTATGTGCGGCTTGACCCAAACGCTGCCTGGCCTGACAGCATCCCGCCATTGGTCGGACAACAAGCCGGCAAATGAACCCTGAGCAATACGTTGCCAAGCTCAGTAATGTCCGCCTGCTGTACGGTCAAAAAATTGCACTCGATGTCGCCGACCTAAAAATCCCCACGGGTTGTATCACGGGCCTGATTGGCCCGGATGGCGTTGGCAAATCAAGCCTGCTTGCCCTAGTCGCTGGTGTGCGCCGAATCCAAAGCGGGGAAGTTGAGACCCTTGGCCATGACCTGCGCCAGGGCGCACAGCGTCGGGCTGTGACATCGCGAATTGCCTTCATGCCCCAAGGCCTTGGAAAAAATCTCTACATGCGGCTAACGGTCGCTGAAAACATCGAGTTCTTCGGTCGTCTTTTCGGACAGACACGTGCCGAGCGGCGTGCCCGCATAGACGAATTACTGTCGAGCACCGAACTAACAAAGTTTCGTGATCGCGCTGCAGGCAAATTGTCCGGCGGTATGAAACAAAAGCTTGGACTGTGCTGCGCGCTTGTCCATGATCCAGATTTGCTGATTCTCGACGAACCGACCACTGGCGTGGATCCACTATCCCGCCTACAGTTCTGGCGTTTGATTGAACGGATTCGGGCGCGGCACCCACGCATGAGCGTGGTGGTCTCCAGCGCCTACATGGAAGAGGCTGCCCGCTTCGACTGGCTGATTGCCATGAATGCAGGCCAGGTGCTCGCCCAAGGCAGCCCGTCGTCCCTCATCGAACAGACAGGAACTTCCAATCTGGACGACGCCTTTATCGAGCTACTGCCGAAAGACCAGCGAATCAGCGGCCCCGCTCGCACTACTCAAGCAGAGCACCACCAGCCAAACCCCGAGATTGCGATTCGGGCCAAGGGGCTCACCAAACGATTTGGCAGCTTCACGGCAGTCGACCGGGTCAGTTTCGAAATACACCGTGGCGAGATCTTTGGCTTTCTTGGCTCAAACGGATGTGGCAAGACCACCACCATGAAGATGTTAACCGGGCTGACGCCACCCACCGAAGGGCAGGCCTGGCTTTTTGGCGAAACCACTGATGCTCACGGAGCGGAAATTCGTAAACGAGTGGGCTACATGACCCAATCGTTCTCTCTTTACACCGAACTTACCGTAGCGCAAAACCTAACACTGCACGGCCAGCTCTTTGGGCTTACTTCCGAAAAAATTCAAAGTCGTGCCCAACAGTTAATGCAGCGCTTTGACTTGGGTGAGTATGCAGATCGCCACCCCATGACGCTTCCATTGGGTGTGCGCCAGCGATTGTCGCTCGCCGTGGCACTGATTCACGAGCCGGAAATTTTAATACTCGATGAGCCCACATCAGGTGTCGACCCTGTTGCCAGAAACCAATTCTGGGATCACCTCACCACCCTGGCCAGGCAAGACCAAGTCACCATTTTCGTATCGACTCACTTTATGAACGAGGGTGAGCGGTGTGATCGTATCTCTCTGATGCACGCGGGGCGTGTTCTTGCCAGCGGGGCACCCAGCGAAATAGCGGCATCACACGGAAAAACCAATCTTGAAGATGCCTTTATCGAATGCCTTGAAAGCGCCATAACGGATAAACCGCGCAGTGACAGCAAACCGCGCAAACCAGTCAAAGAAAGGCAACAATCCAACTGGGCAGTCGGATTTCAACGGCTCATGGCCTACACCATCCGAGAGCTACTAGAAGTATTGCGGGACCCAGTCCGCATGATCTTTTCACTCCTGGGGTCGGCCTTGCTCATGATGATCATGGGGTACGGCATTAGTGTCGATGTGAATCATCTACGATTCGCGGTGCTGGATCATGACCAGTCACCAGAAAGCCGCCAATACATACAAAACATTGCGGGGTCACGCTATTTCATAGAGCAGCCCCCCATTACTAGCAGCGCCGAGCTCGACCGGCGCATGGCCAGTGCCGAAGTCAGCGTTGCATTAGAGATTCCGCCAAGCTTTGGCAAGCACCTGCAACAAGGGCGGCCTGTGGCCATTGCAGCGTGGGTAGACGGTGCCATGCCGTTTCGGGGAGAAACAATCGTGGGCTATGTGCAGGGCCTTCACCGAGACACGCTGACGCAAATCGCCCGGAACACATCTATCAGCAACCCAACACTGCCAGCCGTTGATGTCGAAATGCGCTATCGATACAACCAAGACTTCAAAAGCCTGTTTGCCATGGTGCCGGCCATCATTCCCATACTGCTCGTATTTATTCCCGCAATCTTGACTGCGGTTGGGGTGGTGCGCGAAAAGGAACTGGGGTCGATTGCCAACTTCTATGCAACGCCAGTCAGCCGCCTGCAGTTCCTGCTTGGCAAACAACTGCCTTACATCGCCGTTTCAATGGTGAGCTTTTATGCCTTGGTACTGATGTCGGTCTTCGTTTTCGAGGTACCCATCAAGGGGAGCATCTGGGTCTTGTCGTTAGCTGCGCTGCTATTCGTGACCGCAACCACCGGAATCGGATTGGTGATGTCGGCCTTTACCAAAACCCAGATTGCCGCACTGACGGCGACTGCTATTTTAACGATGCTACCCACCGTGAATTTTTCTGGGCTGACCGACCCGGTCACGTCACTGACAGGGGCAGGCGCCATCATTGGGCAACTCTTTCCTGCGACTTATTTTTTAAATATTAGCCGTGGAATCTTCACAAAGGCGCTGGAGTGGCAAGACGTTGCAAACGATATGCTTGCAATCGCAGCATTTATACCAGTGCTAACCATCACCAGTGTTTTGCTTCTTCAAAAACAAGAAAAATGACACGCCAAGCCTTTAAAAACATCTATCGGCTCGGCGTTAAAGAGCTTCGAAGTGTGTTTCATGACTGGGCACTTATGGCCCTGATTGTGCTGTCTTTTACCGGCGCAATCTACAGTGCGGCAACGGCGACCTCACAAGAGCTGCACAACGCCCCAATCGCGATTGTCGACCAAGACGATTCCACACTCTCAAGAGCCATCACAAACGCCTTTTACGGCCCCTACTTTAAGACTCCGATTCATGTCACCCCCGCTGAAATCGACCGCGGACTCGACGCTGGGCGCTATACGTTTACGGTCGAGTTTCCACCCCATTTCGAGCGTGATCTACGCCAAGGAAAAACCGCACGCCTACAGGTCAATATCGATGCAACCCGAATGACACAGGCGTTTATTGGGGCGGGCTACATTCAAACCATTGTTCATGACGAAGTGCGCCACTTTCTAAAGCAGGTCAACCTGGTCAGCAATGCCCCGATTGATCTCGTCACACGGGTCAAGTTCAATCCAAATCTAGACAGCACCTGGTTCGGGTCTGTCATGGAACTGATCAACAACATTACGATGCTCTCGATCATTTTGACCGGAGCCGCACTGATTCGAGAACGAGAGCACGGCACCCTGGAACACTTGTTGGTAATGCCAATCAGCGCGACCGAAATTGTGCTGTCCAAAATCTGGTCGATGGCCCTGATTGTGATGGTTGCCGCCTGGCTGTCGATTTATCTGGTGCTAAAGGGCGCCATTGGCGTTCCGCTTGCGGGCTCTATTCCCCTTTTTATGCTTGGGGCCTGCCTGCATCTGTTTGCCACAACATCTATTGGGATCTTTTTGGGCACAGTCTCACGCAGCATGCCGCAGTTCGGGCTTCTGATTATTCTGGTGACTCTGCCGCTGGAGATGCTTTCCGGTGGCATGACCCCACGTGAAAGCATGCCGACCGCTATTCAGAACATCATGTTGGCTGCCCCCACCACCCATTTTGTAAGCCTGGCCCAGGCGGTGCTCTTTCGCGGCGCGGCGCTAGACGTTGTCTGGCCGCGGCTGTTGTGGCTCATTGCAATCGGCGCGATCTTCTTTCTGGGATCGCTTGCCCTATTTCGCAGGCGTGTCGCAGACGCGAATTAAGACAAGCAACCCCCCGCCAAGATTTCCCCTTTAGCGCGGGAAATAGGCCTTGGCCTTGTCGAGCTTGTAAGTCCAGGGAAGCCCAGCATTTTTCCAGCCGTTCACCACACGCTGGCCCTTTTTGTCACCAGCTGAAGCGGTATCGCCTTCAAAGCCCTCGGCAACCGAGTACACCTTGGTGTAACCCGCTTTGGCAAGAAAATCAGCAGCCTTGGAGCTGCGATCGCCCGAGCGGCAAATCAGGATGATGGCAGCGTCTTTACCAAGCCCCATTGCTTTGAGCCGTCTTCCAATCTCAGACTCGAAATTATTGTTTGGCTCAAGCTTATACATGCTTCGCTTCTCGTCCCAATCCAGCATCACTTCTTGGTGTTCAACGTAGGGCACCAGTGCATCCATCACTGTTGGGTGACCCACATACATCGCCTCTGCACGGGTACGCACGTCAAAAAACGCCACAGTCTGCGCCGCTCCTGTTTTCATCTCATACGCCTGCTTGGGTGTCAGATACAAAGCGGACTGAGTCCGTTTTGCTTCAGGCAGCTTTTGCCACTCTGTAGATCCCGCAGCCCAATCGGCTGCCATCGTCTGCCCACCCAGCACCAGGGCCGATGCCATCAAAAAAATACGGAAAATTGCCTTCATAGTTACCCCCATTTGAATTTCATCGCCCCACGTTAGCAGAGTGCGAGGTGTTTCAACACAATAGACGTTGAAAACTTGATTTTTTTAAAATTTCGACTCCACGATGGCCAAGAGCCGCTCTTGAATGCGGCCAGCATCGTCTACCGACTCAATCTCAAGCCGTTTGGTTCGGCTTGATTGGCCAGCCACCAGCACCACCTTTGCTTTGGGCAAGCCAAGTGCGCCAGATAGAAACCGAATTAACTCGTTGTTCGCTTCACCATCTTGGGGCTGGGCGGCCAACTGAAGCTTTACCTTGCCGTCATGCAATCCAGCAACCCGCGATCGCTTGGCACCCGGCTGGCAATAGACCGTTAGCGTGGTCACCTTATTTCTTCCGAATTCTTTGGCTTTTACTTACTCGCTGGTAAAAATCGTTGGGCTTATTTTTCACCCAACTCACGAAGCTCTGTATTTCCGGGTGGGCGAGTAAGGCATCTACCGTTTGGTAATGTTTGGCCAGTTCGTTTTCTTTGAACAAGGCGTGGATTTGTCGGTGACAAATCCTGTGCAAATACTCAGTGGCCTTGCCCCCTTTGGATTTTGGAACCAAATGGTGGGCATCTTTTTGGGATTCGGGGATCTCGCGGCCACACAAGGGGCAGACCAAGGCCTGAGCCTGCGCGGAATCCCGCGCGAGTTGATCTCGCTCAATAAGTAGGCGCTGAATCCGTCCGCTCATGGGTCTATGATGCCAGTTCATGTCAGTCTCGAAATCTAAAACCGCAGCGCCAGGCCGGGTCTATATCCGTGTCTGGGACCCGATCGTACGGATTGGGCATTGGCTGCTGGTGCTGTGTTTTGCGGCGGTGTACTTCTACGCCGACAAGTTTCCGCTCCACGCTTACGCCGCCTACTTGATCATGGCCTATATGGCGTTTCGCATTTTCTGGGGCGTGATCGGCCCCCGCCCAGTGCGCTTTCGCGCCTTTGTCTATAGCCCAAAGGCCGTTCTTCGCTATGGCCAAGACTCGCTCCATGGCCACTCCCCCCACACGATCTCCCACAACCCATTGGGCGGCCTGATGGTGATCAGCCTAATTCTAATCATGCTGATTTGCGGGGTGCTGGGCCTGATGGTCTACAGCGCAGGCCAAGAAATGGGGCTTTTGGGAAGCCTGGTCCCCAGCCATTGGGAGGGTGAATGGTTTACCCTGCGACTCTTTAATGAAACGCACAGCATTGGGTTAAAAGAGTTGCATCATTGGTCGGGCAACCTTGCTGCGCTGCTGGTCGCCGCCCACGTGATCGGCAATTTGATCACGACCGCCCTTCACCGATCACGGCCAGTGGTTGGCATGATCACCGGCGTGAAAGACGCTGATCGCGATGACCCAGAACTGGCGTATTACCCGAAGACGTCTGCACCACAGCTGGCGAATTCCCTGTACCGAGCACTCGGGCCCGTGGGTTCAGAATTGGTGATTGTGTTGGGGATCTTGTTGCTGGTGACTTGGCCACTCGTGGAATTGCTCGTTTGGGCCAACCGGTTTATTCCGTCGTATTAAACGGAAAGTAAGTGTTTCAGGGGGGATTCCCCTGAAACACTTTCATGCGCAAATTACAGAACTGCGTCTTTCAGTTTCTTCAGAGCGCGAACCTTGACCTTGATGGTCGCGGGTTTCGCTGCAAACCACTGCTCTTCACCCGTGAATGGGTTTTTGCCAAAGCGCTTGGGCTTGGCGGGAACTTTCTGAGCCATCACTTTGAGCAGGCCAGGCAGCGTGAATTCGCCAACACCCTTTTTGCTCACAGCAGCCAACGTGGTTGCCTCGAGTGCGGCCAACACGGCCTTAACAGACTTCGACTCAACGCCAGAAGCCTCAACCAGGTGAGCGACCAAAGAGGTCTTGTTCAGCGCGGTCTTGATTGCTTTGACGGCAGGTTTCGCAACTACGGTTTTCTTTGCTGCGGCTTTTTTAACCGGGGCTTTTTTTACTGCTTTTGCAACTACTTTTTTAGCTGCTTTTTTGGCTGGTTTTTTAGCGGCCATGTTGACTCCGTGTAATTTAAAGAAAGGGTGAAACGAGCGAATTCTAGCAGGCGTAGCGCAAAAAACGCTATTCTTTTGCAGGTGAAATCTAACTCCTTCCGGGGCAACAAAAGCTTTCTCCCCAGCAAACCCTGTGCCGCCTGCGGCCGAGAAATGACATGGCGAAAAGCCTGGGCGAAGAACTGGGATGCCGTGAAATACTGTTCAGACGCCTGCCGCAGCAAAAAAAGCCCTAAAAAACAGGGAGATAACGACTAGTCAACAGCATGGACACCCGCATCGACAAAGATGGTCTGGCCGGTCATGCCGGTTGCGCCGGGGCCACAAAGAAAGGCTGTCAGCTCGGCAACTTCTTCGGTTGTGACCAAGCGTCCAAGCGGGGCCTTGTTCACGGCCCGGGCCATTAACTCATCAAAGGCCTGAATCCCCGAGGCTGCTCGGGTAGCGATTGGGCCGGGCGATACCGCGTGGACTCGAATCCCCTGGGGGCCAAGCTCGGCAGCCATGTATTTCACGAGCGATTCCAACGCGGCCTTCACTGGCCCCATTAAGCCGTAGTGGGGCACCACCTCGTCTGCGCCGAGGTAGCTCATGGTGACCATGCTGCCGCCATTGGGCATCAAGGGTGCGACTAACTTGGCCACCTTGGCAAACGAATGGCAGCTGACTTCCATTGCCCGACTAAAGCCGGTGCTGGAGCTGTCCACCACACGGCCATGCAGATCTTCAATCGGTGCCCAGGCAATCGAGTGGACCACAAAATCGATCTGGCCAAGCTCGGCGGCAGCGCTTTGGACAAAGGCCTCGAGCTCGCCTTCTTTTTCCACATTGCATGGATAAAGGGAGACCCCAAGAGGCCTGGTCAGCGGCGAGACCACATCAAACGCTTTTTGATTCAAACACGACGCCACCACCGATGCGCCGCTGTCAGCGAACTTCTTCGCTACGGCATAAGCAATGCTTTTGTCGTTGGCAAGCCCTAGAACAATTCCTTTTAACTTTTTCATTTATGTCATCTTCAATTAGAAAGCCCACCTGTGAATACTGCCATGTTTCTTGGTGGCCACCCCAGTAAAAAGGGGGCATTGCTGCCCCCTTTTGCTCATGATCAATAAAGCGCCGAATTACTGCAAATCAAACCGATCGGCGTTCATGACTTTCACCCATGCCGCAACAAAGTCCTGAACAAACTTTTCTTTGTTGTCGTCTTGCGCGTAGACCTCGGCATAGGCCCGTAAAATCGAGTTTGACCCGAATACGAGATCGACCCGCGTTGCGGTCCACTTAACCGCACCAGACTTACGATCCCGAATTTCATATAGATTTCGACCTGCTGGTTTCCATGTATAGGCCATATCCGTCAGGTTGACGAAGAAGTCATTCGTCAGGGTCCCAACACGATCTGTAAAGACACCGTGCTTGCTTGCGCCATGATTAGTGCCGAGTACGCGCATTCCACCAACCAAGACCGTCATCTCGGCAGCGGTCAAGCGCATCAACTGCGCACGATCCAAGAGCAGCTCTTCAGCACTCACGACATAGTCTTTCTTCAACCAATTGCGAAAACCATCGGCAAGCGGCTCAAGCACATCAAAAGATTCCACATCGGTCATTTCCTGGGTGGCATCACCCCGGCCGGGCGCAAATGGAACGGTGACCGTCACACCCGCCGCCTTGGCGGCCTGCTCAATACCCACGTTGCCCGCCAGAACGATCATATCGGCAAGGCTCGCACCTGAATCAGAGGCGATTTTTCCGAGCACAGCCAACACCTTGGATAACCTTGCGGGCTCGTTGCCCTCCCAGTCTTTCTGGGGTGCAAGACGAATCCGGGCGCCATTGGCGCCACCACGCTTATCGGATCCACGGAAGGTTCTTGCGCTATCCCAAGCAGTGCTCACCATCTCAGCGATCGTCAGGCCACTTGCTGCGATCTTGGTTTTGGCTGCAGCCACGTCGTAGTCCTTGCGGCCTGCTGGTACCGGGTCCTGCCAAATTAAATCTTCTTTGGGTACATCCGGGCCGATATATCGCGCCTTTGGGCCCATATCGCGGTGGGTCAGCTTAAACCAAGCACGGGCAAAGACCTCTGAAAAATAATCTGGGTCTTTGTAAAAACGGTCCGAGATCTTTCGGTACTCAGGATCCATCTTCATAGCCATATCCGCATCAGTCATGATGGGGTTGTAGCGAATCGACGGATCTTCGACATCCACCGGTTTATCTTCTTCCTTGATGTTGATAGGCTCCCACTGCCATGCACCGGCGGGACTCTTTTTAAGCTCCCAGTCGTAGTTCAACAACAGATAGAAGTAACCGTTGTCCCACTTCGTGGGATGGGTTGTCCAGGCGCCCTCGATACCGCTGGTGACGGTATCACGGCCAACACCGCGGCTTTTGTGGTTATTCCAGCCCAAACCCTGCTCATCAATCTCAGCACCTTCGGGGGCCGGGCCAAGATTGGCAGCGCTACCATTACCGTGGGCCTTGCCTACCGTGTGGCCACCAGCCGTCAGCGCGACGGTCTCTTCATCATTCATGGCCATACGAGCAAACGTCACACGCACGTCATGGGCGGTCTTCAGCGGATCAGGCTTTCCGTCAACCCCCTCTGGGTTTACATAAATCAAACCCATCATCACAGCGGCTAAGGGGTTTTCCAAATCACGCTGACCAGAGTAACGGCTACCCGCAGACCCTGTTGGCGCGAGCCATTCTCTTTCGGAACCCCAGTAAATGTCTTTCTCGGGATGCCAAATATCTTCGCGGCCAAAAGCGAACCCGTAGGTCTTCAGGCCCATCGACTCGTACGCCATGTTGCCGGCGAGAATCATCAAATCAGCCCAGCTAAGTTTATTACCGTACTTTTTCTTAATCGGCCACAGCAGACGACGGGCCTTGTCCAAATTGGCGTTATCGGGCCAAGAGTTCAATGGCGCAAAGCGCTGATTGCCCGTCCCACCACCGCCACGCCCATCGGCAATTCGATAGGTGCCGGCCGAGTGCCAGGCCATACGAATCATCAGACCCCCATAGTGCCCCCAGTCGGCAGGCCACCAGTCCTGGCTGTCAGTCATCAGAGCCTTCAGATCTTTTTTCAGTGCGTCGACATCGAGCTTTTTAACCTCTTCACGATAGTTGAACTCTTTACCCAGGGGATTAGTTTTGGTGTCGTGCTGGTGCAGGATGTCCAGATTCAGTGACTTGGGCCACCAATCCATCTTGGCCATATTGGCCGATGTCACCCCGCCATGCATGACCGGACACTTACCGGCAGATACTGCGTTACTTTCGCTCATGCTTTTTCTCCTTAAGGTTTGATACGACTGCGCTGAAACCTACTGATGAACCCAACGAGTTGATAGACTAAATCGCTTAATTAATTTTGTTTAACGGATTTTTTCGATTTGTCTGATCGTCCCAGCAAATAAGACTACCTAAGCAGGTTGGAAGTTCAACCCACGTAGTTGGATATCCCTGTAAAAAAGCAGATAAAAAAAGCCCGGATAACCGGGCTTTTTCTCTCTGGGGATCAGGTTACAAAGACTGCTGGGAAGCCAAGAAAAAACTTATTTCTTACTCGGGGTTTGACCCGAGTCGTGAATTTCTTCCCAGCCAGTAATCATGGATTTAACGTGAGCAAACGGCGTGTGGCCCGTCGTAACCAAATACAAATGCCCAACTAGGAAGACTAACATCATAAAAGCGGCTGCGGTATGAATCGTAGCAACCGCTTCGAAACTGAGGCCGGACAAACCAATTTCATTCCACAGCGGGCGCAAGAGATACAGTATTCCGGAGACCCAGATAACCGGCGATACCACCGTGAGTAGCAACAAGTATGTCATTCGCTGAAGCGGGTTGTGCTTTCGATCTGTTGTTTTTCGATACGGATTCGGCGCATTTAGAAAAATACCATGGGAGTAATACATCATCATTGCGTCAATTTTTTTCAATGTTGGCTTGTACTGTCTCCACTCCCCGGTGGTGAAATGCCAGAAGAGCGTAAAAATCCAAAGCAGCACGAGCAATATCGCAGAAAACGAATGGAGCCGAACCGCAAGCTCATACCCAATGAAAGCGTAAGAGCCATGGATTTCAAACCCTGAAATCAACATAAAAATAATGAGAAGGGCCTGGGTCCAATGCCAGAAACGCTCATAGCGCTTGTACAGATAGACTCGCTCAACAGGCGCAGAAGTTTTAAATTGATTTGTCATTACCGCACTCCTCTGGAACTTCTATAGTGGGCTACGACTCGGCCCAGCGCGTGCAGCAACACGCCAGCTAAAGCAGCAATCGTAGCGAACCAACCAAGACGGTCTACCCAAGTGTTGCGATCACGACCCGGAACATAGATTCCAGTGAGCCCCACCAATCGACCGCCTGCACTTGTATGACACTGAACACAAGCCACACTCTTCTCTTTCGGCGCGATCATGTGAGTGATAGGCCAGACCATTTCAGTTTTAACGAAGTCATATTGACCGCTGTAGGGAAGTCCCGTTGAAGCCGCGCCAGCCTTCAGTGCCTTTGACCAATCAAAGTTAAGCCAATATGCGTTGTCTTTATCCATCGCTACGTTAGGCACTAACAGGGTGTTATGGATCTTGTCATAGGGCTGTTTGCCCTCGAATCGCTTTACTGGCCAGATGCGGGCGTCTGGGTCATCAGGGCTACCCAAAAATTTATTGATCTGTACGATCGTTTTGGGGTCGATCTTATCTTTGGTCGTGATGTAGTCCACCTTGCCGTTAAACCAGACATACTCGGGTACAACGTGGTCGCCAAAGGTAAAGGATCCTTTTTTGCTGTCATAAATCACGCGGCCCTTAGCATCTTTTTCGAGGATAGGCTTGCCATCAGCACTCAGACGGCCTGCGACTGACCAGTCCCAACTCATCTTCGTCGGCACACCACCCCGGGCATACTCAGGAATATGGCAGGCCTGACACGCAAGCTTATTGGTATGGCCATTTAATAGCTGCATGGCAAGTAAACCCTCTTTGTGGGGCTTGCTGCCATGACAAGACTGACAGCTTGCAGCATTGCGCAGGCTGTGGGTTGTACCCCGCATAATCGGGCCATGGGGATCCGATGCGGTCATCTGAATACGGCTACCCGCAATTTCATGACCATCGGATTTATGGCAAGTTGTGCAAGTGAATCCGGCGCCTTTCTGGCCCTTTGTGGCCATATGCACATCTAGATCACGGCTCGCTTTGTTTAGAGAAGAATCTAGGTCGCCATGCTTAACGCCATCGCCACCTCCACCAAAGAAGTGACAGGTACCGCAGGTACGGATACTAGTCGGGCCGACTGCCTGCGCAATCAGCGCCAAATCCAACGGCCCAACAAACTTGCCGGAGCCCACCGGAAATTCACGCTTCTCAACGGGCACTTCGCCCGCCATCCCAGGCAACTTTCGGTAGCCGCCCTGATTGTGACAAATCAGGCAATCAACGCGAGATTCAGCTTTAAAGTCAAATGTTTTGTCTCTCCATCCATAGCCAATATGGCAAGACTGACAAAAAGCCTCATTCGACTGATTACCAATACAAAAATTATTGACCATGGTTTTCTTGCCCAAGGTCTTACCATCCTGCGGGTTGGTGTACTCCCAAGTCCAATGCCGAGTATTCATCACCTGTTTGGATGCTTCGGTATGGCAGCTGAGACACGCCTTGGTAACTTCATCACCAGATTTAAAGGGGCCTTTTAACTCTTTAAATTTGCTGTGATCAGCCGTAGATTTAATTTGATCGACGACGGTCAATGCCCACCCCGGCTGGGCTATCACGAAGAGCAAACTAATAACAAGTAAAAGACGACGCATAAACAACTCCATTGGATTCAATCGACAGTCTAGTTATCGATTCATCAAGAGTGTTTGATCAAGCGCAAAGCACTAAAGAAATACGAGACATTTTTGCAAAAAAAAACGGCGCAATGTTTCCATTACGCCGCCACTGATTCAAAACACTGTCACATATTAGCCAGCATTAAATGTGTCTTTCGGTGGAAATTTTTTGTACCAAAACCCATATGCCCAGCAGGCAGCGCAGAACGAAAAGGCCCACTCCAGCGACGAGAAAATCAGCAACGCAATGGTTGGGACGACCCACATACTGATGTCCATAAAGTAAAGCACTGATGCGACAGATGCGGCGATAAACAAAATCTTGTTAGCAAACATCTTCGCGCCGGCGTTTTCTTTCTTCCCAGCGATACCCATACGGGTCATCAAAGCAGCCCATAGTCGATGGGACGGGCAGCGATAGTGGCCGAAGAAGCCACGGATCAGCCCCATCACCGCCAGCACAGGAAGCAGATAGGGGAAGCCGAGCAATGCGATTGCGCAGAAACTGGTCGTAATAAATGCCTCAAGTCGTGCCACATTGGCATGAACTGGTGGTACATCAAATCGCAACATGTTGAATACTCCCTTTAAAAATGAATTAGCGTGAACAAAATTCGGTGTAGAGCACTTGCATCATGGCCATCGCCTGGGGGCTTTTCATTTGGTAATGAATGTTTTTACCCTGACGACGTGTCTTAACAAGATTCTCTTTTCGCAAAACGGTGAGTTGCTGAGACAAGGTTGGCTGGACAATCCCAAGCACCTGCTCGAGCTCGCTCACACACTTCTCTCCCTGACTTAGCTGACACAGGATCAAGAGCCGATCCGGATTGGACAAGACCTTCAGCAGCCGACAGGCTTTGTCAGCAGAGGACTGCATTTTTTTAAGATCAAGAGTGGCCATAAAACTGTTTTCTCGTCAGCGTAAGGTCAGCTATGAAAAGGAATAACCAACAGCCTCGATATATTAAACAATATTTTATAACAATTGCAAGTGTTTGTGGCTCGTCAATGTCCTTGCAGGCCTAGATCGGGGGCATTCAGCCCCCGAAGTGAGCACTTTGCGTACAATTTCACCGTCAAGACAGCCTTGACGCGCTTGACCACCCCACGGACTGAAGATGGCCAACTTCCTAGACCCCGCAATTCTCTTTTTCATCTTCGGTGTCTTTGCCGGTCTGGTGAAATCCAACCTGGAGATTCCCCAGCCGATCGCCCGTTTCTTATCGCTTTATCTGCTGATGGCCCTGGGGCTGAAAGGCGGCTTTGCACTCGAGCAGTCGGGTTTTACCGCCGATATTGGCTTAGCCCTTGGGCTTGCCGTGGCGCTGGCTGCACTGACCCCATTGGCTGGCTACGCCCTGCTTCGCAGCCGCTTAAACCCATATGATTCCGCCGCGATTGCCGCGACCTATGGCTCGGTTAGCGCGGTCACGTTTATCACTGCCACACAGGCACTGAGCCTGTATGGGGTGCCCTATGGCGGACACATGGCTGCCGCCATGGCGCTCATGGAATCCCCGGCCATCATTCTGGCGATTCTTCTGGCCAACAAGGCCCGCGCCACCGCCACACAATCCCACCAGCCCATTCGCATGGGCAAGATCCTGCATGAATCATTCACCGACGGTGCCCAGCTCTTGCTCTTGGGGTCAATGGTTGTTGGCATGGTGAGCGGAGAGGCAGGCAAGGCATTAATGGCACCTTTTTCAATTGACCTGTTCAAGGGCATGTTGGCCTTTTTCCTGCTCGATATGGGCCTGATGGCGGCGAAGAATTTCTCGGGCTTACAGGGCAAGCCGGCGATCACGCTCATTTATGCCGTGGCTGGCCCCCTGGCCCATGCGGCAATTGCCCTACTGTGCTGCAAACTCTTGGCACTGCCACTGGGCGACTCCATTTTGCTGATGGTGTTGGCCGCAA
This sequence comes from beta proteobacterium MWH-UniP1, assembly GCA_036362785.1. Classification (NCBI taxonomy): domain Bacteria; kingdom Pseudomonadati; phylum Pseudomonadota; class Betaproteobacteria; species beta proteobacterium MWH-UniP1. The sequence goes on from CP143625.1 coordinate 1,477,691, forward strand.
GCGCTTCTTATATTGCCGTGCCTGCAGTGCTGCGGCATGCCCTGCCCGAGGTCAATCCCGGCCTGTATATGGGCATGTCACTGGGGATTACCTTCCCGCTGAACATCATCTTCGGCATCCCGCTCTATACCTTCGTGGCGAAGGCAGTGCTGTAAATTTCTGAGCTCACACGACGCAAGATCGTCTGTTTTTGGCGCCCTTTTCGCCCCTATGATTATCGAATTCGTTTAATCTTACGAAGTTATGGATCCATTTGACTTTATCGACGACAACGACAGCGAAGACAGCCTGTTGTACAACATCGTTTACTGTAGCCGTGCTGCACCAGGTGTGGGCAAGGCGGCCGTAGACAAGATTTTGCAAAGCGCCCACCGCAATAACCCAGCCCACAGCATTACCGGCCTGCTGGTCTTCGGTGGCGGCATATTCTTTCAATGGTTAGAAGGCCCCAAGGCGAGCGTCACCCACCTGATGGACAGAATCAGAGTGGATGGACGCCACCATGACGTTGTGGAGCTCACCAGTGGCGAAGAAGTCCGCGAACGGATGTTCCCCAACTGGGATATGGAACTTGTCAGCGTACAAGATATCCGTGATGTGCTTTCAGACGCCAAAGAAAGCGCTGATGACGAGCGCAGCCAGCAGACACTTCGACGACTGATCGAGGAACTAGACTCCGGAAAACTGGCCGATCTGGGTGCCTGACACCCCCTTGTCTCGGAGCCCTCCGATTGTCTAGCCCGGCCAACCCGTTACCGGACACGCAACGCAACAGCGTTATCCTGATTCTCACCTTTGCGGCCTTTTGTAGCCTGGTTGCAATGCGTGTCACCGACCCCCTGCTGCCTGCGGTTGCCGCTGAATTTGGCATGCAGGCAGGTAGCGCCTCAAAAGTAGTGAGCAGTTTTGCCATCGTCTACGGCATTGTGCAATTTCTTTATGGGCCGCTCGCTGAGCGATTTGGCAAGCTCTTCGTCATTGGTCTTGGCCTGGGATTGTCAACACTTGCCAATATCGGGGTGGCCCTATCCAGCAGCTTTGAAAACATTGTGATCTGGCGCGGCATTTCTGGGGGCGCAACAGCCGGCATCATTCCGCTGTCCATGGCCTGGATTGGCGAGACCGTGGACTACAAAGAGCGCCAACCAATCTTGGCCCGTTACCTGATGGGCGTCATGATTGGCACCATTGCTGCACAAGTGATTGGTGGCGTCTGCGCTGATTCCGGCTACTGGCGAATCGGCTTTTATCTGATTGCTGTGTTTTATTTAACCTGCTGGTTTTTGCTTTTTCGAAGCGGCGCATCCAGAAGCCAACATCGTCATGCGGCAGACACCTATTCCAAAGCGAAAAGCCTGGAACACTTCGCCAATGTACTGAGCAAACCATGGCCACGCGTTGTGATTGGCATAGCTGGGCTTGAGGGCATTATTTTTTACGGCGCACTGGTGTTTATTCCAACCTATCTACACCTGCACTTAAACGTATCACTCACTTCTGCGGGTTTCATCATGACGGCCTTTGCGGTGGGCGGGCTGCTCTATGCCGGCAATGCAGCCTATCTGGTCAAACGATTGGGTGAAATTGGCCTGGTCCGCACCGGAGGGGTTTTGATTGGACTGTCATTTGTTGGACTGATTTTCGCTCCCACATGGTGGCTGGCAGTGATTGCTATTTTTCTGATTGGTCTGGGCTTATATATGCTTCACAACACCCTGCAGACCCACGCCACACAAATGACACCCGAATCCCGTGGTACAGCGGTCACGCTATTTTCTTGCTCTATTTTTTTGGGGCAGTTTATCGGCGTGAGTGCGGCTGGATGGATGTTTGACAATTTCAGCATGACCTCTGTTTTTTGGGTGTCTGTGGTGTGCCTGCCCACCATCGGCTTGACGCTTGGGCAGCTGCTCAAGCGCCACCCCCACCATCAGCCGCAAGCCCCATCGACTGGCGCTTAAACGCAGACAACTCGCTTGGTCTTGCCAGATCGTTCGATGCAATGAACCGATAGGGGTTCAATGTCAATATCAATCTCAGCTGCCCCCTGGCTATCAAAGTAACTTAGCAGCACGGATCGGCACCGTGTCATTGCGCCCAGGGAGTGATCCTCGCCGCAACCGAGGTAGAGCGAGAATCGATGCTTGGCTTTTTGAATTAACTGAAAATCAAATACGCCCGCCTCTTCCTCTAAGACAGTCGTGATCGCCATTGGTGACAGTAAGAGCCGCTTGCCGTGTTTGTCATGTAGCCGAAGAACATCATCCTGACGGCCCAGCACTTCAATGGTCGGCAGGTGACTGCCACAGGCGCACGGCCCGTGAAACATACGAACGCGGTCTTGCAAATCATAACGAACCAAGGGCTGCGTTGTATTGACCAGATTGGTCAGCAACACGGTGTCGGAAAGCTCTCCTTCCGCAACCAGACGCTGGTTTCGATCAACGGGCTCCAATAACACCCAGTCGGCATTGACATGTAAACGCCCCGCCTCACACTCGCGGGCGATTGGTAAAAACTCAGAAGCACCGTAGCTTGCCCGAACCCGGCACTGAAAGACCTGTTTGATTTTCTTGCGTGCTGCCTCGGAGAGATGCTCGCCACCGGTCCAAATCTCAATTGGCCGAATTCCCAAATCATTTCGCTCAGCAAGGCAGGCGAGTTGCAAGGCAGTGCTGGGATAGGTGGCCAAAATCGTGGGGGCAAAGTCTTCTAGCTCCGCAACCAAGCTGGCAATCGGCTGAAGGATTGAAAAGGTCTGCATGGACTGGCGCAAAAAAGGCAGGCTGTTGCGCAGCCGCTCAAAAGTCACGTTACTCGCGAAGTGGCCATTTACCGCTCCGACAAAAGCCAGCCGCTGACCCACCCACAGGGGGTTACAAAGACGTTGAAACGATTCGGTTGGCGTAATACGCAGGCTCTCTAGCGCATCGTAGACCTGCATGGATGCGGCATCTTGGATAAAGATGCCCGGAATGCCGCTGCTTCCCGAACTTTCCCAGACCAAATATCGACCCAAATACGGCTGCGCAATTTTTTCTAAGTCGCCCAAATGGGCCGTGAGGGAAGCGAGCGAGACTTCGGGATCGGTCACCCAATCGGAAAAATGCGCCATCAACTCAGGCTTGGTAACCGGCGGCAAATCCGAGAAGTGCGCCCCCTGTTTTAGGTGTTTCCCAAAATGCCTTTGATAAAACCTGGAGCGCTGGACGGTAATGTCCAGCAGGGCATCACGCCTTTGGGTTTGTGTCCTTTCAATCGCATCACGACCAGCATAAGCCATCCACGCCACAGAACTAGCGTTTGGATTTAATGCCATTGGCGTGATGTTCATAGCATGGACACTAGAAAACTCCGACCAATAAACAAAGGCTCGCGACAATCGAGAGCTGCGCCCTCAGCCGGGGATACCAGCCAGGTAAGCTAATCTTATTCGCCAGATCTGCATCTTGCCAATAGGCCAGTGCAAAACCAACAATGAGCAAGGAATAACTCAGCGTGGAATTCAGGATTAAGGCCAAAAAACCAATCAAGGCGGGCACCACACTCCAGACGTAGCACTGGGTGCGCCGCGCCCGATCAATTTTAGGTGCCAGCATGGCAAACCCCCAGTGCAGGGCCCCAACAAAACTCAAAATAACCGCACCATAGGCCAAGAGCCAGGCACCCGGATTGGAGACGATGTCGCGCGACCCGGAAAGCAACAGCACCGCAAGTCCAACAAAGGGAATGAGGCCGCCATAACCGAGCAAGGCAACAGGGAAAGGGGGAGTATTCACACGAGCTCCGAAATAAAAGGGTTAATCAGCAGGCTAAATTTTTTTCGACACTTTAAAGTGCAACTTAACCCAAAGCCGTATCTAACACCATCATCACCGCAAAGCCTGCCATTAAGCCCAATGTGGCCGATGTCTGGTGACCATTACGATGCGTCTCTGGAATCACTTCGTGCGACACCACAAAAATCATGGCGCCTGCAGCAAGGCCCAAGCCCATGGGGTACGCCATTGCAAAACCACTGGCCAAGGTGGCACCCAACAAGGCGCCCACCGGCTCTAATGCGCCGCTTAACCCCGCCACCATGACTGACCGCATGGCCGAAAAGCCCGCTCCACGCAATGCCAAGGCCACGGCCAAGCCCTCTGGGATGTCTTGTAATGCAATTGCCGAGGCCATCGGGACACCAATCGACATATCGGCCTGAGAAAAGGCAACGCCAATTGCCATGCCTTCCGGAAGATTGTGGATCGCAATCGCAAACACGAATAACCAGATCCGGCTGCAACGTTCTGGGTGGGGACCACATGGGCCCGTCTTGTCGTGCTCATGTGGTGTGAAGACATCTAAGCCCAACATCAACAACACGCCGAGGGCCATGCCTACCACCACCACAGCGGCCCCTGCGAACTTCCCACCCATCAAGGATTCGCCCGCAGCCAAGCCAGGAAGAATTAAGGAAAAGGCACTGGCCGCCAACATCATGCCGGCGGCAAGCCCCAACAGACTGTCTTCGGCCCGCTGCGAAACACCACGCAACAAAAATGCGACGGACGCACCAAGGGTGGTGGTGGCAAAACCAGCGGCACCGCCCAATATGGCGTACTGAAGGCCCTGCGGCGCATCGCCAAGCATCGCCCGATAAACGCTCTGGCCCACCATCAACACAAGCGTGAGAAGACCAAGCCCAAGACCCACGGCCGCCCAACGGTGGGTGCGGGCATGATCCCGCAATGTCCAAGCCTGAACGGTAGAGATTGCTGCTGCCATGTTCATTGAGTCCTCCACTTACGATATGCGGACATTTTGAATCAATGAGAGATATCTATCCAATTGATTATTTAGTGTTTTATGATCGATTAAATCGATTTAAGATGGCCGCCCTTGTTGCGGACACATGATCGGCTAGATCATCCAAGCCAACACGGCCAAGACCAGAAGCATAACGACCGACAGCGTAAGCCACTGCAGGTTATGGCGGCGGGACACAGGGGAGGTGAGATCCAGGTCGTACTGATAACGCTCACTGCGAAGCTGCGCCATTGGTAGCCCGCCGTCAATGAGTGCCTTTTCAATACTGTCAATCATGGGGTTCGGGCCACAGACCATCACCACTAGGCCAGGATCCTTCACTGAGAGTCCAAGTTCGGTGAATAACTGAATCAGGCGGGGGCCATCACACTGCCCCACCCTGCCCGGCCAGACCGAATCCGGCTGCTCCACCATTTGCACAATCTCCAGTGCTTTCAGATCTGATGCAGAAACAAATGCATGGACATCCACCTGCAGTGCCGGCGCACCGGTGGCCTGAATCAACACGATTCGGCGGCTATCTTTTTTGTGTGCCAAATCGGACAGAATTCCAAGAAACGGCGCCAGGCCAATGCCACCCGCAACCAAGACAATCGTCTTGGCGGTGTCTGACACCTTGGTGTCTGACACCTGAAATTCAGGCACCTGAAAATCGCCATTTGGTCCATCAAGGTAGAACAACTCTCCTGATGCCACTTTAGGCAAAGCCGATGTGAAATCTCCAGCGGCTTTGATTAAAAAACGAATAGATCGCCCGTCATCACTCTGGCCTGCTACCGAAAAAGGATGGTCCCGCTGGCCCCAGGGACTGCCCCGCTTTACCCAGAAAAACTGGCCTGGCTGCGGCACCGACACGGGCGTTGAAACGGCTGAGACCAAAAGCTCCCAGGTCCGCTCTGCCCGCTGTATCACCGCATCACAGCGATACGGCTTGGCCTTTTGCGCCAATGGCCGAATGACATAAATGAATGCCACTGAAAAAACAGCGGTGGCTGTCAATGTCCACCAGAACGCCTGCACCAAAGGCAGCGACGCATACAGGCCGGCGTGTAGCGTGTGATGCAAGCCAAAACCCACCACCAGCACGCCAAGGGTTACATGCCAAAACCGCCAACGCTCGTAATTGGTGTCAGGTGCGTGGCGGCCAATGGCCAAAAACACCAAGGCCAACACCAGCACCCAGGCCAATGCCCCGGTTAATAAAGAGCCAGCCGACAGCCCGAGTGCCTTGGCTGTTGGCCCCTTGGCGGCTGCCGTTGTTCCCATGGTGGACAAAAGGCTGTAAAGAAAGGGGTGGAGTACCACGAAAAACGTAGCGGTTCTTGCAAACAACTGATGAGTCCGCATCACCACGTCGCAGCCAAATCGCTCAGACAGGTGCCGGTAGCGCCCAATCAGCACAAACTCAAGAAAAAGGATGGCCAGACCCACCATGGCCATAGCCGAGGCGAGATCATCGCGCCAGCTGCGGCCAGCCAGCCCATCTGGCAGATCCGTTCCCAGCACGATCAGCAATGGACCAAACGGTATGGCCAGATACAAAACGATCAACACCAGACGCAGCGCCAAATGCATCTCCTTAGAGAAAAACTGCAAACACCTGCTACTTCAATAACATTAATCAGGAACTATTGGCAATCGCCTGGGCAGCAGCGTAGCCACTTGCCCAGGCCCATTGGAAATTATGGCCGCCCAGGTGGCCCGTGACATCCACGCACTCGCCGATGAAATACAGACTGGGAAATTTCTTAGTCGACATGGTCTTGCTATCGAGTTCCTGAGTATCCACACCCCCCAGCATTACTTCGGCTTTTTTCCAACCCAGAGTTGCTGCAGGCTTGACCTGCCACTGCGTTAACTCATGAGCAACCCGCTGCCGCTCTTTCTTGGGCAACTCTGCCCATTTGCGCTTAGCCAACCCAAGATGCACTGTTAAGGCCAGAGCCAATCGCTCGGGCAGAATCAGGGAAAGAACAGACTCCACGGTCTTCGCACCAACAACTCGCTCATCAAATGCCAGCGACAGATTAGCGCCGTTGGTCCAATCAACGCCAATGGTTTCGCCCTCTTGCCAATAACTACTCGCCTGCAACACCGCAGGGCCGGACAGGCCCTTGTGGGTGACCAACAAATCTTCAGAAAATTCGCCCCGGCCATAGCGATGATCTGCTTGACCCGCCCAGATTCTTACCGGCAGGCTCACGCCAGACAAATCACCCCCACCAAAAAACACCTCAGAGGTAAATGAAAGTGGTACGAGCGCAGGCCGCGGCTCAATCACCGCTATTCCCATCTGTCTTGCGAAATCGAGCGCAAATCCAGTGGCTCCAATTGCGGGAACCGGTAAACCGCCAGTCGCCAACACGAGTTGGTGGGCATGCTGCAGCCCCTGTGATGTCTCCACCGCCCACTGTGCCACCGACTGCCGGATCTGCACAACCGACACCGGATGCATCAGCGCCACACCACCAAGGCGACATTCCGCGAGCAGCATCTCAATGATTTGTGTTGATGCCTCATTACAAAACAACTGGCCACGGTGTTTTTCATGAAAGCCAATCTTGTGGCGCCTGACCAAATCGATGAAGTCTTGTGGGCTGTAGCGCGACAGCGCACTTTTACAGAAGTGGGGGTTGAGTGACAAAAAGTTCTGGTGCTGACTGTCACGATTTGTAAAGTTACAGCGGCCACCGCCACTAATCCGAATTTTTTCGCCAATCGTTTTCGCGTGATCCAAGACCAAGACACGCCGGCCCATCTGGCCCAAGATACCAGCACAAAAAAGACCTGCGGCCCCAGCCCCCACCACAACGGCATCCCAGATCATGTCAGTCTTTATCCAAATTCATAGGCGCCAATGGTAACCGTAGCCATGACAGGACCCTTAGGCCAAAGTAGAATTTTCTGATGGCAACCATTCTTCTCACCGGACACAGCCGCGGCCTTGGCGCGGCGATGACGCAGCAGTTGTTGGCCGCCGGCCACCGCGTGATTGGTTTTTCGCGAAGCCCGATTACCAGCCTAAATCCAACGCTCACCGAGCAATTGCACGAAATCCCAATTAACCTGGCCGACCCGCTCGAGATCGAAGGCGCCCTGAATCCTGGCGTGCTGGCAGACTTGTTACGAGATCAGTCACAGATGGTGCTGATCAACAATGCGGGGCTCTTATCGCCGATTGGATTCGCTGGCGGGCTATCCACAGCCGAGATTTTGCAGTCGGTCACGGCCAATACGGCTGCCGCGATCGCACTCACCAATGCATTTATCAAGGCAAGCCACGATTGCCCAGACCGGCGAATTCTGCAAATCTCAAGTGGCGCAGCGCGAAGCCCCTATGCCGGATGGAGTGTCTATTGCGCCACCAAAGCTGCACTTGATCATTTTTCTCGTGCAGTACACGCTGAGCAACATCCGCGACTACGAATTGAGAGTCTGGCTCCCGGCATTATCGACACCGATATGCAGGCCCAGGTGCGGGCGACATCGCTGGACACTTTTCCCATGCGGCCAAAATTTGATCAGCTGAAGGCATCCGGCGCACTCGCTAAGCCGGCCGATGCCGCAAAAGCCATCATTGATCATTTATTCAGCGACGCGTTTGGAAAAGAGGTCTGTACTGATATTCGGCAGCTATGAGCCCAACGCCCGCCACAGGCCAGCAAGACTCACAATAATCAGCGTAGCACCCAGATAGCGAAAAAAAGTGGGGCTTTCTGCAGCCACCACGCGCTCATGCAGCTTATCGCCCAGCACATGGCCAATCATGGAGCAAGGCAAGAGCCACAAATGATGAATCAGCTGCAGATCAACACCCGCCACCACAAAAGAGGCCAGCTTAATTGAGGTCAGAATAAACCAAAGCACAAACAGGGTGTCTCGCAGCTGATGCTTTTGCACATTAGAGGCGTAGATCGGAACGATCAATGGCGCACCGGTGAGTGATGTACCACTGACATACCCCCCCAGCATCAGAAAAAACTTTTCTACCGCCTTGCGCTTGGGGCGAATCGGTCGGTTGAGCACGTAACCCACGGCATAGCTCATGACAATCACAAAAATGATGGTGCTCATGAACTTTGGGGGCAGTGTCAGTAACCCGATCACCCCGATCAGCTTGGGGACGATCATGATCTTGAGTGACTGTCGCAGATAGCCCCAGTCAATACTGGTCTGAGTGACGGTGACATCGCCCGACAGATTTTGGCGATGATGGCTTCGCCACATGATATGAGTCGACGCCAACAACAGATGGACTGCAATCAGCGGCAAAAAGATCACCGGGTCATTCACGACCAACAGCAAAAACGGCAAGGCCAACACCGCCCCACCAAAGCCAATGCCAGTGCGAACAAACCCACTCCACACAAAAATCAGCCCAATCAACACGTACTGATACCAAGCCAAATCACTCATGTCAGCAAAACAACCTTTCCAAGCAACACCACCACCATCAACTTTAAAAATACCTTTAACCAGCCCCGATAGGTTTCAACATCTGTCTTTGCCCGCCGCCGAGCGCCCTGATAGCAAAGCCAGATGCACAGGGGTGCGATTAAAAAGCCGGGCAACCACTCGATGGGGGTGACTGGTGCCACCTGAGCACCGCCCACCGACAGGGTAATAAAGTGGATAGTCTTGCCCGTAAAAAAGCAAAGGTTAATCAGTTGGACGACCGCTGTCGGCGAGAAGCCCGACAAGAGGCAGAAAATCAAAAGAAACGGGGCTCCCATATTGACCGCAGTCTCTGTATTGCCCGCCAAAAACCCAAACAACATTGCGGCCGGGTGGGCCCAGCTTGCTGGCACATGCACATGGGCCTTTTTTAGAAAATCCAACGACAGAAACAAGACAATGGCCCCGGCAATCACAAGCAGGAGCCATTCCTGCCGGGCATGCTGAAAAACCCACGCGCCGCTCACAGCGCCTGCCGCCATAAAAATGGGCAGATACCAAAAGCGGCCGATGCTTTGGCGAATATTTCCGCCCAGGAATGTGAGTTGAAACGCAAGAATCCAGGCGGCCGGCACGCTGAGCACCATGGTGAGCCGAAGATCCAAGACCATCACCAACAGTGGCATGGCCACGGTAACAAACCCCAGGCCCAAAAGGCCATGCAGATAGGCCGCAAGCGGAAGAACGGCCAACACCCAGAGCAGTTCTGGCCAGCCAGGCAAGACGTCAAGAGAGAAGATTTTTTACCTGCCTAGATGCAATAACTTCACCAGCAACGAAACGCTCATGATTGGTTTCGATGTCATTTAAGTCGTAAGCGTAATTGACCATGAGCCCAAGGGACTGCCGAGAACCCTTGGCAGAGCTATCGGCGTTTAGATTGATGCGCTCTAGTCGTGCGCCGTTATTCAGATGGAAGCGGGCCACCGGATCACTGGCGACATTTTCATCTGGCGATGTCTGCAGCAGATAGGCCGCGCAAAGCTTCTGAACAGACCCCAGAGTCGATGCAGAGTATTCACTGCCGGAACCCAGCTGGGCCCGTATCTCTTCACGCAAGGCCTGTAACTCAACCGACTGTTTCGGGGAAAACGGCGTGCGCTCAAACGGCTGGCGCGACGATAGAAACGATGCCAGGGTTGGAATGGGCGACAAGGTGCAAAAGGTTTTCAGGCTTGGAAACTCTGCCTTCAGGTATTCAGCAACCCGCTTAATCAAAAAGTTACCCAGGTGAATGCCCTTTAAGCCGGGCTGGCAATTCGAGATGGAATAAAAGGTGGCGACCTTGTAGTTCTTACGCTCGCTGTCAGGCGTTGCCTTTCGGTCTAACAAGGGGCCAACAGACTCGGGCATTTCTGGCACCAAAGCGACTTCCACGAAAATCAGGGGCTCGTTGGGCAAGGCCGGGTGAAAGTAAGCGAACAAACGCCGGTCCTGTTCAAGTCGCCGGCGCAAATCAGCCCAGCCATCAATGGCATGGACCGCTTCGTGCTGGATAATTTTTTCCAGTAAGTGGGCTGGGGAATTCCAATCAATCTTTTCAAGCCGCAAAAACCCCGGATTAAACCAAGACGACAAGAGATGCTCAAAGTCGGCATCGACTGCCGCGAGCTGGGGGGACTTTTTAAGTCGGCCAAGTATCTCTTCCCGCATTTGCACAATCACCGCAGTGCCCTCGGGAGCGCGATTCAGCCGGCGCAATAATTCCTGGCGTGGTGGTTCAGCCGCCTGCGTGATTCGAATGAGATCGCGGGGGTCTTTGCTGGCACTGTAAGCCGCCACTGCCTGCTCAATCGCGGCCAGGTCGGGGTTGTACTGCAACGCCAGCGTGTTGTAAAACGCAAGGCGGGTGTCTTGGTCCATTTTTTGAAAACGGGCCAAGGCCTGTCGCGCCAAGCTCACGCTGATCGACTCACCCGCCTCGCCCAAGAGACGAGCACAGTCCGATAACAACCGCTTCAGTTCTGTTTTCTGGGCAGATTGTTTCCTGGCTTGTTTCAGGGCTTCAAACATAGGTCAATTTTAAAATGAGATCGGCTGCGCAGGACCCGTTTTTCACGAATTAGGGCAAATCAGGAGGGGGTTTCATGTCCAAACCTTTTTAAACTCAAGGCTTTCGATTGCCACTTTCCGTTAACCCCCTGATCAGAGGTAGACCCCATGAGCGCAATTCAGAAATTCATTGCCGTTTTGATACTTGGTGCAGCATTGTCTGGCACGGCCTATGCCCAAAACGGCAGCGGCCTGTACGGTGATGAACAATACAGGCCGGATGTTGGTCAAGAAGGCAAAGATGTCATTTGGGTGCCAACCAATGACGAACTGGTGAATAAGATGCTCGATGTCGCCAAAGTCACTGCAACGGATATCGTGTATGACTTGGGGGCCGGCGACGGAAAGATTCCAATTGCAGCCGCTCAAAAATATGGCGCCCGCGCTGTTGGAATTGAATTCAACCCTGATATGGCCGCTTTGGCCACCCGAAACGCAAAACGGGCGGGGGTAGCAGACAAAGTCAAAATTATTAATGGCGACATTTTCAAAGAAAATTTCTCTGAGGCGACTGTGGTCACGCTTTATCTGTTGCCGGATTTGAACTTAAAACTTCGCCCAATTATTTTGAATATGAAACCCGGCACACGGGTGGTCTCGCATGCATTCACCATGGGGGATTGGGAAGCAGACCAACGCATCGATACGCAGATTGCACGGGCGTACTACTGGGTAGTGCCTGCCAATGTCGCTGGCACGTGGCATTTAGAAAACATTGACGAACAGAAAGCCAAAACCACGCTAAAACTGGATCAGCGCTATCAAAAAATTGGCGGCACGATCACAGTGGGTAACGCGACCCAGCCACTGCTTGGGGCCACCATCAACGGTGATCGTCTTGCCTTTAGCTATCTGGGTGAAAAAGGCAATATCCTGCACGTGAAGGCCACCGTCAAAGGCAATGAGCTGACCGGCGACTACGAGAGCGGCCTGATGTTTTCCAAGCTCAAGGGCACCCGTCGCTAAATGAAGCACGACGATCCGCAGCGGCTGCTCCACCCCTGGGGTGCAGTCGCCATTATCGTCGGCATCGTTATTGGTGCCGGTATCTTTAAAACCCCATCCATGGTGGCGGGAGTTGCTGGGGATATCGGCTGGATCATGTTGATCTGGGGGGCGGGCGCGGTCGTCTCACTCGCGGGTGCGCTTTGTTACGCTGAACTTTCCACCACCTATCCCCATACGGGTGGCGACTACCATTTCTTGTCGCAAGCCTATGGCAAGAGCATCTCGTTTCTTTACGCCTGGGCCAAGGCCATGGTGATCAATACCGGATCGATCGCTCTGCTCGGATTTGTATTCGGGGATTACATGAGCCAGGTCATTGATCTTGGCCCCTACTCCACTGCGATCTGGGCCGTTGGCATTGTCTTGTTACTCACACTGATCAACATCGCAGGCATTCATGCGTCTGCCCGCGTTCAAACAGTGATGACCATTTCCGAAGTGCTCGGACTGATTGGGGTGGTGATTGCGGGATTCATGCTGACCGCTCCGGCGGGTGCCGCCAGCACATCGGCCGCATTTTCATCCACACCACCGCTGGGCATGATGGGCCTGGCCATGGTCTTTGTTCTGCTGACCTATGGGGGCTGGAATGAATCCGCCTACATTAGCGCAGAAGTCAAAGGCGGCCCACGCACCATGGTGCGTGTCATTGTGATCAGCCTAACGGTGATCGCCCTTGTCTATTTGTTGGTAAATGCAGCATTACTGCACGGCCTGGGCATTAAGGGGCTGGCTGAGAGCAAAGCAGCCGGGGCCACGGTAATGGAGGCTGCTTTTGGCCCCTGGGGGCAAAAAGCAATTGGTGTGATCGTTGCAGTGTCGGCACTTACCAGCATCAATGCCACCATGGTGGTGGGTGCTCGGTCGAACCATGCCTTGGGCAAAGACTGGCACAAACTGCGGTTCCTGGCCCAATGGGAAGGCAGCAAAGGGTCCCCAACACCAGCCTATCTGATTCAATCGGCGATCGCCTTGGCCTTAATTGGTTTTGGCACCATGCAGGCCGATGGCTTTGAGACCATGGTGGAATTCACGGCACCAATTTTTTGGGTGTTTTTGTTTCTGGTGGGCATCTCGATTTTTGTGCTGCGTTTCCGGGACAAACATCGTGAGCGACCATTCCGTGTACCGCTTTATCCCGTAACGCCGATTGTCTTTTGCTTATCGAGTGCCTATTTGGCCTACTCCAGCATCACTTACGCAGCCAGTAAAAATGCAGCCCATGTGGCGCTATGGGTGATGGTTGTGGGGGTGGTTGCACTTGGCCTTTTGAAACGGGCGCGCGCCCAATAAAAAACCCGCTTGGTTTCGCAAGCGGGTTTTCAAAGCACGACCAGCAGGCTTAGTCGATCTTGGCGCCAGAGTCTTTCACAACCTTGGCCCATTTGGTGACCTCAGCACTAACCATCTTGGCAAACTCATCAGGGCCCAAGCCGCCAGGCTCAGAACCCAGGGTCTTCCACACATCTTGCAGCTCTTTGGTTGCAAGTGCCTTGACCACTTCCTGATGCATCTTGGTGATGACCGGGCGGGGAGTGCCGGCCGGTGCCCAGATGCCGTACCAGGTACCGGCATTAAAACCCTTCAGTCCCAACTCGGTCAGTGAAGGAACATCTGGCAGTGCATAAGAGCGCTTTTCGCTGGTGACGGCAATGGCAGTCAGCTTGCCGGTCTTGATCTGGGGCGCCGAGGTACCGAGTCCGTCGAACATCATGTCGACCTGGCCGGCCAACAAATCGGCCATGGCTGGGCCAGCACCACGGTATGGAATATGGGTAATGCGGGTGCCGGTTGCGCCCTTGAACAACTCGCCAATCAGATGGTGGGCGGTGCCGCTACCTGCTGAGCCGTAGTTCAACTTACCAGGGCGCTCTTTTACAAACTTTAAGAATTCAGCGTAATTCTTCACGGGCACCTTGGAAGGGTTCACCACGATCACATTAGGTACAGACGACAACAAAGTGACGGGCACCAGATCTTTTTGCAGGTCGTACCCGAGCTTGGGGTACATGGAGACTGCGATGGTGTGGTGAACTGCACCAACCAAGAAGTTGTAGCCATCTGCTGGGGACTTGGCTGCGATATCCGCACCAATTGTGCCACCGCCGCCGCCACGGTTATCAATCACAAAGGATTGACCCAACTGGCCGGTGAGTACCTTTGCAAGTGGGCGGGCAAACGCATCGGTGCCGCCACCTGCAGCAAAGGGAACCACTAACCGAACAGGCTTGGTGGGCCATGCGGCCTGCGCATTGGCCTGACTGGCCAAAGAGGGCAATACCGCTGCAGCAGCAACACCCTGCACAAACTGACGACGATTGATCTTGGACATCTTGTCTCCTTTAAAAATTTAGTCGCCAAGGATGTCAGAACTCGCAAGCTTTGTGGCTTCGGGAAATCCCCTGAACCCGTCAGTGACATCCGTCACCGCGGCAATCTTGAAAGTTCTTGCGTGGCATAATTTGGCTATGGCTAGAACTGTGCAATGCATCAAATTAGGTCGAGAAGCCGAAGGCTTAGACTTTCCTCCCGTTCCAGGTGAAATGGGCAAAAAACTCTGGCAGTCTGTCTCGAAAGAGGCCTGGCAGGACTGGATTCGTCAGCAGACCATGCTGGTAAATGAATACCGCTTAAATCTATCAGATCCAAAGGCCCGCAAATACTTGGCCCAGCAGATGGAAAACCATTTCTTTGGCACGGGTGCCGATACGGCATCGGGCTACGTGCCCCCACCAAAATAAGACAAGGCTAGTGGGTTGCCCGGACAAATAATCTCTGGGGAAATAAAAAAAGCGGACTTTACAGTCCGCTTTTTTGCATCTATGAGTTAGATCAATCAGTCCGCTTGAACTTCGCGTTCAACATCTTCCACATCAAGGTGGCGAACATCACGCCCCTTGACCATGTAGACCACATGCTCGGACATGTTCTTGGAGTGGTCGCCGATGCGCTCCAAGGCTTTCGCAATAAAGAGCAGATCAATTGATCGAGAAATCGTGCGCGTGTCCTCGATCATGTAGCTAATCAGCAGGCGCAGCGTGTTACGGAATTGGTCATCGACACTGATGTCTTGGCGAATCACCTCGGGCAAGGTTGAAGAATCATTGCGCGCAAAAGCATCTAATGACTGACGCATCATCTTAAGCACCAGCCCATACATCGACGATAGGTCAATGCGCGGCGCAAAACTTCCCGCATTCGTATCGTGAATCATTAGTGACATACGGGCGATCTTTTCAGCTTCGTCACCAATTCGCTCAAGATCACGAATCATCTTCATGCAGGTCAGCACGAAACGCAGGTCCGCTGCTGTGGGCTGGCGACGGGCAATCACATGGTTGCAGCGGTCATCAATCTCAATTTCCATGCGATTGACTTGTTTTTCTCTGTGCAGGACGTCTTTTAACAGGGGCACATCGGAATCTTCCAAGCCCTGAACGGCGCTCTTGATCATGCCCTCGACCAGGCCGCCCAACTCCAGAACGCTGGTTCGGATGGTCTCTAGCTCTTTGTCGAATTCTTTTGAAATGTGTTGTAGCGGCATGCCTCACCCTTTAGCGAATAACGAAGGACCAACCCACCCGCCAGGGTAGGCCAATTTTGCCGAGTGTAGCCCAGACGTGTTTCAGTTTTGTGTCAGCCGGGCAACACCGCTGGCCGCGGCCACCAGCGCCACATCCGCCCGACGCAGGGCAAAAATCCCGTTGGTGACCACCCCGGGGATCTGATTTAGGGCCGTCTCCATAGCGACTGGGTCCGAAATCGAGAGCCCATGGACGTCCAGAATGGGGTGGCCGTTATCCGTCAGGACTCCAATCCTTCGGCGCGGGTCTCCGCCCAGGGCACGTATCGCCCAAGAAACAGGGGTGATGGCGGACTCGATAACCTCAATGGGCAAGGGGAACCTGCCAAGACACTGAACCTGCTTGGAGGCATCCACAATGCAAACAAAGCGCTTGGCAGCGCTGGCCACGATCTTTTCCTGGGTCAGCGCGGCACCACCCCCCTTGATCATGCAGAGCTTGGGGTCAATTTCGTCAGCCCCATCGATATACAAATCCATGGGGGCGTCTAACTGGTCAAGGCCGATGACTTTATAGCCCAAGGACTGAAGCCGAGCGGAACTGCGCTGCGAGCTTGAAATTGCAGCAGCCAAGCGCACGCCGGCGCCAGCCAGGGCATCAATGAATAAATCGACCGTAGATCCGGTCCCAACGCCAAGCACAGAGTCTTGCGCTACTTCTGCGACTGCAGCCCTGGCCACGGCCAGCTTGAGCGCCTGTTGATCGGGGATCGTCATACAATCCTTTCTTTGAATACAAAAGGATTGTGCCATGTCCAAAGCCAAATACGATTGCAGCAAGTGTCCCGGTTACTGCTGCAGTTATCCCAGAATTACCGTCACCAAAAAAGACGTGAAACGGCTAGCGGAGCATTTCGGCATGACCGAGGCGGCGGCATGGAAGAAATTCATCACCCAGTACACCGTTGAGGAAGGCGATGAAAAAGGCGAGGTTGAAAATATCCTGAAGCATCAGAAGGATGATGTCTACGCAACCATCTGCCAATTCTTTGACAAAGATGAGCGCCGTTGCACAATCTACAAGGCGCGCCCCAGCGTCTGCCGTGAGTACCCAGATGGCAAGACCTGTGGCTATTACAACTTCCTGAAATTCGAGCGAAAGCACCAAGGCGACAAGGAATTTATTCCCAGCGCATAAGCTAAGTGGTCTGAAGTGCAACGCCAAGCATGACGCTCTCGGTTTTCTTCAGAATCTTCGACCAACCCTGACCAAGGGTTACCCGCCGTGCTGCTCGGCCCAGAGAAGACCGAAACTCTGGGTCGGCAGCCAGCCGATGAGCAATCGCGACGAATCCACGCTTGTCGCCAAGACTTGCCAAACACCCGCTCTCGGCATCCCGAATCAACTGCCGCGCTGCTGCGCAGTCAAAAGCGGCCACCGCCAAGCCACTGGCCATCGCCTCCAAGGTCACGTTACCAAAGGTTTCCGTCACGCTAGGAAACAGAAAAACGTCGCCGCTCGCATAGTGGGCGGCGAGGGCCTCTCCGCGTTGGGTCCCCGTAAAAACGGCATCAGGGCAGGCCTTAGCAATCTGTTCGCGTAGCGGCCCGTCGCCAACGAAAACCAAACGAACATCACCGCCACTGTCGCGGATTTGCTGATACGCCTTAACGGTGAGATCCAGGTTTTTCTCTGCAGCAATTCTGCCCACGGAGAGCAGCACCGTCGTCTTCGGCCCCACACCCCAGCTACTTCGCAAGGCCAAAGAGCGCTTTGCCGGATCGAATAGATCGGTATCAATGCCCCGCGGGACCACCACCAGTCGCTGAAATCCCAGGAGAGCTAAGGATTGATGTAATTCATCGGTGGGCACCATCGTGCACTGAGTAGTGTTGTGAAACTTACGCATGTAGCCAAGAATGGCTTTTTTAAGAAAACCAAGGTTATAAAACGCACTGTAAGCGTGAAAGTTAGTTCGAAAGTCCGACGTAATCGGAATCTTTAACTTTTTCGCAGCCTGTATTGCCGACCAGCCCAACGGACCTTCTGTCGCGACATGAACCAGATCAGGTCGATGACGGGACCAAAGCCTGACCAAGTAACGCTTGGCTGGCAGACCAAGCTTTAATTCGGGATACATTGGAATTGGGATACCCCGCACCAGAGACTCGTTGTCCTGGCCCTCTGGCACCGGAGCCCCCAATGGGCGTGGGCGCACCAACCAGACATCATGGCCCAGCGATTGCAGCCCCTCAACAATACGCTGCAGTGTCATGGCAACGCCGTTGACATCCGGTGGATAGGTTTCTGTAACAAACGAAATTCTTAGTTGTCGGCGGGCGCCGAGAAAGGGCCTTACTTCAATCGCAGGCAGGTCAGGTAAATCCATGACCGCAAGCCTAGGGCTGCATCATAACGGTTACATGACAGAAAAAAGAAACTTCTATGACAGGGTTTTAATTGCGCATTTAATCTGAAAGAAATGTGTCATGAATCTGACATGATCAAAGTGCAGAGTTCGGGCTTACCAAAAAAATTGCCAAGTATGGCGACACATGTTCAATTGCCCGAAGGGAGAGCGCAAATGGCCAACGCACTAAAACAACTCTATGAAGCGATAGAAGTGCAACGCTGGGATGATCATCGTTATTACCATCAGAGCCGAATCAACCAGTCGCTACATTTTGTGAGTGCGTTATCGTTTTTAGCGGCTTATGCATTGTTGTTCGTTGACCCTGTGATGGCAGCCTTGATTGCCTGGCTGGTGGCAATGACCACCCGGCAGGCTGGCCACTTCTTCTTTGAATCAAAAGACTATGACGTGATCAACCAAGCCACGCATGAGTACAAAGAAGCCATCAAGGTGGGCTACAACCTAAACCGCAAGGTCGTGCTGTTATCGGTCTGGGCGGCCATTCCGGTATTTGCATTTGTCTGGCCCCCCGCCATCACCTGGGCTGTGCCAGAACTCTTTGAGGATTCCGCCTTGCGAATGATCGGTATGGCCTGGTTGTTTCTGGGGGTAGCGGGCCAAACGCACTGCCTGCATCACCGCCTCGGTACCCGACATATGAAACGACACCTCGTCCATGCCGGAGATGTCGATCAATTCGCTCACCACCTGCCCAATTGCCGGATGGTAGCCCCCCAAAAATGGACCCAAGGGTTTGGCCTGTGTCACGGCCTGATCAATTGTCTCTTTGTAAAAATCCAACCCAAAAAGATTCACGCCATAGCAGCCACTGACATCAATAAAGCGCTGCCCATCCAAATCAGTCAGCCAGGCACCCTGACTCTGCTGCCAAATGTTGCCAACCGAGAGCCGGTCCAGGCTTGCATTACGAAATTGAAACGGAATCCGATATCGCTTGGTCAGCTGAATTTCAGATGGGGACGTTGTATTACACCAACATGACGAATAGATGACGATATGAATCGACTCGCGCACGCTCTCCGGTCTTTACTGATGCAGGAAGATTTAAATTTCCTGCTCACCAACCGGATTCCGCGCTCGGCAGCGACGCGATTTATTGGCTGGTTTAGCAAGATCAAAAGCCCCTTGCTCGCAAGGGTCTCGATCTGGGTCTGGCAACGCTTTGCACCCCTTAATTTAGACGAGGCAAAGACCACTCAATTTTCCAGTCTTCACGACTGTTTTATTCGCGAACTCAAATCCGGTGTAAGGCCCATTGATGCCGACCCCACCATACTCACCAGCCCCTGTGATGCGATTATTGGCGAGTTCGGGACTATTCAAAACGGTCAGCTCTTTCAGGCGAAGGGGTTCCCATATGCACTAGCGGATCTAATTCTTGATGATCACGATGCGGCAAGGTGGAATCACGCACGTTACATCACGCTAAGAATCACCTCTTCGATGTATCACCGTTTCCATGCGCCTATCGACGGGACGCTAAAACGCGTTCGCTACATCTCGGGGGACACCTGGAACGTCAATCCAGTCGCGCTAAAACGTGTCGAACGGCTGTTCTGCAAGAACGAGCGGGCCGTCTTGGAAGTCAGCTGCCAGAACGATCAGTTCTCACTGCTGATGATTCCCGTCGCAGCAATACTTGTTGCAAGTATTCGGCTTCACAGCATTGATACAACGCTAAATCACGGCACCCCAGACGGACTGGTCGTGAACACGAATCACCGATTCGCCAAGGGAGAGGAGCTTGGGTGGTTTGAGCACGGATCCACCATCATCTTGTTCGCACCCCAAGAATTTGAGTTTCTGAGTTCTATCAAGACCGGCGACACCATTCGCATGGGAGAAGCCCTAATGCGACTGGTCAAGCCCGAACAGGGCTAACGTCATGCTTTTGAAACATTGCCAACCTAGAGTCACGCCAGTGTTATCTACCAGGAGCATTTACGTGAACGAGTTTGTTGATTCCATTGCCAATCCAAGCCAGAAAACCCCAGTGTCGGATCTTAAGAACCCGATTCGACGCCGCCTGTTAATCGGCTCGGCGATCGCTGCACTCTTTAACGCCAACCCGGTCATGGCCAGCACCAGCAGGCCTCGCACTGGATTTAGCTTTAATTCCGTTTCCATTACTCAGGCCGCCGACAACATCGTGCTGCCATCGGGCTATCGCTGGTCAGTAGTGGCCGCCTGGGGAGACCCGATTGATGGCGTTGGAAAGGAGTTGTCGTCAGACGCCAGTAATAGCGCTGCCGAACAAGAGCGCCAGTTTGGTATGCACCATGACGGTTGCGCTTTTTTCCCCGAGCAGGGCCACGATTCGACCAAAGGCCTGTGGGTGGTGAACCATGAATACACCGACGATGGCATGCTCCACCCCGGCGGGATGACGCCCTGGACCGCAGAGAAAGTGCGTAAAAGCCAGGCGGCACACGGCGTTACCGTTAGCATGATTGCCCGCCAGCCAGATGGTGGCTGGAAGCCTATTCCCAGCCCCCTCACCCGCCGAATTACTGCGTTTACACCTTGCGATGTAAGCGGCCCTGCTGCGGGCCACGCCCTGATGATGACGGCCGCCGACCCAAGCGGAAAGACAGTGCTCGGCACACTCAATAACTGCGCGCACGGCGTAACACCATGGGGTACTTACCTGACCTGCGAAGAAAACTTCAACGGATATTTCGTCAAGACTGGCAACCCATCACAAGAGGAACGCCGCGTTGGCATTGATGCCAAGGGGTTCGGCTATCGCTGGCACGAGTTTGATGAGCGGTTTGACGCCAACAAACACCCTAACGAGCCAAATCGCTTCGGCTGGGTGGTTGAGATTGATCCGCGCGACGCAAGCCGTCGGCCAGTTAAGCGCACGGCGCTCGGACGCTTTAAGCATGAAGGGGCCTGGGTCACGCTCGCCCGTGATCGGCGCGTGGTGGTATACATGGGAGACGACCAGCGTAATGAATATGTCTACAAATTTGTCTCAAAGCTGCCCTTTGATGCCCAGAAAAATCCCAAGGGCGATGGTTTGTTAGACAACGGCACGCTCTACGTTGGCCGGTTTGAGTCCAATGGCTCCGGACAGTGGGTCGCCCTTGAGCATGGCAAAAATGGGCTGACAAAAGAAAATGGCTTTCCTGATCAAGCCTACATCGCAATCAATGCACGTTTGGCTGCGGATTTTGTTGGCGCAACACCCATGGATCGACCCGAGTGGATTGCAGTACACCCCAAGTCCAATGATGTCTACGTCACCCTGACCAATAACTCGGATCGCGGGAGCAAAACACCGATTAACGCGGCCAACCCAAGAGAAAAAAATCTCATGGGCCATATTGTCCGGTGGCGTGAGTTCAACAAAGACGCGGCCGCACCCACATTCAAATGGGAAATTTTTGTCTTAGCCGGGGACAAAACGGCACAAGACCCCATGCTTCGCGGCAATATCAATGGCGACCAATTTGGCTCGCCGGATGGCCTATGGTTCGATAAGCGCGGTATTTTGTGGACACAGACCGACATTTCCACCAGCACGCTCGGCAAGAACGCTTATGCCAACATGCCCAACAACTGCATGTATGCCGCTGACCCAACGACCCGTGAGTTCCGTCGGTTTTTGATTGGGCCCAAGGGCTGCGAGGTCACCGGCATTGACATCACGCCGGACTACAAAACCATGTTTGTGAACATCCAGCATCCGGGTGAGAGCCCTAGCGAGCGCGCCGATCCGGCCAACCCAACGGCAGTTTCGTCCTGGCCAGATGCTGCCGTATATAAACGTCCTCGTTCCGCAACCATTGCCATCTGGCGTGAAGACGGCCAGGCGGTTGGCACCTAACAAAACCGTTTAGCTGAAAGGGTTTGGGCCGCCGATGAGGCGGCCCTTTTTTTGGGAAAATAAGAGAGACCAGGCCGCTGGGCCACCCCAGCGCAGGTCACACAAGTGTCACAATATTTCGATACAATTGGAAACATGAACAATCAGCAAGCCATCGTCGCCTTCCTCGCCCTCGGCCAGGAGTCCCGCCTGAATATCTTTAGGCTCATCGTGCAACGCGGAGATCTAGGGCTATCCCCGGGGGAGATTGTGGAAAAACTGGGCATCCCTAACGCGACGCTTAGCTTTCACCTAAAAGAGCTCAGCCGGGCGCAGTTGATTTCGGTAGAGCGCCAAAGCCGACACTTGATCTACCGGCCCAATGCAGAGCTGGTCCAAAAGCTAAGCGGCTTCTTGCTGGATAACTGCTGCGGCGGCAAGTCATGTATTCCACAAACCACCCCTAAAAAGACGAGAACCAAATGAAGCAATACAACGTACTCTTTCTTTGCACACACAACTCTGCCCGATCGGTTCTTGGAGAGGCGCTTGCTTCGACTCACAAAAGCGGTCGATTCGTTGGCTACTCTGCTGGCTCTTCGCCGGGCGGCCAAGTCAACCCCTTTGCACGCGAGATTGCACTTACTCTAGGCTATCCCGAAGCGAAGCTTCGCAGTAAAAGTTGGGATGAATTCGCCATAAGCGGTGCCCCCCAGATGGATTTCATTATTACCGTCTGCGACAACGCCGCAGGCGAGATCTGTCCGGTCTGGCCGGGCAAGCCGGTGACCGCCCACTGGGGCTTTCCAGACCCACCTCAGGTCCAAGGCTCAGATGACGCCAAACGTCGCGCCTTTCGCGAAGTAATGCAGGGCCTTTCGCGACGAATTGATGCGTTAGCCGCACTCCCATTTGAACAGCTTGATCAGATCAGCCTGCAGGCAGAAGTTCGCCGGATCGCATCGACATGAGTATTTTTGAACGTTATCTCACCCTGTGGGTAGCCTTGTGTATTGTGGCGGGCATTGCCTTAGGGCAGGCATCGCCAGAGTTTTTTCAAGCCGTCGGAAGCCTGGAGGTCGCGCAAGTCAACCTTCCAGTGGGACTACTGATTTGGGTGATGATTATTCCGATGTTAGTGAAGGTGGATTTCGGCGCCCTGCATCAAATTCGCCAACATGTTCGCGGGATTGGCGTGACTCTTTTTGTGAATTGGCTTGTCAAGCCATTTTCAATGGCGCTGTTGGGATGGTTGTTTATCCGCGAGCTATTCGCGCCTTATCTTCCCGCAGGCCAGATTGATAGCTATATTGCTGGCTTAATCTTGCTTGCCGCAGCCCCCTGCACTGCCATGGTGTTTGTCTGGAGCAGGCTTTCCAACGGTGACCCACTCTTCACTCTGTCACAGGTGGCGTTAAACGACACCATCATGATTTTCGCCTTTGCGCCACTGGTAGCGTTTCTATTGGGAATCTCCTCGATCACAGTGCCATGGTCGACGCTGCTGATCTCGGTAGTGCTCTACATTGTGATTCCCGTATTGATCGCCCAGGCGTGGCGAAGACATTTGCTTGCGAAAGGCGAGCAGGCCTTTGACCGCGCCATGCATTGGATTGGCCCCTGGTCCATTGCCGCCCTGCTGCTTACCCTGGTATTGCTTTTTGGTTTTCAGGGAAAGGCCATTATTGAGCAGCCATTGGTCATTGCACTCTTGGCAGTGCCAATCCTGATTCAGGTGTTCTTCAATTCTGCCTTGGCGTATTGGCTTAATCGACGGTTGGGCGAAACACATAGCGTGGCCTGCCCATCTGCATTAATTGGCGCTTCGAATTTTTTTGAGCTTGCCGTTGCTGCTGCAATCGGTCTGTTCGGATTCGAATCAGGTGCTGCCCTGGCCACGGTCGTGGGGGTGCTGATCGAAGTTCCGGTAATGCTCTTGGTGGTCAGTGTCGTGAACCGATCAAAAGGCTGGTACGAAAAAGGCTTGGCGAGATAGTGGGGTGGCCGATGGGACTCGAACCCACGACAACAGGAATCACAATCCTGGACTCTACCAACTGAGCTACGGCCACCACTGACTCAACAACGTTGTCCCCGGCCTGCGCCAATGGCCTGCCGGGAGGGAATCGAACCCCCGACCTACAGCTTAGAAGGCTGTTGCTCTATCCGACTGAGCTACCGGCAGCGGGCCGACACAACGCCAGGCTTTACAAGCTAGCCTGGTCGGGGTGGAGAGATTCGAACTCCCGACCCTCTGCTCCCAAAGCAGATGCGCTACCAGACTGCGCTACACCCCGAGAAGCCCGAGATTATAACAGGCGCAACGGGGCTTTTTAAGCGACAATCTCGCTCCTGAATACGCCTGCGCGCCATGCCCATGACAACGGTTCACCTGACCCTGATCTATATCGCCGCCATGACCGGGGCAAACCTGTTGGTGGCCTGGCTTGGCCCCTGGTTTAGCCCCATCAATGCGTTTTTCCTGATCGGGCTGGATCTCACGCTACGAGACAAGCTGCACGACGCCTGGCAGGGGCGCCATTTGGCCCTGAAGATTGGGGGGCTGGTGGTGGTGGCAGGGCTGATTTCCTACCTGCTCAACCCGGCCAGCGGCAAGATTGCAATAGCAAGCATCACGGCCTTTGTCTGTGCCATGACGGTCGATTCGCTGGTCTATCAGTTAATGCGGCACCGCAAATGGGTTCAGCGGGCCAACAGCTCCAACATTGCCGGTGCGGCAACCGACTCCCTGCTTTTCCCCACGATCGCCTTTGGCGGGCTACTGCCGCACATTGTGCTGCTGCAATTCGCAGCAAAGGTGGCGGGCGGAGCAGTCTGGTCTTTGGTGCTCAATCGCCTTGTTGTTCGACGACAAGCTGCGGAGCAGTAATTCACCCGCCATTAAAAATGGCCGCATTGACATGCGGCCAAGCCATCAGCCAAAACGACCCGTGATGTAGTCCTCGGTTTCTTGTCGTTTGGGCTTGATGAAGATTTCGTCGGTTTTTCCGAATTCAATCATCTCGCCAAGATACATGTAGGCCGTAAAGTCGGATACCCGGGCAGCCTGCTGCATGTTATGCGTCACGATGGCCACTGTGTAGTCTGATTTCAGTTCATGCACCAGCTCTTCCACCTTGGCCGTTGAAATTGGATCCAAGGCCGAAGTAGGCTCGTCCAGAAGAATCACCGATGGCTTCACCGCCACCGAGCGCGCAATACAGAGACGCTGCTGTTGACCGCCTGATAGCGCAAGACCGCTCTGATTTAGCTTGTCTTTGACTTCGTTCCACAGTGCAGTCTTGGTCAGGGCCCACTCCACACGAGCATCCATTTCGCCTTTTGACAACGGCTCATACAGACGAACGCCAAAGGCGATGTTGTCGTAAATGGACATGGGAAACGGCGTGGGCTTTTGGAAGACCATACCGATTTGAGCGCGGAGTAGGTTTAAGTCCTGTTTGGCGTCGAGAATGTTTTTACCGTAAAAATTGATCTCGCCTTCGGCACGTTGGCCGGGATACAGGCTGTACATCCGATTCAGCGTGCGCAGCAGCGTAGATTTACCGCAGCCCGACGGGCCGATAAATGCTGTTACTTTGCGTTCGGCAATATCGAGATTGATATTTTTGAGACCCTGGAACTTGCCGTAATAGAAATTCAGATTACGGATTTGCAGGGCGGTCTTGAAATCGAATTCGGTGTTCTGCGTCATGGTCTACTTTCTTTCATGTCTTTTTTCATCCACGGGCGGGCACTTGGCCCTGCCCCGATCACTCAACTAGGTTATCGCTGGCCTTTTTCTCGGAAAAACACCCGGGCCACAACATTCAGCACCAACACTGCCAGGGTGATTAACAATGCACCACCCCAGGCAAGCCGGACCCAGTTGTCGTAGGGGCTCATGGCAAACTGGAAAATCACCACGGGCAGGTTGGCCATCGGTGCGTTCATGTTGGTTGAGAAGAACTGATTATTTAGTGCCGTGAACAACAGAGGAGCCGTCTCACCGCTGATGCGCGCAATCGCCAACAGCAGACCAGTCACCACACCTGACTTCGCAGCCCGAAGGGTGACATAAGAGGCCACTTTCCAACGGGGTGCGCCAAGCGCAAATGCGGCCTCGCGAAGACTACCGGGAACAAGCCGAAGCATGTTCTCGGTTGTTCGCAACACCACAGGAATCGCAATCAAACACAAGGCAAGGCTGCCCGCCCAGCCCGAAAAATGCTTCTGCTGAGCAACCAGAATGGCGTAGACAAACAGACCCAGCACGATGGACGGTGCGCTTAACATGATGTCGGTCACGAATCGCGTGATTTCTGCCGTCTTACTTTCGTCACCAAACTCGGCCAAGTACACACCCGCAAAAATACCAATTGGCGTGCTCACGAACGCTGTGACGGCAATCATCATTAGACTGCCGACAATCGCGTTGGCAAGACCGCCGCCCTCAGACCCCGGTGCTGGTGTGGACTGGGTAAACAGGGCCCAATCAAGCGCAGCAAAACCATTGGCAAACAGAATGGTCAAAATCCACAGCAGGACAAATAGTCCCAGCCCCATGGCCGACATGGATAAGGTTAGCCCGATCGAGTTAACGAACTTTCTTTTTTGATAA
Organism: beta proteobacterium MWH-UniP1; assembly: GCA_036362785.1. Lineage (NCBI taxonomy): Bacteria > Pseudomonadati > Pseudomonadota > Betaproteobacteria > beta proteobacterium MWH-UniP1. The sequence goes on from CP143625.1 coordinate 1,504,405, forward strand.
AGACGCTGATTGATGTTCATGTCTTCGCTCCTTTTGCGCGCTCCGTGCGAATAATCAGAATCTTGGCGAACGCGAGCACGAAGAACGTAATCACGAACAGCAAAAAGCCCAGCGCAAACAATGTGTTCAAGTGAAAATCACCTGCCTCGCCAAACTCATTGGCAAGGGTCGAGGCAATCGAGGTTCCCGGTGCAAACAACGAAGGAAGCAGGCGCTGGGAGTTTCCGATCACAAAGGTGACCGCCATGGTCTCGCCAAGGGCACGGCCCAGGCCAAGCATGATGCCGCCGATCACACCCTTGTTGGTGTAGGGCAGCACCACATAGCGCACGACTTCCCAAGTGGTGCAGCCAACCCCATAAGCGGACTCACGAAGGATTGGGGGGACGATCTCGAACACATCACGCATCACCGCGGCGATGAACGGCAGCACCATGAAGGCCAGGATGATGCCGGCCGCCAAAATACCGATTCCGTTGGTTGCCCCGCCAAAGAGCGGCCCAATCAACGGCATTTGACCCAGCGTGGACTGTAATGCCGGCTGTCCATACTCGGCGAATAAGGGCGCAAAGATGAACAAGCCGAACATACCGTAGATGATCGACGGTACCGCCGCAAGTAATTCAATCGCTGTTCCCAAAGGCCGACGTAGCCAAACGGGACAAGTCTCGGTAAGAAAGAGTGCGATCCCGAAGGCAAGCGGCACCGCAATCAAGAGTGCAATTGTTGCGCTGGCAATCGTTCCGTAAATTGCAATCAGCGCGCCGAATTCTTCATTAATGATGTCCCATTCGACACGCCATAAAAACTCAATGCCAAATTTTTGAAACGCCGGCCAGGCGTTGATAAAGAGAGACACCAAAATGCCGACCAAAGACACCAAGACCAGCAAAGAAAACACCATGGTGATCTTGTGGAAGAACCAATCCTGGGTTCGCTGGGTTTTTACGACAGCAAGCCGGCGTTGCTCCAGGGCTTGCGAATCGGCAGAGGGACTCATAGGTACTCCAGATAATGCTGTTTTACAGACGACACAACTGCGGGACCCTGATGAATGTCAGGAATTAGCCCGCGGTTTTCATAAATATTGCTTTTATTACTTCAGGTTAACCTGTGACCAAACCTTGTCACGAATCTGTGCAGTCAAGGCATCGGGCAGCGGCACATAATCCAGCTCGGCAGCCATACCTTTGCCGTTCTTGAAGGCCCAGTCGAAGAACTTGATTGCGTCAGCAGAAGCTGCCTTGTCTACGGGCTGTTTGTACATCAGCACAAACGTTGCGCCAGTAATCGGCCATGCCTTTGCGCCCTTTTGGTTCACCAAGGAGATGCCCATGCCAGGAACGCTAAACCAATCTGCACCCGCAGCTGCGGCCGCAAATGTGTCGTCGTCAGGATTGACAAACTGGTTGCCACGGTTCTGCAGTTGCAGATGGGGGATCTTGTTTTTCTTGGCGTACGCATACTCAACATAGCCAATCGCACCTTTTACACGGCTTACGTTTGCGGCAACGCCTTCGTTACCTTTGCCACCAACCGAGGAAGCTGCGGGCCACTTCACTGCAGCGCCTTTACCAACTTTGTCTTTCCACAGTTTGCTGACTTCGTTCAGGTAGTCTGTGAAAATGAAGGTAGTGCCGGAACCGTCAGCACGGTGTACCACGGTGATTGCCTGGTCAGGCAATTTCTTACCGGGGTTGAGCTTGGCGATTTTTGGGTCGTTCCACTTGGCGATATCGCCTGAGAACATTTCTGCAAGAACTTCACCGGTGACACGGAGTTCACCCGGCTTGAAACCATCGAGGTTAATCACGGGAACAACGCCGCCGAGCACGGTGGGGAACTGAATCATGCCGTCTTTATCAAGATCAGCACCAGATACGGGCGCATCGGTGCCGCCGAAGGTCACGGTCTTGGCACGGATTTGGCGAATGCCGCCGGAAGAACCAATCGACTGATAGTTCAGACCAACATTGGTGGTCTTTTTGTAAGCTTCAGCCCACTTGGCATAGATCGGGTACGGGAAGGTTGCACCTGCGCCAGTGATGTTAGCCGCCTTAGCGGAGCTGATCACAGCAATCGCAGACACAGCCGCAATCAGGTACTTCTTAAGCGTTGATGTCATGTTTTCATTCCTATTCAAGTTACCAACTGTTTTCACTTCAAACTCTCCGATCTCGGATCGCTTCCCACTAAGGGGTAGGCGTAATTTACGAGCCGAATGTTTCAAATTCGTGACACTATTGCAGCGCAAAAACAAAAAATTCTTTAAAAATCAATTAGTTACAGAAGCCCAAAATGTTTTCCGTAGCGGGGGTCAATCTTTTGTAGATCCAGAAGCATTAGAAAATCGGCCGAATTAAAGTCAGGGTCCCAATTGGGTTCACCACAGATTCGGGCCCCAATTCGAAGATAACCGCGAATCAGCGGGGGTACCTCTACCTTCGCTAGACGCGGGATCTCATCAAGCTGAAGCGGATGTTTAGGGAAGGCTTCCAACATTGGGTCGACCATTGCATCTTGGCGAAACTGGCCCCATAGCGAGGCGGCCAGGGCACCACCGTCTCTCATGCTGACACTGGCACAGCCAATCAGATGCTGATGGCCGTGATGCTTCATAAACCGGGCGATTGCGGACCAGAGCAGCATGATGACCACGCCGTTACGATGCTCTGGGTGCACGCAGGATCGGCCCAGCTCGATCAAATCCGGAACATTACGTTCGATCCTTGGCATAAAGAATTCGCTCTGGCTGTAGTAGCGGCCAATGCGCTTTGCCTGATAAGGCGTCAGCAGCCGATAGGTGCCGACAATCTCTTGGGTCTGGGACAAACGAACAATCAGGTGCTCACAGTAATCATCGAATTCATCTTCATCAATACCCGATGCTGAGCTAGAAAATACCGCACCGTACTCGGCCTGAAATACAGAGAAACGCAGACGCTGTGCTGATCGTAGAGCTACTCAATACGGCGATCGAAAAGACCGTGGATCGGATTTCAACGGAATCAAATCCGCTGTCGAAAAAGGTGAAAGATATTGGGAGCGCCGCGGTACTCGGGGCGATTATTAATGTGGTGATTGTTTGGACTTTTGTGCTGATCTAAGGTCAGCCCGCGTGGGCGCGCAGCACATCGGCGACTTGTGTTGCCGTGGTTTTGGCAAGCAGCGCATCGTTGGCCTCGACCATGACCCGGACCACCGGCTCGGTGCCCGATGCCCGGATTAATAAGCGGCCCTGCTGGCCAAGTGCCTGCTGCGCGTCAGTGCAGGCCTGTTTGATTGCTGCGATCTTTTGCCAATCGCTACCCGCCGCTACGGGAACATTGATCATGGTCTGCGGGAAGCGCTGGAAATCCGACACAATCTGGGCAAGCGGCTGCTGAAAGCGAACGATGGCCGCCAAGACCTGCAAAGCACTCACGATGCCGTCGCCCGTGGTGTGTTGGTCCAGACACAAGATATGCCCCGAAGACTCACCGCCCAGATTCCAGCCGGTTTCTTTGAGCATTTCCATCACATACCGATCGCCCACCTTGGCGCGCCGAAAATCCAGATGCAATCGATTGACGGCCTGCTCAAAGCCAAGATTGGTCATAAGCGTGCCCACGACACCGGTTACCGAATCCACACTGACGTGGCGCAGCCGGTCTTTCACAATCGCGTACAGCAATTGATCACCGTCGAATACAGTGCCGCTTCGGTCCACCATAATCAGGCGATCGCCGTCACCATCAAGGGCAATGCCGTAATCGGCCGACTCTGCAACGACCCGTTTGGCCAGCGCTTCTGGGTGTGTGGCACCCACATGATCATTGATATTAAAGCCATCGGGCTCGTGTCCCATCACCACCACTTCTGCGCCCAGTTCATGAAAGACGGGGGGCGCGACCTGATAGCCCGCCCCATGGGCACAATCAATCACCAGCTTTAAGCCACGCAGTGACAAGGCCGATGGAAAAGTGTTTTTACAAAATTCAATGTAACGGCCGGATGCGTCTTGTAGACGACGAACCTTGCCCAAATCTGCCGAAGCAACACAAGTCAGCGGGCTATCCAGTGCGGTTTCGATCGCCTGCTCAATCGCATCCGATAGCTTTTCACCCTGGCCATTAAAAAACTTAATGCCGTTGTCATCAAAGGGATTGTGTGAGGCGCTGATCACAATACCCGCTGACAGGCGCAAGGCACGCGTGAGATAAGCCACTGCGGGGGTGGGCATCGGCCCGACCAAGAGCACATTCACACCGGCGGCGCTAAACCCGGATTCAAGCGCCGACTCCAGCATGTAGCCAGAAATACGCGTGTCTTTGCCGATCAAAACGGTGGGGTGTGCTCCGCCATCTGTCTGCGCGCCAGATGCAGCCTTTGCGAAGACCTGGCCAGCGGCCATGCCAAGCCGCAGGACAAAATCTGGGGTGATGGGGGCCTGGCCGACCTTGCCCCGAATGCCATCGGTGCCGAAGTATTTTCTGCTCATGCTGGCATTTTAATCGCCGACCAGACGGCAAGCGCCTGGGCGGTTTCTTGGACATCATGTACACGCAGGATCTGGGCGCCCTGATCGGCAGCCCACAAGGCGGCCACCACACTACCGGTGACCCGTTGGTCTGGGGGGTAGTCCTGGCCGAGCAGGCCGGCGATCATCCGCTTACGCGACACCCCCACCAAGATCGGCTGCTGCGCCGCCATCTGGCCAATGGCCCGCATCAATGCCAGGTTGTGTTCCAGGCTCTTGCCAAAGCCAAAGCCGGGGTCGATCAGCAGCCGACGGCGATCCACGCCTCGATCCACAAAGGCCTGGCAACGGGCCATTAAAAAGTCGGTGACCTCGCCCACCACATCGCTGTATTGCGGGTTGTCTTGCATGGTGCGGGGCTCACCCAGCATATGCATGATGCAAAGCCCACAAGACGAATTCACGGCGGCCTCAAAGGCCTGCGGGTCTCGAAAGCCGTTGATATCGTTGAGTAGGTCCACACCCAGAGCGACCGCTTCTTTCATCACCTGCGGTCGACGGGTGTCAATTGAAATGGGAACACCCAGATCCATCACGCCGCGCAAGACCGGAAGCACACGCTGCAACTCTTCTTCCACGCTTACCGGTGCCGCACCAGGCCGAGTGGACTCGCCACCAATGTCCAGAATATCGGCGCCCTGGCTAATCAGTAACTTTGCGTGGGCGATGGCCTGCTCGGCTGTGTCATGCTGACCGCCATCAGAAAAAGAATCGGGCGTGACATTCACAATGCCCATGATCTTGGGCCGATCTAGCGGTATTGAAAAACGGCCACACTGAAATACGGTCGACATAGTGCGATTGGGAGTCTTTAACGAAAAACGGCGGGGCAACCTTGGGGCTACCCCGCCGTTTGTGATGGTCACTAACGCTTAAGCTGCTGCCGGGGCAGTGGGTGCAACACCCGTTGGGCCCTGGCCAGAACTTGGCGTGTTGCCCGGTCCGGCATTTTTCGGTGGGCGCGGTGGGCGACCTTCGATGATGTCGTTGATCTGATCAGCATCAATCGTTTCCCACTCCAGCAATGCATTGGCCATGGAGTGCATCTTGTCTTTGTTGTCCTCGATGATCTTGCGGGCAACGGCATACTGCTCGTCCAGAATGGCACGAATCTCGGCATCTACCTTTTGCATGGTGCTTTCCGACACGTGGGTAGTCTTGGTGACCGAACGGCCAAGGAAGACCTCGCCTTCGTTTTCCGCATAGACCATCACGCCGAGCGAATCACTCATGCCGTAACGGGTTACCATGTCACGGGCCAACGCCGTGGCGCGCTCAAAGTCATTGGATGCACCGGTGGTCATCTGATTCATAAAGACTTCTTCGGCAATACGGCCACCAAACAAGACCGCAATGGTGCTGAGCATGCGCTCTTTGTCCATGCTGTAACGATCACCCTCGGGCAACTGCATGGTCACGCCCAACGCACGGCCACGAGGAATGATGGTGACCTTATGCACTGGGTCGGTCTTGGGCAGCATGCGTGCCACCAAGGCATGGCCAGACTCGTGATAGGCGGTGTTCTTACGCTCTTCTTCCGGCATGACGATGGACTTGCGCTCAGCGCCCATCATGATCTTGTCTTTGGCCTTTTCGAAGTCACTCATTTCCACCACACGGCCATTACGGCGCGCGGCAAAAAGCGCGGCTTCGTTCACCAAGTTGGCCAAATCAGCACCAGAAAAACCAGGCGTACCGCGGGCCAGGATGTCGGCGCGAACGTCGGTTGCAATGGGAACCTTGCGCATGTGCACGTTGAGGATCTGCTCACGGCCACGGACATCGGGCAGGCTGACCACCACCTGACGGTCAAAGCGGCCGGGGCGCAACAGCGCGGGGTCCAACACATCGGGGCGGTTGGTTGCAGCGATCACGATAATGCCCTGGCCGGTTTCAAAGCCGTCCATTTCCACAAGCATCTGGTTCAATGTTTGTTCACGCTCGTCATTGCCGCCACCCAGGCCAGCACCACGCTGACGGCCAACCGCATCAATCTCATCAATGAAGATGATGCAAGGCGCGTTTTTCTTGGCCTGCTCAAACATGTCGCGGACACGGGCAGCACCCACACCCACAAACATCTCAACGAAGTCAGAGCCAGAGATGGAGAAGAACGGCACCTTGGCCTCGCCTGCGATGGCCTTTGCCAACAGGGTCTTACCGGTACCCGGCTGACCCACCATCAACACGCCACGAGGAATGCGGCCGCCAAGCTTCTGGAACTTGGAAGGGTCGCGTAAAAACTCAACGAGCTCGACCACATCTTCTTTGGCCTCGTCGCAACCAGCGACATCGGCAAACGTGACGGGGTTGGTGTTCTCATCCAACAGACGGGCGCGAGATTTCCCAAAGGAGAACGCGCCGCCCTTGCCACCGCCCTGCATCTGTCGCATAAAGAACACCCAGACCGCAATCAAAAGCAGCATGGGGAACCAAGACACGAAGATGCTCATGAGCAGAGAAGGCTCTTCTTCTGCTTTTGCAGAGACCCGAACCCCATACTTCATGAGATCAGAGACCATCCAGAGATCCTGGGGAGTATTGACCGATATTTGACGCTCGTCAGACGTGACGGCGCGAACCGTGCGGCCCTCGACGCTGGCGGACTTAATCCGGCCCTGACGCGCGTCTTCCATGAACTGCGAATACGGGACCTCTTGGCCGCGGGTCTGGCGATTGTCAAACTGACGAAACACCGTGAACAGGACCAGCGCAATCACCATCCATATGGCGGCCTTGGGGATCATGTTGTTCAAGGGCACTACTCCTTCAAGAAAACATCAATAAAACATCGAAACTGCAGGTGACTGAAAACCCCAGCAAGTTACTTGGATTCTATGCCTCGGGCTTAGTTTCCTCAATGAGATTTTTATATCCCCACCATAGGGAAAATGGCGTCAGAACGCCATTTTTCAAGGGTTGATCCTGTAAAAAACGGAATAAAAGCAGCTTCAATGTGGGATTTCACTACTGCTTTAGGGGTTTTAACTTACGACCCAGCAGAAAAGTCTCAGACGACTGGGCCCGGGAGGCCGGGGGCTTACGGGAGGATACCGACACAAAATGGCGCTTAAAGAGCTCCACCAGCTGGCTGTAGCCACTGCCATTAAAGGCCTTCACCAAAAGCGCCCCATCAGGCTTTAGGTGAGCCAGCGCAAACTCCAGGGCAAGCTCACAGACATGCATCACACGGGCCGCGTCGGCCGACTCTACGCCTGAGAGATTCGGGGCCATATCGGAAATGACCAAGTCAACTTTCTCACCGCCCAGCCGATCCGCCAGGGCCTTGGCAACCGCGTCTTCACGAAAATCACCCTGAATAAATTCGACATCGGCGATCGGCTCCATGGGCAAAATGTCCAGGGCCAAGATGCGGCCATGCACGCGTTTGCCTTCGTCGCCAGCCCGTTTCACACACAGGATTTCACGCACCACCTGGGACCAGCTGCCGGGCGCACTGCCCAAGTCCACCACGGTCATGCCGGGCTTAATGATGCCGTCTTTTTCATGAATGCCAAGCAGCTTGAATGCGGCCCGAGAACGATAGCCCTTGGCCTGCGCCTGTCGGACATAAGGGTCCGTCAGGTGCATATGTAACCACTGTGGGTTGAATTTATTTTTTGCCACTGACGGCGCCCGTAAGCCCATGCGCCGAGGTTCGGCGCAACAGGGGATTAGATGTAGCGGACTTCCAGAATCTCAACCTGACGTGCACCGCCTGGGGCATGCACCACCGCAACATCGCCCACCGACTTGCCAATTAAGGCACGCGCAATCGGGCTGGAAATTGAAATCTTGTTTTCTTTTAAATCGGCTTCGTCGTCGCCCACGATCTGATAGACCGATTTCTTGTCTGATTCAATCTCAACGAGTTCCACTGTTGTGCCAAAGACCACACGGCCGTCTTGCTCGATTTCAGCGGGGTCAATGATCTGTGCATGGGCCAATTTGCTTTCCAGCTCAGAGATACGGCCCTCGATAAATCCCTGACGCTCTTTCGCGGCGTCGTATTCGGCATTTTCAGACAGATCACCCTGGGCACGTGCCTCGGCGATTGCAGTAATCACGGCGGGACGCTCCACGTGTTTTAAACGTGTGAGTTCTTCCTTTAATAGCTCAGCACCGCGAACGGTTAACGGGGTAATGCTCATAACTAGCCTTTGCTTGAATTAATGGGCGATTTGCTTGTGCATAGACTGCACATCAATCACGGTCAGGCTGGCATCGGCCAAGTGACGGATGCCCTCTACCGCAGCCTCGGCCCCTGCAATCGTGGTGAATGTGGTTACCCGCGATGCCAGGGCCGTGGTGCGAATGGAACGCGAATCCGCAATTGCAGAACGCTTTTCATCCACCGTGTTGATCACTAACTGTACATCACCATTTTTGATCATGTCCACGATATGTGGCCGGCCCTCGGTAACTTTGTTGACCGTGGCCGCAGGAATGCCCGCCGCCACAAGTGCTGCCGCAGTACCACGCGTACCCAAAAGCTTAAAGCCGAGATCGGTCAACATCTTGGCGATCTGCACCATGGCCGGCTTGTCGCTATTTTTCACACTGATAAAGGCCGTACCGGAAGTGGGCAGCTTGATACCAGCGCCGATCTGGGATTTCACAAAGGCCTCGGCAAAGGTCTTGCCCACGCCCATGACTTCACCCGTTGATTTCATCTCTGGGCCAAGAATGGTGTCCACACCCGGGAACTTCACAAACGGGAAGACCGCTTCTTTGACTGAGTAATAAGGCGGGGTGACTTCAACCGTGACGCCCTGGGCATCAAGTGTCTGGCCCAGCATGCAACGCGCCGCGACTTTCGCCAGCGGAATGCCCGTGGCCTTGGAGACATAGGGCACGGTGCGGGACGCACGTGGATTTACTTCCAACACAAACACGGTGCCGTTTTGAATGGCGAACTGCACATTCATCAGACCCACCACGTTGAGTGCACGAGACATCAAGGCGGTCTGGCGCTTGAGCTCGTCAATCATCTCGGGCGACAGGGAGTATGGCGGCAGACTGCAGGCCGAATCGCCCGAGTGCACGCCCGCCTGCTCGATGTGTTCCATCACGCCACCAATGAAGACCCGTTTGCCATCGGACAGACAGTCCACATCAACTTCAATCGCGTCATTTAAGAAACGATCCAAGAGCACTGGCGAATCGTTGGACACTTTTACCGCTTCACGCATGTAGCGTTCCAAATCACGCTGCTCGTGCACGATTTCCATGGCCCGGCCGCCCAAGACATAGCTGGGGCGAACCACCAGTGGGTAGCCAATTTCTTGGGCCAGACGAATGGCCTCTTCTTCTGTGCGGGCCGTGCGATTGGGCGGCTGGCGCAGTTCAAGCTTGACCAGAAGTTTCTGGAAGCGCTCGCGGTCTTCGGCGATATCAATGGATTCGGGGGATGTGCCCACAATCGGCACGCCAGCGGCTTCTAAGGCCTTGGCCAACTTCAATGGGGTCTGACCGCCGTACTGCACGATCACGCCGATGGGTTTTTCTTTATCAACGATCTCTAGAACATCTTCTAGTGTGAGCGGCTCGAAATACAAACGATCGGATGTGTCGTAGTCGGTCGAGACAGTCTCGGGGTTACAGTTGACCATGATGGTCTCGTAACCGTCTTCGCGCAGGGCCATGGCCGCATGCACACAGCAGTAATCGAACTCAATGCCCTGACCAATTCGGTTGGGGCCGCCACCCAAGACCATGACTTTTTTGCGGTCGGTCGGTCGGGCCTCGCACTCGTCTTCGTAAGTTGAATAGAAGTACGAGGTTGATGTGGAAAATTCTGCCGCACAGGTGTCCACCCGTTTATAGACGGGCCGAACATTTAAGGCGTGACGCAGTTTGCGCACTTCGGCTTCGGTTGTTTCTAGCAGGTAGGCCAGGCGACGATCAGAAAAGCCTTTGCGCTTGAGGGTGCGCAGAGACTGTGCATCCAAATCAGACAGGGTTCGCTTGTCGAGCTCGAGTTCGATGTCCACGATCTCTTTGATCTGCACCAGGAACCAAGGGTCAATCTTGGTGAGGCTATGGACCTCTTCAACCGTGAAGCCCTGGGCAAAAGCATCACCCACATACCAAATCCGCTCGGGACCAGGCTCGCCAAGTTCTTCTTCAATACGCTCGCGGTCGGTGGTCTTTTGGTTCATGCCATCGACACCGACTTCAAGGCCGCGTAACGCTTTTTGGAAAGACTCTTGGAAGGTGCGGCCCATGGCCATGACTTCGCCGACCGACTTCATCTGCGTGGTCAGGTGCGAATCTGCCGATGGAAACTTTTCAAAGGCAAAACGCGGGATCTTAGTGACCACATAGTCAATCGATGGCTCAAACGATGCGGGGGTTGCACCACCCGTGATGTCATTTTTGAGTTCATCAAGCGTATAGCCAACCGCAAGCTTCGCCGCGACTTTTGCAATAGGAAAGCCAGTGGCCTTGGAGGCCAATGCCGATGAGCGAGAGACCCGTGGGTTCATCTCAATCACAATCAATCGGCCGTTTTCTGGGTTGATGGCGAACTGTACGTTTGAGCCACCGGTATCCACGCCGATTTCGCGAAGAATCGCAATCGATGCGTCGCGCAGGACCTGGTATTCCTTGTCGGTCAGGGTCTGGGCTGGCGCTACCGTGATGGAGTCGCCGGTGTGGATGCCCATAGGGTCTAGGTTTTCAATCGAGCAAACGATGATGCAGTTATCCGCGCGGTCGCGGACGACTTCCATCTCGTATTCTTTCCAGCCAATCAAAGACTCTTCAATCAAGAGTTCGGATGTGGGCGAAGCCTCGATGCCACGCTTACAGATCGTTTCAAACTCTTCGGCGTTGTACGCGATACCGCCGCCCGTGCCACCCAGCGTGAAGCTGGGGCGAATAACCATGGGAAAGCCACTGCTGCCAGTGGTTTGCGCAATTGATTTTTGCACGGCCCAGGCTTCTTCAAGCGTGTGGGCAATGCCCGACTTGGCCGAGTCCAGACCAATCTTGGTCATGGCGTCTTTAAATTTCAGACGGTCTTCTGCTTTTTCAATCGCCTCTTCTTTGGCCCCGATCAGCTCCACGCCGAATTGGTCGAGCACGCCGTTGCGATGCAAATCAAGCGCACAGTTCAATGCGGTCTGCCCGCCCATGGTGGGCAGCAGGGCATCGGGCCGCTCTTTTTCAATGATCTTGGCCACCACCTGCCAGGTGATGGGTTCGATGTAGGTGACGTCGGCCGTTTCGGGGTCGGTCATGATGGTGGCAGGATTGCTGTTCACCAGAATGACTTTGTAGCCCTCTTCTTTCAGAGCTTTACAGGCCTGTGCGCCGGAGTAGTCAAATTCGCAGGCCTGGCCAATCACAATTGGGCCAGCGCCGATGATCAAAATACTTTTTAGGTCAGAACGCTTAGGCATTCGCAGTCTCCATCAGCGCAATAAACCGATCAAACAATGGGCCAATGTCATGCGGGCCGGGGCTTGCTTCCGGGTGGCCCTGGAAACAAAAGGCGGGCACATCGGTTCTAGCCAACCCCTGAATCGATTGATCAAATAAGGACACATGGGTCACGCGCAGGTTGGCCGGCAGTGAGTTTGGGTCGACCGCAAAGCCGTGGTTCTGGGATGTGATGAACACGCGCTTGTCGCCCAAGTCTTGCACGGGGTGGTTGCCCCCATGGTGACCAAACTTCATCTTCAGGGTCTTGGCACCCGAAGCCAAGGCCATGATCTGGTGGCCCAGACAAATACCAAAGACCGGGATTTTCTTGGCCATGGCGGCCTTGGTGGTGGCAATGGCGTAATCACAGGGCTCGGGGTCGCCAGGGCCGTTGGACAGAAACACGCCATCGGGCTTTAAGGCCTCGATTTCCGCAAAAGTGGTTTGGGCCGGCACCACGGTGACCTTGCAGCCACGATCGGCCAGCATGCGCAAAATATTGAGCTTCACACCAAAATCAAGCGCCACCACGTGAAAGCGGGTTGCCCCCATGGGCTGATGGCCCTTGCCCAGCACCCAGCTGCCCTCGGTCCAGCTATAGGGTTTGGTGGTGGACACGACCTTGGCCAGGTCCATGCCGACCAGGCCAGGAAATTTCTTTGCCGCTTCAATGGCGACCGCGGGGTCCAGCGTTTCGCCAGGCTTACCCGCCAACAGTGCGCCGTTCTGGGCACCCTTTTCCCGAAGAATTCGGGTGAGCTTGCGGGTGTCAATGCCCGCGATGCCAACCACGCCCGCGGCCCTGAGGGCATCCGACAGGCTTTCTTTGGCGCGAAAGTTAGAGACCACGGCTGAGAGGTCGCGAATGACCAGGCCTGCGGCGTGAATTTGTTTGGATTCCGCGTCTTCGGGGTTCAGACCCACATTACCGATGTGCGGGTAGGTGAGGGTGACGATTTGGCGGCTGTAGCTGGGGTCGGTCAGGATTTCCTGGTAGCCGGTCATGGAGGTGTTGAAAACAACTTCCCCTACCGACAAACCGTTGGCACCGATAGACTGCCCTTGAAACACCGTGCCGTCGGCAAGCGCGAGCAGAGCCGGAGCCACGGTCGAAGACTGGCTGAACAACAAGAGATACTCCCGGAATTTTTTCGATTATACGCTTTAAGCGCCCGAGGCGAAAATCACCAGAGTGGTGATAAAGCCAGCCAGCCAGGCCAAAGTCCGCAATGTCGATAAATTCGCGAGATAAAAGCCGATGAACAAAATTCGGCACACGATGAAGATGATTGCCAGATCATCGATCTTTCCCGGGTCCGCCTTGGTGGCCATGGCCACCAGCACAGCAATACCGAACCAAAGAAAAGCTTCCCAGCTGTTTTGCTGGGCGGCGTTGGCCCGCTTGCGATGGCCCTCTTGTTTGGCCAACCACTCGCGGGGATATTGATTGTCAAAATCTGAAGCGCCCCACTTCGAGACACCAGCGCAGACAATCGGCAACCAGCCAGCAATCATCAGGCACCACAGGGCAATACTCATAGTCGTCTCCGATCTCTCATGGCCTGGGCAATCGTGCCCAGATCGATGTATTCCAACTCGCCCCCCACCGGCACACCTCTGGCCAGACGAGCAATTTTCTTTTGCTCTGTTAAACCCCGGGATTTCAGGAGCGATTCAATCGCGTGGGCTGTGGCCTCGCCCTCGGGTGTGAAGTTGGTGGCAATCACAATTTCTTTCACTTCTTCATCTGCGACCCGGGCAATCAAACGATCAAGATGAATCTCTTTGGGCCCAATACCATCGAGCGGTGAGATGTGGCCCATTAGCACAAAGTAAAGGCCCCGCCAGGCATGGCTTTGCTCCACCGCCAGTAGATCAGAGGGGGACTCCACAACACAAAGCTGAGAGCGATCACGCGATGGACTCACGCAGACCTGGCAGACCTCTTCTTCCGTAAAGGTGTTGCACTGCCGGCAGTGCTGAATGGCGGACACCGCATGAAGCAGTGACTGGCCCAATAATTCCGCACCGGAGCGATCGTGTTGCAGCAAATGCATGGCCATGCGTTGCGCAGTTTTCGGGCCAACACCCGGTAGCCGCCGCAGGGCTTCGGTCAGCGCATCAATCGCATGGGGTGTAGCGGGAAGTTCACTCACACGCGTTGTTAAAAGAGTTTCATGCCCGGGGGAATCGGCAGGCCCGCCGTGACTGCAGACATGCGCTGCTGACTCACTGCCTCGGCCTTGGCGTGCGCATCATTAAATGCCGCCACCAAAAGATCTTGCAAGGTCTCACGATCATCGGCGTCAGCCGACATCAGGCTTGGATCAATTGCCAAACTCTTGACTTGGTTTTTGCAGGTCATGGTGATCTTCACCAAGCCGGCACCCGCCTGACCTTCGACAATTTCATGCTCCAGGCTATCTTGCACCTGTTTCATTTTTTCTTGCATCTGCTGGGCCTGACGCATCAGACCTGCAATCTGGTTTTTCATCATGATGAAGTTCCTTTTTAATCTTTCGTCGATCGAATCGAGCCGGGCACGATCTTGCCGCCAAAGTCTTGCAAAATGGATTGCACCACAGGGTCAGCAGCAATCACCTGCTCTGCCTTGGCAAGCGCTTGGGCGGCGGCCTGTGCATCTTCTGCAGCCGCAGTTTTAGTGGCCGCCTGGGCGACTTCGGTCTCAATACGGCAAGGCTTTCCAAAATAGGTCGAGAGCGCGTCCTGAGCCTTAGCGATGATGGCGGTTTCCGTGAGCGCCGGAATCGCCACGCGAAAACGGCAATTCACTGTGCGGCCCGCATCTTCACAGGAAATGAGCTCGGCCTGCTGCACAAACTGCTTGGCCAGGCCCGAGATCGACAGGCTGCGAGACACCGTGGGCCATTGCTCGGGGCTTAGCGATGCAGCGGCAAGCGCAGGCGCATAGGACGGCTCATCCACAGTGCTCGCAGCCCGTGCCGATGGTGCCGAAGCATTTGATGTCGCTGGCCGCGGCCGTGGGGCCGCAGACGAAGGCATCACTGCCGGAGTCGACGTTGCATCCGATCGTGTTTTGATTGGTGGCGTCGGGACCGCAGGAATTGCGGCAGAGCGCTGTGATCCGGCCGCCGCCAAAGCCGCTGCACGCGCATTACCGGCCGATGGCGTGGCCGTGGTCACGCCGGCTGCGGTGGGTTGAAAGGCAAATAGGCGCAGCAGTGTCATTTCAAGGCCGGTGCGCTCGTCGGGCGCAAGGCTCAAATCACGCCGGCCCAAAACGGTAATTTGGTAATTCATTTGCAGCAACTCTGCCGACATTTTTTCTGCAAGCAGGGCTACCGTGCCAGTGGGGTCGTCATTCGATTCAATACCGAGTGCAGACTGGGCGGCAGCCTGATGGAACCACTTGGCCATGTCGCCCAAGAGCGCCTCTGCGGAAGCCCCCGCTGTGAGCAACTCTTCCATGGTGGCAAATGCCGCAGCAGGCTGGTGCTCGGCGATTGCACGAAGCAGCTTGGCCAATAACTCCCGCTGCACCAGGCCCAACATCGATTGCACTGCGGGTGCTGTGACCTGGCCTGCACCATAAGCAATGGCCTGGTCAGTGAGCGACAGACTGTCGCGCACGCTGCCCTGGGAGGCCGCAGCAATCCAAGCCAATGCGGTTGGATCGGCAGTAATGCCTTCTTGCTCCAGCACCCAAACAAGGTGCTGCTGCAGGGTGTCGGGCGGTACATTCTTAAGATTGAATTGCAGGCAGCGCGACAAGACCGTGACCGGAATCTTCTGTGGGTCGGTGGTGGCCAACAAGAACTTCACGTCGGGTGGCGGCTCTTCCAGGGTCTTTAACATCGCGTTAAAGGCGTGGTTTGAGAGCATATGGACTTCGTCGATCACATAGACCTTGAAGCGGCCCGCCGTTGGCGCAAACTGCGCCTGCTCTAAAAGCTGTTGAATCTCACCAACCCCACGATTCGATGCGGCATCGATTTCGATGTAATCAACAAACCGGCCACCATCAATCTGAGTGCAGCTGCTACAAACACCACAGGGCGAGGCGCTAATGCCCTGCTCACAATTCAGAGCCTTAGCGATGATGCGTGCGAGCGTGGTTTTCCCGGTACCACGGGTACCGGTCAGAAGATAGGCATGATGGAGCCGCTGGGCGTTGAGCGCGTGGGACAGCGCCTTGACCACATGGTCTTGACCCACCACCTGTTCAAATGCTTTGGGCCGCCACTTTCGGGCGAGCACCACAGGCGCAGAACTGGCCATTGAATTGGCAGACCCCATGGGCAACTCATCTGCAGAAAACAAAGCGTCCGTCATTGGGGTGATTACATCCGTCCTGATTAAGGCCCAAGCCCTGGGTGTTGGCGATGACACATCAAACAAAGGGGGCGAGCCGGACCCCCGGCACTTGGGAAATTCAGCATTGGCTGCTTCGTTCCCGACCTGACCAGGTTTACCGACTCCCAATGCGGGGCGGCCCGCCTACCCGAAGTGTACCAAGCGGCCCTGATCTAAGTCCCAGATTTCTGCTTCGGACGTGAGAATCTTGGCAAAAACCCGGGCCTGCGGCCGGATCGATTGCATCAGAGCCTGATAGCCAGCGAGCTGTTTCGCGTAATCCGACATCTCAGAGGCCAGCACCTGCCATTTGAAGTCGATGATCCACCAGGTCTCGGGATCTTCTGAGACGCGAACGATTCGGTCGGGGCGGGCTAGACCAAGATCGGCCGTTGGCCACTCGCGCTCGGCATAGGCAAGCAGATGTTTAGAAAAAATTCTCTCGGCAATCTCACTTTTGGCGATACGTTCAACAGCACTTACCACTGCTACCTGAGCATCGCTTGGCAAGGCAAACGGCGCGATCAACCGTGTACGCTGGTTCGGCGTAATGTTCGGGCCAAATTCCAATAGTCGGTGCAGGGCTTTGCCCTGACGCACTGCCAGGGAATCAGGTGTGGCACGGGCAATCGCACCGTTGCCCTGCTTGTCAAACCGCAGGCCCCGCCAGCGCAGGGCTGGGGCTGCAGAACCCTGGGCCGCAATCGGCGAGAGCATCATTTCTTGGCAATGATCGGCGACCTTGGTAAACCATTTCTTGTCCGCGTTCTTGCCGCTCTCGGTCGCGCTAAACAACAGGAAACGCCGAGCGCGGGTGCAGCCCACGTATAGCAAATTGAAATCTTCGTCGTCGCTTTGTCGGCGATCATCCAACAAGGCCCGTTTCACGGTTGGGTCCATTGGCTCGCCTGATCGCCATGCCGCCACGCCACGAACCTGATCACGGGAATCACTCCAATCGACCAGCCATCGAACACCCACGTCTGACTTATCACGATCCAAGAGCCCGGCGAGCACCACCACATCGGCCTCTAGGCCCTTTGCAGAATGAATGGTCGAGAGCATGACTGCATCGGTACTGGGCATGACACCAGGGCCAGGGGCGTCGGCATCTTTGACCTGTGACCAGCGATGCAACTCTTGCAGAAAACGGGCCAGGCTTGGAAAGCGGCCCGTATCTAAATCCAGGGCCAGAGTGAGAAAGGCTTCCAGATTGGCAATGCACTGCAGTCCACGGCCATGCGCGAAACGCCCCGCCATGCGATCAAAGACATCTTGGCGATGAATCATTCGATCTAAAAGATCATGGACTGGCAGCTGGGCAGACCAGTCAATCCATTGGGCCAAAGAAGCACAGGTCTCTTTGAAAATTGCTGCGGTGTCGGACTGATTCGCCAGTGTTTTTAGCTTCTCGTAAAACGAGAGTGGCCCATCGGCCGATGTCACTGCAGCGATTGTGGCCAGCTGACGATCAGCGCAGCCAAAGATCGGGCTTTTTAATGCATGGGCACAGTCCACATCAGACCATGGGAAGGCAAGAAACCGCAGTAAGGCCATGACGTCTCGGATCTCTGGCTCTTTTAACAGGCCACCGGTTCGGTCACTGACAAATGGAATGCCCGCCGCGGCCAAGGCCTGCTCGTAAGCGGCCATGTGGGTGCGGCTTCTGACCAAGATGCGCATATCGGACCACTTCAATTCAGCGTGCTCGGTCTTGATCTGGGCCAGGGCCTGCGCAATGGATGCACCTTCGGCAGACCAATCGCTGGCGACTGGCAACTTGGCCACGAAGCCCTCGCGATCCGTGGTGTGGCTCTCGTGGGTGTGATAGCGGTGCGACGGATCAGCACCCGGCATGGCGGCGTTTAAAAAGTTAACCACCTGTGGGCCGCAACGACGGGTGGTATTGGTGGGCAAAACAATTGCGCCATAGTGCTGGCACAGCCAATCCGAGGCCACGCGAAACACCTGCGGGTCTGCGCGACGGAACCGATAAATCGACTGCTTGGGGTCCCCCACCAAAAAGACCTTTGGTGCTTGTGACCGCAGAACTTGGTCGGCCTGCACATATTGGCCCAACCACTCTCGAAGCATGGCCCACTGCACAGGATTGGTGTCTTGAAACTCGTCGACCAACACATGAGAAATAGTCTGATCGAGTCGCTCATGAAAACCGGCCGATGCCTGGCCACCCATTAAGTGCCACGCGGTCAACTCCAGGCCTGTGAAATCAATTTCGTTGGTTTTTGCCATGACCCGATCTAGGCATTTCCCCAAGGCATTGCCACAGAGCCACAGGGCCTGGGTCTGGGCATGCAGTAATCGAGCACTGTTGGCATCCAGCAGACGGGTTAATGCGCCCACCAGCAATTCCACCTCTGCGCTGTATTGCGCAGCATTAGCGCCCCATTGTTTCAGCTCGGTACCCTTGCGAATCAGCACATGACTTCCGCCCTTCATGCGATAACGGGCGGGCGGTGTCTCGGTGCTGTCCAACTGCGCATCCGTATCGATCTTGGTGAGCAAAAATTTCACCAAACCATCCAGGTCACTCGGCTGCCAACGATTAAGCATCTCGCAAAACGATTCGCGGCCAGCACATTGCGCAAAGGCCTTTGCCAGGCCCTGGGCACATGCAGACTGCTCAGCAAAAAAAGACGCAACGGCCTGCTGATTCAATTGCTCCGCCTGCATCAGAAGCTCTCTGGCCTGATCCGCTGCCATCTGATCCAGACCAAGCTGCTGGCCAAAGGCAGCCCATTCGACGCGGCTTTGGACCCAAGCCTCCATGGCCTGCCGTGTCGGGCTATCCCCCATGGATGCCACGAGTGCGGCATAAGGAAGGCCGTCCATCTCTTCGGCGTAAAACAACTTCCATGCCTGACGCAACAGATCCCATGGCCGCTGCGTGAGCGAGCGCGTTGCGATGCCAGCAAGCGACAAGGGCGCCATTGCAGCAAGCCGCACATACCAGCTGTGAAAAGTTGCAATGACCGGTGGCTGTGGATCTAACAAGTAACGGGCCAGCAGGCCTCGCGCATCCAACATGGCCTTGGACAGTGCTTCCCCCGTGAGCCCCCAATCACGCAGTTTGGTCTCAAGCGTGTCATCACGAAGATCTGCCATCTCTTTGAGATGGCCAACCACCCGGGTGCGCATCTCGGCCGCAGCTTTGTTGGTAAAGGTGAGTGCCAGAATCTCACGCGGCGGCGTGCCCTCGAGCAAAGCGCGGGCAATGCGCGAAGACAACAACCAGGTCTTGCCACTGCCGGCACAGGCCTCCACCACCACACTGCGTGAAGTGTCGAGTGCGATGTGATTGTCCAAACTCATTCGTCGGCCCCACCCTCTTCTTCATCGCCCACCACTGCCGCGATGTCGTCGCGCCGGCAAACACCACGGACATTGCAACGCTCGCAGATTTTCTTATCCCGCGTCATGCCCAAAAGCTCAATCGGCTGGCCGGCAGCAAGTCGGCCAAGGGCATCGCCCACCTGAGTCAAGACCGAGTCAGTGAGTTGCGACATGGTCTGGCCCGTGGTTTTGGTCAGCCCAATTTCTTCAACCGCATCACGCCTGATCGAGACATAGGCGGCATCTGCAGCGGCATGTTCCGGGCCAATCAACCAGGCATATAGCGGTAGCTGCACATCTTGATCACCTGGCTTGACCGATTTTTTAAGCTGATCTGGGTCAGAGGTTTTGAAATCAATCAGCATGGATGCTTGATCGCCTTTTTCCCACCGGTCGATGCGGCCCTTGATGCGAACACTCAGATCATCCAAGGCACGCTCGACCGTTTTTTCCGTGAGTGTTTCAGTCCACTGCCACGCTGAGTCATTACTGCGTTTAAAAAGCCACTCGCTTAAGCCTGGCACCAGGGCCATGGCATCGGCACGAAGCTTGGCAGCGATCGCAGGCGGCACAGATAGTCTTTCCAGTTCTGCGCCCCGCCGAACAAAAAAGGGCTTATGAAGGAGTTCATCAATACGCTCGGTGAGCCAAACGGCCCAGTCGTGGGCAGACGCCTGCCGCATCCGCGCACCGGAGAGCGCCTGGTGAATCAAGGAGCCAAGATCACTGGGCGGGCTCTCTTCTTCTAAGGTTGTGGTGGGGGATAAGCCCAACAGCGTTTGCAGATAAAACTGATACGGGCAGTCAATCAATTTTTGTAGATCCGTCACGCTGATCACATCGGGCAGCTGGCCTGTGAATTGCGCAGTTTCAATGGCCGTGGGTTGATCCGACTCTGCCGAGATCGCGTAGAGGCCGATCATCTCAGAGGCGTGTGTGCGCTCGACCAAGTCAGGCCGCTCTATGGCCAACAACTCAATCCAACTTGAGAATTCAACGTCGCTGTCTGACTTTTCAGCGCAGGCAATCAACGCCATGGCAAGCGGGTCTGCCCAGACCGATGCGAACTGACCAAAGCCCTCGGCCTCGGCGAATTCGGGCGGATTGATCAGGCCCATCTCGGCAAACCGCTTCGGGCCAAAAAACTCAGGTGTTGGCCGCTCCGGAAGCCGCTGTGCATCGGCACCCAGCACCACCACCGCCTTGGGGCGTTGCCATGAGAGCGAGGCGAGCGAGCACATTCTGACGCAGGCCTGTGTGACCGGCTCGACAAATCGAGACCGGGCCAAAGACTCATTTAAAAGGGCCTGCCACAAAGACGGCGTGATCCGATTCTGGTCCAGCGAGGCATCGGCATGCAGCATCTGGATGGCCGCCAGCACCGCCTGGCCTGCGGGGTCTTCAGCAAGCGACGACTCCAGGCCACTTGTAGCCACGGCATGCATCAATTGCGCTGACCAGAGTGCCAGCGGCTGTCGAGCGGCGCTTGTTGCAAGCGCTGCTTGCAACTCCTGCAGGGGCAACAGCCCCTGACTCACCAGGTCGGTCAGTGTGATGGGCGCCACACGGCCATAGGCCCGCAATGCACTGTCGAGCCGACGACGATCCGAATACTGAAACCCACACCGAAGCCCAAGACCACGCATGACAAATGGTGAGTGAATCCACTCTAAGACTGACTGTGTGTTGGCCTGATGGATGATCAAATCATTGAGACCAACCACTGCTGATGCAGCCACCGTTGTGTCCAGCGCCCAGCCCGACCGATCAGAAAAGGGTTCCCCGGCGCGCTCAAGCAAAGCCCGCAGACGACGCAGCATCTTTCGATCCAGTGGGACCACCCCAATGTCATCCATGCCCTGTGATCGCCAGTCCAGAATTGTTTGCACGGCGGCCCAGGCCGACTCCTCGGTGGTCTGCGCGGCAATTAGGCGACGCGGCAAAACAGACCCACCCGGGCGTGAACTGAATTGCTGATCAAGAAGTTTGCGCAGTGCTGTCATGGAATCCACTGCGGGATGGGACCAGAACCGAATCGCATCACTTGGCACACGCCAAATGAGTGCGGCCATGGCAATCTCTTTGGGCGAAGGCGTGCGATTGATACAAAACCAGACTGCCGATGCCGACAAGGTGCTGTGTTTGGCTGCCCAGGCAGCACGATCTACATCACTGCGATTGGCCTGATGCAGGTTTTTTAAGAGATTGAGATCGTCAGACAGATGCGTGGCATCCGCCATGACGTTTGCCCAATCGGTGCCCCGTGACTGCAATTCCAGCCATTCCCAGCCATCGAAGATGTCGACCCACTTCGTCGCCAGATGAAGGGCCGCACGGGCCGACCCCCCGAGAGACTCGGCAATGCTGCGGTAATCCATGAGCTGCTGCGCCAGCTGAACTCGACGCACGAACAAAGGCCGGGGCGCGGGAATCTCTGGGTTGATCGCACCACCCTCCACTGATGCCTCGAAGGCCTGGTCCAGGGTTCCACACCAAGGCAGCGGTTCGCCACGGTCACGGCCTGGCCAGCCGGTCTTTGCCAGGGCGGCCTTTACCGCCTGGGCAGTCAATGCCGAATCCACCACGAGAGCCGGCGGCAGATCTGTCGGGCCAAGCCCGGCCATCGCCTGGGCAAGGGCCTGGGCCATAGAGGTCGTGGTGTTGGCAGAAATATCTTGGGGGTTCACGGGATTTATGCTATCTTTTTTCACACGGTGGTCCTGATGGGGTCACCATTTAATCCGCCAGGGGGCTCACCAGTTGACCCTAACTCGGCTAAAAACCTTTTCCAACCGACTTTTCGTCCTCTTTGACCACTACGGTCTTTCATCTCACACACTATGAGCCAATCCGTTATTGCCTTATCCGATGCCTCGTTTGATAGCGAAGTCTTAAAATCTGACCTGCCCGTCCTGGTGGACTTCTGGGCCGAGTGGTGCGGTCCTTGCAAGATGATCGGCCCAATCGTGGAAGAGATTGCCAACGAATACAACGGCCGTCTCAAGGTCGCCAAACTCAATGTGGATGAAAATGCGGCCGTTCCGGCAAAGCATGGCATTCGGGGCATTCCCACACTGATCCTGTTCAAGAACGGCGCGGTCGTCTCCCAAAAGGTTGGGGCCGCCGCAAAATCCCAACTCACTGCATGGATTGATAGCAACCTGTAAGAACGACCTGTAAGCGGGCCGACCAACGCGCCTGCTTACCGCTTGCGGCGATCGCAGCAAGGGAAAGCCTCCCAGCGATCGCCGAACACACAACACTCCCTACCCCTTCTCTATTTGTCACAACCCAAAGCCGCTGTGGCGGTGAATTGTTAAAACACTTATGCATCTTTCAGAACTTAAAGCACTACACGTTACGCAGCTGGTCGACCTGGCCATGACCCTGGAAATAGACAACGCCAGCCGCCTGCGCAAACAAGAACTCATGTTTGCCATCTTGAAGAAAAAGGCCAAGCTTGGCGAACAGATTTTCGGAGATGGCGTACTCGAAGTTCTGCCCGATGGCTTTGGCTTTTTACGGTCCCCAGAATCGTCTTACCTGGCCAGCACCGACGACATTTATCTCTCCCCCTCGCAGATTCGACGCTTCAATCTGCACACCGGTGACTCGGTCGAAGGCGAGGTCCGCACCCCCAAAGAGGGCGAGCGTTACTTCGCACTGGTCAAGGTCGACAAGATCAATGGCCAGCCACCGGAAGCATCTAAAAACAAGATTCTTTTTGAAAACCTGACGCCACTCTTTCCCGACGAGCCGATTCGCCTTGAGCGGGACATGAAGGGCGAAGAAAACATTACCGGCCGCGTGATCGACATGATTGCGCCGATTGGTAAAGGCCAGCGGGGCCTGCTGGTGGCATCACCCAAAAGCGGTAAGACCGTGATGATGCAGCACATTGCCCATGCCATCACCACCAACCACCCGGAAGTCACGCTGATCGTGTTGCTGATTGATGAGCGCCCGGAAGAGGTCACCGAAATGCAGCGATCAGTGCGCGGCGAGGTGGTGGCCTCCACCTTCGATGAGCCCGCCACACGCCACGTTCAAGTGGCCGAGATGGTGATTGAAAAAGCAAAGCGCCTGGTCGAACACAAAAAAGATGTGGTGATTCTGCTGGACTCGATCACACGGCTGGCCCGGGCCTATAACACCGTGGTGCCAACGTCTGGCAAAGTGTTGACCGGTGGTGTGGATGCCAACGCCCTGCATCGGCCCAAGCGCTTTTTCGGTGCCGCACGAAATATTGAAGAGGGCGGCTCGCTCACCATCATCGCCACTGCCCTGATTGATACCGGCAGCCGGATGGATGAAGTGATTTATGAAGAATTCAAAGGCACCGGCAATATGGAAGTCCACTTGGCCCGCCGCCTTGCCGAAAAACGGGTCTACCCGGCGATCAACATCAATCCGTCAGGCACCCGCCGCGAGGAGCTGCTGATCAAGCCCGATGTGCTGCAAAAGATCTGGATCCTGCGCAAGCTGCTGCACGACATGGACGAGCTCCAGGCCATGGAGTTCCTGCTCGACAAGATGAAGCAGACCAAAAACAACGCCGAGTTCTTCGACATGATGAAACGAGGCGGCTAAACCAGGGTCCATACGCCGGGAAGGCCCGCCGCAGGCGGGATTCCGGGCGTGAGAAATTTCGTATATAATTCAAAGGTTTAGGCACGTAGCGGGGGGTTTTCAGCTCGCCGGCGACCCACACCAATTAAGGAAAAATCATGAAACAAGGCATCCACCCCGATTACCGTGAAGTCGTGTTCGTCGACCTATCGAACGACTTCAAATTCATCACCCGCTCCACGGTCCAGACCAAAGAAACCATCAAATGGACCGACGGCAAGGAATACCCGCTTTACAAACTCGACACCAGCTCTGAATCTCACCCCTTCTTCACGGGCAAACAGAAACTGGTCGACACCGCTGGCCG
Source organism: beta proteobacterium MWH-UniP1 (assembly GCA_036362785.1). Lineage (NCBI taxonomy): Bacteria > Pseudomonadati > Pseudomonadota > Betaproteobacteria > beta proteobacterium MWH-UniP1. The sequence goes on from CP143625.1 coordinate 1,528,977, forward strand.
TGTTGAGAAATTCCGCCAGAAGTTCGGTGCTAAAACCGGCAAGAGTGCCAAATCTGAAACGGCCGCCGGCTAATGCGGTGTCGGTCACGCAACGCCTTGGTGACCTAAGCACACTCAGCATTCGTTGATGAACACGCACGAAAAAGGCAGCCGTCCGGCTGCCTTTTCTTTTTTCGACGGCAACTCCAACGCCCCGCTGCCGGGCCTGGCCGCAAGCGCAGCCAGCCGACTGCCGCGATGGGCCCTGATTGCACTGGTCCTGCTCTATGTGGGCCACGGACTGGTGCACCGTGATCCTTGGCGTGGCGATGATGTGATGGGCATTGCGCTGGCCCGATCCGTGATCGAGGCGATCTGGTCGGGTGACATTGGTGGCCTCTTCATGCCTTACCTGCAGGGGTTTGCTGTGAATGGCACTGGGCCGCTTTGGGCTGCCATCAGTGCCCTGTTCATGCTGCCGGTCTATCTCTGGTCCGCCCTGCAACAAACACCACTGGCCATTGGGCTGCTCGACGATCTAGCAAGGATTCCGCTGGGTATTTCACTGTTGATTGGCCTGACCGCGATATGGAAAGCCACGGATCGGTTTGCTCGGCGGCGTGAGGCACAGCCAGTAGACCCCCTGGGGGTTGGCCCGAAGTCTCAGGATTTTGGAAAGACATTGGCCGATTGCGCTTTGCTGCTTACCACCGCAACCCTTGGGGTGATCTATCCCTGGCATCAGGCGGGCACGGCCAGCGTGAGCTTTATGCTGCTGGCCTTGTTGCTCTGGTCGTTCGCGACCGCCCCCGAAACACCCAAGCGCGCAGGGCGTCAATCCGGAATCATTCTGGCCGCAGGCCTACTGACCCACGGCCTGGGGTTGGCGACCACCATTGTGCTGGCCATGGTCTTGGTGTTTTCCTTCGTTGGCCCCTACCAGCTGGTGGCACGCGAGTTTTATCGGCGCAGCTTCACGACTGCGGGGCTCATCGTCGGCATTTGGATTGGGCTATCGCTACTCACAAATCCCTGGGATCGCGTAATTCAGTGGTGGGTGGCCGGTGTTTCGCAATGGTGGCTTCTGAAGTGGTTTACCAATCCGGTGTCCTTGCTGTCGATTAGCGGCTGGGCCAACGACAGCCTTTGGAAATGGTGGCCCCTATGGCCCATTGCGGCTTTTGGGCTTTGGAACGCGCGAAAAACTGCCTTGCTCAAGGCCCCCCACTGGGCTGTGCCACTTCTCTTTGTTGTGGCAACCATCTGCGCGGGATTGATTGGCCCCACCGAATGGAAAGTCCATCAACTCTTGCCGATTGCACCGCTTGCACTGATCGCGGCTTTTGGCCTGCTGTCTTTGCCCCGACCGATTGTGAATCTGGTCGACTGGTTTGCCGTGGTGCTCTTTACCGCGCTTGGCGTCTTTATCTGGCTTTACTGGAGCGCATTAAATTTCGGTTTCCCAGAAACATTGGCCAACCGTGTCCCACTACTGGCACCCGGTGTGAAAGGCAATGCCAATGTCTACGAGGTTTTCATTGGCATCACGGCAACTTTGGCATGGATTGGCCTTGTGTCTTGGCGTGTGCGCCGCGGCAACCCCAGGCTGTGGCGCCCGGTGGTGTTGAGTGCCGGTGGTCTCACGCTGGTTTGGGTCTTGCTCATGACGCTATGGATTCCTGCCATCGACCGTATTCAAGGCCAGGCAACCCTGGCCAGCTCACTGACATCGGGCTGGGTGCGTGCCGCCGAAGTGAAATTGGAAATACCTGCCACGGAAGTGCGTCGTGCACTTGCCAATCGCCGTCACGGACAAACCAGTCTTAAGGCGACATCACCCACATCATGTATTCGACTCTCCGGCGAGAGCGCCAACTTAGATGCCATGGCCGTTGCCATGACTCCGCTACCCATTGCCAACAAGGTCGATTGCATTTGGCAACTGGCGCTCTTTAATCCCAATCAGATTCGTGCCGTGGATCAGACCGCAAGGCTCGAAGCCGATCGTGCGGCGACACTGCCGCGATGGAAAATTGTCTGGCAGAGTTCGGTGGGCGAAGACCGCCGAAGCCGTGACCGATACGTGCTTTTAGAGCGTATTGATTCGCGCTGAAAGACTGCACGATGTCCACCACGCGGGCACGCGATGTTTTTCTTCTGGGTTGGCCTATCTTGGTGGGCCAGATCGCCGTGCTGGGCAATGGTGTCATCGACACCATCATGGCCGGCCAACGCTCAGCCGTTGATCTGGCGATTGTTGGCCTTGGTGCCAGCATCTATATCAGCGTATTCGTTGGTTTTCGTGGCGTGTTGATGGGCCTAACCCCCATTGCCGCAGGCCATTTTGGCGCCGGGCGTTTGTCCGAGATTGGCGACGATGTCGGCCAGACCGTCTGGGTGGCCCTGATTCTGGCATTACTCGGTGTTCCCTTGTTGCTCTGGGCCGACCCGTGGCTGTGGCTGATCAAACCAGATCCATCATTACATGCGCCGCTGTCAGGCTATCTGCAGGCCACCTTAACCGCCCTGCCCGCCACCTTGCTGTTCAGTGTGTTTTTCACCCTGAACAGTGCAACGTCTCGGCCAGCGGTCACCATGACCATCAATCTTGTGGGGCTTGCCCTGAAGTGGCCACTCAACATGGTCTTCATGGATGGACTCTTTGGCTGGGTGGAGCCCATGGGTGCAGTTGGCTGTGCAGTCGCCACGGCAGTCTTGGCCTGGACATCTTTTTTCATTGGACTTGCGGTCTTGGCAATCGATCGGCGCTACCGTGAATTTCATATTCGACTGCGCCGCCCAGACACCAAGAAAATCGGTGAGCTCTTTCGAATTGGGCTGCCCATCGGTGTTGGCTACCTGATTGAAGTCACATCCTTCACCCTGATGGCCCTCTTGATTGGTCGATTTGGCACGATTGCGAGCGCCAGCCACCAGGTTGCTGCCAACCTGGCAACACTCATGTTCATGGCACCGCTGGCGCTATCAAATGCCACCAGTATTTTGGCGGCCCAATGCATCGGCGCCCAAGATGAGCGAAAGGCTAGAGCGTGGGTCTTTGCCGGCATGCGGCTGGTGATGGGAATTGCAATCACTCTGAGTGTTGCGCTGGTGTTGTTCCGATCACCGATTGCAGCACTCTATGCAGAAAATGCCCAAGTCCGCGCCTTTGCAGAAACACTCATCGTGATGGCCGCAATCTGCCATGTGCTGGATGCCCTGCAGTGCCTGCTCTATTCCTCGCTGCGCGCATGGCGGATCACATTTGCACCCATGCTCGTCTATGGCGTGAGTCTGTGGGGGCTTGGCGTGGGGGGCGGCTGGCTATTTGCGAACCATCTATTCACGCCTGATGCCAGCGCGGCCCAGGGTTTTTGGATTGGTAATTTCTGCGGCCTGGCACTGGCCTGCATGGGCCTTTGGTTCTTACTGCGGCAGCGGTTTTTGAATCCAGTTGTCGCGATAAAAACGTAATTCCTGAATCGACTCTTCGATATCGGCCAATGCCGTGTGGGCCCCTTTTTTCTCAAAGCCCTTCATGACTGCAGGACTCCAACGCCGGCACAATTCTTTGATCGTGCTGACATCAATATTTCGATAATGAAAAAAGGCCTCGAGCTCAGGCATGTAACGGGCCATGAAGCGGCGGTCCTGATGGACCGTGTTGCCACACATCGGTGCCTTACCAGCCGGCACATAGCCACGTAAAAACGCCAAGAGCTCGGCAGCCGCCTGTGACTCCGTTGTGGTGGACGCCTTGACCTTGTCAATCAGGCCCGAACGGCCATGGGTACCTTTGTTCCAGGCATCCATGGCGTCTAACACCGTATCGGGCTGATGCACCACCATCACGGGGCCAACCCCAAGGATATTGAGTTCAGCATCCGTCACGATCACCGCCACTTCCAAGATACGGTCGGTCTCGGGATTCAGGCCGCTCATTTCCATGTCGACCCACACCATATTGAGTTCATTTACCTGTGTCATAGCCCGCAATCATAGCCTGTGCGATGATTGCCGCCATGCCGTTAGACGCTCTATCCGCCCGCCTGCTCAGCCACCAAGGCCGCCAGGCTTTGGTATTGGACGAGGCCGGTGAGACTCGGCGCTGCGTGTATAAGGGCCGCGACTTAGCGCCCACGGCCAACGACCAGGTCATCATCGATACCACCGTGACACCGGCGGTCATCACAGCCATTGTCGAGCGCCACAACCAACTCATCCGTAGCGAGGCCCACCGGTCCAAGATTCTGGCCGCCAATATTGATCAGGCCATGATCGTGATTTCAGGGGCCCCGCTCTTTTCCGATGAACTGCTGGCCAGAATGATTTGCGCCTGTAGCGCCGAGCATATTCCTGGCATCGTTGTGCTCAATAAAATTGATTTAAAAGACGAAACAATTCGGGCCCGCGCACAGCTTGCGCCGTTTGGAGATTGCCTGCGGCTTTTGGGCTGGCGGATTTATGAAGTGTCTGCAAAACCGCAGGCCTCCCCACAGGTGTCAGACACCGCAGACAAGGTGTCTGACACCTGGCAAGATGGGTTGGCAAACGGATTGGCCCAACTTCGGCTGGCCCTCGAAAATAAAACGACCGTGATCATGGGCCAATCGGGCATGGGCAAGAGCAGCTTACTCAATGCACTGGTGCCCGGCTTTAATGCCATGACCCGCGAAATCTCTGAAGCGTTGCAAACGGGCAAGCACACCACCACCGCTGGACAAGTTGTGAAGTATTCAACGAGCCCAGGGCAAGACGGCGCACGCGCCTCAGATCAAGGCTGGTTGATTGACACGCCGGGGTTCCAACTCTTTGGCCTGCACCACTTGTCGGAAAGCCAGATGGCACTTGGCTTTCCAGAGTGGCGTGAAATTCACGAGCAAGATGGCCGATGCAAGTACTTCAATTGCCGGCACATCAATGAGCCCGGCTGCACGGTGCAGGCTGCTGCAGAAAATGGTCGCATTGCAAGGCGGCGGCTAGGCCTGTGGGCCAGTCTGGTTGGCGGCTAAGCGCCTAGCCGATTGAATTAGAAAAAGTGTTCGCTAGTGCAACAACACTAGCCTAGCCAGTGGCCAACTGACACCAAGAACATTAAGGCCACCCAAAGAATCAGTGCCCGCCAGACCAGACCAACAGCAGAGCGCAAGGAAGATTCGTCTGCCTCGCGAAAGTCGGGCATGTCTTGATACAGCGATGGCCACGGGCCACCGAGTGCCTCGGTCTCAGCAGGCTCATCAATCTGTATGGATACCGAATGGGCCTCGGGCACACTGAGCCGAACGCCCATAGCACCGGCACCTGAAGACAGAATCACACGCTCCGTGTCGTTGGCATGGGGCACAAAACCAGATTTGATTCGCCACATCAAAATGGCATCTTCAAAGTTACCCACAATCGCAAACACGATGGCGGTGACGCGTGCGGGAAACCAGTCGATCCAGGCAAAAGCACGGACTGCAAATTCGCCAAAAGGTGACAGCGGTGGCGTTGGCGCATTCGGCGCAAGACTGACTTCCTGGCGGGCGTCGGCCCAGACACGCCGTGCCTCAGCGCTTAAGCGATACAGCATGGCACCGGCAGGGCCGGGCAGAATCACAAACCAGAACAGCACACCAAAGACGTGACGCTGCGCCCCCACCAAGGCAAGACGAATGGCCTCGCGAGAGATGGCCGATGCATCACCCGAATCGGCCGCGATACGGGTCATGAGATCACCACCAGAGTGGGCCGCCCACTTCCTTAACTCTTCGCGGGCCAGCGGTAGATCGTTGTTGGCCAAGGCCAACTGGATTTCGGTGAAGCGATTGCTGAACTGACGAAAACCAATCGTTACATAGAGCACACCAATTGTGGCCAGAAAACCCAGAATCACATGGACCCGAGTGAGCAGCGCCACAACGATCCAGGTCAACAGCGTGCCGCCAATGACCACCACCAGCCATGTCCATCGGGCCGAAGCCGCATCGCCCGCATTGGTCACACGCTCGGCGCGCAACAAAATCCGCTCGATCCACGAGCCCAGGCGTGAGTCATCCCGGACGGGCCGGACCTGCTCAAGCAACATGGCAAAAATAAAGCTAAATAGCGTCATGGCCGTTAGTCTAGCTGCTTCGGGTCAAGTTTCAATTTTGATGCCAGGCGGCATGCAGTAGGTGGTAGAGATTGCGCAACATGGCCGCCGTTGCACCCCAGATAAAGAAATCCTGGTAGGGCATGGCATAGAACTGGATTCGCTCACCCGTTGGGCTTCGCTCCGCGGGAATGACACGGACCTGGTGGTGGCTGGGGTTCATCAGAAACGAGAGCGGCACCTGAAAAATATCCGCCACCTCGCGCTTATCGGCGGTAAAACTCGGCTGCGCCTGAATATGGCCAATCACCGGCGTGACGCAAAATCCTGTCGCCGTGAAGTAGTCAGGCAGTCGGCCCAAGACCTGGACCGACTGCGGGGAAAGACCAATTTCTTCGAAGGCCTCCCGCAGGGCAGTGGCCTCGACCGATGGGTCATAGCGCTCAGCACGGCCCCCAGGAAAACTAATCTGACCAGCATGACTGGACAGACCAGAGGTGCGTTTGGTGAGCACCACCTGTGGCTGCTCATGGCCCACCAGGGGAATCAGTACCGATGCCCTAACCGCATTTTCTGGTGTGACTGGACGCACGGGCCTGCGGCGATCACGCAACAATTCAGGGGACCAACTTGGAAACGTGGGATCGGCACGGACTCGAGAAAACAAAGTGTCGAGGGCCGAAAACGACAAAGCCTGCTCGGGTAGAGCAGGCTCTGTGGGGCGGGCTTCAAAGTCCGCTGATTCGGGATCGAAGCCAATCTGGGACGACATGATGACCCGTTGGCTCCGGCCCTTGTGCGACCTGAATTACTCGGCGGCCGAATCAGCCTTGCCTGCGTCAGCTTTGCGTGCAGGCAGCTTTTCGCGGATACGGGCCGATTTGCCGGAACGATCACGCAGGTAATACAGCTTGGCACGGCGAACATCACCGCGACGCTTGACTTCAATCTTTGCAATCAGGGGTGAGTACAACTGGAAGGTTCTCTCAACGCCCTCGCCCGAGGAAATTTTTCGAACGATAAACGAGGAATTCAATCCACGATTACGTTTTGCGATGACCACGCCCTCGTAGGCCTGCATACGTTTGCGGTTACCTTCCACCACATTCACGCTAACGACCACGGTATCCCCTGGTGCGAATTCGGGGATGTCTTTGCCAAGACGGGCAATTTCTTCCTGCTCAATTTGACGGATCAGATCCATGATTTCTCCAAAAACCATCGTGGGTCCAAGAGGAGAACATCGCTTAAGCGATTGCGCGATATTGCGCACGTTCCCATTGACCTATTGGATGGGGTTCACAATTAACAACACTCATTTTTTGGCGCGACCCCGAGTGATGAAACGATCGGAATCGGTCACAAGAAACGACTAGTCCGGTTTTTCTAACAGGTCTGGCCGAAGCTGCTCTGTGGCCGCTAAAGCGGCCTTTTTGCGCCAATCTGCGATTCTCTCATGATGTCCGGATAAAAGCACGTCGGGCACGGCCTGCCCCGCGAATACCTCTGGCCGGGTGTAGTGGGGCCAATCCAACAGCTGGCCACCGGAAAACGAGTCCTGCACCGCCGATTCGGCATCGCGCAAGGCCCCAGGCAGGCGACGAATCGCGCCATCTAAGACGGCCATCGCCGCAATCTCGCCGCCCGAGAGCACAAAGTCCCCCAGGCTCCAGAGTTCATCGACCTGCTGATCAATAAACCGCTGATCCACACCCTCGTAACGCCCGCAGATGATGGTCCAACAAGGCGTAGTGGCCACCCGGTCCATCAGGGCCTGGTTCATCGGCTGGCCGGCTGGACTCATCAGCACCACCGGGCCCGGGGCAAGGCCTGCTGCCTGTTGCTGGGTTTTTACGGCAGCCACCGCCTCGGTCAGGGGGCCGGGCATCATGACCATGCCAGGGCCGCCGCCATAGGGCCGATCGTCGACGGTTTTATAAGCGTCGTGGGCGTAGTCCCGCAGCTGGTGGGTGTGCAGCTGGGCAAGCCCCCGGTCCAGGGCGCGGCCGGTAATGCCAAATTTCGAGACCGCATGAAACATCTCGGGAAAGATGGTCACGATGTCAAAACGCACCAAAGGCTGGGCCATGCGAACTGCTCTTATTTCATCCAGGCCGGATCCCAATCCACGTGAATCACACGCTGATCGGAGTCGACCTGGTCGATGTATTGGGCAACAAACGGGATCATTCCGGAATCCACCACAAGCCAATCGTGTTCGCCATTGGTCTGTAGCGAACCCACCAGGCCAAGATCTAGCCCTTGTCGATTGATGACCCTGCAGCCGATCAAATCAGCCCAGTAAGTCTCGTCTTCATCAGGTTCGGGAAATTCACTGCGCGATAGCCCAACGAGCGCGCCGCGAAGCAATTCGGAATGATTTCGATCACTGACCGCTGCGAGTTGAAGCTTTAGGCCACGGGTCTGCGGCGAGCACTCGACAATATCGGAGTGCAACCATTGGCCGCTTTTGAGTTTTACCCAGCAGTGGGAAAAATCCTGCAGCAGAGAATCGTCGATGGGAAGTCCGGTCACGGACTTCAGCGTGTGGAGCCGAACGGCTCCTTTCAGACCGATGGGTGCGCCGACCTCGGCCAGCGGCACCCAATCTTCAGGAGGTGAAACCTCAGGCAGCTTTTTGGCTTGCAAATTCTTTGATCAGGCGCTGAACGCGCGGGCTTACCTGTGCGCCCTGGCTACGCCAGTAATCAACGCGATCCATTGCGATGCGCAGTTTTGTCTCGCTGGCCGCGGCCACGGGATTAAAAAAGCCAACACGCTCAATGAATTTGCCATCACGGCGGCTGCGCGAATCAGTCGCGACCATGTGAAAGTAAGGCCGCTTGTGTGCGCCACCACGGGCTAAACGAATAATGACCATAAATGCTCTCTCGTATCAAAATCGGGTCGGCGGCAGGCGCCTTGCCTACAGCCGGAAAAGCCCTCGATTCTAGCAGTCTGGCCTTTATTTGGAAAGGGCTTGGGTTAATTCAGGGACAACCTGAAAGAGATCCCCCACCAGGCCGTAGTCGGCCACCGAGAAAATCGGTGCCTCGGCGTCTTGGTTGATGGCCACGATCACTTTGGAGTCTTTCATGCCGGCCAGGTGCTGAATGGCGCCAGAAATGCCCACTGCAATGTAGAGCTGGGGGGCGACCACCTTGCCCGTCTGGCCCACCTGCCAGTCGTTGGGGGCATAGCCCGCATCCACGGCGGCCCGGCTTGCACCCATGGCGGCCCCAAGCTGATCCGCCAGCTGCTCCAACATGGCGAAGTTTTCTTTCGAGCCCAGGGCCCGACCACCGGAGACCACGACCTTGGCCGCCGTTAATTCCGGGCGGGCCAGCACGGCGATTTCACGCGAAACGAACTTGGCGCAAGCCGCAGGGGCAGCGGCGACAGCGACGGGTTCAATCGGGCAGGCGGCCTGTGCACCCTGTGCCTCGAAGGCAGTGCCACGGACCGTCATGACCTTCACCGCATCGGTTGATTGCACAGTGGCAATCACGTTGCCCGCATAGATGGGCCGCTTAAAAGTGTCGACCCCAAGGACTTCGATGACGTCGGAGATCTGGGCCACATCCAACCGAGCCGCCACACGTGGCGAGATATTTTTACCAAAAGCCGTGGCAGGAAACACGATCGCGTCCATGCCGGCAGCGCTGACCAGGATCTGCTCGGCCATAGGCTCAGCCAGTTGGTCAGCAAGCAGGGGCGCGTCGGCCACCATCACGCGTTGCACGCCCGCGATCTGGGCGGCCGCCTGGGCAGCAGGTCCAACATTGGCACCGGCAACCAAGACGCAGATTTCTGCACCACCGCCAGCCTTGGCCAGGGCACTCGCTGCAGCGACCGCATTGGCCGTGACCGGACGCAGTTGATCGTTACTGTGTTCTGCAATGACTAGAATTTTCATGAGATCGATTCCTTAGATCACTTTGGCTTCGTTGCGCAGCTTGTCAACGAGCGTGGCGACATCGGCCACCTTGATGCCGGCCTTGCGGCTTGGTGGATCTTCAACTTTTAAGAGTTTGAGGCGATGGGTAATGTCGACCCCATGGTCAGCCGGCGTGGACTGCTCAATGGGTTTTTTCTTCGCCTTCATGATGTTGGGCAGGGTGACATAGCGGGGTTCGTTTAGCCGCAGGTCGGTCGTTACCACTGCAGGAAGATTTATGGAAATTTTTTCCAGACCACCATCGATTTCACGCGTGACCAGGGCCTGCTGACCCGATATTTCAAGTTTGCTGGCAAAGGTGGCCTGGGGCACGCCCCAGAGTGCGGCCAGCATCTGGCCGGTCTGATTGGCGTCGTCGTCAATGGCCTGCTTGCCCATGATGACCAACTGAGCCGATTCTTTTTGCGCAACCGACTTCAGAATTTTTGCAACCGCCAACGGTTCCAAGAGCTGGTCGCACACCACATGGATGCCCCGGTCTGCGCCAATGGCCATTGCGGTGCGAAGCACATCTTGGGCCTGGGCAGGGCCACAGCTGACCGCCACAATTTCTGTGGCCACACCCGCCTCTTTCAGGCGGGTTGCCTCTTCGATCGCAATCTCGTCAAAGGGGTTCATCGACATCTTGACGTTGGCGATATCCACATCCGAGCCATCCGACTTGACTCGGACTTTCACGTTGTAGTCCACCACGCGCTTTACGGGTACCAACACTTTCATTACGGTCTACCTTTTAAATACGGATTTGGTCAGGGACATGCGGCAAAAAGGCTTGACGCAACAAGACGCCAAGCTACATTCTAATGCGACAATTCCAGCAACCCATCCATGCCCAACGACCACGCCATGCAGCCCCGCCGCCGACGCACACTTGCGCTTGGGGCTGGCCTGCTTCTGTCAGCCGGGTTTCCTGCAGCGCACCTATTGGCGCAGCCCCGCAACAAAACCGCCCGCGAAACTGAAGAGTCTCTGGCCATTGGCCTGCGGCATGGTTGGCTGGGCCGAAGCGATGTGCAAACCTTCATCTCGGATACTGCCGACAAACACAACCTGCCGCGGACATGGCTGTGGAGCCAGTTTGAGGGGCTCGGGGCGCAGCCCCGGGCACTACTGCTGATGAATCCGCCCCCACCGCCCCCGGGCGAAGTGCCAAGAAAACGGTCCTGGGCCCGTTACTTATCGCAGCACGCCGACATCACCCGGATCAACGCGGGGCGCACCTTTATGGCCGAACATCGGCAGGTACTCCACGATGTTGCACAACAATCTGGTGTGCCGGCACAGGTGATCGCCGCCATCATTGGTGTTGAAACCAAATACGGGCAATTCACCGGTCGATTTCCAACATTAGAAACGCTCACCACGCTGGCCTTTGAGTCACCAAGGCGGGCGGATTTTTTTCGTAAAGAACTCGAGACGCTTTTGGTGATGGGCCGGCAAGGTGTTGTGAATTTGAAAGAACTACGGGGTTCGTTTGCGGGCGCACTGGGCTTGCCGCAATTCATGCCCAGCAGTTGGCAGAATTTTGCCCTTGGCTACCGTAACCCAGCACGTGCCGATTTGATCAACAACCCGCATGACGCAATTGCATCGGTGGGGAATTTTCTAAAACTGCATGGATGGCGGGCCAGTCGCCCGAGCCACACCGTGGCAGTGATTCCACTGCACACCAACCCAGCAAGATTCGTAGCACCACAGCTTGAACCGCTACACACCGTGGCACAGCTTCAGGCGGCCGGTATTGAACAAGAAACACCCAGACTTTCGGCGGATACAAGCGCGAGCCTAATCGATCTTCCCGAAGAAGATGACAACGTGACCTACTGGATTGCAGCCCATAATTTTTTTGTGATTACCCAGTACAACCGAAGTTTCATGTACGCAGCGGCCGTTTTAACGCTCGCCGAATCCCTGGAGAGTTAAGTCTTGCGCGTGATTCAATGGCTGGCCGCGACGCTGGCTGCACTGGTCATCGGCCTGTCGGGATGCAGCTCACAGCCAGGCCTGGCCCCACCAAGTGGCCCCTACAAGATTGCGGAAATCTTTGATGGTGATTCCTTTAATCTGATTGCTGCCAATCAACAGATCGTGCGCGTGCGCATTGCGGGCATAGATGCGCCAGAAAAACGCCAACCTTATTCCAACAAATCCAAAGAGTCTTTAGAGTCTTTGCTCGCGGGCGGCACAATCACGCTCACGCCTGTGAAGATCGACCGGTTCGAGCGCTGGGTGGCCCATGTGTCGGTGAATCAAAACGATATTGGATTACTTCAGATCCAGCGGGGCTACGCCTGGTTCTTCACACGCTATCAGCAAGACCTGGATGATCGCCGCAAATCGGACTATGCCCGGGCCGAAGAAAACGCCCGCCGAGAAGGCCTAGGCTTGTGGGCCGGCATTGCGGCATCGGTCAACAACCCCGCACTGGCACCCGAGCCACCGTGGAAATTTCGTGAGCGGACAAAGAAAGAAAAATAATTGATTTACTTACGCGCCTGACGCTGACGCAGCGCTTCATAACAACACACGCCGCAAGCCACTGACACATTCAGGCTTTCCACCGACCCTTGCATGGGCAGCCGCACCAGAAGATCACAACGCTCCCTCGTTAAGCGGCGCATGCCCTCGCCTTCGGCGCCCAGAACCAGAGCGATCTTGCCCGTGAGATCGGTGGCATAGATTGACGCCTCTGCCTCGCCGGCCAGCCCAATCACCATGTAATCGGCCTGCTGTAGCTCTTCAATGGCTCGCGCCAGATTGGTCACCTGCAGATACGGCAGATGATCCGACGCACCAGCGGACACACGTGCGGCGACATCGTTCAACGGTGCGGATTTGTCACGTGGTGCAATGACTGCCGCCGCACCGGCAGCATCCACACTGCGCAAAATCGCCCCAAGGTTGTGAGGATCGGTCACGCCATCCAAAACCACCAGCCACTGATCAACCGGCTTGAGTGATTCCATCTGCTCTAATAAGTCTGACAGGCTGTCAGGCTGCGGACGTTTGCTGGCAATGGCCAACACGCCCTGATGTCGCTGCCCCTTGGCCAGCCGATCCAGCTGAAGTATTGATTCCGAAATGGTTTTGATCGAAGCCTGTTCGGCCTGCTTCAAAAGCCCATTGATGCGTGCGTCTTTACGCTGGCCATCAAACACGATTCGGCTGATGGTGTCGGGCGCCGCCCGAAGGCGGGCACGAACCGCATGAAAACCGAGTAAACAAATTTCTTTGGGATCTGCCATTGGGAATTAGCGCCGGCTGCGTTTGGATTTGCGCGCTTTGCCGGCCTGAGATGCCGGCTGGCGGGCGGTCTTGGTTTTCGCGGGTTTTGCCCTCGCGGACTTCGTGGAATTTTTCGTGCCTGAAGGCGGCGCAACGACTGGTGTCACCGATGGTTTGGATTTTTTCTTCTTGCCGCCCCGTTTCGCTGCGCCACTGGCCTGCTCTGCCAAGGCCTCGGCCAGCCAGCGGGGCATATCGAGCACTTCTTCCTCATCATCAGGAAGTTCGTAATAGTCTTGCTCGCGCTCGGTCGTCTTGGTGGACTTGGTTGCGCGCATCAGGCTTGGCACCAGCTGAAACTCAATACGGCGGGCATCCAGGTCAACACGGGCAACCTGCACCACCAGGCTGTCATAGAGCCTAAAACGCCGGCCGGTTCGCTCACCGCGCAGCTCATGCAGGACTTCGTTGTGTTGGAAGTATTCTGCGCCGAGCTCTGACACATGAACAAGACCCTCGACATAGAGTGCATCTAGAGTGATAAACAAACCAAAGGGCGCAACGCCTGTGACGGTGCCGCGCAGCTGCTCGCCCACACGAGACTTCATGTATTGACACTTCAGCCAAGCCTCGACATCGCGCGATGCCTCATCGGCACGACGCTCTGCTGCCGAGCAATGGTCACCAATATTGCGCCAACGCTGCAAGGGATCGTCGTCGCCGAGATCGCCAAAAGACGGCACATAGTGGCCCTTGTTGTGGATGATGGTCTTGATCACCCGATGCACTAACAAATCCGGATAACGGCGAATCGGCGATGTGAAATGGGCATAAGCCTCGTAGGACAGGCCAAAGTGGCCGGAGTTATCCGGTGTGTAAATGGCCTGCTGCATACTGCGCAAGAGTAGCGACTGAATCAATCGCGAATCGGGTCTGGCACGAATCTCTTTGGCCAGGCGGGAATAGTCCCCGGGATTGGGCTCATCACCCCCCTCGAGCTTTAGTCCCTGCACTTTCAGAAAATCGCGTAGTGCCTTTAAGCGCTCCGGCGTGGGCCCTTCGTGAACGCGGAATAAGCCATGGCGTTTTGCCCGCTTAAAAATATCGGCAGCACAGGTGTTGGCCGCCAGCATGCACTCTTCAATCAGACGATGGGCATCGTTGCGGACTCGCGGCAAGATCTTCTCAATTCGGCCATTGGCATCGAATTGCATAAAGGTCTCGACCGAGTCGAAATCAATCGCGCCACGGGCCTCGCGCGCGCCCAACAGCGCACGAAAGACTTCCTCGAGTTGGCCCAGCGGTTCAACCAAGGGGCCAAGCTGCACCGCCTCTTCCGACAGCGGGTCGCACAACACCGCCCAGGCGCGGGTATAGGTGAGCCGCTGATGGGAACAAATCACGGCGTCATAAAACTGATAGGCCTTGACCTCGCCGTCGGTGCTCACCACCATGTCGCAGACCAGGGCCAAGCGATCGACATGTGGATTTAAGGAGCACAGGCCGTTGGAGAGTTTTTCCGGCAGCATGGGAATGACCCGGCGCGGAAAATACACCGATGTGCTGCGTGAAAATGCATCGCGGTCCAGAGCATCACCCGTTTGCACATAGTGGCTGACATCGGCAATGGCCACCAACAAACGCCAGCCTTTGCCGGGAATGGCTTCGGCATAAACCGCATCATCAAAGTCTCGCGCATCTTCGCCGTCAATGGTCATAAACGGCACATCGCGCAGATCAATTCTGTTTTTCAGGTCTTTGGCACGGACCTCGTCTGGAAGACGGCTGGCGAGTTTTTCCGCCTCGGCAGAAAACTCATGGGGTACATCGAATTTGCGTACCGCAATCTCAATTTCCATGCCGGGGTCGTCGACCCCGCCAAGTACCTCGACCACCCGGCCCACCGGCGGCGTGTACCGGGTGGGGGGGTCCACAATCTCAATGGAGACCACCTGTCCCGACTCCGCCCCCATGGTGTCGGCCGGCGCCACGATCACGTCGTGTTTAATGCGCTGGTCCTCGGGCACCACCACTAAAATGCCGCGCTCATTGACCAGTCGGCCCACGAGCTTGCGATTGGCGTGCTCCACCACTTCCAAAATGACCGCCTCGGGCCGGCCCCGCCGATCGGTGCCCACCACACGGGCACTCACCCGATCGCCATGCATGGCCTTGAGCATTTCTTTTGGCGAGACAAAGACGTCATCGCCGCCAGTATCGGGCCGAATAAAACCGAAGCCGTCTCGGTGGCCAATCAGGCGGCCATAAAAACCACTGGGCTGGGCTTTGGATGGGGTCAGAGGCGAGGCTCGTTTTGACAATTGTGTGTTTCCAAGTAAAGTACGCGGCTCACTTGCCCAGATGGCGGAATTGGTAGACGCACTAGGTTCAGGTCCTAGCGGTGGCAACACTGTGGAGGTTCGAGTCCTCTTCTGGGCACCATCTTAATCCCCTGAAGTTCAAACACAACCAGCCCGAGCAACGCGCCCGGGCGGTCACCGCCTTACTTCCCAAACGGATGGTCGAGCAATATCGTGTCTTCCCGGTCTGCACCGGTCGAGACCATGGCAATGGGCGCCCCCACCACCTGCGCCAGACGCTCAAGATAGCGCTGGGCCGTGGCCGGAAGATCTTTCCACTGGCGCACGCCCTGTGTCGATTCCGTCCAGCCCGGCATGGTCTCGTAAATGGGCTGGCATTGTTCCACCGCGTCCGAACCAAAAGGCAGCACGTCTAAGCGGCCGGCAGGGGTGTCATAGCCAACACAGAGTTTGATTTCTGATAAGCCGTCCAACACATCAAGCTTGGTAATGCACAGTCCCGTCACACCGTTAATCTGCATGGAGCGGCGCAAGGCTGCGGCATCGAACCAGCCGCAACGACGAGGCCGGCCCGTGACCGAACCGAACTCATTGCCACGTTTGGCCAGGGTCTCACCTACCGTGTTGATCTGCTCGGTGGGGAATGGGCCACTGCCCACTCGGGTGGCATAGGCCTTGGTAATGCCCAACACGTAATGCAATTTCGAAGGGCCAACACCGGCGCCAGCACCCGCCGCACCGGCAACACAGTTGCTGCTAGTGACATAGGGATAGGTGCCGTGATCAATGTCGAGCAAGGACCCCTGGGCACCCTCGAACAGCAGGTTGTCACCGCGCAGGCCAGCTTCGTATAGAAGCTGAGGCACATCGGCCGTCATCTTCAAAAGCCTTGGTGCCATGGTCATCAGATCATCAAAGACCTGATCCACCGACAGGGGCTTGGATTTCAAATGATGTTCCAACACAAAGTTATGCAGGCTCATGGCCTCGGCAAGCTTTGTTTTTAAAGCAGATGGGTTGGTGAGATCCAGCAGACGAATCGCTCTGCGGGCCACCTTGTCTTCATAAGCTGGGCCAATGCCACGGCCCGTGGTGCCAATCTTTGCATCGCCCTTGGCGGCCTCGCGGGCCTGATCCAGAGCCACGTGATAAGGAAGAATCAGTGGGCAGGCCAGACTGATTTTTAGGCGTGACTCAACGTTAATGCCATTGGCCTGTAATTCGTCGATCTCACCCAAAAGCGCTGATGGGGAGAGCACCACGCCGTTGCCGATATAGCAGGTCACGCCGGGGTGCAAAATGCCCGATGGGATGAGCCGCAGAATGGTTTTTTTGCCATTGACCACCAGGGTATGGCCCGCATTGTGGCCACCTTGGAATCTCACCACGCCACTGACCTGCTCGGTCAGCCAGTCCACAATCTTGCCTTTGCCCTCGTCACCCCACTGGGTACCGATGACGACCACATTCCTGCCCTGCTGTACAGCTGTTGCGCCTGCCATTTGTTTTCCGATTCTTTTGAGTAACCAAGCCCGACAAGCCCAAGGCCTGCCTTCATTCAAAGGCCTGCCTTAGGCCACGGACCAGCTGCCCGCCTGATTCACGAGCTTTTCGCCGGTCCACACCCCTAATTCTGCATCAGGAAGAGCAATTACCGTTTTCCCCTGTGCCCGCAGGCTGGCAATCGCTGCCCGAAGCGCCGCATCGTCACGCCAGGGCGCGGCGATCGGGGCGAAAGAACAATCCGCCTCGCCCTCTGAAGAGGCCGTGATGCCGAGTAATTCCCGTAGTTCCAGGCTAAACCCGGTGGCCGCACGTGCACGGCCAAAGATCTCACCCACACCGTCGTAGCGGCCACCACGGACCACGGCGTTGGGCAGGCCCTCGCAGTAAATCGAGAACATGACACCGTTGTGATAGCGATAACCGCGGAGATCGGCGAAGTCCACCGTTAACACGCACTGCGGGTGTTCGGTAAAGAGTGCCGAATTGGCCACCGCCTGCAGACGATCCAGCGCCTGGCTAATCGTTGGCACGGCCGGCAAGACTGCCCTGGCTTTTTCAATGACATTGCCTGGGCCCGTTGCTGGGCCGTACAGATCGATCATGGCCAGAAGCGACTTTGCCGTTGCCGGTGCTAGCCGGGTAACGAGTTGATTCAGGCGAACACGGTCCTTGGACTGCAAGGCCTGCAGCACATCAGTCTCAATCGCTGCCAAGGCCGGATCCTGGTCACGCAAGGCCAAAAACACCCCGCGGTGCGAGAGATCCAGCCTAACTTTTTGAATGCCAGCAGCATCTAAAGAGGCCAGCGCCAGTTCTTGAACTTCCAAATCCGCTTCCAGGCCAGCATGGCCAAAGAGTTCACAGCCCACCTGAACCGGCTCACGCGACGAGAGCAATCCAGCCGGCTGCGCATGCAGCACCGAGCCGGCGTAACACAGGCGGGTCACGCCCTGATGTTGTATTTGATGGGCGTCAATACGTGCTGCCTGCGGCGTCATATCCGCCCGCAGGCCCAGCAACCGGCCGCTGGCCTGATCCACCAGCTTAAAGGTGCGCAGATCAAGATCGCGGGCCTGATCAATCATGAGTGATTCGACATGCTCCACCAGGGGTGGCTGAATCAATGCGTAGCCGTAGCCCGCATAAAGGTCGAGAAGGCGACGGCGAAGCGATTCAAGCCGCTTCGCCTCGAGCGGCAAAATATCCGAGAGTTGGTCAGGCAAAAGCCATGCGGGCATAAAAAATTCGCCTGTGGTTACTTGGCGTTTCCGTTGCCGCTTGGCCGAACACCTGAAGACCTGAAATGACGGAAGAAGTCGGATTGCGGGTCCGCCACAATCACGTCCGATTTGTTTTTAAAGCTCTCGCGATAGGCCTGCAGGCTTCGGTAAAACGAGGCGAATTCCGGGTTTTGTCCAAAGGATGCGGCGTAAAGCGACGTGGAGCGTGCATCGCCGTCACCCATGATGCTTTGGGCGCGACGATAGGCCTGAGCAAGAATGACTTCGCGCTGGCGATCGGCATTGGCACGAATCTTTTCAGACTCGGCAGCACCGGAAGAGCGCCGCTCATTGGCGATGGCTTTTCGCTCGGACTCCATGCGGCGGAAAACAGAATCGCGGATTTCATCAGCCAGATCGACACGCTTGATTCGCACATCGACCACTTCCACACCAAGCCGCTGGGCATCGGCATTCACGCGGTCGCGAATGCCCGTCATGATCTGCTCGCGCGATGCGGAAATCACTTCATTCATGGTGCGCTTGGCGATCTCGTTATTCAGCGCGTCACGCAGGCTGCGGGAGATACGGTCTGCGGCACCGGCCGGGCGGCCAGCCACCGAGACCCAATACTCTTTGGGATCGATCACACGCCATTTCACATACGTATCCACCAGCACGTTTTGTTTTTCACTGGTGATAAAGCGATCAATCTCGGGCGTGTCGATGGTCAGAATGCGTTTCTCAACGAAAACCACGTTTTGAAAGGGGGGTGGCATCTTGAAGTACAGGCCAGGCTTATTCACCACTTCTTTGATTTCACCCAGGGCAAACACAATAGCGTATTGCCGTTGATCCACCACAAAAATGCACGAACCGGCGATCAGGACCAACACGACCAGCGCGGAAATCGCTGTAAAGAGCTTATTCATTATCTTGCCTCCCGCAGACGGTCACGCAGGCTTGGCCCGGAATTGTTAGCGGCTGGAACCGATGGCTCGGCTGCTGGTGCAGCCGGTGCAGGTGCGGCTGTTGGTGCGGCCGGTGGAGTGGTGGCCATGCCCGATGCGGCGGGTGCCGCGCCCGGGGCGCCGGCAGCCGACTGCTGCATCAAACGATCCAGGGGCAAGTACAACAGATTGCTGTTGTTCTTGGACTCGACCATGACCTTGCTGACATTGCTAAAGACCTGCTGCATGGCTTCTAAGTACATCCGTTCACGCGTGATCGCAGGGGCTTTGTTGTACTCCACCATGATCTTGCGGAAACGGTCTGCATCACCCTGGGCCGTGGCGATCACACGCTCTTTGTAACCTTCGGCTTCTTGGATGAGTCGCTCAGCAGAACCGCGGGCACGAGGAATGACATCGTTGGCATAGGCCTGGCCCTCGTTTTTCGCGCGCTCGGCATCTTGGCCTGCTTTGATCGCATCGCTAAAAGCAGCCTGGACTTCTTCAGGCGGCTGGGCATTTTGAATGGTCACGTCGATGATGCTCAAACCCGAGGTGTAACGATCCGCAATGGCCTGGATCTGGGCGAGTGCTTCGCGAGCGATGCCCTCTTTGTTTTCGTAGAGCACCGTGTCGCTCAGGCTTCGGCCCACAATTTCACGCATGGCGGTCTCAGCAGCCTGGGCCACGATGTCATCAGTGGCCACGTTGTTAAACAAATACGACTTGGGATCAGCGATTCGGTATTGGACCGCGAACTGCAGATCCACCATGTTCTCGTCACGGGTCAGCATCAGGGAATCACGCCCGCGATTACCCGCACCGCTACCGCGAATACCAACGCTCACCTGACGAATCTGAGACAGATTCACAATCTCATGCGATTCAAAAGGGTAAGGCAAACGCCACTGAAAACCAGCGGGTGCCGTGGTGCGGAATTCGCCAAAGCGCAGCACGATCGAGGACTGGCCCTCTTGCACAATATAAAAGCCAGTGGCCAGCCAGATCAGCGCACCGGCAACCGCCACCATGCCAAAGGCTGGGCCGGTTTTGACATTCGGGGCCTTAAAGCCGCCGCCGCTACCACCAGGGCTACGTCGGCCACCACCGCCAAAGCCCCCACCTGAATTCTTATTGCCCTTGCCGCCAAACATGCCGCTGAGTCGGCGATTAAAGTCACGCCAGACTTCGTCGAGATCGGGGGGCTCGTTGTTGCCCGAGGGGCGATTACCCCGTGGCGGCTCAGACGGCCCGCGATTTGGTTCCTGCTGGTCCTGGGCAGATGGCCCCTGGGCATTGCGGCCAGGCTCTTGGCCGCTGGGCTGCCCATTACTGGCAGGCGGCTCTTGGCCAGAGCCCGATTGACCCCAGCGGGGGTCGCCTAGGGCGAACAAGCGCCGAAAAATAGACCAATTTTTAAGTCGAATCATGGGCTTTTAGAGAAGGGACTGAACAGAAGGTTGCACTGCATCGACATTATCGCTGAGAGCCCCCAAAGTCGGTTCGGAATTAGGGAAAGCCGGCATATGGGATCTGACCGCCTGCCGCAGAGCATCAATGCCGCTGCCAGAAGAGGCGCTCAACCAAACCCGGCGGATCCTACCATAGGGATCTACCTCGGACCGTGGGGGCAAATCGGTCAAGTCAATCTTGTTGTAGACCTCGATTCTGGGAACGTCTGCCGCCCCAACCTCAGCCAATACTTCTTCAACGGCCTGTTTATGAAGATCGCGGTCAGGGTCAGATGCATCAATCACATGTAACAGCAAATCGGCGTCGGCCGCCTCGTGCAGCGTCGACTTAAAGGCCTCGATCAGGCTGTGCGGGAGTTCACGAATAAAGCCAACTGTGTCTGACAAGACCATAAACTCACCTGGCGCAAGAAAGACGCGACGGCTGGTGGTATCTAGCGTGGCAAACAACTGGTCAGCCGCATAGACATTGGCATGGGTGAGGGCATTAAAAAGCGTGGATTTGCCGGCATTGGTATAGCCCACCAAGGACACCACAAAAGCCCCCTGTCGGCTGCGCTGACGACTTCGATTCTTGCGCTGCTTTTCCACCAATGCCAGCCGCGACTTCAACTGTTTCACACGCTGGCCAATCAGCCGCCGGTCGGTTTCCAACTGAGTCTCACCTGGACCACGCAGACCAATACCGCCCTTTTGCCGCTCTAAGTGGGTCCAGCCACGGACCAGCCGGGCCGACAAATAATCTAGCTGGGCCAGCTCCACCTGCAATTTGCCCTCATGGCTGCGGGCCCGTAGGGCGAAGATATCCAAGATGAGCGCAACACGATCGATCACGCGACGTTTTAACAATTTGGTCAGGTTGCGTTGCTGACCAGGCGTCAGGGTGTGGTCAAAAATGACCAACTCTGCCGCATGCTCCTGGCAGGCCAACAGAATCTCTTCCGCCTTACCAGTGCCGACAAACAAAGCAGAGTCTGGTTTGTCTCGGCGGCCTGTCATCACGGCCACTACCTTTGCGCCTGCCGATTCAGCCAGGGCCTGAAGCTCATCAATATCTGGCCGTGGGCCTTGGCCCAGGGTCAAGGCGACTAGAACAGTGCGCGGCTGTTTAGAAAAATCAACGTCATTCGACGTTGAGACGGAACCGAGGTCGCTCAGCTCGACTCACCCTCTGCTGTGAAGTTCACTGCGCGGGCAGGAACAATTGTGGAGATCGCATGTTTGTAAACCATCTGCGTCACGGTGTTGCGAAGCAGCAGCACATACTGATCAAACGACTCAACATGGCCCTGCAATTTAATACCGTTAACCAGATACACCGATACCGGCACATGCTCTTTGCGGAGCAGGTTTAAAAACGGGTCTTGTAACGCCAGCCCTTTTGCTTGTGACATGGTAGAGAACTCCCAAATAGAGCACCTACTATACCCATTTCAGGCCTGGGAATCACTCTTCTGGCTTGTAGGGATTGGTGGACGTCTTCCACTCAATTCTCAGGGGTGTGCCCTCAAGTTTGAAGACCTTGCGAAACCGGGCCTCCAAGAACCGCTTGTAAACGTCGGAGATGTGTTCCAGGGCGTTGCCATGCACCACGATAATCGGTGGGTTCTGTCCCCCCTGGTGGGCATAGCGCAGTTTTGGCCTAAACCGGCCATGCCTTGGTGGCTGCTGATGTTCCACCGCCTCGCGCAGGGCCCGCGTGATCTTGGGTGTTGAGAGTTTGAGTGTCGCCGCCGCATAGGCTGCATCCACCGACCGCATCAGGGCATCCACGCCGGTGCCTTTTAATGCCGAAATAAAGTGGAACTTCGCCCAATGCAAAAAGTGGAGCTTGCGGTCTAAGACTCGCTTCACATCGTCACGGGCAACGGAATCCAAGCCGTCCCACTTGTTGACCGCAACCACCAGGGCCCGGCCCGCCTCCATCACGAACCCAGCAATGTGGGCGTCTTGATCCGAGACCTCTTCCCGGGCGTCCAGCATCAGAATCGCGACATGGCAGGACTCAATCGCCTGCAGGGTTTTAATCACCGAAAACTTTTCAACGGCTTCAAAGACCTTGCCCCGTTTGCGCAGGCCCGCGGTGTCGATTAGCTGATACTTTCGGCCATCACGCTCAAATGGAATCGTGATGGCATCTCGCGTGGTGCCTGGCATGTCAAAGGCAATTACACGCTCTTCACCCACCAGGGTATTGATCAGCGTGGATTTCCCCGCATTTGGCCGGCCAACAATGGCCACACGCAGGCCGCGCTCAGCAATCTCTGCGGCTTCATCTAGTTCCGGCACATGGGCGGGCAATACTGCAAATACCCGTTCCATCATGGTGTGAATGCCGTCCCCATGGGCCGATGAAATTGGGCTGGGATCACCCAAGCCTAGCTCGTAAAATTCGGCCGTGCGGCCCTCGCCGGTCAGTCCCTCAAGTTTATTCACAGCCAGCGTGACGGGACGGCCTGTTTTGCGCAAAAGATCGGCAATCTGAAAATCCTGTGGCGTAAGACCCGCGCGGCCATCAACCAAGAACACCACCGCATCAGCCTCGGCAATGGCCTGCTTGGTCTGCTTGGCCATCTGAAAGGTAATGCCCTCTTTGACCACGGGCTCAAAGCCACCCGTGTCGACCACCAGATAGGGCCGTTCACCTAAACGGCCCTCGCCGTAGTGGCGATCTCGCGTTAAGCCAGGCAGGTCGGCGACCAACGCATCACGGGACCGCGTAAGCCGATTAAACAGCGTGGACTTGCCGACATTCGGCCGACCCACTAACGCAACGACAGGTTTTGGATTCAAACCATTAGCCTTCCGTGCGGATCAGCATCAGCTGGCCGCCTTGGGTCTGAATCAAGAGGCCCGAACGCGTTGTGCGAATCGCACCGCTTGGCGCACCGCCATCCAAGCTCATGCGCGCCAGGAGCCGCCCGTCTTCACGGTTCACGGCATGAAGATAGCCAAAACGATCTGCAACCCACACAGCGCGGCCCCATGACACGGGTGTCATCAAGTTGCGCAACTGAAAGCTATCAATGGTCCAGGCGGTGGTGCCATCTTTGCGGTTTAACGCATGCAAACGGGATTGGTCATCGGACACATAAACAAACCGTGTGTCGGCGGCCACCGGTGTGCTGACCACGATATCGCGACTCCACAGCCTGCGACCACTCTCTGCACCAAAGCAAGAGACCATGGTCTGATAGGCCGCAACGCAGACATCAGGGCCATCGACTGTGGGTGCGCCAAGTAAATCGATGATGCGTTCGACCTCGTTTGCGCCACGAGGTGTCACCACCTGGGATTCCCAACGGACCGCACCCGTGGTGATATTCAGCCAAACCAGCCGGCCACCGGGCATGTTGACCAGCAGATCACCCGGGCCCAAGACAGAGCTGGATAACTCCTCGGGTGCCTGAGGCAGTCCGCGCAGGCCAGACTGCGCATGCAAGACCAAAGGCGGAAGACTGCGCTGTATCACCCAGCGACGTGCGCCAGTCTGTATGTCCCAGCCGGCGACACGGTTGTCTGCCAATCGGGCCACAAGAGTGCTGCCCAACAGTGCCGGAATTTCAAGGGCAACGCCACCCAATGCAATGCGCCGAAGAATTTTTCCATCGGCATCAATCAAGACAGCCTCACCGCGATCGGTCAGTACTGCAGATACGCCAGTGGATGCGCCGCTACCGGTGGCCACACCCGCCACAATCGGAGCGCCCACCTGGGTGCGCCAGAGCTGTCTTCCGTCAGCGAAGTTAATTTTCGACACGGCACCAGCAGCAGATGCGGCATAAATGGCGTCGCCACTGACGGCAGGTGAAAACTGGCCAACGCCAAACTCAAATTTCGGTGAGCGGCCAACATCCGCCTTCCAGGCCACCTTGGCCTGAAGGGTTGGCGCGAAATTGGTCAGTGATGCCGGTTGGGGTTTTTTGGTGCCACCACAGCCGGCCAGCAGCACCGCCGCCGTGAGAGCTGCACCCCAAGTCATCATGCGGTTCATTTTGTTGCTCCAAAGGAATCAATGGTCTGCAATTTTCTTAAGACCAACTCACGTGATGGCGACTGGGGAGGCAGTTCTTCCGATGCTGCCTTCCACGCGGCTCTGGCTTCTTCTTTGTTGCCCAAAGCGGCATGTACATCGCCCTTGCGGTCATTCACCAAGCCAGCAAATTCTTTGGGTGGTTTGCCTGAGAGCGCATCCAGTGCCGCCTTGGCATTGTTCTCGTCTAACAAAATTCCAGCAAGCCGGATTTTCGCAATCCAGGCAAATTCGTCGGCTGCTTTTTTAGAGACCTGCTCTAAGACACCCCGTGATTCGGCTAGCTCACCGCTACTGGCCAGGGCCTTGGCAAACTGCAGCCCACCAAGTGCGGCCTGAGTCGATGCGCCGTAATCCGCGGCCAAGGCCTTATACGCCGCACGAGCCTTGTCTAAATTCTGTTCCGTCAACGCGGTTTCCATGGCCACCAAGGCATCCGTTGCCTGATTGGCCTGACGATTTTGCCACCAATTCCAGCCGTTAAATGCGGCGGCTGCAATCAGCAACAAACTGATCAGCGGAACAATCCAGCGCTTGTTTTCGCTCCAAAAGCCTTTAATGGCATCTAACTGTTCTTGCTGTTCAAGATCTTCACGCATATCGCAACCACCCTTTTAAATTCTGATCATGCCGCGAATGACCGCGGCGACATCTTCTTGCGGTACCTGGTCCTGTTGGGCCAGGCCAACTTCTGAACGCAGCGGTTTAATACTCGCGGCATCGGCTGCCCGCTCATCATCGCCCAGAAGCACAGCCACACGGGCACCGCTCTGGTCGGCTTTTTTCATCTGAGACTTCAAACTGCCCTCGCCGCAATGCATCTGCACCGTCAACCCAAGACCACGACAGCTCTCGGCCACGCGCAGCGCTGCGGCAGTCGAGTCTTGGCCCCAGTGCACTACGTAGACATCTAAGGCCGATGGAAGTGCCGGTGGCGCGACTTCTTTCAATAATTCCACCAAACGCTCCACACCAATCGCAAAACCACAGGCGGGCGCAGGCTTGCCCCCCATCTGCTCCACCAGGGTGTCGTAGCGGCCACCACCACAGACCGTGCCCTGGGCGCCGAGCCGATCGGTAATCCACTCAAACACCGTCAGGTTGTAATAGTCCAAGCCACGCACCAGTCGTGGATTCACGGTGTAAGCCACACCGTGGTCACGCAGCGTCTGTAGCACCGCCTGAAAGTGTGCCCGCGATGACTCGCCCAGAAAATCTTGGAGTAGCGGCGCACTCTCAATCACCGGACGCATGGCTGGATTTTTTGAATCCAGAATTCGCAGAGGATTGGACTGCAAACGGCGCTGCGCATCAGCGTCTAACACTGATGCATTGGCTTGGAAGTGGGCAATCAGGGCCTGACGATGGGCGATCCGCTCGTTTTTTTCACCCAGGGAATTGATTTCCAATTTCGGCGCGTTATCACCAGTGAGCCCCAGCAGCTGCCAGAGCCGGTGAATCATCAGCAACTGTTCCGCATCGATGTCCGGGCCAGGCAGGCCCAGGGCCTCGATACCAAACTGGTGAAACTGCCGATACCTGCCGCGCTGCGGCCGCTCATGCCGAAACATGGGGCCAACATACCAGAGCCGCTTGGGGCCGTCGTAGAGCAGGTTGTGTTCAATCGCGGATCGCACCACCGCTGCCGTATTTTCCGGGCGCAGTGTGAGCTGCTCACCATTGAGCGCATCGGTAAAGGTATACATCTCTTTTTCAACGATGTCGGTGACTTCACCAATACCACGAACAAATAACGCAGTGGGCTCAACAATCGGTGTGCGAATAGCGCGATAACCGTACTGACGAAAGACACTTGCCACCTGCTGTTCAACCCACTCCCACAGTCCCGACTGATCGGGCAGCAGGTCGTTCATGCCCTTCACACCAACAATTTTTTCTAAAGATTTTTCTGCCACGCTTGACTCGCTTCTTGCTCGTTCAGGCTGCAGCGCCGTAGCGCTTTTGGACATAGTCGGCGACCAGGGCCTGAAATTCTTCGGCAATGTGGTCACCCTTTAACGTCACGTTGCGTTCACCATCAATGAAGACTGGCGCAACCGGCGATTCACCGGTGCCCGGCAGACTAATGCCGATGTCCGCATGTTTGCTTTCACCTGGGCCATTGACCACACAACCCATCACTGCCACGGTCATGTTTTCCACACCGGGATATTGGGTCTTCCATTGCACCATTTGTTCGCGCAAGTAGGCCTGAATCTTGGCCGCCAACTCTTGGAAATAAGTCGAGGTCGTGCGGCCACAGCCAGGACAGGCCACCACCATCGGGGCAAAGGCCCGCAGGCCCATGGACTGCAGCATCTCTTGGGCCACGATCACTTCTTGCCGGCGATCACCGCCGGGTTCGGGCGTGAGTGACACACGGATTGTGTCGCCAATGCCCTCTTGCAAGAGCACCGCCATGGCGGCAGTCGAAGCCACAATGCCTTTGCTGCCCATGCCGGCCTCGGTTAGGCCAAGGTGCAAGGGATAGTCACAACGCTTGGCCAACTCGCGATAAACAGAAATCAAATCTTGAACACTGCTGACCTTGGCCGACAGCGTGATGCGATCACCGGGCAGGCCCCAGGCCTGGGCCTGCTCTGCGCTTTCAATCGCCGAGGTGACCAAGGCTTCACGCATCACGGCCTGGGCATCCCATGGTTCAGCGCGCTTACTGTTGTCGTCCATGAGCCGGGCCAATAATTCTTGATCCAGGCTGCCCCAGTTCACACCAATGCGAACTGGTTTGTCATAGCGGCAGGCCGCTTCAATCATGGCGCCGAATTGATTGTCGCGCTTGGCACCCTTGCCCACATTGCCCGGATTGATTCGGTATTTGGAAAGCGCCTGCGCACACTCGGGGTAGTCGGATAACAGCTTGTGGCCATTGAAATGAAAATCACCAATCAAGGGCACGCTGCAATTCATACGATCCAACTGTTCACGAATCGCGGCCACTTCTTTGGCCGCTTCCGGTGAGTTCACCGTGATCCGCACCAGTTCACTGCCAGCCTGGGCCAGGCCCTGCACCTGAATGGCGGTGCCAATCGCATCGGCCGTATCGGTATTGGTCATGGACTGCACCACGACTGGCGCATCACCGCCAACCGTGACCGTGTTCGAGCCCCATGAAATGTGCATTGCGCGCGATTTGCGACGCGCCGCCGGCCCACAAGGAAATGCCGAAGCAGACAGATTGGTACAGGGGGGGTTAGAGGACTCGTTCGCGCTCATTTCCGTCTCAGAGTAATGCTAGTTCGATCTTGGATATCACCGGCCAGCTGGCCACAGGCTGCATCAATATCATCGCCACGGGTCTTTCGAATCGTGGTGACAAAGCCTTCTTGCGTCAAGAGATCGGCAAAGGCCCGGGTCTTGGGCCAGGCTGGTTTTTTATAGCCGGAATTGGGGAAAGGGTTAAAGGGAATCAGATTAAATTTGCAGGGAATCTCTTCCCGGCGGACCAGCTGCACAAACTGCCGTGCATGGTCTAAAGAATCATTTACGCCGTCTAACAGCACGATCTCAAAGGTAATGAAATCTCGTGGCGCAGGTTCAATATACCGCCGGATCGACGACATCAAATCCCTGAGCGGATACTTCTTGTTAATCGGCACGAGCTCGTCACGTAAAGCATCCGTTGGCGCATGCAGCGATACCGCGAGAGCCACTGGGCAATCCCGAGCAAGGCGATCGATCATGGGCACCACGCCAGAGGTCGACACCGTCACCTTTCGGCGCGACAGGCCATAGGCATCGTCATGCAACATCAGCTGCAGAGCCGGTACCAGATTGTCGTAATTGAGGAGCGGCTCACCCATGCCCATCATGACCACATTGGTCACGGGCTGGGCCAGTTCATGCCGGGCCCACCAGAGCTGGCCAATGATTTCTGCCGTTGTCAGGTTGCGATTAAAGCCTTGACGGCCCGTCGAACAGAACGGGCAGGCCACGGTGCAGCCCGCCTGAGAAGAGACACACAGCGTGCCGCGGTCGGTCTCGGGAATAAAGACTGTTTCCACCGCATTACCGGCGCCTACATCAAACAACCATTTGCGTGTGCCATCGGCTGACACATGGTCTTGCAAAACCGCAGGCGCCTGGATCACCGCGTCTTGTTCGAGACTGGCGCGGAAATCCTTGGCCAGATCGGTCATCTCTGAAAACTGACTGGCGCCACGCTGGTGAATCCACTTCAGCAGCTGACGGGCACGGAAAGGTTTTTCACCACGGGCCACGCACCAGTCGGTGAGTACCTGCGGAGAAAGGCCAAGAAGATTGGTCTTGGGGGTGGAGGCGGCGGTGTCGCTCATGGGGTCCTGAAGCATCTGGAAAAGCGTTCCGCCGCAGCGGGGGTGTTACAACGGCACCCCCTGTTCTGCAGCGCTTTGGCCTTATCGGCTGTAAATCGACATTGCGGGGAAGAAGAAAGCCACTTCCTGGCATGCCGTTTCAGGGGCATCAGAGCCGTGAACGGCATTGGCATCAATGCTGTCTGCAAAGTCAGCGCGAATGGTGCCAGGGGCTGCCTTCTTCGGGTCGGTTGCGCCCATCAGGTCACGGTTCTTCGCAATGGCGCCTTCGCCTTCCAAGACTTGCACCATTACTGGGCCAGAGATCATGAAGTCGACCAGATCTTTGAAGAAGGGGCGCTCGCGGTGAACACCGTAAAAGGCTTCGGCTTCGCCACGGGAGAGGTGCATCATGCGGGCGGCGATCACTTTCAGGCCAGCTTTTTCAAAACGGGAATAGATTTCGCCGATCACATTTTTTGCGACTGCGTCGGGCTTGATAATGGAGAGGGTGCGTTCGATTGCCATGTTGTCTTAATTCCGGGTTGAGTTAGGGGTTTTTATGCTCCCGACAGGCGGGGCGGGAGGGGCCCTGGGGACAGCCCCGGAACCTTTCCCTACTTGATTTGTCAAGTAAACCTGAGATTATACGTGCTGGCGTCCGCCCGGGTAGCATTGGGCTTTTCGGGATTTTCGCCAACGAATCATGATCCCAAAGGAGAAACGATCACTATGGTTCCGAGCTTTAATAACAGTACTTCATTGCCACGTGCCGAATCGTCTGCAGCGCGCAATCGGGTGCTACGCAACACCTATTGGCTGCTCGCCGCATCGCTGGTGCCAACCGTGTTGGGAGCTTGGGTGGGCCTGCAGTTTGGCTTTGCCTGGTTTGCCGGCAGCCCCCTGATCGGCGCCCTGCTCTTCCTGGGCATCGCCTTTGGCTTTTTCTACGCCATTGAGCGGACCAAGCACAGCACCACGGGGGTCTACCTGCTGCTGGGCTTCACCTTCTTTATGGGCCTGATGCTGTCCCGCCTGATTGGTGTCGCCCTTGGCCTGCAAAACGGCGCCCAGCTGATGGCTGTTGCTGCCGGTGGCACGGCCGCAGTGTTTTTCGGCATGGCCAGCATCGCCACCACCACCAAACGGGATCTGTCCAATATGGGCAAGTTCTTAATGATTGGCGTGGTGCTGCTCTTGGTGGCCTCGATTGCCAACATCTGGCTGCAGATGCCTGCCCTGATGCTGACCGTCTCCACCCTGGCCGTTGGTATCTTTTCGCTCTTTTTGCTTTACGACTTAAACCGTATCGTCAATGGTGGCGAAACCAACTACATCTCGGCAACACTGGGCGTGTACTTAAGTGTTTACAACATCTTCAGCAACCTGCTGGTCCTGTTGATGTCGCTCTTCGGTGGCAACCGCGAGTAAGTAAAAACTGGCGCCCGCAAATTCTGCGGGCCAACCAAAAGCCCACGTTGATCAACAGCGTGGGCTTTTTTATTTGTAAAGGCGAAGGTGTCAGACACCACCCTCAAAGGTGTCAGACACCATGCTCGTGACACCACGCTCGAACATGGCGATCGATTCCACATGGGCCGTATGCGGAAACATATTGATCACGCCGGCCTGCTGCAACTGCCAGCCGCCCTGGTGCACCAGGATCGCCGCGTCTCTGGCCAGTGTTGCCGGGTTACACGACACATAGACCATGCGTTTGGGCAGAAGTGATGCTGCAGCAGCCGGGTCCGACTGATGCAAATCTGCCATGGCCTGGCACAACGCCTGGGCGCCCTCGCGTGGTGGGTCCAACAAGACACGATCAAAACGGCCCGCGTTCTTAAGCCACTCCGTGGTCACTTCAAACAAATTACAGGTATCAAAACTCACACGATCCCCGAGCTGATGCAATTGCGCATTTTTCATGGCCCGATCGGTGAGCGACTTTGAGCCCTCAAAGCCTGCGACTTGCGCTGCGCGACGGGCCAGCGCCAAAGTGAAATTACCAAGGCCACAAAAATAATCGGCCACACGATCTTGCGGCCGCGGATCTAAAAGATCCACAGCGCGCTTGACCATGACTTGATTGATGCCCGGATTCACCTGGGTGAAGTCCACCGGTGAAAACGGCATGTGCAGATTAAACTCAGGCAGGTAATAGGCCAGCTCTGGTGCGTTGAGCGGGTAAAACAATGCAGCAGTCTGTGGCCCACCCGGCTGAAGCCAGAACTGAATTTGCCATGCATCCGCAAAGGCCCGCAGTTTTTCTTCATCATCCGGCGTAAGCGACTCCAGGTTTCGCAGCACCCAGACAATCACCGGGTTTAAACGTGCCGCCGAATAATCACCCTGACCAGATGCAGGCGGTTCGCCCACCGCCACTTCGGCCTGTGGCAATCGCTTGGCAATACTCAGGCTACCAATCAGGTCGCGCATGGCGGGCAACATCTCGGCCACACGCGGATGCAGAATTTCGCAGGAATCCATCACCGCGACATAGCTGCTTTTGCGTTCATGAAAGCCCAGCAGCATGCCGCCTTTTTTGTCCACCCAGCGGGCGGTCAGGCGGGCCCGTGTTCGATAGCCCCATGCCCCGCCATCCAGTGGCGGCAGTATTTGATTGGGTTTGAGCCGGCCGATATGCCACAGGTTATCTTCCAGCACACGTTGTTTGATCGCAATTTGGGCAGCGCTGTCAATGTGCTGCATGGAGCAGCCGCCACAAACGCCGTAGTGCTTGCAGCGCGGCACAACACGCTGTGAGCTCTCTTTGTGCCAGGCCACTGCACGGCCTTTGGCATAGCTGGCCTTGCTGCGTGTAATCTCAATATCCACGACTTCGCCAAACAATGCGTTTTCGACAAAGATCACTTTGCCATCGTGTCGGGCCAAGCCCTGTGCATCAAG
Organism: beta proteobacterium MWH-UniP1; assembly: GCA_036362785.1. Lineage (NCBI taxonomy): Bacteria > Pseudomonadati > Pseudomonadota > Betaproteobacteria > beta proteobacterium MWH-UniP1. Next base: position 1,560,913 of record CP143625.1, read on the forward strand.
ATCTACCGACTCAATCGGGCAGGTAATGCGCGCTGACATGCCCAAGCCTTAGGTCGATTGAAGTGCAGGCGCTGCTTCGATATACCGCTTCCAGTGTGCGCCCTGTAATGGCGCCGAGGCATCACCAATCAGGGCCTGTAGTGCATCCCGGACCACCTGAAGTTCCTGCCGATACTGGGCATCTGACCACTCGCCGCGAATCATGCGAAAGCGGCAATACAGCAAATAGGTGTTGACGACATCGGTCTCGCAATAGGCACGAACGGATTCACCCTTGCCTTCCAGAAAGGACTGCCAGACCTTGCTGCCGTCTTCACCAAGCTTGCCGGCAAAACCACACAGCCGTGCCAGCCCATCCAATGGCGCAAAGGCACGGTTTTGATAACCCGACACCACGTCCATGAGATCTAAATGGCGGGTGTGATAACGCGACAGGTAGTTGTTGTATTTGAAGTCGCGATCATCGTCGCCCTGGTCCCAGTAGCGTGGCGCAGGCACACCCTGAATCAAGGCCCGGTGATGCAGCACTGGCAGATCAAAGCCACCACCATTCCAGCTCACCAGCTGAGGCGTGTGTTTTTCAATCGTTTTAAAAAACGACCGCAGGCGTGCCACTTCTTCGGCATCACTTGCCCCATGTGAATCGCCCAGACAACGCACTCGAAAGCCTTCGTCGTCACGAAAGGCGCAGCCAATCACCCAAATACGCTGCAGATAGTGGGGCAGGAAATCACTGCCATGGGATTCCAATCGTGCGGCTTGCACGGCCGCCACACCAGCGGCGTCATCGAGTACCGGATCAAAGAAATCAAGCCGCCGCAGGCCGGCAGCATCTGGAATGGTTTCCAGATCAAAGCAAAGAATGGGTGTCATAAGAATTAGCGCTGTGCCAGAAATTTCAGCGGATCGACCGGCTTACCGGATCGGCGGACTTCAAAGTGAAGTTTGGGAACATCGGAATCTGTTTTGCCCAATTCTGCAATTTTCTGGCCGCGCTTCACGCTCTGGCCTTCTGACACCAGAATTGATTTGTTGTGGGCATAGGCCGTTAGAAAATCACCATCATGTTTCACAATCACCAAGTTGCCATAACCACGCAGACCATTGCCGCTGTAGACCACTCGGCCATCACCTGCGGCTAAGATTGGGTCGCCTTCGGTGCCCGCAAGTGCAATCCCTTTGTAGCCAGGGTCGGCAAATTGCGTGATCACCTGCCCCTGTGCGGGCCAGGCCAACTGAATTCCATCCGCAGCTTTTGCCGCTGGCGCAGCCGCTGCTGGTGGCGCAGCCGCTGCTGGTGCCGCAGGCTGCGGGCTTGGTGCTGGTTTTGCTGCCGCCAAGGGGCGAATCTCAGTGGCCTGCTTTGGGTCTGGCGCGCTGCGGGGTGCGGCCGCAACGCTGGTCGATGCCGGCGGGCGAACCCGTAAGAGCTGATCGACTTCAATCAGATTGGGATTATCGATTTGATTCCATGCGGCAATTTCACGCCAAGCCACACCGTGGTCTAAAGAAATACCAATCAAAGTATCACCACGGCGTACCCGATAAAAGCCATCGGGTGCCGGTGCAGCCGGTGCGGCGGGTGCGGCCGCAGCGGCGCTCGGGCTTGATCGTGACATGGCATAGCCCGACTTTGATTTAGAGACTGATCGGCTCTCAACTGGTGCGGGATATTTCGGGGAAGAACAGCCGGCCACCAAGACCGCTGTCGTGATCGCTGCAACAAGCAGTCCGCCCGATGGATGAAAAGCGTTTTGTTTCAAATTGCAAGATCCCTTACGCAAGAGCATTACTCGGTTCCCCGCAAAACAGGCACGTAACGCACCATATCAAAAGCCTTGGAATCGAATTCAGATTCACCCAGCCGATGGATGACCGTTAAATATTGTTCGGGCTCGCCAATCGGCGCCACCAGCACGCCCCCAATGGCCAACTGCGCCACCAATTCCTGGGGCAGGCTGACCATGCCAGCAGAACACAAGATCACATCAAAGGGGCCGTCTTCTGCCGCCGCAACAAGGCCGTCCCCATAGACTAACTTCAAGTTCGATCGCCGAACGGTTCTCAAGTTCACTCGCGCAAGATCTGCCAGGGCCTTGATGCGCTCCACCGTGACCACACGATCAAAGCAATGCGACATGACGGCCGCCTGATAACCGCAACCCGACCCAAGTTCCAGGGCCTTGAGTGGCCGGTTGGGGTCGGTCACCTGTCCCAAGGCGAGTTCAATCACCCGGGCCACAACGAAAGGCTGAGAAATCGTCTGCTGGTGGCCGATGGGCAGGGCAGTGTCTTCGTAGGCCCGGCTGGCCAGGGCCTCGTCTACAAATTGATGGCGTGGTACTTGGCGCATCGCCGCAAGTACCCTGGGGTGGCGAATGCCCTGCTGCATGAGCCGCTCTACCATCCGGGCCCGGGTCCGTTCACTCGAGAGCCCAGGATTAATCCAGCCCGTGGGTGGGCGTTTCGGCGTAATGCGCGCCGAAAACACTGCTTTTTCAGGGCCACTGCCAGCACCAGGTTTTTCTGTCGACTTACCCCCCCAGCGCGGCTCTAGTGTTGGTGCTTTGACCTCGGTCGTTTTGGTGCCCAAACGCAGCCCCGGCTGGGATGGCTTAACGGGCCCACGAACCTTGGTCAAATCTTTGTCAGCCATTGGCCGACCTCATCAATGGCATACGGGTCCCCAAGATCAACACGCAAAGGCGTGACAGAGACGCAGGACTGATTCAATGCATAGAAGTCTGTGCCGGGGCTTGCATCGCGCTGGCCACCCGGTGGGCCCACCCAATAGACTTTTTCACCCCGGGGCGACACAGCAGTCTCAACCGGCTGCGCCACATGGCGCCGACCAAGGCGGGTGAGTTCATAGCCCCGAATGTCTCCAACCGGCACAGCAGGAATATTGACGTTTAAAAGCCTGGGCATTGAAAAAGGCGAGGCCAATGCATGGGCCACCACACGTTTGGCAACATCGACTGCCGTATCAAGATGCTCAAACCCACGGCTTGCCAGCGAAAAAGCAATGGCGGGAATGCCCAGCAGATAGCCCTCCATGGCCGCTGCAACCGTGCCCGAATACAGGGTGTCTTCGGCAAGGTTTGCCGAATTGTTAATTCCTGACACCACCAAGTCCGGGCGGTCGGGCAAAAATCCGGTTACCGCAACGTGCACACAATCAGTGGGCGTGCCATTGACGTAATAAAAACCATTGGCCGACTGACGCACATAAAGTGGCCGATCAAGTGTGAGAGAGTTTGAAGCACCGCTGCGGTCGGCCTCGGGGGCCACTACCGTGACCTGACCAAAGGCGGCCATGGCCTGGGCCAATGCAGCAATGCCCGGGGAGAAGTAGCCATCATCATTCGAAACAAGAATTCGCATTAAACAATTTCCATAGCAGCGGACCGCGACAGTTTATTTCGTCTCGCCATCTTCTTGCGGCCAGTCGCGGATATAGGCCTTGAGCATTTTGTTTTCGAACCCCTGCATGTCCAAGACCGCCCGCGCCACGTCGTGAAAGGACACCACACCAAGAAGGGTTGTGTTCTCCATCACGGGCAGATAGCGCTCGTGAGAATCGACCATCATCTTGCGCAGAGTGTCCACATCCATATCCGGATTGGCCACGGTAGGTGTTGGGTTCATCACCTCGCCCACGGTAAAGGCTGACACCGGCGGTGTTGGCCCAGAGCGATTTTCCGCTTGGCGCTTGGCCAAAATACGAATGACTTCGCGAAAGGTCAGCATGCCAGCAAGCTTGCCATCTGACATAACCACGATCGAACCAAGGTCGTGCTCGGCCATCACCATGACTGCAGTGGCCAGAGACTCCTCTGGCCCAAGTGTGTAAAGGGCCTTGCCTTTGACCTCTAGAATTTTGCTGACCTTCATGTTTTGTCTCCCGTGGTCTTTTTACTGACGGAAATCCTAGCACTGACTGCCCGCCAGCTCGGCAGAATCGAGGCCAACAGGGCCCCCGCCAGAAACACCCACCAGGTCAAATAGGTCCAGATCAACAACGCGGGAATCGCCGCCAGTGGGCCATAGACCTGCTGATAGGTCGGTACCGCCGTAAAGTACCCTAGAAAAACTTCCCGCGCGATCTCGGACAAGACTGCTCCGGCCAGCGCACCCATCAGCGCATCGCGCCAGCGGACCTCGACATTGGGAATCCACCGGTAACACAGGGCAAAGGCCGCCACGGTCAGTCCAAGATTGACCAGATCCCACCACTCAACACCAAGAAAGCCCGAACTCATGCCGCGCTTTCCACCCGCCAGCACAATGGCAAGCGATGCACCAGCACCCACAAGAATCGGCCCCAAAATTAAAGCCATCCAATAAATTGAAATGCGGTGCAAAAGCGGCCTTGGTTTTCGGACACGCCAAATCAGGTTTAAGGTGCGATCCAGGGTCAGCATCATGATCGTTGCTGTCACCAACAAAAAACCAATACCAATTAAGGATAGTGTTCTGGCTTTGGCAATGAACTGATTGATATAGCGATAAATCATGGTGGCAAAACCATCGGGCAGCAGGTTTTGCACCACCAGCAGCTGCACGGCTTCCAGAATTTTGGAAAAAATTGGAAACGACGCCAACGTGGCAAAGGCCAGCGTGAGCAACGGCACCATCGCCAGCAAAGAGATAAAGCTCAGGCTTGCCGCAGTCTGCCCAAGTCGAAGTTCTCGCTCACGGGCCGCCATGGCCCGCACAAAATACGCCAGGTTCAATTTGAGTTGGGTCGACATGCGCCTATCATAAAGTCTTGTCCCCCTTAAAACGGAGCCAGTAGTGGAAATCCTTGTCGTGTACTACAGCCGATATGGCGCCACCCGAAAACTTGCCGATGCCATCTGCGACGGCATTGCTCTGGTTCCAGGCTGTCAGGCCCGCTTAAGAACCGTGCCGCCGGTATCCGCTGTCTGCGAAGCAACCGAACCCGCCATTCCTGCCGAAGGCCCCCCGTATGCCGAACCAAAAGACCTGGAAGAATGCGATGGCCTGGTGTTGGGATCGCCCACACGGTTTGGCAACATGGCAGCGCCCATGAAATTCTTTTTAGATCAGACCATCAGCCAGTGGCTCTCTGGCGCAATGGTTGGAAAACCGGCCGGTGTGTTTACCAGCACGGGAAGTATGCATGGCGGCCAAGAAGCCACACTGCTTTCCATGATGCTGCCACTGCTTCACCACGGCATGATCATCGTGGGCATTCCTTATCGAGATACCGACTTGCTCACCACCACATCGGGCGGAACCCCTTATGGCGCTTCTCATTTGGCGGGCGCCGATAGCGCCAAGCCAGTGACCGATGAAGAGATCCGCATTGCCCGTGCGCTTGGCCAGCGCATTGCGCTTACTGCAAAAAAATTAAAGAGCGCATAAGTGAATTCCACCGCAACACCTTTGGCCCAGATCACTGTGCCCAAGCCATGGCCAGTGCTCACAACAGTCTTGGCAGTGGCATTGATTGTGTTTGGTCTGGCATGGGAACTCGTGTTGGACCCAATCCGGCCAGGCGGCTCTTGGCTGGCGATTAAAGTCCTGCCTCTTGTCTTTGCGCTGCGTGGCCTATGGGCGGGCAAGATGTACACCTTTAAATGGATGTCACTGCTGGTCTGGCTCTATGTGGGCGAGGCACTCGTTCGAATTGTTGGTTTGTCGGAAACTGAACGGCTGCTGGCCTGGAATAGCCTGGCCATATCAGTTGCGTTATCGGTCGCCGTGCTCATAGGCGCCCGCGCCCAGATCAAACTCGCGACATTAGCTGCTGATAGAGCTTAAGCGGGCCCACCTGCCCTTCACAGATTTCACGGCGCCAGACCCGTGCACCCGGCTGGCCGTGAAAGAGCCCATGCCAATGTCGTGTCATGTGTTTGGGTGGCACGCCCAGGCGCACCTGTTTCTGAAAGTAATCTTCTAGTGGCGGCAAAATATCAGCACGTTGTTTGGGTGATGCATCAGCAAACGCATTGCTGATCCACTGATCAATCTCATGCAACACCCACGGATCGTGATAGGCCGCACGGCCAAGCATCACACCATCCACGGCAGGCAACGCACCATCGGCCGCCATTAATTCGACAACCTGCGCCAGGCCATGAATGCCGCCATTGGCCACAATGATCGCTTCTGGAAAATCTTGTTTTAACTGCCGCACCACCGACATGTTGAGCGGGGGAATCTCACGGTTTTCCTTGGGGCTTAAGCCCTTCAGAATCGCCGATCGGGCATGAACAATAAATACCCGACAGCCCACATCAAAGAGCCGCCCAACAAAATCACGCACAAAGCCATAGTCGTTTTGATCATCAACACCAATCCGGTGTTTGACCGTAACCGGAATATCCACCGCATCTTGCATGGCCCGTACACCATCGGCCACCAAATCTGGCTCTCGCATCAAACAGGCCCCAAAGGCGCCGCGCTGCACGCGCTCACTGGGGCAGCCGCAATTTAAATTGATTTCATCGTAGCCCCACTGGGCACCAACTTTAGCGGCCTTGGCCAAGTCATCGGGTTCGCTTCCACCAAGCTGCAAGGCCACCGGATGTTCTGCTGCGTTGAAATCCAAGAGTCGATTCAAATCACCGTGCAGAATTGCACCGGTGGTAATCATCTCGGTATAGAGCAATGCACTCGGTGCGATCAGCCGGTGAAAGAACCGGCAATGCCGATCGGTCCAGTCCATCATCGGCGCCACACAGAGCCGATAAGAATCCCGCGTCAGAGCCACCGCGTTAAATTGCCCCGGGCCTTAGCCCGACAGCAAGGCATCCACATGGTGGGCCACACCGCGGGCCAGGGCCTCCACGTGATAGCCGCCCTCGAGCGACGACACAATGCGGCCGTCACAAGTCTTTCTTGCGACCTTCACCAGCTGCTCCGATAACCATGCATAGTCTTGGTCAGTCCATAACAAGTGGCTCATGTCGTCTTCACGGTGGGCATCAAACCCAGCAGAGACCAAGATCAACTCCGGCTGAAAGGCTTCAATCGCCGGTAGCCACTGAAACTGCACCGCCTCGCGCATGGCCGTGCCGTCGCTATAGGCTTCAAGTGGCACATTGAGCATATTGCTGCCCATGGGGATATCGCCTGTGAACGGATAGATCGCACTTTCAAAAGTCGATACCATGAAGACCCGCTCTTCATTGGCGAAGATCTCTTCTGTGCCGTTGCCATGGTGCACATCAAAGTCAACAATCACAATTCGCTTCAGGCCATGCACTTCCATGGCATGTGCTGCGGCCACTGCAATATTGTTAAAGAAACAAAACCCCATCACGGCATTGCGCTCGGCATGATGGCCAGGGGGGCGGACCGCACAAAAGGCATTGCGGGCCTTGCCGGCCAACACAAGATCTACCGCCTGGATCACTGCGCCCGCCGCCAAGTAGCCGGCATTAAGTGTGTGGGGGTTCATGGCGGTGTCTGGGTCCAGCGCCTGATAGGGCTTGTCTTTTGGCGAGGCCGCCACCAGCCGATCCAGGTGGTCCATGGTGTGGACCCGCAGAATCGCCTCGTCACTGGCGTGGGTGGGCTCGTGCATGTCCAAAAGGGGCAGCAGCCCCTTACGGGTCAGGTGGTCATGGATGGCCCACAGCCGCTCGGGCGACTCGGGGTGATGGGGCCCCATCTCGTGCTTAAAGAAAGCGGGGTGCGAAAAAAAAGCCGTCATAGCTTTAGTTTACGATAAGGCCCTGCCCACGCTCGACATGTAGGCGTGGCCTATCTTGGATATAGATCAAGGTTTCCCGCCTCCGTAGCTCAGTGGATAGAGCATCCCCCTCCTAAGGGGAGGGTCGCACGTTCGATTCGTGTCGGAGGCGCCAGTTATTTGCAGCGCCGACTGATTAAACCGAGACCGGCACCCGCACGTGATCCGGCCCCACCAGATAGAGATCGTCGGTGTACTGGCTTGGTGGCTCGCGATTTAACTCCACACCGTTATAGCCAACACCCACCAGGCAGCGGAAGCTGCCATCTGGCACTGCGACTTCGCCCGTTAAAAACTGTAATTTCTCGGGGCTGAATCGGCCTTTAATGTCGAGCCCCCAGAAGGCTTCCGGTGTCCAGGTGTCTCTGACCAAGTAATACCCCTTGGGGTTAGACACGGCATGCCGCACCACCGGTGCTGGGCATTTGCCCAGGATCTGAATCGCCAGGTCAGTCCGGTCTTTGCCATTGACCTGCACTTGAAAATTAAGGGCATCCACGTCAAACGTGAACCCGTAGAGCAGGGTCTGAGACATCAGGTCTTCTTCCAGTGAAGCCCACGCCTTGCTGTGTCGACCATCTTTTTTAATTTGGTTGTACTGGGCTTTGGTGATCTCCATGATCATGATGTCGCACTCAAAGCCTTTAACGATGACTTTACTCATAGCAAATTTGTTTAGTCAGAAATAAATGATTAACCAGGGAAAATGCCCGTTGAAAGATAACGATCACCACGATCGCAGACAATGAACACGATTCTTGCGTTTTGCACTTCTTGTGCGATTCGCAATGCAATCACTGCTGCACCGGCTGCCGAAACGCCACAGAACAAGCCTTCTTCTTTCGCCAAACGGCGCGTCATCTCTTCGGCCTCTTGCTGTGACACTTCTTCAATGCGATCAATAAACGCCTTTTGCCGAATGGGTGGGATGTAATCGGGCGACCACTTCCGGATACCAGGAATCGACGATCCATCGCTTGGCTGCGCCCCCACAATCACCACATTCGGGTTGCGCTCCTTTAAGTAACGAGACACACCAGTAATCGTTCCCGTAGTACCCATTGCCGAAATAAAGTGGGTGACGGTGCCATTGGTCTGCTGCCAAATCTCTGGCCCGGTGGTCTCGTAGTGCGAGATCCAGTTATCGTCATTGGAAAACTGATTCAAGACCTTGCCCTTGCCATCGCGCTCCATCTGGTCGGCCAGGTCGCGGGCGCCTTCCATGCCCTGGGCCTGGGTGACCAGAATCAGTTCGGCACCAAAGGCCTTCATGGTCTGGCGGCGCTCTAGCGACAGGTTATCCGGCATGATGAGCACCATGCGATAGCCGCGCATGGCCGCAGCCATGGCCAATGCAATACCCGTGTTGCCGCTGGTCGCCTCGATCAGCGTGTCGCCGGGTTTGATCTCGCCGCGGGCTTCCGCCCGCGCAATCATCCAAACCGCAGGCCGGTCTTTGACCGAACCAGCTGGGTTATTGCCTTCTAGCTTGCCCAGCAAAATATTGCCGCGCGTGCGGTTCACTTCCCCTGCGATCCGATCAAAGCGGACCAGGGGCGTGTCGCCAACCGACTCTTCTAAGGTTTTGTAGTTCATAGTTTTACGCAGCCGGGCAGATCCACCGACAAAATGGTTTTACGCAGGGCTTCAATGGCCTGGGTGCGCGTGAACGATTTGCGCCACGCAAGCAAGACCCGCCGATTGGGCACGGGTGCCTTAAAGGGAATAAATTTCAACAAGGGGTCGTCTTCATTGGAAATCGACATCTTGGGAAGCACGGTCACACCCAGGCCCTCGGCCACCATGTGGCGGATGGTTTCAAGCGAGCTTCCTTCGACAGTTTTTTGAATGCCAGCAGAGTTGGCTGAAAAACGCGCCGCTTCGGGGCAGACTTCGAGCACTTGGTCGCGAAAGCAGTGGCCAATACCAAGCAACAACATGGTTTCCTGTTTCAGGTCGACCGATGCGATGGATGATTTCTGGGCCCACGGGTGTTTTCTTGGCACGGCCACCACAAAGTCTTCGTCGTAAAGCGGTGCGGTCTCTAAGCCAGAATCATCAAAGGGTTCCGCTAAAACGGCCACATCAAGATCACCGGTGCGCATCATTTCCAACAGACGCACTGTAAAGTTTTCCTGCAAGATCATCGGCATCTCGGGATGCTGATCAATCATGGATTTGATAATGCGCGGCAAAAGATAAGGACCAATGGTGTAGATCACACCAAGCCGCAGAGCGCCCCGCAGCGGATCCCTTCCGTGATCGGCCACTTCTCTAAGTTGACTGGCCGCATCCAAGACACGTTGGGCCTGCTGCACAATCTCTTCGCCAATTGGCGTGAGTGTGATTTCAGTGCCGCCGCGCTCAAAAATCATGACGCCCAATTCGGACTCGAGCTTTTTGACACTGACCGATAACGTGGGCTGGCTGACAAAGCAGGCGTCGGCCGCGCGGCCAAAATGCTTTTCACGCGCCACCGCAACGATGTACCGAAGTTCTGTCAGAGTCATGTCATCCGCTTGCCAAAAGTGATTCTTTTCCAAAGGCCCAACGATCTACCAGGGCATCCAGAGCCCCCGCTGGGGCCCCGCCCGCCACTGGCCCCTTGCGGGACCCTTCGGCAGCCATCAATTTTGCCGCAAATGCGACAGCTTTCTCGACCAACAAGACATCTTTCTCAAGATCGCTGTAGCGCAAAGAGGGCACCCCCGACTGCCGCACCCCCAGAAACTCTCCCGGCCCCCGCAGGGCCAGATCCCGCCTTGCCACCTCAAAACCATCATCGGTCTCATACAGGGTCTTCAGACGCTCTTTGGCAAGATCAGACAAGGGCTCATCAAACAGCAGGATGCAAGTGCTTTGCTCCGAACCCCGGCCAATTCGGCCACGAAGCTGATGCAACTGGGCCAGGCCAAAACGCTCAGCGTGTTCAATCACCATGAGTGTGGCCTTGGGCACATCCACGCCAACTTCAATCACCGTTGTAGCTAACAAGAGACGGGACTCCCCGCGGCTAAAGGATTGCATGGCCGCCTGCTTGTCTTCAGCACTCATGCGGCCATGGACCACCGCCAATTGATCGCCAAAAAGTGGCTCCAGCCAAGCCTTTGCGGTTTCAATCGCCTGCAAGGCAGACTCTTTGCCCTCGCGCTCCGCCTTGGAAGTCGACAGCACGGTGTCAGACACCATCGCGGTGTCTGACACCGTGGGGAACTCCTTGCCTGGCTCGTCGGAAGCCGCCTCGATCACGGGGCAGACCCAATAGGCCTGGCCACCCTGTGCCAGAAAATCACGGAGCCGGTCAGCAAGTTCTTCGCGCCGACTAGATGACATCAACTTGGTGATGATCGGCTGTCGATTGGGTGGCCGCTCATCCAAAACTGAAACATCTAGATCGGCAAGATAGGTCATGGCCAGGCTACGTGGAATGGGCGTGGCCGACATGCCCAAGACATGCGGCACACGGCCAGCATGCGCACCTTGACCACGTAGTGCCAAACGTTGCCCAACACCAAAGCGGTGCTGCTCATCTACCACCACCATAGAGAGCCGATCAAAGCCCACATCTTTTTGAATCAAGGCATGGGTTCCCACAACAATCGGGATTTCACCGCTCGCAATTCTCTCCAACATTGTGCGCCGCTGCCTTGCCGGCAGGCCACCTTTGAGCAAGACCACCTCTGTGCCCAAAGCCGAAAACCAATCGTTAAATTTCTGAAACAACTGTGCTGCCAGAATTTCAGTGGGCGCCATGACCGCCACCTGACCACCAGAGCCCACAGCAAGCGCTGCCGCCAATGCGGCAATCACGGTCTTGCCGCTGCCCACATCGCCCTGGAGTAAGCGCTGCATGGGCTGGGCTGATTGCATGTCGTTACTGATTTCCGCCCAGACCCGCTCCTGGGCCTTGGTGAGAGAGAAAGGCAAATGCTTGCGAAGCCCCTTGACCAACTGATCATTGCTCAACGATTCAGCGGACTCATTACGCCGCAGACGACGGGCACGCCGCATGACCACCTGTTGTGCCACCAACTCGTCAAACCGGATGCGATCCCATGCGGGCCCCTCTCGGCGAACGATCTGCTCTAAAAGACCGCTTGATTCTGAATCGGCTGGCGGTTCATGCAGCAGCCGAATGGCCTGGGGGAGTGGCATCAGCCCAAACGCTTTCAATTGATCTGTCGTCAGCCACTCTGTTGGCATGGCAACACTTGCTGCACGGGCCACCGCACGCCGTAAGTTCAACTGCGAAAGCCCCGCAGTCGTGGGGTACACCGGTACCAGTGGCTGCTGGCCAATCACTTCTGTGGTGAGCCAACCCGATCGAATACGGGGGTGAATAAATTCAATGCCTGCCAACGACTTGCGTGCATCACCCAAGACGCGAATCTTGTGGCCCACGGGAAAGGCGTTTTTCTGTGCGTCTTTGAAATAAATAAATCTAAGAATCGCACTACCGGTGTCGTCTTCAACTTCAACCACCAACATTCGCCGGGGCCGAAAGACAATGCGGGCCGATACTACCGTGACCTGGACCTGTGCAAACTGCCCCGGTACGACTTGGTTAAGCGTCAAGACCTGCGATTCGTTTTCATACCGCAGTGGAAAGTGCAGCAGCAGATCCACCCAACGGGTGATGCCAAGTTTCTGGATACCCTGGGGGAGCGCTGCTGACAATTACGACAAGACCATTATGGCTTCGGCTTCAAACGCCACACCACGGGGCAGACTGGCCACGCCCACTGCAGCACGTGCCGGATAAGGTTGCGTGAAATACTCCGCCATGATTTCGTTCACCTTGGCAAAGTGGCCAAGATCCGTCAGGTAGAGATTGAGCTTCACCACGTTGTTCAGCGACCCACCGGCGGCCTTGGCCACTGCGGCCAGATTTTTAAACGCCTGATGAATTTGCTGGGCCACACCATCGGGCGAGTTATCCCCCACCACCTGCATGGTGACGGGGTCCAAAGGGATCTGGCCAGAAAGCCACACGGTGTTGCCAACCGCCACGGCCTGGGAATAAGTGCCGATCGCCTGTGGTGCCTGATCGGTTGCGATAATTTTCTTTTGCATAAGAGTTTCCAAAAATAGTGTTTTCTATCAACAAGATTCGACGTTTTAACTTGCCAAGACCAGCGGCCGCACGCCAATCAACCAGGCATGCCCCTGGAACACAAACCAGGCCCATACGCCAGCCCCGACCACAACAGTAATGAGTGTGCTGAGCAATTTACCCTTGGGCCGGACCACGCCTTCACGCTGATCACGCTGACGCGCCGCACGAAAACTCAGGACCGCCCAAATCAACAAAACACCAAACAGAATCAGATCAGCCAGGTTGCCATTGGCCAGCAGGTGGGAAAAGGCCCAAATCTTGACCGACACCACCATGGGGTGACCAATCTTGGCCTTGATCCCATTGCCTGGCACATAGGCCGCAATCAGCAAAATGAACGCAATCAGCATCAGTAAAGACACCAGATGCGAGATCCAAAACGGGGGCTGCCACAAGATGACCGGTGCCTGCCGGGCCAGGCCATACCCCATCACGATCAGTACAAAGCCAACCAAGGAGATCACCGAGTTCAGGCCCTTCCATGGCATCTCACCAAGACGGGCCACCATCTGACTGCGCCAACCGTCAGCAAAGATTCGCAACGAATGCGCACCAACAAAAATAATCAAACCAAGAATCAGATAGGTCATAAGACTTCCTTAAAAAAGATAACTAAGACTTCAGTTTAACGATACCGTCACGCGACAGCGTTTCGATCTGCGCCTGGCCATACCCCAGGCTTTGTAACAGCTCAACCGTATGTTCCCCCAGAAATGGCGGCTCTAGCCGCACACCCAGGCGTTGCCCATCCATGACCAAGGGTAATAAGGGCGAGAGCCCCTGGGTTGTGTCCGTCTGCGGATCCGGGATGCGGACCCTGGACAGACCACCCGTGGCAAGAAGATGGGGATCTTCTAACAACTCGTGGGGTTTGCTAATTGGTGCATAAGGCAGCCCTTTGGCCTCGAATCGATCGGCAAGCGCTTTGGCAGAGTATGCGGCTAGCCGGCTGCGCAAATCAGGGATTAGCCAATCGCGGGCCTTGACCCGCTGATTGTTCGTTTCAATGCGAGCGTCTGCCAAGAGATCTTGAAAATCAAATTCTTGGCAGAAGATTTTCCAGCTGGTGTCGGTCACCACCGCCAGAAAAATCTGCTCACCGTCTTTCACTGTAAATACATCGTAAATGCCCCAGGCCGATATCCGGCTGGGCATGGGCGCTGCGGGTTTTCCAGTCACCGCGTACTGCATCATGTGCTGGCCAATCAAAAAGATATTGTTTTCAAAGAGCGCACTCTGCACTTCCTGACCCCTGCCCGTGATGTCACGACTCCGCAAGGCGGCAATGGCACCCAGCGCTGCAAAAATTCCGCCCATCATGTCGTTCACCGAAGCGCCTGCCCGCAGTGGCTGGCCCACAGGGCCAGTCATGTAGGCCAGGCCACCCATCATCTGCACCACCTCATCGAGTGCGGTGCGATGCTCATAAGGGCCAGGTAAAAAACCCTTCATGGAGACATAAATGAGTCGCGGATGATCTTTCGAGAGCTCGGCATAACCAAAACCCAGCTTCTCAATCGTGCCGGGCTTGAAATTCTCGGAAACGATATCGGCAGTCGCAATCAGTTCTTTTGCGATGCGCTTGCCAGCGTCTGTTTTGAGATCCAGTGCGATACTTTTTTTGTTTCGGTTGTAGTTGGGGAAAAACCCCGCACCAGAGCCCAACAAATGCCGTGTGTTATCGCCTGCAATCGGTTCAATTTTGATGACCTCGGCCCCAAGATCACCCAACACCATGCCGCAGGTTGGCCCCATCACCATGTGGGTGAACTCCACCACCCGAACACCTGCCAACGGCAGTGCCTCAGACTGATTTTCAGGCGCGCCAGAACTAGCCGGCATGGGCAAACCCCTTGGGTAATCCAGCGGCCGGCAACATGCCATAGGTCGGCTCATCGGGCAGGCCACGCGCAAACACATCACGGGCAAGCATCAGTTTTTCGAGATCAACACCCGTGGAAATTCCCATCGACTCGAACATGAACACTAAGTCTTCGGTGACCACATTGCCCGACGCACCCGGTGCAAATGGACAGCCGCCGATGCCGCCCATAGAACTATCAAAAATACGAATGCCCGCCTGATAGGCTGCGAGCGCATTGGCCAGGCCAAGGCCGCGAGTGTTGTGCAGATGGGCACTGGTGCAACGCTCGCCAATCTCGGCGCGCAGCCGCTCAAACAAACGGCGGACCTGGGCTGGGTTGGCATAGCCGGTGGTATCGGCCAGGCCAATTTCCTCCACGCCCAATTCCACTAACTGGCTTGCCAGCCGCGAGACCGTGTCTTCTGACACAGGACCAGCAATCGAACAGCCAAAAGCTGTCGATAAACTCGTTTCAATCTGAACATGCGGATACTGGTCTTGACGCAGAGCCAAGATGGCAGCAACTTCATCCAGCATCTGGGCATGGGTTTTTCGAACATTGGATAGCGAATGGGCCTCGCTTGCCGAAAACGGAATAGTGATCTTGTCAACGCCAGAGGCAAAGGCTGCCGCTGCGCCCTTGACGTTGGGCACGAGTGCAGTCACCAAAAGATCTGGCAGGCCCTTCGCATAGGCCACAACTTGCGCAGCGTCGGCCATCTGGGGCAGCAGCTTTGCCGGAACAAAAGAGGCCACTTCAATTTCGCGCAGGCCTGCATCGGCCAGGCTTTTGATCCAGGCACATTTGTCCTGCGTGGCCATGGTGCGCGCAATCGACTGCAGCCCATCACGCGGCCCCACTTCACTAATTAATACTTCTGGCATGGCCAAGACCCCATGGTTCGTCGATCACTTACGTTTTAAAAAATACGCAACAGAGAAATTATGACCCGTCTTTGGGGGGCGGGTTCTGCGGGGTGCCCGGCATACGCTTTACCGGCTGCCAGCGATCCATGCCAATGATGCCCTGGGACCAGAATCGCGGCTGCAGATGTCCCGAAACACCTGAAAACACAAACTGAACCATCCGAGTATTCAGGTGGGGCAGATCCGACACCACACGGTGGCCCAATACCCCAAGGCTGGCCCACAGCAGTGTTAGTGCCAGCCCTTTCTGCAAACGAGAAGGGGGTGATGACAACACGCCTTTGGGCCAATGCAAGGCCAAACACCAGCCTGAAATAATGGCTAACCAGAGCTGGGTATAGGGCATGACCAACACACCATCGACCAGGCTCTGCGTGAGCGACGCCACCAAGGCAGCAGCCACGCCCACACGAAGCACGGATGTGTCTGACTGCGAAGCGCTTTCCACACGAATTCTTCGAAACACTGCGATTGCTGCCGTGGTGATGAGGCCAAGTAGAGCAATCGCAGAAGGCAGACCCCACTCGGCCGCCCACTGCAGAATCGACTGGTGTGGGTGGGTCGCGTTGTTGTTGATTACATCGGCAAAGTGCATGGGGCCATTGCCCAGAAGTGGGTTGGACACCATCAAATCAATGGCCTGCTGCCAGATGACTTCCCGGCCAGACAGCGATGTGGTGAGCCGTGTGGCTGCATGACCAGACACTTCAGTGGACCACTGCTTCGGGATGACCGTAAACAGCCACCAATACAGCAAGAGACCAATGATCACGGCCAGGGCTTGAACAACCACCCAACGGCGCGCATTACTGCCCAGCCACAGCATTATCAAAATAGCCGTACCAATACCCAGCCAAGTGCCGCGTGTGCCGCAGGCAATTGCCAATAACCACCACAGCGCGAGCAAGACAAAGGCAGGGGCAGCGTAACGGCGCAGCCGATCTTTACTCATCACCGCCACAGCAAGCATTGGCAGCGTGAGCGAGACGAATTGGCCAAAGAACCGCGGGTTGGAAAACCCAGTAAAAATATCGTGCACATTCAGCGCACGATCACCACGGACAATCAGGCCGGCGTAAGTCGCCAAATCACGCGATGTCAGCGCAGCACAAATCAGGCATATCAGGCCCAGAATTCCATAGTCCACCCATTGCGGACTTGCGCGGCGAGCCAGGGCTATCGCATAGGCCAGACCCATCAAAGCAAAAAATAAGCCCCACTCGACCAAGGCCCAGATTGGCTGCCGCGATAGCGCAGCAGACAGTAGACCAACTACCGCAATCGCCAAGACAACGAAAAAGGTTTTGCGGGGCAGCGATGGGAAAGTTGCCGATGGCCGCAGGGCGTAAATAGTCAGGCCGAGTGCCGCCAACCCAAGGATCAGTATTTCGCCAACACGCTGGCTGTCATGCCAAAACAGTGTGATTTGAAAACGCCAGAGCGGCAGCACAAAGCAGAGTGCCGCAATGAGTAGCCCAAAAAGATAAAAGATCCAATCGCGGCGCGTTAGCAAGGATTGACCTTTAGAAAAGTGGTGCCGATGAGAGGAGTCGAACCCCCGACCTTCGCATTACGAATGCGCTGCTCTACCAACTGAGCTACATCGGCCTGGCCAAATTCATGGCGTTTTGGGGCCAGGAGCGCCCCGGAAAGCCGGCAAGTTTAAATCAAACCCCGAAATAAATCCTTGCCGGCCCAGCGCCCGCGGGTTAGTTCAGGCCCTTGGGCATTGGAAACTTCACGTGCTCTTCCACGCCCGGCAGCTTGCGAACGACCGACGCACCGCACCGCTCGACCGCTGCCAATAGGCCCTGCACCAGTTCTTCCGGTGCCGAAGCACCTGCCGTGATTCCCACCCGCTGAACGCCATCAAGCCACTCGGCCTTGAGCTCACGGGCACTACCGATCAGATAGGCAGGCACGCCAAAGCGTTCGGCCACTTCGCGCAGACGGTTGCTGTTCGAGCTCGTTGGGCTGCCAACAACCAAGACCAGATCGACCTCTTTGGCCAAGGCCTTGACCGCATCCTGGCGGTTCTGGGTGGCATAACAAATGTCACTTTTCTTGGGCGCCTGAATACCGGGGAATTTCTTTTGCAAAGCCTGAACAATCACATCGGTGTCATCTACCGAGAGCGTGGTTTGACTGACATAGGCCAGCTTTCCTGGCGTCTTCACGTTTAAGGTTTCAACGCCATCCACGTCTTCGACCAAATACATACCGCCTTCGACCTGGCCCATAGTGCCCTCTACTTCAGGGTGACCCGCATGGCCAATCATCACAATCTCATAACCCTCGGCCCGTAGTTTTTTCACTTCAATGTGGACCTTGGTCACCAGCGGGCAAGTGGCATCAAAGACTTCAAGTTGTCGCTCGCTGGCATGGTCGCGGACTTTTTTGGACACGCCGTGGGCACTCATGATGACCCGCGCACCAACGGGAACCTGTTCCAGGTCTTCGACAAACACCGCACCCTTTCGGCGCAAATCCGTGACGACATGATCGTTGTGCACAATCTCATGCCGCACGTAAATCGGCGCACCAAACTTTTCCAAGGCACGCTCGACAATATCAATCGCCCGCTCAACGCCGGCGCAAAAGCCACGGGGTTCAGCCAGCACGACTTCCTGGAGTTTTTCAAAACGAATCGGCGATTCAGTCACGGCCACGCGATGCCCTTTCTTAGAGAAGACCAATGATTCGGACATCGAACCGTAGCGTCTGTCCTGCCAAGGGATGGTTGAAATCAAACACAGCCGAATTTCCTTCCCAACCCTTGAAAACGCCTGCCACACGGCCACCCGAGTCGTCTGGTGTCGGAAACTCCACGACATCCCCAGGCTCAATGGTCTCATCTTCTTTGGCGTATTTATCCATCAGTTGTTTGCTGATTTTTTGCACCAAATCTGGGTTCCTTGGCCCGAAGCCATCGTCGGGGCCAAGTTCGTAGGAGCGCTCATCGCCCTCGTTCAAGGCAATCAGGCAACGCTCCAATGCTGGAGAGATCTGGCCCTCGCCCACCTGAATCGTGGCAGGTTTGTCAGTAAACGTATCGAAGATCACATTGCCATCGCCCAGCGTGAGTCGGAAGTGAAGCGTTACGTGGGAACCGGGCTGGATGCCGGATACGGCATTCCCGTCAATCGATGTAGGCGTCATGAACGATAGTCAATTTCAGAAAAGTTGCAGATAGTCCCTGATTTTAGGCGCAAGGCAATGTTTGGACCCAGAGAAAAATTAATGGCCCGCGGGGTCAAGAGTTTGGAAGATGCCGAGTTATTCGCCGTCTTGCTCGGCACCGGCGTTGCCGGGCGATCCGTCACCCAACTCGCTCACGACTTACTCAACCGGTTTGGCAGCATTCCCGCCACCCTGTCGGCCTCTTGGGAAGAACTGCGTGAGCTGCCCGGGATTGGCTCTGCCAGATTCGCGATGCTTCAGGCCTGCCTGGAACTCGCCCGCCGGTCGTCTTATCGGCCAATAAGTGAGCGGCCACTAATAAATAGCCCCGGCGCGGTCTCAGAGTTCCTGATGGCCCACTTGGGCGGGCTTCCGCATGAAGTCTTCGCCGTTTTATTTTTAGACGCCGGCATGCGGCTGATCCGATTTGAGCAGCTCTTTGTGGGTAGCCTGACCCAGACCAGCGTCTACCCCCGGGAAGTCGCAAGGCGTTGCCTGCAGCTCAATGCAGCGGCCATCATCGCCGCCCATAATCACCCCTCGGGCGTGGCCGAACCCAGCCGAGCCGATCAATTATTGACCACTAGCCTGCGCCGAAGCCTGGCCGTCTTAGAAATCGAGCTTCTGGACCACCTGATCGTGGCTGGGGACAGGACCGTGTCGGCTGGCGGCATTTGACCTAAGTCTTTGTTTTCTCATAGAATCTCGGTCTTTGCCGAAATCCGGCAGCCCGAATTAAATCAGAGGAAAAATCATGGCGCGTGTATGCCAAGTAACGGGGAAAGGCCCCATGGTTGGGAACAATGTATCCCACGCCAACAACAAGACCAAGCGTCGTTTTCTGCCCAACGTACAGTACAAGCGTTTCTGGGTAGAAAGTGAAAACCGTTGGGTACGCCTGCGCGTTACCCCGGCTGCTGTTCGCACCATCACCAAAAATGGCATTGATGCTGTTTTGGCCGATCTGCGTGAGCGCAACGCACTGTAACCAACCCTCTACTGATAACCGAGAACAATCATGGCAAAAAGCGGCCGCGAAAAAATCAAATTAGAGTCCAGTGCTGGCACGGGCCACTTCTACACCACCACCAAGAACAAGAAGACCACGCCTGAAAAGATTGAGATCAAAAAATTTGATCCCAAAGCTCGCAAGCACGTCATGTACAAGGAAACCAAGATCAAGTAATCAGTATCTTGGCCCAATAAAAAACCGCGACATCTCGCGGTTTTTTATTGTCCAGTCGCCACATCACTAAGCGACAAACAAACTCTCCATTTCTTTTCGTAAACGATAAGCCGTCTGCGTTGGATCGATCTTCACGTCGTCCCACGTGAGTGACTGGCCTGCCGGCACATCGCGCACCAGCATCAGGTTGTGGGCTAGCCCCAGGGGCAGTCCACCAATCTGCTTTGATCTTTGCGCTGACAGCAGTTTGCCGTGAACGGTGTAACCACCTTCGCCGTCCAACATTTCTCCGGCCTTGAGATTGCGCTTTGCCGTTGCCACAACATCGGCATTCCAGCCAATCGCGGCACCCGTGGATTCTCCACGCAGGGCAACAGACGCTACAGAGATACCGACCTCTAGGCCAATCAAATGCCAACGTTTATACATGCAGGCGTACCGACCGGATGGATCAGTGCGGACCATGTATTCCTTAAAGCAATTACGGATGTATTCAGTGTCGCCTTCAAAAACAACAAAGACACCGAATCGAATGTCATAAGGAATCACGCGACCATCTTTTTCCAGAGACGACACCACTTCGACCTGGCCCTTTTGATGCAGTACACCGCCCTCACTGATGGGTCGGCAGACAAAGGGGATGTCATCTACTGATGCCGGCGGATAGGTGAGTCCGTCAGGTGGCGCAACGAGACCCGTGGCGTTACAGATTGCCGTGCTCTCAATCGCAGGCTTCGATCCATCTAAAAATGAGTTGAACATTTTCGGATTCAAACCACCGATACGCGCCTGTTCCGGTGACAAGCCGTAGTAGCCCCATACGGTTTCCGGTGTGGACTGCGCGAAATGCGGCAACCACTTGTGGCCCCGGCCAGCCGCCACCACGGAAAAACCTGCGGTACGGGCCCAGTCCACCAACTCACAGACCAAGGCGGGCTGGTCACCATAAGCAAGGCTGTAGACAACACCATTTTCCGCCGCACGCTTGGTGAGAAGCGGGCCGCAAAAGGCATCTGCTTCCACAGTGACATTGACCACATGCTTGCCATTTGCAAACGCCAACAAGCAATGCTCGACCGCAGCGATGGGGTGGCCTGTGCACTCCACCACCACATCTATTGCAGGATGTTTAACCAGCGCCTGCCAATCGTCACCGATGTAAGTTTTTCTTTGGGCAAGTGCCTGGTCAATGGATGCGGCAGCGTATTGCTCGGGCTGCCAGCCAACGCGGGCGAGATTTTGTTTCGCGTTATCCGGTGATAAGTCTGCAATGGCGACCAGATGCAAGCCCGGCGTCTTGGGCACCTGGGCCAGATACATCGAGCCAAACTTGCCGGCGCCGATGAGACCCACACGAATGGGTTGTTGCTGCGCTTCTCTTTGCTGCAGTTTTGTATACAGATTCATGCCAAACCTTTTGCTTTGATTTTTTTCAAAACTATTTCAGATTTTATTTGTGCAATCTTGTGCCGTACATTCTTATTTGATACAAGTCGCACATGACTTTAAACCGCCCCTTCCAACCAACCCGGGTACTGATCGTGGAGGACGAACCCGAGTTAAGAAAAATTCTCCGCGCCTTGATTGAGTCGATTGGTTTTCCGGTCGACGAAGCCACCAACCGACAAGACGGTCTTGCCATGTTAGGCGGGGATCGCGACATTGGCATTGTATTGCTTGATTTGGGTTTGCCGCCCGCAACCGACAACTACTCCGAGGGAATCTTGTTTCTACAGAAGGCACAAACGCGGAGCAGCCTGACCAAGGTCATTGTCCTGACTGGCCGGGACACCCCGGATGTGGCGCTCCAGGCAATTGAGTACGGCGCAGCCGACTATCTGACCAAACCCTTTGATGGGGCATCACTGGTCAATGCGGTCAAACGGGCGGCGTTTTACCACCAGAAACAATCGATCTTGTTGGAGCAATCAAAGGTGTCGATTCATTTGGTGGCCGACACATCGAAAACAGATTCGGTTCAATGCCTAAAGGATCAGACCATGAGTCAACTGATTCGCACTGTGTTGACCGAGGTTGATCACAATATTTCCAAAGCGTCCCGCCGCCTGAACGTTTCCCGCGAACATTTGTACTACTACATTAAGAAATACGACATCCATCGGCCAGAAGAATGACCCGTAAGGCCACCTGACACTGTCCACTTGCCCGACTAGGCGGCCCCTACGCGCCTGCGGAACATGGTGTTGTCACTCGGGCATTTTTGATTTGCATCCCACCGCCTGAGTGAGCACCACCGGTTCAACACACAGGAGGCAATGATGGCAAAAGGTTTTTTGATTCGGCATGTAGCAGCACTAGGCGCCCTGGCCCTAACCGCACTACCCGCGCTGGCCGACAGCAACAGTGCGAGTTTTGATGTGACGGTTCAGGTTCTTGCGAGCTGCTCAATCAGTTCTAGCAACATGACGTTTAGCAGCATCACAACTGGCACCACATCAAATTCAGATGCCGCCTCATCACTGACAGTGAATTGTTCGTCAGGAACGCCGTATACGATTGCTCTCGGCAACGGTAGTAACTACATGAACGTCCGCAGAATGGCATGGGGTGGTAGTTACCTAAACTACCTGCTTTATCAAGACAGCGCGAGAACGGCGGAATGGAACGGCGTCTCCACGAAGGCTGGAACGGGCAACGGCTCTGATCAACTTTTCACAATTTACGGTCGAATTCCGAGCGGTCAAACCTTAACCAACACGGGTAGCTACGGCGACACCGTCATCGCAACCGTCACTTACTGAGGTGCGCCATGACCACACCTCTACTTTTTTGGTCGGACGGCGTTCGTTCCTCGTTGATCAAAGTCTTCTTGGCGAGCGCTTTTGCCATCACTCTATCGCCACACGCGTCTGCGGCATTACAAATTACGCCACCTCAGCTCGCACCTGACGACCAGGGGGTGATCGCCACCGAAGTTAAATCCAGCCTGGCATCATCGTCCCGTTGGTCGGTTCGGGTCATCCCCTGGGACCCAACCCAGCCTGAGACTACTGCAGCAGGTGCCATGCCGGTCTCGATCACCACGAACACGACCAACACACCAGAGGTCGAGATCTCGCCACGCTTTTTCTCCCTGGCGGGTTCCGGCCGGCAGGTTATCCGGGCAAGAGTGACTGATCGCTCTCGGCACTATCGACTGCTGATCGAACAAATCCCCGACGACCAGCCTTCTGGCAAAGGCGTGAACTTTCGCTTCCGTTTCAGCCTGCCCATTTACCGCTCAAGCCAGGACCCACTGATTCCGCGCGGCATAGTCATCCAGTAACGCCATGCTAGAGGCCGCATGGCTGCTGGCCGCGATTGAGTTAAACGGCGCCTTGATTTCGCGTGGCGCGGGCGCCCAACTCACCGACCGCGACTGCGTGGTTGAGGCCCGCGTGATTGCCAAACATTTGGCACCAAAGTATCGCAAGGCAATCAGCCAAGGTGACAAATGGCGAACCGAACCCAAACACTGCAGCTTCCACCCCGCCGAGGGCCTGCTGCGCATCAAACTGCCACAGCACCACCTTGCGAAAAAAACCTTGTCGCTCGGGGAACCCTCAAGCCAGGTCAGCATTGCCCTGCTGCACGATGCAAATCTTTTATCCCAACACCCTGAGTACGCGAGCCAACCTGCAACACGCGCTATCCCCGCTGCAGCCGTTGATGTATTTCTGGGCTCTGGACTCAACGGCCTTGGGGCCGCCATCACCCATGGCCCCTGGTCTTTGCAATCACTCCATCAGCGACCAGAAAAAAGTGCCTCGATTGGCCGCACCACTGCCGAATACTTTTTTGTAAATGGCGCGCAAATTCGCGTTGGAGATTTTCGTACCGAGTCTGGCCCGGAACAACGCTTTGGCGAATATCGTGGCCTGTTACTGACCAATCGCGCCGCGCCACTTCGGGGCGATGGCAAAGCCGAGGCCTCTCTTTCGATTGCCAGCCCGTCGCGGGTACAGTTTTTCGATCGCAATGGCGTGCCGGTCTATGCCAGCGAAATTCTTGCGCCCGGCAACTATCAAATCCAGGGGTTTGGGGCGAGTACGCTGCCTGGTTTTTTGGAAGCGCGGCTGGTGGACATCAATGGCATCACCCAGTCCGTTACCCTGCCCTGGTCTGCGGACCGCCGACTGCTATCGGCCGGACAGACCGAATGGGAGGTGTTTTCCGGCAAGATGCGGCAGACCCAAGGCGGCCTTGGCCAACAGCCCACCCACTCCGCAAGGGTCCGTTACGGCTTGAATCAAAACTTCACCGGCGGCATCTATTTGCATCGTGATGCCAACCAGCACAACGAAATTCTGGAAATCAATTCACGGGCAATACCAAGCCTTATTGGCACCCTGGCCATTGGTCAGACCTGCCCAACAAACCAAACGAACCAATGCCAAGCCACATGGTTTACCGAGGCAAGAACCTCGGTCCAACGCGGTATCAACATCATTGCCAGTGCAAGCCACACCACACCCCATGGCGATCAACAACAACGCCAACGCACCGCCTTTCTTGGTCTGACCGGCGCTCTTCATGCGCGGGCAAACGGCGCAGTGCAATTTGCCCAATCAGACACAGACGGGGGTAGCCGCCAATCGGCCAAAACAATGTCGCTAACCGTTCGACTCACACCCCAGGCCAGCCTGCAGACCCAGATTCGCCACCAGCAGACCGATGGCTCGGCATCAGTTTGGTCGGGCTTTGTGGGACTGACATTTTATTTTTCAAGCCACAAGACATCGGTGAGCAGCTACGCCAATCTAAGATCGTCTGAGTCGGGCAAAAACAATCAGCAGCAACTCACCCTGCAGGCGAATTACGGAAGCGGCAGCCTGTATGGCCCACAAATCAATTTCGCCCACACTCAAGACCAACGGCCAAAGTCCGATGCATTCCTGCGTTACGCCAGCCCCTTTGGTGATGCATCACTGCACGCCAACAGCCAATCTGATCGCAGTAACTGGTCCGCCAGCACCCGACTCTGGTGGACACAAGAAGGCGTTTTATTCACCCCTGCGGGAGACGACAACCTGGTGATCCAAAACCTGGGCCTGCCATCCATCCGCGTGCGCCACTCTGGCCGTGACCAGCAAACAACCGGCCAAGACGGCAGGGTCATTTTCCGAAAGGCGCCTCCTTGGACCGACAGCAGTTACACCATTGATGCGAAATCAATGCCCTTTGGTGTCCACCTGGCCACGGGGCGGGTTCGCATTCCGTTGGCTGCCAACCGCGCCTATCTTGTGGACTACCGTGGGCTGTGGTCTGCGGCCAAAGCATGGCGCATATCCACACCAAACAATGACGCCTTGCCCGAAGGCCTAACTTTAAAAGATCGCTTTGATCGCCCTGTCTTTGTCACGCCCGATGGCTATGTGGATCTGCAGTCCAGCGACCAGTTACCGCTGACCGGCCAGGCCGCGAATCGCACAAGCCTGCAATGCCGCCCAGTTGCCAGTACCGCCAACGCTGCTGAAGTCAAACTTATCTGCCAACCAGCCGGCCCCTTCAACATGTTTTAAATCGGCGACAATAAAGGCCTTCTTTTAGACCTTTCTTATCGCTTGTCGAATGCCATCTCACGTGACTGATCCGCGTCGTCTCGCCCACGACATTTACAATCAGCTGGCCATCATTTCCGGACACGCTAGTCTCTTGCAGACGAGTCCCAACCTGACCCAAAGCGAACAGGCGGCACTTCATTCAATTGCCCATGCAACGCAGATCATTCAACAGCAGGTGAGACATCTGGCCAAACCGGCACACACCACTGCCTTGCCAGACGAGAAAACAGCTGAAGTCGTTGCGCCCTAACCGCGACCAACAAACGGCATCTTGGTGGCCATCACGGTCATGAACTGCACGTTTGCGTTTAACGGCAAGCCCGCCATATAGGCCACGGCATCGGCCACGTCTGAGATCTCCATGCGCGGTTCCGCCATGCGGGATCCGTTGGCCTGAAGCGCGCCTGCGCCAAAGCCAGTGGTCATTTCAGAAGCTGCATTGCCAATATCAATCTGGCCACATGCAATATCAAAGGGCCGCCCATCGAGCGATAAGGACTTGGTCAAGCCGGTAATGGCGTGCTTGGTCGCGGTATACCCCACCGACTGTGGACGTGGTGCATGGGCCGAAATAGAACCATTGTTGATAATTCTGCCGCCCTGCGGTGATTGTCGGCGCATCTGACCAAAGGCAGCGCGGGCACATAAAAAAGCGCCGGTTAAATTCACGTCGACCGAGGCCCGCCAATTTTCAACAGACAACTCATCAATCAACTGACCCGGCGGAAAAATGCCGGCGTTATTGAATAACAAATCAAGCCGTGACCAACGGCCCACGATTTCTGCAAACACGCGGTCAACATCTTGTTCATCTGCGACATCCCCCATCAGGACCAAGGCACGGTCCTGAAAGCCCTCTGCGGTTTCCGCAAGCGGTCCCTGGCGACGGCCCATGAGCGCCACCTGCCAACCGAGCGTTAAGAGTTTTCGGGCCACACCACGGCCAATGCCGCTTCCCGCACCCGTTACCAAGGCAACGCCTGGGCTGCGACCCGCTAAGGATGTGGTTGATTGGGGAGTGCTCATTGACTTTATCCTTCTCAAGTAAGATTGCTGATCACCAATAGCCGACAGTGTAAATAGAAATTGAAAACAATCAGCGTTCTCTACCTGCATGGGTTTCGCAGCTCTCCCCAGTCGTCCAAGGCTGTCTTGATCGGCCAAGACTTGGCCCGCGATCAGGTTGATTACTGCTGCCCTGCGCTGGACATCGCCCCCTTAACGGCGATGGCGCAGATCAATACTGAAATCGAACAGCGGCTAAATGCAGGACATGCGATACGGCTGATTGGCAGCTCATTAGGCGGTTTTTATGCCAGCGCAGTCATGGAGCAACACCCACAGCGTAGCGAATTTAAAGCGGCGCTTCTTAACCCAGCCCCATGGCCGGCCCGGGATCTGGCCCCCTATGTTGGCGACTTACCGGCCTGGCATAGCCAGGAAGTACTGCATTTTCGCCAGGAATATATTCACGACCTGAAAGCACTTGAAGTGGGGATCTCACAGCCAGAGCGCTATCTTTTGGTTGCCGCCAAAGGCGATGAGCTATTGGACTGGAATGAAATGGTGGCCCGCTACCCGGGCGCACGCCACCACATCATTGAGGGCTCTGATCACGGCCTCACAGACTTTGATCAACACTGGCCAGCGATCAAACAATTTCTATTGCGCTAAGTAAGCAACTAATGAAATAGTTTTTTTACGCCGAACCAACGAGCGGCTAAACAATTTCTGTTGAGCCAGAGTCCCCGTTGGCCGACAACGCATCCCGCCGGCCACGCGCAAAATCCACACGAAATAAAAGCACCAAACCAAGCAAGAAAAACAGACCTGTTGTCAGCATGGCAATTCGATGGGCATTGCCGGTAAGCCAGGTCACCAGGCCATAACTCAGTGGCCCCAAAATGGCCGATAAATTCACGGCCACACCCCAGAGCCCAAAGGTCTCTGCCTCGCGGCCGGGCTTGGCCAAATACGCCATGGCCGCACGCGCACCGCTTTGTGAGGCACCCATGGCAAGCCCCGCAAAGTTTGCAGCCACCCAAAACATCTCCACTGTGGTGGCCTGCCAGGCTACCACAACCATTGCCAACCAAGACAAAAGCGCCGCTGCAAGACCCTTGGTATGGCCGAGCCGATCTTGAAAAAAACCAAATATCCACGCGCCGATCGCTGCAGTGATGTTGACAATCAGAATCAGAAAAATGGTCTGGGTCATGGAAAAACCCATCACCTGCTGGGCATAGACAGCGGCAAGCGTGATCACAGTCTGAACACCAGCGTGATAGACCACCACGCAGATTAAGAACCTACGCAAATCAGGCTGATGCTTTGATGCCTGCCAAGTCTCGATCAGCCGGCCCCAACTGGCCGATATCCACTGCTGGACAGTCCATTGTTCGGTGTGCGGCAGGGCAATGGCCCGGTCGCGGACCACCCGCAGGGCTGGCCAGCCCACGATTAAAAATAGTGCTGCGGTGGCCAGCATCGTGCCCCCCATCAGGGTCTGCCCACTCATGTCATAAGCGCGGGCCACAGCAACCCAAATCAATGACAGACCGAGTGCCACCAACCCGCCCAGATAGCCCCAGGCCCAGCCATAACCCGATACCCGGCCAAGCGCCTGCGGCCGAGCGATTTCCGGCAAAAACGCAGCCGTCATATCTTGGTGGGTGGCATAACAAAGATTCGACACCACCAAGAGCAGGGCCGCCCACCACCACATGCCGGGCCCAACGCTCGCCAGCAGAGCGGTCGCAATCACGCAGCCGACTGTGGCCCAAGTCAAAAACATTTTCTTTCGGGCACGCAGGTCCGCATAGGCGCCAATGAGCGGCGCAGTCACCATGACCAAGAGATAACTGACTGCCAGAATCGTGGTCCACACCAGGGTGGCCGCGTGATCATCCGCCATCACGGTCGCCACAAAATAGGCGTTGAATACCGCGGTCAAGACCACGGTGGTGTAGCCAGAATTCGCAAAATCCAGGCTTGCCCAGGCAAAGACCTCTTTTCGGGTGACCCCGTCGGCCAGGGACGCACCAAGACCATTGCCGCCCTTCGGTTCTGGCGGTGGCCCTGACGGGGGTGACACTAATCGCGTTTCGTGGCTTTGCTTTCGCATAGAGCGTGATCATGAGGCAAAATCGGGCCTGCGTCCTCCAGTTCAACCCCTGGCACGACGAAAATCAGATGACCGACACCACCACAAAATCCGCCCCCAAAAAAGTATTCGTGCGCACCTTTGGCTGCCAGATGAACGAATACGACTCCGACAAGATGGTCGACATCTTGAACGCTGCCGAGGGCGTCGAGCCCACCAATTCCGCAGAAGATGCCGACATTATTTTGTTTAACACCTGCTCGGTGCGGGAAAAGGCCCAGGCCAAAGTCTTTTCTGATCTTGGCCGTGCGCGAGAACTCAAAGAACTCAAACCTGATTTGATTATTGGCGTGGGCGGCTGTGTTGCCTCCCAAGAAGGCGACGCCATCGTGCAACGTGCGCCCTATGTCGACGTGGTGTTCGGGCCACAGACCCTGCACCGGCTGCCCGAATTAATCAAGGCCAGGCGCCTGACCCGCAAGCCCCAGGTTGATATTCGTTTCCCTGAAATCGAGAAGTTTGATCACTTACCGCCAGCACGTGTCGAAGGGCCAACCGCCTTTGTCTCGATCATGGAGGGTTGCAGCAAGTACTGCAGTTTCTGTGTGGTGCCCTACACCCGTGGCACCGAGGTCTCGCGACCACTCGAAGATGTCATGGCGGAAATTATTGAGCTCACCGAAAAAGGCGTGCGCGAAGTCACCCTGCTAGGTCAAAACGTGAACGCCTATCTGGGCTCACTCGATAAGCACGACCCCAATGCCGAAAAGGCAGACTTCGTCACCCTTTTGGAAATGATTAGTGGGCTCGATGGAATCTACCGTATTCGTTACACCACATCACACCCCCAGGAATTTACCCAGCGCCTGATCGATGCCTATACGCGACTGCCCAAGCTAGTCAGCCATGTCCATCTGCCCTTTCAATCCGGCTCAGATCGTATCTTGGCGGCAATGAAGCGCAACTACACGGCACTGGAATACAAATCGATTATTCGGCGCTTAAAGATCGCCAGGCCCGATATTTCGCTATCCACCGACATTATCGTGGGCTTTCCTGGCGAAACCGAAGCAGACTTCCAGGCCACCATGCAGTTGGTGAACCAGGTTGGCTTCGATACATCCTTTAGTTTTATCTACAGCCCGCGGCCTGGAACACCCGCATCCGACTTAAGCGATGACACGCCACGCGAACTAAAACTCAAACGCCTACAAGAATTACAGGCCACGATTGAAGCCCATGCCATGTCGATCAGCCAGTCGATGCTCAATACCGTCACCAAAATTTTGGTCGAAGGCCCGTCGCGAAAAAACCCAGAAGAGTTGCAGGGCCGAACCGAAAACAATCGGGTGGTCAATTTCCAGGGTCACCCAAGATTAATTGGGCAGTTGATTCCTGTGCGCATCACGCAGGTCTATCCGCACTCCTTGCGGGGCGAAGCCGTTTAAATGGTCGGCAGACAAAACCCTGCTGCGCCACGCTTCCCCGCAGTGCCAGCGCTTCGTCTGTCGGTGCAATTTAGCAAAGGGGCAAAAACCGCGCATTGGCCGCTCTCAACACCCCGCATGCGGCGCATGATCCTTGCGGCACTTGCCAACCGCTGTGTCAGCGCAGAACTGACTGTCATGATTGTTGGTGAAGCGGAAGGCCGACAGCTCAATGCCGCCTATCGAAAAAAAGACTACGCCACCAATGTATTAACTTTTAATTACACGTTGCCGCCAAACGTGCACGCAGATCTGGTGATCTGCCAGCCCGTGGTGGCCAAAGAGGCGCGGACTCAGGCCAAACGCCTGGACCATCATGCAGCCCATCTTCTGATTCATGGCAGCCTTCACGCCTGCGGGCTGGACCACATGAATGACCGAGACGCCGAACAAATGGAGACGCTCGAAGTGGCGCTTTTGCGTCGCTTTCGCATTCCTGACCCGTATTCCACATAAATCGGTGCTATTCCCAGGCCAAAACCTTGCAGGCTTGTGGCAACATAAGGGTCCTTTCAACTCGCTCCTTGATGCATGAGTGACCCCTACCCCGGTAACGGGCCATCGAAATTAAAAACACAATTCGAACGCCTAATCGCCCGTCTGCTTGGACGGCCCGATGACAAAGAAGATCTGATCGAGCAACTGCGCGAGGCCCAAGAGCATTCGGTCATCGACGCAGACGCCGTCTCTATGATGGAAGGCGTTATGCAGGTGGCGGACATGCAGGTCCGCGACCTAATGATTCCGCGATCACAAATGGATGTGATCGATATCGAAGATCCGATCGAAAAAATCCTGGAACTTGTGGTCAAAACAGCCCACTCCCGTTTCCCTGTGATCGAGGGCAAACGCGACAACATCATTGGTGTGTTGCTGGCCAAAGACCTGCTGCGCTGCCTGGCCCAGCACGACGACGACTTGCGGGGCATGCTGCGGCCCGCAGTGTTTGTTCCAGAATCCAAACGCTTAAACGTGATGCTGCGCGATTTTCGGGTAAACCGAAATCACATTGCGATTGTGGTCGACGAATACGGCGGTGTCGCCGGCATGATCACCATTGAAGATGTGCTCGAACAGATTGTGGGCGACATTGAAGACGAACACGACATTGAAGAAGATGACGACAACATCGTGGCCATGCCCCGTCAGCCAGGCCGTTTTCGTGTCCGCGCGCTCACGCCACTTGAGCAATTCAACCAGGCCTTCCAAACAGAACTCGAAGATGAACAGGTTGACACCATTGGCGGCTTTGTCACCGACTTATTTGGCCGTGTGCCACACCGTGGCGAAAAGATCGAACATTCAGGCCTGCGATTCGAAATCCAGCGGGCAGATGCCCGACAGGTCCATGTCTTGATTGTCGAGAAGACCCCGGTCACCGACACCGAGTCGGCATAGCCCAGTTCAGACCTTGCGCCTGAATCCGGTTTGGTTTTTCGCACTGCTTGCCTTGGTGGCCTACACCGCCGGGCTGCACTGGATTTACATCAGCCTGCATGTCTACGGCCTGATGCCCGCATGGCTCTCAGCACTAGCGACAGTCTTACTCGCCGCCTATGTCGCTGCCTATGCCGTTGCCGCCTTTGTCGCCTGTCGATGGCTCCAATTAGACAGCCGAAAACTCACCACACCATTGGTCATTGCCAGCGTGGTCACTGCGGCCGAATGGCTTCGGGGCACAATCTTTACCGGTTTTCCTTGGCTGTCGATTGGCTACTTTGGCATTGACACCCCCCTGTCGGGCTATGCACCAGTCATTGGTGTTTATGGCGTGGGCTTTGTGCTGATGGCCTGTCTGGTGCTGCTCTATCAATGCCTAAAACACCGAAGCTGGCGCTCATTTGGTGTCTTGGTGGCGTTCATTACACTTGGGTGGGCTCTGCAATTTCAAGAATTCACCACGCCCACAGGCCGCCCGCTGCGTGTTGCCTTGGTGCAGGGTGCAATCCCCCAATCCATGAAGTTCGATCCGGCCCGCGAAGCGCAGGCGATCACCACACACCTTGAGCTTGCCAGAGCAGCAGCTGTTCCAGGTGGCCCCCACCTCATTGTCTTCCCCGAAACAGCAATGGTTCGGCCGTGGGACATCACCACCCCTGAGACCAAGGATCTTTTTCATCGGCTTGCCCAGCAATCCGGCGCCACCGTAATGCTGGGGCTACCCCTTCGGGACAGCGATGGCTATCGCAACAGCCTGATTGCCATTGACGAGCAAAGCCCAAGTCATCAATTCAGCGCCCGCTACGACAAATACCACCTGGTTCCTTTTGGGGAATTCATTCCGTTTGGGTTTCGATGGTTTGTTGATCAAATGCAAATGCCCCTGGGCGACTTTCAACGCGGTGCGCCGGTGCAAATGCCAATCGGTGTGCGTGACCAGCGTATTGCGGTGAACATCTGCTTTGAAGACTTGTTTGGTGAAGAGCTGATTCGGGTCCTGTCGCCCAACCGGCCTGCAGAACAGCAGCCAAGCATTTTGCTCAATGTGAGCAATCTGGCCTGGTTCGGTAACACCATTGCTTTAAATCAGCACCTGACCATTGCCCGCATGCGTTCTATTGAAACGGGCCGGCCCTCCATTCGCGCAACCAATACCGGGGCGACCGCCACCATTGACCATCGCGGGCGATTGCTGGACCGACTGCCCTTCGGGGAGCCTGGCCTGCTGGTCTCACAAGTCCAAGGCATGCAGGGCACCACGCCGTATGCCCGCTGGGGCAACTGGGTGATTCTGGCCATCTCCTGGGCCATGATTGCGCTGGCAATTTTTACCCGACGCAAGTCCGCCGCCCACAAAAACCGCCCATAAGGCCTTGCTGCTGCCCGGTTAGGCCCCGCGCAAGGGCTAAAATGCGGGCTATGCAAAGTTTTCAAAAAATCATTTTGACCCTGCAGCAGTACTGGGATGCGCAAGGCTGCGCCCTGCTGCAGCCAATTGATCTGGAAGTCGGTGCCGGCACTTCCCATACCGCCACCTTTTTGCGGGCCCTTGGCCCTGAGCATTGGCGTGCTGCC
Source organism: beta proteobacterium MWH-UniP1 (assembly GCA_036362785.1). NCBI lineage: Bacteria > Pseudomonadati > Pseudomonadota > Betaproteobacteria > beta proteobacterium MWH-UniP1. The sequence goes on from CP143625.1 coordinate 1,594,081, forward strand.
TATGTCCAGCCATCGCGCCGGCCAAAAGATGGCCGCTACGGTGAAAACCCAAATCGCTTACAGCACTACTACCAATTCCAAGTGGTGCTCAAGCCATCGCCTGAAAATATTCTTGAGTTGTATCTTGGCTCGTTGCGGGCACTTGGGATTGACCCCGAGGTCAATGACATTCGTTTTGTGGAAGACGACTGGGAAAACCCAACACTGGGCGCCTGGGGGCTGGGCTGGGAAGTCTGGCTCAATGGCATGGAAGTCACGCAATTTACTTACTTCCAGCAAGTCGGAGGTATTGACTGCGCACCGATTACTGGCGAGATCACTTACGGCATTGAACGCCTGGCCATGTACTTACAGGGTGTCGAAAACGTATTCGATCTTACCTGGACAGAGTGGGAAGAAAACGGGCAGGCCAGAAAACTCACGTATGGCGATGTGTATCACCAAAACGAAGTGGAGCAATCCACTTACAACTTTGAACACAGCAATGTGCCCGTGCTCTTTACACGGTTTGGCGAACACGAAGCTGATGCCAAGCGCCTGCTCGATGCGGGTCTGGCCCTGCCCGCTTACGAACAGATTCTAAAAGCAGCCCACACCTTTAACCTGCTTGATGCCCGTGGCGCCATTTCGGTAACAGAACGGGCCCAGTACATTGGGCGGATTCGCAACCTGTCGCGTGCGGTGGCGCAGGCCTATGTGGCGTCACGCGAAAAGCTTGGCTTTCCAATGCTGCACCAATCCTAATCAACACCCCGCACACCACCGACACCACGCCAAAGAGTTTTTCGAAAGATCACGCCCGAGATGAGCGCTTCCAACAACGCCCCTTTGTTAATTGAACTTCTCACCGAAGAGTTGCCGCCAAAGGCACTCAAGCGGCTTGGGGACGCCTTTGCCAACAGCATTGTTGAGCGGCTCGTTAAAGAAGCGCTGTGTGCGCCTGGCGTCACCACAACCAGCTATGCCAGCCCCAGGCGCTTGGCAGTCCACATTCAGGAAGTCCACGCACAGGCCCCTAACCGGGAACGCCAGGAAAAACTTCTGCCGGTCTCGATTGCCCTGGATGCGTCCGGCCAGCCCACGCCACCACTCATTAAAAAACTTGCCTCGCTTGGTGTGACCTTGGGCGACCAAATCCAGCTTGCTGATTTAGAGCGGGTCCACGACGGCAAACAAGAACAACTGATCTACCGATTCACCGCCCCCGGCGCACGATTACAAGATGCGGCGCAGGCTGCCTTGGAAGAAGCCATTGCAAAGCTGCCCATCCCCAAGGTCATGACCTATCAGCGGGCCAATGGTGACACCGTGAAGTTTGTTCGCCCAGCACACCGGTTACTCGCCCTGCACGGTGCGGCCATTCTGCCCATCAGCGTGCTTGGCTTAACAGCGGGCAACACAACTCAGGGCCACCGGTTTCACTGCAGCGCGCCGATCACCATCGGCCATGCTGACCAATACGACCAAACGCTAAAAGAAAAAGGCAGAGTCATTGCCTCCTTTGCAGAGCGCCAGTCACAGATTGCCAAAGCACTGCAGGCCAAGGCGGCCCCTGATATCGCGATCATGCCCGAAGCACTTTTAGAAGAAGTCACCAGCCTTGTGGAGTGGCCCGTGGTGCTACAGGGTCAGTTTGAAGCCGAGTTTTTGTCTGTGCCGCAAGAGTGTCTGATTCTGACCATGCAGCAGAATCAAAAATATTTTGCACTAACCAATCAACACGGAAAACTGATCAATCGCTTTTTATTGGTCAGCAACATCGAGTCCAAAGACCCGACAGTGGTTGTGTCTGGCAACGAGCGTGTGCTGCGGGCCCGACTGTCGGATGCGAAATTCTTTTTCGATCAAGATCGTAAAAAGACATTGGCGTCCCGGATCGATGGCCTGGCATCGGTTGTGTATCACAACAAAATTGGCAATCAACGCCAACGCATCGATCGGCTGGCCCGGCTTGCCAAACAGTGGGCACCATTGTTGGGTGCCGACCCAGCCCATGCTGAGCGGGCCGCCATGCTGGCCAAGGCCGATTTGCTCACCGACATGGTGGGGGAGTTTCCTGAATTGCAGGGTGTGATTGGCACTTACTACGCCCGGCATGACCAAGAAAACGAAGATGTAGCCCAGGCCATCGAGGCCCACTATCACCCACGCTATTCGGGTGACAGTCTGCCCGCCAACCCAACCGGCTGCGCACTGGCCCTGGCCGACAAACTTGAAACCCTGGTTGGCATCTGGGGCATCGGCTTAGCCCCCACGGGCGATAAAGACCCATTTGCCCTGCGCCGCCATGCCCTGGGTGTGATTCGCATCCTGATTGAACACAAAATCAATGCACCACTCAATCAGCTGTTAGCCGATACGGCGGCCTGCTTTGCTGGCATCAGCACCGTGGCCCCTGATCTGGCAGCAATCGAGGCCTTTGTGCACGATCGGCTGCGGGCCTGGTTAAAAGAAAAAAATTACAGCATTGAATTGATCGAGGCCGTGATTGCCCAGTGCCCCCATCAGCTTGACCAGATTCTATCGCGACTTGATGCGCTCAAAGAATTTTTAAACCTGCCAGAAGCGGCTTCGCTGTGCTCGGCCAACAAACGGATTGGCAATATCTTGAAAAAATCGGAGAGCAGCCACGGGGCCATCCAGGTAGAACTGCTCACCGAGCCCGCCGAGCAGGCTTTGGCGCAGACATTAGAAAAAATCGCGCCTATCGCAGCAGCAGCTGTTGCCCAAGGCCGTTATGCCGAAGGGCTGTCGGCCATGGCTGCCCTGAAAGCACCCGTTGACGCCTTTTTCGACACGGTGATGGTCAACGCAGACGATCCACAGCTGCGTGCCAACCGGCTGGCGTTGTTGCATCAATTGCATCAGGCCATGAACCAAGTGGGCGACCTGTCGCGACTGGCCGCTTGATCATGTTACGACTGATTATTCTGGACCGCGACGGTGTCATCAATCATGACAGCGACGATTACATCAAATCCCCCGATGAATGGCTGCCCCTTGATCGCAGCTTAGAAGCCATTGCACGACTCACGCATGCCGGCTGGTCCATCGCAGTTGCCACCAACCAATCCGGCATTGAGCGCGGCCTATTCGATATCAACACGCTGCATGATATTCACAGCAAAATGATGGATGCCGTGTCCGAGGCCGGCGGCCGAATCGATGGCATTTTCTTTTGCCCACACGCCCCCAATAGCGGCTGCAACTGCCGCAAACCGGGAACCGGGTTGTTTGAAGATATTTCAACCCGATTTGGTAAAGCACTTGCCGATGTGCCAGTAGTGGGAGATTCCCTGCGTGACCTGCAGGCCGCCCACGCCATGCAATGCAGGCCCTTTTTGGTCAAAACCGGCAAGGGCAAGAAAGCACTTGCCGCTGCCCAACAAGATTCCGCCAAGGCCCTGCCCCCTGGCACGACAGTCGCAGATGATTTGTACGCTGTCGTCGAACAACTCCTGGAGCACGACGGACACCGTCGGCCCACCTAAGGCAAACACACATTTTGTTAATACTTCCCAGCAGGACCCAATGCTGATTCTTCGCGCTACCGCTTTTTCAATTTTCCAAATTGTCTCGCTTTGTATCTGGGCCATTTTGTTTGTGGTGATTGGCCCATTTCTGCCCTATGGTCCGCGCTATTACTTTGCGATGCGCTGGTCTGCCATGTGCATCTGGGCGGCCCGGGTATTGCTGGGCATTCGCTACAAAGTGACCGGCCTGGAGCACCTGCCTGACGGCCCGGCGATCTTGCTGTCAAAGCACGAATCGGCATGGGAAACCATGTTTTATCCCAGCTATTTTGCGCGGCCACTCTGCTTCGTATTTAAACGTGAACTCTTGTGGATACCATTTTTTGGCTGGAGTATTGCGTTGCTGCGCATGATTGCGATTAATCGCAGCAAAGGCGCATCCGCCTTTCAGGAAATTCTGACAAAAGGTAACGATGTCTTGCACCAACAGAACCGGTGGATAGTGTTCTTTCCAGAGGGCACCCGTGTGCAGCCGGGCCGTCATCTTCGTTTCAAAACGGGCGGCACGCGACTTGCTGTTGCCGCCAATGTACCGGTGGTGCCGATCGCCATGAACTCCGGGGATGTCTGGCCCAGGAAATCTTTTATCAAAAAACCGGGACTAATTACCGTTTCCATCGGCCCGGCCCTCTTGCCTGAAAACGAAGATGCGTCTACCCTGATGGCCAAGGTAGAGGATTGGATCCAAAAAGAGATGACAAGAATTAGCCCCAACCGAACCCGGAAAGGACATGAATGACGCTGCTTGAGCAGTTTCTCTTGCCTTTTGGAATAGGCGACTCAGCATCTCCTACTACCGGAAAATCCGGCACTCCCTCTTCTTCATCGTCTGATCGCAATCCCAAAGACGCTGGCCAGCCCAACTCTTCTCGAGCCGCACCACAGAAAAAACACCGTACTGTTGCACTGCAGGGGCAGCCGGTGCCGTGGCTACTCAAACGAACGCGGCGCAAAACCGTCGGCATGTCGATTGGCCAGGGCATGATTCAGGTCAACGCGCCGAAATGGGTTCCCATCAGCGATATCGAATACATCCTGCAGGAAAAATCAAAGTGGCTGCTTGCGCGGCTTACCGAGTGGTATCAAAGCGAACAACACCGTCTTTTGCCCGAGCAGCAATGGATTCATGGCGCAACCATGCAATATCTGGGCAAGCCCATGACACTGCTGCTCTGCCCCACCAACCGTCAGACTCAGTGGGATGATTTTCGCCGCGAGCTTCAGCTTGCCCTGCCCACCGAAGCGTCTCTCGAGCAGGTCCGTGACACCGTGCATGCCTGGCTGCAGCATCAGGCCAAACGGCTTTTTGCCGCACGGCTTCAGACCATTAGCCGGCAGTCGAATCGTTGCTACTCAAAATTTAGTCTTAGCAATGCCCGTGGCCGCTGGGGCAGCTGCACAGAAGACGGCCATATTCGACTCAACTGGCGGCTGATTCATTTTGGCCAAGAAGTCATCGACTATGTGATTGCCCATGAGCTGGCCCACACCTACACCATGGACCATGGCCCAAGCTTCTGGGATGAAGTCGCGGTAATTCTGCCAAATTACCAAGAGGCCAAAGAGATCCTGCGCAAGACACGGCTAGATACGCTGCCAACGTTTTAGGCCCACCCGCTGATCAGCGGGGTGTCAGCCGGCGACACAGCCAAAGAACAATCATTACTCTGTCAGGCTGTTGGCCAGCGCAATAAATTTCGTAACCGGCACTTCCTCAGCACGCTGGGTGGGCAAAATGCCCAACGCGTCCCAATCGATAGCATCCCCATAGGCTGCCAGCGTATTGCGCAACATCTTGCGGCGCTGAGAAAAGGCCATGGCCACCACCGCGCCAAAAATTACCCAATCCTGCACCGCCACCTGGTCCGCCGGTAATGGCACCATGCGAATCACTGCCGAATCAACTTTCGGGGCAGGCTGAAAAGCCCCGGGGGGCACCAACAGGCACCGCTGCATGCGATACCGGGCCTGCAACATGACACTTAAGCGGCCATAGATCTTCGAGCCACAGTCGGCCGCCATGCGGTCGACCACTTCCTTTTGCAGCATGACATGTTGATCTTCAATTACATCGGCCGATTCCAACAAATGAAAAAGAATCGGGCTGGAGATGTTGTAAGGCAGATTCCCCACGATGCGAAGCGGGCCACCAAGTTCACGCGCCAGCGCATGAAAATCAACCCGCAGGACATCCTGCATTTGTAGTGTTAACTCCGACTCGGTAAACCGAGACCGTAAAAGCGCCACCAAATCACGATCAATTTCAATGGCATGGACATGGCCCGCCTTGGCAATGAGCGGTGCAGTAAGCGCGGCCTGGCCGGGACCAATTTCAACGAGCCGGTCGCCAGCCTTGGGCTGGATGTGATCAATGATTTTGGCGATTAGCCCAGCATTGTGAAGAAAATTCTGGCCGAACCGCTTCCGCGCCTGATGGGCAGGCGCGGCTGATTCGTCAGAGTTCGTCGCGCTTGATTTCAACATACGCATTGGCACGCACTTCGCGAGTCCACTCGGACACGGCCTCTGCAAGTTTCTGGTCACGTAACACCATGCGTGCCGCTGTACGCAGACGGTCTTCTGTTAATGGTTCACGTTTACGCTCGAGTAGTTGAATCAGATGCACACCGAAGACTGAACGCACCGGGTCACTCATCTGGCCAGGCTGCAGGCCAAACATGGCCCGCTCAAACTCTGGCACAAGGTCACCGGGGTAGGCCCAATCGAGTTCGCCGCCCTTTTGTGCAGAACCTAAGTCTTGTGAGAAATCGCGGGCCATCTGCGCAAAGTCACTGCCCAATTCAATTCGGCGGCGGATATCCAGAATGCGACGGCGGGCCACCTCTTCACTGACCTGTGCATCAACCCGCACCAGTATGTGGCGGGCCCGGTGGACGGCAACTTCCTGCGTGCGCAAGGTAGAGCGGCGATCTTCTAACTGAAGGATGTGAAAACCATTGGCACTACGTACCGTCTTGCTGATTTGCCCCGGCTTTAAGCCGGAAACCGCATCCAGAAAAAGTGTGGGCAGGCGATCGGGCGGGCGCCAGCCCAGGCTGCCACCCTGATCACGGTCGGGCGAATCAGAAAACTCTTTTGCCGTTGCGGCAAATGCCTTGGGATCGCGCAGGGCCTCTTCAATCCGTTTTACTTTGGCTTGGGCCGCCGCTAATTCGTCTTTGCTGGCGTTCTCTGCGACCCGCACCAGAATTTGTGCCACCTTTAATTCTTCAACCCGCTGAATCGACTGGCCCTGCGCCGCCAAAAAGGTGTCGACCTCGCTGTCACTGATCTGCAAACGATTGTCGACCTCCCGCTCACGCAGACGGGTCAGAATAATTTCTTCACGTATGTCTTGGCGAAAGGCAGCAAATGAAATGCCTTCGGACTCAAGCTGATTACGCAGGCCCGAAACCGACATGCCGTTTTGATCTGCAATGCGGTTAATGCTGCGATCCAAGGTGATGTCATCCACCCGAATGCCAGTCTCGCGGGCCATCTGCAGCATGGCCCGATCATTGATCATGCGCTCTAAGACCTGCTCTCTTAAAAGCGCTGGGCTTGGCAGCGTAATGTTCTGGCGCTTCAGGTTGGCAATAAACTGCTTTTCTCTTCTGGCCAATTCGCTAGCGGTGATCACCTCGCGGTTCACAATCGCCACAACACGATCAATAAGCACCGGTGAAGCGGGTGCCTTGAAGCCCTGACTTTCCGAGGGCGGCGCCAACGGCCGGACCTGGGCGCTGGCCCCAAGAGGCGTGACCTGGGCCGAACTGCTCGATGGCGCTACGACCTGGGCCGACACGGTAACTGACATGGCCAAGGCGGCCGCAGCGAGCCAGGATTGAAGAAGGACTAATGGGGTCACAGCGTTTCGCATGGTGCCTTTAGGTGAAAAAACTAATGGTTACTGGAAATTATCAAATTTCGATGGCAGGGGTGTGATCTGGTTAATCATCTGGTAATTCGGGATATTACGCGTCAATGCCCCCAAGGGATTGGTGCCGACACGGGCCATGCCGTTTAACTCCAGCTGAAAAAAGATGGCCGTATTTTTCTCGGAACCGCTGGCCGCGTACTGCTGGACCACAAAGCGGCCAACCCAGCAGCCACCGTCGTACTCGAATCCAGCCAAGGCCTCGACCACACCCGGGTTCTGGTTTTCGGTATTGCCCCCAAGGTTACGCAGCGCGTATTGGTAACGGCCGACCGCATACCAGTGTTTCGCAACGGGCCACTGAAAGGCCAAATCAATCGTGTTGGAGGAGTCACGCACAAAACGATAGGCGGCACTCACCGCGCTGGCAGGCTTCGGGTTGTAACGATTGACCAGCGACACACTCTGCCAACGAGATGTGGATGGTGTGTACTGGGCCTGGGCATCGGTGACCCAATCTTTGATTGGCCTGGCGGTGATCTGGCCGAGCAGATCGGATTTGCGATCAGTACGAACGGTTCCGCCAGGTAGCGTCACCCGCTGGTCGTCTAAGTAAAAGCGCTGGCCGAGCGACGCGCGAAAACGCTCTGCACCACTTCGCTCTTCAATAAACCGCGTGGTGACACCCGCCGTGATCTGGTTTAAGTCGGCAACGCGGTCTTGACCGTTAAAGGCAGACTCCGAAAAAATCTGCGCAAAGTTCAGGCTTGGCGAACCCGTGTCAAACACGGGATAGCGCGACTGGTCTTTATAGGGTGTGTAGATGTAAGAAATTTTTGGTTCAAGCGTCTGCTCCAGTGCCAGCTTACCCACCGACACAGAGCGCTCCAAAATGGTGCTGACCTCGGTGCTAAACGTTGGCAACACCCGTGTGTAGGAATCGGTTGTGGTGCCCACGTTGTTGGCATAAATCGTGCCCGAAGGATTGGTTAAATACTTGTTTTGCGTTTCGGTGCTGCTGCCGTTTTTACGATGTTCGTAATGGGTTGCATGCAGCGCGACTTTCGGAGTGATGTAAAAGCCCTGTTGGAAATGCCGCCAGGCTACCGAGCCTGACGCGACAGCACGTTCCCCCTCGGCCAGCGTTGGGTGTTGATACGACGTGAGTTCGGTGCTGACATTCCAATCGAGCGGCAAGGCATCGCGGCCAGGCGTTGCCCGATGGTTTTTGGAAGCGGCCAGGCGTGGCGCATAGCTATATGGTTTGATCAGCGGGGATGCTGTGTCTTGCAAGAGCTGATAGTCCTGAATCTCGGCCTGGAAATTCCAGCCACGCGATGCGGTGGTCAGCGTTAGCGCACCGGGTAGCAGCCGCTGGGCCGAAGACAACAGCGAATTACCAAGGTCGGTAAAGTAGTTGTCATCGGACGCCCGCTGAATATTTAGCCCCAGGGCCACATCTTTGGTTGGCCGATACGTTGTGGTCACCGAGCCAAACTGCCGATTGGTCTTGGTCACGCTATCGTTGGGCAGCACCTCGTAGGCCACCGTGCCCAGGCTGCTGGGCTCAAGAAAACGAAACTCGGTGCCAAGCTGAACACCGCGCTTGGTGATCAAGCGCGGGTAAAGCGTCATGTCGTGGTGGGGGGCCAGGTTCCAATAAAACGGTGCCTCAATTTCAAAACCAAGCTTGGTCGATGTGCGGTAAGAAGGCGGCAGAAATCCGGTCTTACGCCGATCACCAATTGAAAACGATGCATCTCCAAAGGGCAGGATCGGCAGGCCACCCCAATACAGCGTTGATGATTTTGTGACACCCACTTCACGAATCTGATCCACCAGCATTTCGTCCATGCGCAACTCCCAGGCAGGGCGATCGCGCGGGCAGGTGGTGTAGGTGGCCTGGGTCAGCTTGGTCTCCATTGGCTGAATAAATTCCGCCTGCTTGGCCGTGCCACGGCCCCCAGTAGAGGTCAGCTGATAACCAACTTCATTGAAAAAGCCCTGCGTGGTTCCAAGTTTTAATTCAAGCTTGGGGCCCTCGTAAAACTCACCTTCGCGAAAGAGCTTCACGTCCCCTTCGGCAAACAGCATGTCTTTCACCAAGTCGTGCCGAATATCTTTGGCCTTGATAAAGAGGCCTAGCTTTCGAAATTCAGCATCGGTATTGGACTGCACCCAATCGTCGGTCTGGCCCGAGATATCACGGCCAAAAATATAGACCGGCGTGTCGCCCGACGTGGCAGGTTCAAGATTTAAGATCGGATCAAACTTCAGGCCCAGGGGGCTTTGAACATTGGCTGAAAGCGCAATGCTTGGCGTCTCGGCCTGGGCCAGCCGAATCGGGGCCGCATAACCAGGCACATCGCCGACAGACAGCTCAGCCCTGGGGCAGCTACCAATCAAGGGGGAAGCAACAACGGGGCCCGCCCCAAGGGTCAGACCAAGGCCGAGTGTTGAACCCACCATAAAGAGCGCCACAGCGCTGCTCACCCGCAGGGTGACGATCCCAGAAAAACGCATGCTCTATTATAGGGAGCGATGATGCAGCCCTCACCGCAAAACACCCATTCCGACCCACGAATCGACCTGGCCAAGGCTTGGCTAGAAGACCGCAGTGCCGAACTCCAGGCCCTTGGCCTGACCATCTCGGCCCAGTCCTGCCGGCCGGCCTCAAGCGATGCCTCATTTCGGCGCTATTTCCGGTTCGACGCCCAAATCCATGGCCAGGCCGGACATGTTGTGCTGATGGACGCCCCGCCTGACAAAGAAGACATCCGGCCCTTTGTGGCCATCGACCATTTATTTGAGCAGGCCGGCCTGTCTGTGCCCAAGATCTGGGCATCGGACAGCCAACAGGGGTTTCTTCTGTGCAGCGATCTGGGGCAAAAGACCTATCTTGCGGCCCTGACCGAGTCCCGCGATAAGCCCGCCGAATGCACCCGGCTGTATCGAGACGCCTGGCAGGCCCTAGTAAAGCTGCAGGCCTTTAGCATCGCCAAGGTTCCACCCCTTGCAACCGGATCACTGCCCACCGAACGAAACCCCGCTTGCGGACTAAACCCTTACGGCGCCGAAAAATTAATGCAGGAAATGCGGCTCTTTGATGAGTGGTATCTGGGCCGACACAAGCCGATCGATCTGTCTGCTTCCGAGCGCGAGGGTCTGATGCAGGTCTACGACCGCATTCTGTCTGCCTGTCTAGCGCAGCCGGCGGTGATCGTGCATCGGGACTATCACAGCCGAAATCTGATGGTGATGGCCCAGGCCAACCCCGGTGTGTTGGACTTTCAAGACGCAGTGATTGGCCCAATCACCTATGACTTGGTTTCGCTACTGCGCGATGCCTATATTGAGTGGCCAGAAGATGTCCAAATCGATTGGGCCGTGCGTTATTGGCAAGACGCCAAAAAAGCGGGGCTGCCCGTGGCCGATGATTTTGGTGAGTTCTGGCGTGACTTTGAATGGATGGGTCTGCAGCGTCACATCAAAGTGTTGGGCATCTTTGCACGGCTCTACCACCGAGATGGCAAAGAAAATTACCTTAATGACATTCCCTTGGTGGGGCGCTACGCCATGTCGGTTGCGCGGCGCTATCAGGGGCTTGGTCCGCTTGCCAAACTCTTGGAGCGCTGCCTGTGATGCAATCCAAGCCACCCATGCAGGCCATGGTGCTTGCCGCTGGGCGAGGTGAGCGGATGCGGCCTTTGACCGACCACACGCCAAAGCCTCTTTTAAAAGTCAAAGGCAAGCCCCTGCTGGTCTGGCATTTAGAAGCCTTAGCCCAGGCGGGGTTTACATCTGTTGTGATTAATCTGGCCCATCTTGCTCACCAAATTCGGGAACTGATTGGCAGTGGCCAGGCCTTTGGTCTGCAGGTGCGCTACTCCGAAGAGCCCCCCGGAGCGCTAGAGACTGCCGGTGGCATTGCCCAGGCAAAACCATGGTGCAACCAAGCCGGCCAGGCCGTAAGTCCCTATTTTCTGGTGATTAATGCGGACACCTGGACCGACTGGCCCATGGCCCGCGCCTTTGAGATTCGCGACCAGATGATGCAATCTACCGCCGCAACACTTTGTCACTTAGTCTTGGTGGACAACCCCGTTCAGCACCCCGATGGCGACTTCTCGCTGGATGGCCAGCAGGTCGTGACCAAACGGGCCGGGGACAGCCTGACCTTTTCAGGCATTGGGGTCTATGATCACCAAATGTTTGCCGCTATTGCCAGCGGAACCCGCGCGCCGCTTGCGCCGCTTTTGCATCAAGCGATTGGCCAAGGCCGATGCTCGGGTGAACGCCACGGCGGCATATGGTCCGATGTTGGGACGCCTGAACGACTTGCACAACTGAATCAATGAACGCACCTGACCCAACCATGCCCACCCATTTCATCGAGTCGCTCTCTGAAGAATTGCGGCCACAGGAGTGTCTTGGTCCGATTCATGGTGATCAGCACTTTAAGCGCAGGCAGTGTCTGGCGGCGTGGATTGCAGGCCAAGGCGGTGGCGTGCTGGTCTTGTCTGCTGGCGAAGAAGTATTAAGAAACCGAGATAACCCATTTCCGTTTCGCAGCCACAGCGATTTTCTCTATATGACGGGTTTCCCAGAGCCCGACGCCTGGTGGGTCATGCGGGTCGAGGCCGACGGCAAGACCACCAGTGTCTTGGCGTGTCGGCCAAGAGATCCAGAGCGCGAAATCTGGGATGGCGTGCGTGTGGGCCCAGAGCGCGCCGCAGAACGCTTTTATTTCGATCGGGCGATCTGCATTGATGATCTGGATGCCACCATCATCAAAATGGCAGCCAATCTTCCTGCCTTTTACGCACACGTGGGCATGCATGCCGAATTAGATGGGCGGCTACGACACTGGCTCAATGCGTTGCGTACCCAAGGCCGTGCTGGCGTGACCGCACCAGACCGCATCGTGGACATTGGCCAGGCGATTGCACGGCAACGACTGATCAAAGACAGTCTTGAAATTGACACCATGCAGCGGGCCGCAGACATATCGGCCGCCGCCCATGTGCGCGCTATGCAATTTGCCAAACCGGGTCAGCGCGAATACGCGCTCGAGGCCGAACTCTTACATGGCTTTCGGGCCGCAGGCGCCCAATCAGTGGCCTATGGGTCGATTGTGGCCGGCGGGCCGCACAGCTGCATCTTGCACCACCGCGCCGGTGACCGCGTGATTCGCAACGGCGAGTTGATTCTGATCGATGCAGGCTGCGAACTCGACGGCTATGCGTCTGACATTACCCGCACCTTTCCCGCAAACGGGAAATTCACACCGCAGCAGCGGGCCATTTACGACATCGTGCAGGCAGCGCAGCACGAAGCCGTTGAGGCCACCAAGATTGGCGGTGCCTTTACCGCACCGCATGACGCTGCTGTTCGGGTGTTGGTGCGTGGCATGCTGGATCTTGGCCTGATTCCCAAACAGTCGGTAGATGCTGCCATTGAATCGGGTGACTTTAAGCGGTTTTACATGCATCGCACCGGCCACTGGTTGGGTCTGGATGTCCACGATGTGGGCGACTACAACCTGCCCTTGACCGAGGGCATGGTGCTCACCATTGAACCAGGGTTTTATATTCGGCCTGCCGAAGATATTGACCCCGGCTATTGGAATGTCGGTATTCGCATTGAAGACGACGCGCTCGTTACCAAACACGGCCCCCGGCTACTCACCCGCGGTGTGCCGGTGGATGCCGATGCCATTGAAGCATTGATGAATCACTAACTACATAAAACAACTCCATGATGGATCCCTTTGTACGCATTCAGGGCGCTGGCCCAGTTGGCATTCTGACCGCACTCTTTTTGGAAAAATATGGCTGGAGCAAATCGGCAATCGGCCTGATTGATCCCGCAATCACTGCGCCATTGCCGGCCCACGATAGTGACCCAAGAATCTTGGCGCTCTCGCACGGCACGCTCGTTCGACTCCAGCAACTTGGCATCGACACCGAAATCACCCGCATCAAACAAATCAATGTCTCTTCCCAGGGGCATTTCGGCAGCATGGAAATCCGAACTGATCGGGTCGGCGTTACCGATTTGGGCGGATTGGTGAGCTATGCGCGCTTGCTCACCGCCCTGCGACAAAAAATCAAAGAGGTTGGCATTCCCATTTATGCCAATGCAGATGCACAAGAGTTGGCCAACCCCGGTGTCTGCGTGATTGCCGAAGGCGGTGTCTACCAGCCGGGTGCACCCCTTGCAGACCCACGCATGCAGGTGGTGCGCGACTATCACCAGTCTGCTGTGTTGGGCTGGGTGACCACGTCGCCCGCGCCAAATGATGTCGCCTGGGAGAGATTTACCGCCGACGGTGTGGTGGCCTTGCTGCCGATCAGGCAACGCTATGCTTTGGTGTTTTGTCGCGAGACTGGATTGGCCCAGGCCTTTCATGACGCGGGCCCAGACATGCGCAACCGATTACTGTCTGACGTAATGGGTGGCCGAGTCAGCGGCATTCAAAACGTGGAAGTCACCGGGATCTATCCGCTGGGACTGAAATGGCGAGACACACTTGCGGAAAACAATACGGTCTGGATTGGCAACTCCGCCCAGGCCCTGCATCCCGTTGCGGGCCAGGGGCTTAATCTCGGTTTCCGAGATGCTGAAACCTTGGCCATGTGCTTACTGCAACGCGGGCAGCCCATTGAAGCTCGGCTGCAAGATTACGCCCGCCGCAGAAAAGTCGATCGATGGTCGGTCAGAACCGCAACGGACACGCTCGCCCGTCAGCCCTGGGTCCGCTACACCATCGGCGGCGTGGCGATGGTGCCCGGTGCCAAGAAGTTGCTCGGCCAGGTCCTGATGTACGGGGGCTAATCAGCATGCCGCCGAGCGGGTTTCCGGTCTATGGTGCACCACTACGAATTGGGCCTTATGCCTTGCCCAATCGCGTGTTTGTTGCGCCCATGGCTGGTGTGACCGATCGGCCCTATCGGCAGCTCTGCAAACGCTTGGGTGCCGGTTATGCCGTGAGCGAAATGGCAGCGTCTAACGCACTGCTCTGGGCCACAGACAAAACCACCCGCCGGATCAATCACGACGGTGAAATTGCACCCAAAGCCGTGCAAATCGCGGGGGCAGATCCCGCCATGATGGCCCAGGCCGCACGGTTTAATGTGGAGCGTGGCGCACAAATTATTGACATCAATATGGGCTGCCCAGCGAAAAAAGTCTGCAACGTGGCAGCGGGTTCGGCGCTGATGCAAAAACCCGATCTGATTCGCGATATCGTTGTGGCAGTCATAGATGCAGTGAAAGATAGCGGTGTTCCAGTCACGCTGAAAATGCGAACCGGGTGGAATCGACAGCATCGCAACGCCCCCGAGATTGCCCGCATGGTGGAAGACCTTGGCATTGCCATGCTCACCATTCATGGCCGCACCCGCGAAGACAAATACCAAGGCCAGGCCGAATACGACACGATTGCCGCGATCAAGCAACAACTCCGCATTCCGGTAGTGGCCAACGGCGATATCGACAGCCCGCAAAAGGCCAAGGCAGTGATTGATTACACCGGTGCAGATGCCGTCATGATTGGCCGTGCCGCGCAGGGCCGGCCCTGGATTTTTCGTCAAATCGCCCATTACCTGGACACGGGTGAATTGCTGCCCGACCCAACGGAACAAGAAATCGCCAGCTGGCTAAAAGATCATCTGCTGGATCACTATCAGTTTTATGGCGAGTTCATGGGGGTGCGTACCGCACGCAAACACATCGGCTGGTATTTAAAAGGCCTGCCAGGCGTGAAAGTATTTCGAGACTTTCTCAATCAGCTCGAATCCACTGATGAGCAGCTGCAAGCCATTGATCATTTCTTTTCCAGCCGTCATGAACTTCGATCCCACTAAGCCCACGAGTGCGGCTGACTCCTCCGTCATCGCAGCCGATCGTCGACGGGCCGTTAAAACCGAAGAATCTGGCGCTCCAAGAATTGACGACACGATTCGCAAGGCCCTGGATCACTACTTCCACACCCTGGGCGATCAGCCCCCCCACGCGCTTTACGACATGGTGATCTCGGCGGCGGAGCGGCCGCTGCTGTCTTATGTCATGCACCGCTACCAGCACAATGTCACCCATGCGGCCAAGGCCCTGGGCATCACCCGCAACACCCTGCGAAAAAAACTCGACCAATATGGTCTGATTGCCACCGATCAAAAACCGTCACAATCTCGTTCTTCCCGATAAACAAACACCTTTTCCGGAGCCCCCAATGTCGTCAGTTGCCCCCGTCGCCTCTTCGCCAAGACCAAACCGCATTCCCATCAAGCGGGCCCTGATTAGCGTGTCGAATAAGGCCGGCATTGTTGAGTTTGCCCAGGCCCTGGCCAGCCGTGGCGTCACCATTTTGTCCACCGGTGGCACAGCAACCTTGCTGCGCGACAAGGGCTTAAACGTAATGCCAGTCGATCAGGTCACCAAGTTTCCCGAAATGCTCGATGGCCGTGTCAAAACACTGCATCCCGCTGTGCATGGCGGCCTGCTTGCGCGGCGCGATTCTCCCGAACACATGCAGGCATTGGCCGCAGCCGACTTCACGCCGATTGATCTGCTGGTGGTGAATCTCTATCCGTTTCGTGAGACCCTGGCCCGGCCTGGTGCGAGCTATGAAGATGTGATTGAAAACATTGATATCGGTGGGCCGGCCATGCTGCGGGCTGGCGCAAAGAATCACGACGGCGTGGCCGTGGTGGTGGACCCCAGCGACTATGCGGGCCTGTTGGCCGAGCTTGATCAGCACAACACCACGCTGGGCTGGCCAACCCGTCAGCGCCTCGCGCGAAAAGTCTTTGCCCACACCGCTGCTTATGACGGGGCGATTAGCAACTTCTTAAATGGTTTGGCGCCCATTGAATGCGATGCCAGTGCAACGGGCTGCATGCCACCCGCACCGGAATCCGCGCAGGCCTATCCTGATGTGCTGAGTGTTCAAGTACAAAAAGTGCAAGGCATGCGGTATGGCGAAAACCCACACCAGAGTGCCGCGTTTTATCGTGACCCAGATGCCCGCGAAGGCACCCTGGCCAACTACACACAATTGCAGGGCAAAGAGCTCTCGTTTAACAACATCGCCGATGCCGATGCCGCATGGTCTTGTGTGCGCAGCTTTGATGGCCCTGCCTGCGTGATTGTGAAACACGCCAACCCATGTGGTGTGGCGATTGCAGAAGATGCCTTGGCGGCCTATCAAAAAGCATTCAAAACAGACCCCACATCGGCATTCGGCGGTATTTTGGCCTTTAACACCGAGTTGTCTGAGTCGGCCGCCCAAGAGATTTCAAAACAATTTGCGGAAGTCATTATTGCGCCAAGCTTTCACCCGAATGCGCTCAAGGTATTCGCGGCAAAAGCCAACCTGCGGATCTTGCAGGTGCCGCTTGGCCAAGACGACGCTATTTCTTCTGGCCGTGAGTTAAAGCGTGTGAGTGGCGGGCTTTTGGTGCAGACCCCGGATCGCAACACCTTAACGGCAGCGCAGCTTAAAGTGGTCACGCAAAAGCAGCCCACCGCACAGCAGCTCCAAGATCTCTTCTTCGCATGGAAGGTCTGCACTTGGGTGAAAAGCAATGCCATTGTGTTCTGTGGCAACGGCATGACCCTTGGCGTTGGTGCCGGCCAGATGAGCCGCATTGATTCGGCCCGCATTGCTGCGATCAAGGCCCAACACGCTGGCCTGGAACTCAAGGGCTCCGCGGTGGCCTCCGATGCGTTTTTCCCATTTCGTGATGGCTTAGATGCCGTGGCCGATGCCGGCGCAACCTGTGTGATTCAGCCAGGCGGGTCGGTGCGAGACGATGAAGTGATTGCAGCGGCCAACGAGCGTGGCATTGCCATGGTCTTTACCGGCATGCGGCACTTCCGGCACTGATCGCAGCGCATCGCCACGCGCATGAAAATCCTTGGCATTGACCCCGGATTGCGCCGCACTGGCTTTGGCGTGATCCAGGCCAATGGCCAACGTGTTCAATATGTGGGCAGCGGTGTCATCAAGCCTGAAATTGATGGCACCGAGCCCGAACGACTTGCTGAACTCTTTAGTGGAGTCGTGCAGATTCTTGATCACTTCCAGCCCGACTGTGCGGTGATTGAACGGGTATTTGTTAACGTCAATCCAAAATCCACGCTCTCTCTTGGCCAGGCCCGCGGTGTGGCGATCGCGGCGCTGTCGCAGCGGGGCCTGCCCATCGATGAGATCACGCCACTGCGCATCAAGCAGTCGGTGGTGGGCTCTGGCCGTGCCACCAAAGATCAGGTGCAGTTCATGGTGCAGCGGCACTTGGGCCTGACCAAACCCCCCGGTGCCGATGCGGCCGATGCGCTGGCCTGTGCGCTGGCCTGGTGGCAGACCCTGGGCCACAGCAATGCAATTCAGGCCGCCCAGGCCAGCACCAGAACTAGCCCTGCGGCTGCCAGATCGCGTCAGCGCTAAAAGTACCGCACAATAGCGGCCATCATGATTGGACGTCTATCGGGCTTGCTACTGGCCAAACACCCTCCCCAAATCCTGCTGGATGTGCAGGGCGTTGGATACGAAATCGATGTGCCGATGAGTAGTCTTTACGAACTGCCCGAGATCGGCAAACCCGTGACCCTGCTCACCCATATGGTGGTGCGGGAAGACGCCCAACTCCTTTATGGCTTTGTGACCGATGCCGAACGCACCGCCTTTCGTGAATTGATTCGCGTTAGCGGCGTGGGGCCACGCATTGCACTTGCGGTCTTATCTGGCCTGTCGGTAGAACAACTTCAACAAGCGGTCGCCATGCAAGAGGTCGGGCTTCTTACCCGCGTGCCTGGCATTGGCAAAAAAACCGCCGAGCGCCTGATTCTGGAATTAAAAGGCCGGCTTGGTCAGGCCATTGGAAGCGATACCGGATCGGTAGTGTCGGCAAGTGCCGATGTCCTGAATGCGCTTCTGGCCTTGGGCTATTCTGAGCGCGAGGCGGCGGCGGCGGCCAGAGGCATTCCTGCGGGCACATCGGTCTCCGAAGCGATCAAGGCCGCACTCAAACAGCTGGCGAAATAAACTAGGCCCATGATCGAACACGACGATTTATCTGCCCTGCCCGACGATAGTGATCGGCTGATCTCTGGCCAGGCCAAGACCCCTGCAGAAGAAGCGCTTGAGCGGGCCCTGCGGCCACAACGACTCGAAGACTACGTGGGCCAGGCCAAGGTCCGTGACCAATTGGGGCTGTTTATCCAGGCGGCCCGCCAACGCAGCGAGGCCTTGGACCATGTCTTACTCTTTGGCCCACCAGGCCTGGGCAAGACCACCCTGGCCCATATCCTTGCGAGAGAGCTCGGCGTCAATCTTCGGCAGACTTCTGGCCCTGTTTTAGAGCGGCCGGGCGATCTTGCTGCCTTGCTCACCAATTTAGAACGCAACGATGTGTTGTTCATTGACGAGATTCATCGGCTTAGTCCCGTGGTTGAAGAGATTCTGTATCCAGCGCTTGAGGACTATCAGATTGACATCATGATTGGCGAAGGCCCCGCGGCGCGCTCAATCAAACTGGATCTGCAGCCGTTCACACTGATTGGTGCCACCACGCGGGCCGGCATGCTCACCAACCCACTGCGGGATCGTTTTGGCATTGTGTCTCGGCTTGAGTTTTACTCGCCGCAAGACCTGACCAAGATCGTGACCCGCTCTGCGGGCTTACTCAATGCCGCCATTGACGACACCGGCGCCTTTGAGATTGCAAAACGCTCTCGTGGCACGCCCCGTGTGGCCAATCGGCTATTGCGGCGTGTGCGTGACTTCGCCCAGGTTCGATCCGATGGCAGCATTACCGCCAAGATCGCCGATCAGGCACTTTCCATGCTGGAAGTAGATCGCGAAGGCTTCGATGTAATGGATCGCAAGTTGTTAGAAGCGATTATCGAAAAATTCTCTGGCGGCCCGGTTGGTTTAGATAACCTGGCGGCTGCCATTGGCGAAGCAAAAGACACTATTGAAGATGTGCTTGAGCCCTATCTCATTCAACAAGGCTTTTTACAGCGCACACCACGGGGCCGCATCGCCACAGCTTCGGCCTATCAACACTTTGGCAAGATTGTTCCTGACGACTCATCCAACACAAGGCTCTTTTAAGCATGACCGCCACTCCTAATTTATCTGTACTCACGCTGATCCTCGAAGCCAGTCTGCCCGTGCAGCTCGTCATGCTGCTGTTGATTGTTATCTCGATTCTGTCGTGGACCGTGATCTTCAAAAAATGGCAGTCGATTGGCCGTGCCCGACAAGAGACCGAGAGTTTCGAGAAAACATTTTGGGCTGGCGGCGATTTAATGGGCATTTACAAGCAGGCTGAAAATGGCCAACTGCCCGGCTCACTACCCAAGATTTTCGAAGCTGGCATGCGGGAATTTTTAAAAAGCCGCTCTGGGGCCGTGTCTGATCCCGTTGCCATGATCGACGGTGCGCGCCGCTCCATGCGGGCTGCCTTTCAACGCGAGCTCGATGGCTTAGAGCGCAACCTGCCCTTTCTTGCCTCGACCGGTTCGGTTTCGCCTTACATCGGTTTATTTGGCACCGTCTGGGGAATCATGCACGCGTTTTCAGGCCTAGCCAATGTGCAACAGGCGACCCTTGCAAGCGTGGCCCCTGGCATTGCCGAGGCACTTGTGGCCACCGCGATTGGTCTGTTTGCCGCAATTCCTGCTGTGGTGGCCTATAACCGTTACGCCACTGACATCGATCGGTTGAGCATTCGCTTCGAGGGCTTTATCGAAGAGTTCTCCAATATCTTGCAGCGCCAGGCTGCCCGTTAAGGACAGGCGCGAGACGATATGGGAAGCTCTGCAAACCCAAGGCAGCATCGCCGGCGGCGCATGATGGCCGAGATTAATGTGGTGCCTTACATCGATGTCACCTTGGTGCTGCTGATCATCTTCATGGTGACCGCCCCCATGATCGTGACAGGCACGATTGATCTGCCCAAAGTCGGCCAGGCATCTCAGGCCCCGGTAGCGGCTGTTGAAATCATGATCCGCCAAGATGGGTCCATCACGCTTAGAAAAAACACCGAGGGCGAATCTGAAAAACCTGTCGCCCGTGATGAGTTAGCAGCTGCTGTAAAAGTATTGGCCCCAGCGCTCGACACGCCGGTCATTATTTCGGCAGAAAAAGCGGTGCGCTACGAACACGTGATCGGCGCCATGGATGTGTTGCAACGGGCTGGCCACACGCGGGTCGGGCTAAACGTTCGCAAGGAATAAGCATGCTGGCCATCGAGGCACGCGAGAGTCGCAACGCTGCAGGCGCTGCATTGCTAATGCATGGCTTGCTAGCCGCTGGCCTGCTGGTCTCGTTGAATTGGACACGCCAGCCCAACACTCCCGTGCAGGCAGAACTCTGGAGTGGCCTGCCGCGCCAAATTCCTGCCACACCAACACCGGCTGTGACCAAACCCGCACCAACGCCACCCAAGCCAACGCCTGTTGAACCCACCAAGGCGGACATCTCTGTTCAAAAGAAGAAAGCTGAAGCTGCCAAAGAAGATCTAGAAAAAAAACGCGAGCAGCAAAAAGAAGCGGAGAAAAAAGAGGCTGCAAAAAAAGCCGCCGAGAAAAAACTGGCTGAACAGCGGGCAGCAGAAAAACTTGAAGCGCAGCGTAAAGCAGAGCTTGCACGGCTTGGCTTAGATCCCAATGCCAAGGCCAACGCAAAGGGCAAAGACATTGCCACCAAGGCAGGTGTTGTGGGCGGGGCTGAACTCGGCAGCAAGACCGGAATCGATGCCGATTACGAAGCGCTGATTCAGGCCCGAATCAAAGCCAGAATCAATTACCCAGACCGCAGCCCCGGTAACCCAGAGGCCATCGTGGCAGTAGAGCAACTCCCCACCGGCGAGATCACGCGGGTTCGGCTGATCAAACCCAGCGGCACACCCACCTGGGATGCTGCTGTCCAGCGCGCCGTCTGGGCCGCCAATCCGCTTCCCAAAAAGAAAGATGGCACAGTGGCCAGAGTCTTGGAACTAAGCTTCCGACCCAAGGAAAACCCCTAAAACATCGCGCTGCAAGTTCTGGGCCCTCGCCACGTGGTTGTCATGATTGCTGACTATAATGGGTCGCATGATGCTGTTGGGCGGCTCGATCATCCGTAATACCTTTCAGGCGATTTTTCGCTGGCGACTCGGCCTGACCGCGTTGCTGCTGTGCGTTTCTGCCGCACAGGCCCAGACCCCACTTCGCATTGACATCACTGGCGTGGGTACCAAACAGATTCCAATCGCGGTGGCCCCCTTTGATGCCACCGACCCAACGCAGAAACTCACCCGTATCGTGACCGATGTCATTCGGGCAGATTTGGCACGCAGTGGTGTGATGTCGATTGTCGATGCCGGCACGCCCGCACCCGCACTCAATGAACGCAGCCCAATGGCCCCCTTATTTGCTGAGTGGCGGGGCAAAGGCGCGCAGGCGCTTGTGGTGGGCAGCGCATCCACCACCGCTGATGGCCGAACCGAGACACGTTTCATTTTGCTGGATACCGCCCGCAACGAAAGCCTGGGTGGCCTGGCCATTATCCATGCCACCAGCGAATTGGAAGCCCGGCGCACGGGCCACCGCATTGCCGATTTTATTTATGAAAAACTCACTGGCGAACCCGGGTTTTTCGCCACGCGCCTGGCCTTTGTCCGCAAAGATGGCGACACCCACAGCCTGGTGATCTCTGACTCCGATGGCCAAAACTCGCAGATCGCGCTGCGCACTCGACAGCCCATCATTTCACTGGCCTGGTCTCCGGATGGCACCCGGCTGGCCTATGTGTCTTATGAAGAACGTGACGGCATCACCAAGCCGATCGTTTACGTGCACACGCTCGCTACTGGCAAGCGTCACATCGTGGCCAACGAGCGTGGCAGCAACAGCGCACCGGCCTGGGCGCCAGATGGCAAGCGGCTTGCAGTGGTGCTCACGCGCGACGGTAATTCCCAGATCTATCTGGCCAATGCCGAGGGTGGCGGTTTAACCCGAGTCTCGCGTTCAAGCGGTATTGATACCGAGCCCACCTTTACGCCCGACGGAAAAACCATCTACTTCACTTCAGACCGAGGTGGCTCTGCTCAGATTTATCGGGCACCGGTCAGTGGCGGAACCGCCGAGCGCGTGACCTTTAATGGCCCCTTTAACGCCCGGCCACAGGTAAGCCCCGACGGAAAATATCTGTCCTATATCACCCGCCGTGAAAAACTCTTTCGTGTGGCTGTGATGGAGATCGCCACGCAGCAAGAAACCATTGTGAGTAACGGCCCCAAAGACGACTCCCCCAGCTTTGCGCCCAACAGTAAATGGATCATTTACAGCAGCCGCCAAGGCGAGGGCAATGTCCTGTCGGCGGTCTCGCTCGACGGAAAATTACGATCCCGATTGTCCGCTGAAGGCAGTGAAATCAAGGGGCCCGCCTGGGGGCGGCTGCCGTAAAAGCAGCTAAAAATGGCTACCAATCCCTTGAGCTAGCGAATCATGCGAAGATTTACCCACTAAAATAGCCTGATCTAACCAAGGAGAAACCATGCAACAACTGCTCAACAAGTTTTCACGCCTCCCTCTTGTTTTGTCATCAGTGGCCATCGTTGCACTTGCTGGCTGTGCATCGCAGGTTCCCTTGGATGACAAACAGTCTTCCGCCCCAGTATCTACCGCAGGTGCATCCGGCAGCAGTGGTTCCTCCGCAGCCGATGCCGCCATGTCCGCCGCTGAGCGCCAAATCGCAGCAGCAAAGGCCGCGCTGTCACAAGTGAAACCCAGCGTTTACTTTGATTTCGACAAGTATGAAATCAAGCCTGAGTTTCAAAACACCGTCACAGCTTTTGCCAATTACATGAAAGCCGACGCCAAGGCCCGCCTGGTCATTGAAGGCAATGCGGATGAGCGTGGCACGACCGAATACAACCTGGCCCTGGGACAAAAACGTGCCGAAGCCGTGAGCAAAGCGCTCGGCGTGATGGGTGTGGGTGCAGGCCGTGTTGAAGCCATCAGCAACGGCGAAGAAAAGCCGCGTGCCAAAGGCTCCAACGAAGCCGCCTGGGCAGAAAATCGCCGTGCTGATCTGCTGTTGAAGTAAACCAGAACGGTCGCATTACCCATGTTAGTTTTGCGTCAGATCACGGCCGCATCGTTATCACGTGCGGCCGTTTTTGTTGGCACGCTGGCAATCGCCGCCTCGGCTTCCGCCATGTTTTCCGACGACGAGGCACGCCGTGCCATTTTGGATTTGCGCGCACGGGTCGAGGCGGCTAACGCCCGCATTGATGATCTGCAAAAGCAACTGCAAAGCACGTCACAGGCCCACCTGCAGCTTCTTAATGAAAGCGAACGGCTGCGTGCCGAGCTTGCTACTCTGCGTGGGCAGCTCGAAGAAACGGGGCGAGTGGCTACCACAGGGAAAAGCCAGCAAAAAGATCTGTATCTCGACCTGGATCAGCGACTCAAACAGATTGAACCCGTCACGGTAGAAACCAACGGCACGACCTATCGCGTTAGTCCCGCTGAAAAAGCCCGGTTCGACGAATTGCAAGAAGCCCTGAAAGCGGGTGAATTTAAAAAATCGGTTGGCCTTGCCAATCGTTTCATGCTGCAGTTCCCAGGGTCTGCACTTGGCCCACGGGTCCTGCTCAATAAAGGCACCGCCCTGTACGCCGACAAAAATTACAAGGCGGCCATTGCCGCCCGAGAAGACTTTATTGATCGCTACCCTGGCCACCCTGAAGTGCCACTGGCCATGCTCAATATGGCGGCTAGCCAAGCAGAATCGGGCAGCCCCGCAGCAGCGCGCACCACTCTGCAATCCCTGATCAAAGAATTCCCCGATTCCCCTGCCACCGCTGAAGCAAAAGAGCGGCTCAAAACGCTAGCGAAACCTGCCAGCACAGCCCCCGCTAAAGCACCTGCGGCCAAGGCGCCCCTCGCCAAATAAAGTTCAGTAAACTTCGGTAGATGATTCCTACCGAAGAGATTGCGGCGCTTGAGCGTTATGTTCCCCTGCTGGGCCTAGCCATCGGTCTGGCACTGGGCTGGATCTCTCGATACGCCCGTTTCTGCACCATGGGCGCCATTGCCGATTGGTATGCCAGCGGCGACACCGCCAGGCTGCGTATGTGGCTTTTGGCCATTGCCACGGCCATCGTTGGCACACAGGCCCTGATCGCCACCAATGCCATTGAGATCAAAGACTCGTTTTACATTGCGCCACGCCTGCTGTGGCTGTCGAACATTGTGGGTGGGCTGACATTTGGCTTTGGCATGGTCTTGGCATCGGGCTGCGGAAGCCGCACGCTGGTCAGGATTGGCGGTGGCAGCCTAAAGGCCCTGGTGGTGTTCTTGGTCATGGCAATCATTGCCTTTATGACCATGCGCGGCATTCTTGGAGTCTTGCGGGTCAATACCATTGAAAAAATCGGCGTGACCCTGAATTCCAAGCAAGACCTGGCCAGCCTGATTGGCCTAGACCCGGTCCTGATTGCATCAATCGCTACCGCCAGCCTACTCGTGTTCATTTTCACAAACAAGTCCTTTTTGCGGCAGCCCAGATTGATTGCTGGGGGCCTGGTCATTGGCCTGCTGGTCGTGGCGGGGTGGTTTACCACCGGCAACATCGGTTTTGTGCTGGAAGATCCCAACACCCTAGAGCCCCGATTCGTTGGGACCAACACCCGCGGCATTGAATCACTCACCTTTGTGGCCCCCCTGGCCTATGCCCTGGACCTGTTGATGTTTTGGAGCGATCGGGCTCGTGCGGTGACTTTTGGCATTGCTGCCGTGTCGGGGGTGGCACTTGGGGCCTTTATCCACGCGATTGCCAGCCGAGAATTCCGGCTAGAGGGCTTTCAGAACCGGCAAGACCTGTCACGCCATCTGGTGGGTGCCGCCCTGATGGGCTTTGGTGGCGTGGTGGCCTTTGGCTGCACCATTGGCCAGGGCATTACCGGCCTGTCGCTTCTGGCCTTGGGCTCTCT
The DNA here is from genome assembly GCA_036362785.1 of beta proteobacterium MWH-UniP1. Lineage (NCBI taxonomy): Bacteria > Pseudomonadati > Pseudomonadota > Betaproteobacteria > beta proteobacterium MWH-UniP1. The sequence continues at coordinate 1,619,481 of CP143625.1, forward strand.
TCTCGCCACGCTATCGATCGTGGCGGGGGCCTGGCTGGGCCTGCGCTGGATAGAGCGCGGAGCCTGACCGCAACGCTCGAACCTTCGCCGTGCAAGGTTTTTTTGAATACGCTAAAATTTAGGGCTTCGTGAAACAGACCTAAAGAAGTTTTCCAGAGTCCGTCTTTACGATCCATCGCAGCAGGTTTCACCACACTGGGTCGGTAGCTCAGTCGGTAGAGCAGCGGACTTTTAATCCGTTGGTCGCGAGTTCGAGTCTCGCCCGACCCACCATCTTTTAAAGGTAGGCTCTTCCCCATGGCTCTTCCCCATTAACGGGGGATGCGGCATTCATCAACACCCGATTAAACACGATTAATTATTCCATCCCAACCGCAGTGGGCTAATACCCGCAGTCGGTAATTCTCAAAGTTTCTAAACCCAAACGCTCGCCGCGACATCATTTCCATTTTGGTGTGGAAGCCTTCCGTTATTCCGTTGGATTTTGAGAACCGCCACATTCGAACAATCGGTTCTAACCAAGACAGCAGGGTGTTGGCCAGACTCTTGGCGGGGCTATCGGTAAATTGCCGCAGTAACGCCAGAAGTTTGGGTAGCTGTTTCTTGGCGTAGTTGGAATTGGCGCTTTTAATCAACAGCAGCTCAGCCAATCGTTGCTTGGCGGCATAGAGCGCTTCTAAGACCGGGTAGCGGGAGAGATAGCGGCCAAGGTTTTCTTGCTGCTCTGCGGTCAATCGCCACTGATGCCTGCGCATCAGACTGAGCAATCCACGATCCTTTCTGCCCACCGGATCTTGCTGCTGCCAGAGCTTTAAGAAGTGGTGGTTAACGAGCCGGATGACGTGGAACCGATCGGCAACGATCTTCGCATTGGGGAAGTACTGCCTTGCGATCTGACGGTAACCATCCGATAGATCCATGACCACCACCCGGACCTTATCTCGCCCTCGCAGGCGGCTTAAATAGGCCCTCAGACTGGGTTCTGAGCGCCCCAGGACCACATCGAAGACCTTGGACTACCCCCGATATTCAGACAGGTCCAAGCCTCAGGCTGAGGCACGTTCAAATGCCTCGGGGCTGACGTCACCGAGGTGGCTGTGACGACGGGTTCGATTGTAAAACGCTTCGATGTAATCAAAGATGTCTGCTTTCGCTAATTCTCGGGTTTTGTAGATTCTTTTTCGGATACGTTCCTTTTTCAGGCTGCTAAAAAATGATTCGGCGACAGCGTTATCCCAACAATTGCCACGCCGGCTCATGCTGGGCTCCAAATTGTTCGCTGCGCAGAACCGTCGCCAATCATCACTGCCGTATTGACTGCCTTGATCCGAGTGCACCACAACCTTCTGAGTCGGCTTACGACGCCATACAGCCATCAGTAACGCATCCAAAACGAGTTCTTTAGCGATGGTGGATTTCATAGACCAGCCGACCACCTTGCGGACATATAGATCCAACACCACCGCCAGATAAAGCCAACCCTGCCAGGTGCGGATATAGGTGATGTCGGTAACCCAGACCTTATCTGGTGCGTCAACCGTAAATTCTCGATTCAGAGTGTTAGGCGCCAAGATCGAGGGACGACCGTTAGTGGATCTGTGAACCTTATATCCCCGCTGAGCCTTGATCTTGTGGTCATGCATGATTCGGGCAACACGGTTTCTACCGCATCGCTCACCAGCTTCGCGCAGGTCTGCAAACACACGCCGTGCCCCATACACACGGCCGCTGCCCGCATGAGAGTCGCGGATCAAGGTCAGCAGCCGTTGGTCTTCAATCGCTCGATCCGACAACGGCTTATGAAGCCACGCATAAAAACCAGCCTTATTTGCACCTAGCACCCGACACATTGTGGCCACGCCATGTTCATGCCGATGATCGTTAATAAACCGGTACTTCACTCTGGCTCCCGAGCCAAGTACCGAGCGGCCTTTTTTAATATGTCGCGCTCCTCCTCAACGCGTCGAAGCTGGGAGCGCAATTTAAGGATCTCGCTTTTAGCAGCAATTAGCTCTGCTGCCTGCTCTTGGCTTTTGTCTGGTCGGACTGCCTTCACCCACTTATACAAACTATGGGCGGATACACCGAGACGCTCTGACACCTCGGAAACTGGATATCCACGCTCAACGATCTGTCGGACTGCTTCTTCTTTAAACTCAGGGGTAAAACGGGGTGTACTCATGGTCTGCTCCTATGAAGAAATCATAGGCCCGGACCGTCTAGCAGACCAGGGGCAGTCCAGTTTTTCAGTAAACTTAGACACTGGGGGAGCTTTAATGGTAGTTTCCAAACTTTCACCACATGTCCTCACCAAGTCACTTGACCGCAATTAACGATCTCATCGAAAAAAACAAGGCATGGGCCCGCGACGTTAGCGCCCAAGACCCCGAGTTTTTTCAAAAACTTGCCAACCAGCAAAGCCCCGAATACCTGTGGATTGGCTGCGCCGACTCACGTGTGCCCGCCAATGAAATTGTGGGCCTTGCCCCCGGCGAACTCTTTGTCCACCGCAACATTGCCAACCTGGTGATTCATACCGACTTAAACGCCTTGTCGGTGATTCAATTCGCGATTGATTTATTGCGTGTAAAACACATCATTGTGGTCGGACACTACGGCTGCTCCGGCGTTCGGGTGGCCCTTGATAAAGGGCGGGTTGGGCTTGCCGACAACTGGATCCGCCATATTCGCGATGTTGACGACAAGCACGGTGCCTATTTGGGAAAAATCATTAACGCCAATGAACGCCACGACGCCTTGTGCGAACTGAATGTCATTGAGCAGGTGGTCAATGTCTGCCAGACCACCAGCGTGCAAGATGCCTGGGACCGGGGCCAGCCCCTGACCGTTCATGGCTGGGTCTATGGCTTAAAAGATGGCCTGGTGCGCGACTTAGATGTCAGCATCGCCAATAACGACGACTTGGCATCACGTTATGCGGCAGCAATGACCCAGCGGTCTGCCTCCTAAAGCCCTACTACGACTCAGCGGGAGTAACGCCCATATGGCCCAACACATTCGATTCTTTTTCCACGCGGCGGCGCTGATCTTCGGGTTGGCGGCGGCCTTGCACCCACAAAGCAGCCAAGCCTTTACCGACGATGACATTCGCGGCATCTTGAAAAAGAGCAACTGTTTTAAATGCCATTCCGAGCTTGAAAACAAGGCCAAAGATGCCCCGTCGTTTAAAGAGCTAGCCGAAGACGTGCGCAAACGGGCCAACAAGGAAGAGCGGTTTTACAAACGGGTGACCACCAAGACCAAGGCAGAAGTCAAGGGCAAGGAAGTGGATCACGACCCGCTCAAAACAAAAGATGAGGCCGAGATTCGGGCCGTCGTGAAGTGGCTGTTGAGCCGATAGTGGCAGAGGGTTTTCGCTCTGGAGCGAGAACACTCTGGGGCGCTAACGTTTTAATGCCCGCTCTTGATAAGTGGTGTAGCGAAGAGCGGTTCTTTCGCGCTCAATACGATCCCAGACAACCGCCTTCTCTTCGTTGGTCATGATGACCCAGTTGGTTACCTCTTCAAATGTGCGGCCGCAGCCCTTGCATATGTCGTCGCCATTGGTCGTGGAACATATTGCAATGCAGGGCGTATCCGGTCGGCTATCGTGTGAAGACATGTTGGATGTTCTGGGCCATGCGTCTGTCAGAGGTCTCGCGGTATTCTAGCGGCCCAAGACCATCAATGCCCCTATTTCTGTCGCCGGACAAACCCCTGCTCCATGGCCAATAAACTTACTCCCCACATAACCATTTTGGCGGCAATCATCTGCCTGCTGGTCTTTGGCATCACGACTGATCGGCCAGAAATCGGAACAGCAATCGGTGCGGCCATTGGGCTGACTCTGCAGCCGATCAGCATCGTGACCGCGATTGTGCTTGGACTGTGGTTTGTGCCCTATCGGTCATTTTTGCTTGCTGTGGGCGCTGCAGTTGTAGTCTTGCAGCTGTTGGCGAGCCTGACACAGGCCCCACACCCGGCCATTACACAACTCAATCTCACACCGAACGAAGCCATGTTCCTGCGGGCAGCGGGCTTTGTCTGTCTTGCCCATCTTTCTAACGCAGCTCGGCTATTTTTTAGCCACAAGGCCTGATCGCAAAAATAACGCCGCTGATCTGTCAGCGCATGAATAATTAACGAAATCGCTGCGGCGAGTAAGGCATTAGATTGATTTCGGGGGGCTGATCTGTCAGCAGCTGGGCCACCACACGGCCGGTGCGTGCCGAGCCCGCCAACCCCACATGGCCGTGGCCATAGGCATGAATCACATCGGGAGATGCGTGAGCGCGGCCAATACAAGGCAGCCCATCCGGCGTGCTGGGCCGGCGGCCCATCCAGACCTCAATCTGGTCTGCCGACAAAATCGATGCCAATTCCGGATAGACCCGGGCCAACAAGGTACGCAGAATTTCGGCACGCTGCCAATTGGGCTTGTCATCCAACGCTGCGATTTCAACCTGGCCAGCGATTCGCAGGCCCGTTGTCATTCTGGTCACGATCACTTTTTGGTCCATGAACATGGTTGGGGTCTGGGGGCCAATGCCTTCCACCTGAACCACCGCATGATAGCCACGCTCAGTTTCTAAGCTGACACGGTCTCCCGCCGCAAGCGCCAGTTCTTTTGCCCGGGCGCCCGCTGCAATCACTGCACGATCACAGGCAATCTCACCGTCGGTGGTCAGAACCGCTTGAAGGCGATCGTCTTGAAACCGAAAGCTTCTGGCTTGCGTCTGGCGAAGGCTCGCCCCGTGCTGCGTGACGTGTTGTATCAGACCCTGCACATAGGCACCCGGATTGATGCAGTTGCCGGTGTCAGGCACATAAAGCCCCAGGTGATAACGACGCTCAAGATGCGGCTCATGGGCCCATAAGTGTTGATTCTCTAATTCCTCCCAACGCACCCCCTCGTTTTTGCGTATCTGCCAGGCCCGTGCATCTTTTGCAAAGTCATCACGGCTTGGGTAGACATGGAGCAGGCCTTTTTTCTGAATCAACTCTGGCACGCCTGCTGCTGATGCCATTTCCATGTGGAGATCGGGCGCATCCCGCAGCATGGCCCGCAGGCCTTTGGCGGTTTGTTCAATCTGGCCGTAAGTCCATGCCGCGCCCAGGTATTTTGAGAGCCAAGGCAGTGCGCTGGGCAGATGACGCCAGCGCACCGTGAGTGGGCCCAAAGGATCGAGCAGCCATCCGGGTACCTGCTTCCAGACCCCTGGAGATGCTGGCGGTATCACTGAGTGAGACGACAGCCAGCCAGCATTGCCATAACTTGACGCCTGCGGACTACCGGGCACGCCCGGCTCCAAAATAGTTACCCGAAAGCCGGCGCGAAGCGCATGAAAGGCACTTGCAGCCCCAACGATTCCGGCGCCAATAATCACGACATGCGGAGAATTCACCATGTCGTGATTCTATGCGGACGGGGCAACACCCAATGCTTGACCGAGCCAGAACAAGTTGCTGCAAAGGCAAAAATACGAGATAGTCATTGGCATGCAACACCTCATTCGCCGCAGCACCTTCCGCCAGGCTAGTCCGGCCAAGGGCTTTACCCTGATCGAACTGATCATTGTGGTGTTGATTATTGGCATCTTGTCGGCAATCGCCGTGCCCAACTTTGTCGACTTAAGCGGCAATGCCCGCAAGGCCGCCTTGAAAGCACTGGCCGCCAACCTTGGCACAGCTGCCAGTCTGAACTATGCCAATTGGGCCTTAAACCCATCCGTCACAAGGATCACAACCTGCACAGGCTTTAAAACTCAGGTCACACCAACACCGCCCGATAACATTGTGTTCACCGACCCCCCGGTAAATAACATCTGCACCATCAGTGACTCAAACCTTTCCGGTGAGACCGCGACCTTCGCAATCCCAGGCCCGGCAATTTAACGTTTAGCGACAACGCGGTCGATCACAGCGCGTTTTGGTTAGAAACGAATGGATCGGCCAGCCGGGGCATAGCCCCCTGGATTTGAGCCGGCCTAAAAAAGCAAAAGCCCCGATAAACGGGGCTTTTTTCCGCCATGACATTTGATTCGGGGGAGCGAATCAAGCGCCGTACAACAACGGAAGTCAAAGCTTATCTTCTGCAAACAAAACTTTGTTTGCACTAGATCAAACTTTATTTACCGCCGCGATTAAAGTGGTTGGCCACCAAAATAATTGCCACAACAAACCAAACGACCAAGATTACTTGCCAGGGTGCCATTGTGATATCCGACCTTTCTTGTTGTAAAAAACTATGCCCGTGCCAAGATGTTTGAGCCATCTCGCCGCACGAGCGGCGCCATAACCACGATGGTAACAATCATCAGCACAAGTTCAATGAAATAGACCACCACGTAGCCACTTGCCGGGCCCGCAAAGCCCAATCCCAAGAGCTCAGGTGATCCCAGCATCACGACCAAGTCGCGAATCATGCCCCCCAGCGCCATGGCCACGCCCGCTGCGGTTGCCTGCACGGCGCCCCAAGCCCCCAGCGCCAGGCCCACCTGATCCTTGGGGGCAAACTGCATCGTGGCGGTTAAGGTGCCATGGCCAAACAAGCCGCCACCAAAACCGATTAAAAAAGTGCCAAAACCGAAGACCATGGGGGATTGCATGGGCGCAGCAATAATCACCGCCAGAAAGGCCGGTATCCCTACAAGAGTGCCAATGCTGGCCATTCGAAATGGATCGGCGCCCTTGCTCAGTATCTTGGAGGCCAGGGCAAATCCGAACAGGCTGCCTGTGGCCAATGTGGCGGTTAGAAAAGTGGTGGAGCTGACGCTGAGATTTAGGATTTCACCGCCGTAAGGCTCGAGCAGCACATCTTCCATCGTAAAAGCAGCCGTGCCCAGGCCCACGGCGACCAGCCGACGAATGGCCGCACCGCCCTTTGAAAAGCTTGCCCAGGACTCTTGAAATGTCGGGTCCGGGATTGGGGATCGTTTCCGATTCCGATCACGCGATTCTTGCTTCCACAGGGCAATCACGTTGAGCACCATGGTGGTCAATGCCGCCCCCTGGATGACCTGGACCAGACGGCCAGGACTGTAGTCTTCGAGCAGGACACCAAAAATAAAGGCACTGGCGATCATGCCCACCAACAGCATGACGTACATCAGACCCACCACCTTGGGCTGTGATTCTGGTGGCGCCAGGTCAGTAGCCAAGGCCAGCCCAACGGTCTGCGTGGTGTGCATGCCAGCGCCCACCAGCAAGAAAGCAATCGCTGCGCCCAATTGGCCAATCCAGGCTGGCGCATCTGCCGCGTGACCCGCCCCCGCCAATACCAATAGCGCAAATGGCATGACGGCAAACCCACCAAACTGCAGCATGGTGCCCATCCAGATATAGGGAACACGGCGCCAGCCGAGCTCGCACCGATGCACATCTGACTTAAAACCAATCAGGGCGCGAAACGGCGCAAAGACAAGCGGCAGGGCCACCATAGCTGCCACGATGGTCGCTGGTACCTTGAGCTCAACGATCATGACGCGGTTCAGTGTGCCAATCAACAAAACCATGGCCATGCCAACCGAGACCTGAAAAAGCGAGAGTCGCAACAGCCGAGACAAGGGCAGGTCAGGGCTGGCGGCGTCAGCAAACGGCAAAAACCTGGCCCCATAGGCGGCCAAGGAGTTGATCAACGTTTTGCTAAAGCGATTCACGGTAGCTGCATTCTAAGAAATGCAATTGGAAACAACACGTCGAATAGCCACAGACGTATTAATTCTGAATCTTGAAATAAAAAAGGGTCCCAAAGCCGAATGACTTCGGAACCCACTTGAACAACACCTAATTACTTCTTCGCGGGTGCTGCTGCAGCTGCTGCTGGCGCTGCGACTTTGCCAGCTGCGCCCTGGTGATAGTCCTTGATCCAGGTGGTGTTCATCACTAATGCAACGTGAACAGCAAATGAAGCAATGGCTACGGCACTCAGGAAGAGAGGAATACCAACCGAAGGTTTTACTACGCACCACAATTTTCCGTAAATCATGATTGGCTCCTTTTACTTCAACCAGGGTGAGTAGATGTAGGCCAACAAATGCGCCAGGACAGCAATCATCCCGAAGATTTGTGTGCCTTGAATCAGATTGCGGTGAATCTCTTCTGATTCGGCTTCGGTAAGGCCTGTGGGCCATACTTTATTTGGGTCTGCCATAGTTGTTCTCCTTTGAAAGACCGCCTTTCGTGCTCAACCCGCACGAGGGTTATTGGTGGCAACTGCAGCCACAAATGATTTCCGTACTGCCTGTGGGTGTAATTCTACGCTTACACATTTATATGTCAAAAAAAAGTGACATGTTGACGTAGACAGTGTGGCGCCAATGCACGTAATTGGCCCAAATTCGGCGGCAAGCCTTGTTTTGTCTAGGGTTCGGTGCTCTGCCGATTCTTTTTTGAATCTTCTTTCAAAATTGCAAACGAAAATCATTCGTATTAAGATTTGGGCATTGGAGAAGTTCACTTAACAAAAATAGCGGCCGCCCCCAGGGTTTCCCAATAGGACCACCAACCATGACGACATCAACCCCCAAACGCAACGCACGGTTTCGCCGACTCATCGGCGTTGGCATGCTCTCAACGCTGGCAGCCCCCTTTTTCTTTTTTGGCCAGGCGTCCAATGGCCACGCCCAAAACAAAGAGTTGAATCTCTATTCGGCGCGCCACTACTCAAGCGACAACGAGCTCTATGCCGCCTTCACGAAAAAAACCGGCATCAAAATTAACCAGATCCAAGCAGGCGACGAGGCGATTCTTGAGCGCTTGAAAAGCGAAGGAAAGGCATCGCCTGCCGACGTCATCCTGCTGGCAGATGCGGCAAGACTGTGGAAGGCGCAGTCCGAGGGGCTGTTCCAGAAAGTTCAATCACAGATTCTTCGAAATGCGCTGCCAAAAGAAATGCAGGCCGATGACATGTGGTTTGGATTTACAACACGCGCACGGATCATGGTGTACGACAAAGCAAAACTAAAACCCGAACAAATCCGCAACTATGAAGACCTTGCCAAGCCAGAACTCAAAGGCATGGTCTGCAGCCGCTCGGGCACACACCCGTATATGTTGTCGCTCTTGTCGTCACGCATTGCGCATGAAGGCGAAGCCAAGGCCCAAGCATGGGCAAAAGCCGTTGTTGAAAATCTGGCACGCACGCCACGTGGCGGCGACACCGATCAAATCAAGGGCGTGATCAGCGGAGAGTGCGCCGTTGCGCTGACCAACTCTTATTACTTTGTGCGCATGCTGAAATCCACAAAAGCGGACGAGAGAGATAGCGCTGCAAAGCTCGGCGTGGTCTGGCCGAACCAGAGTACAACGGGCACACACGTCAACGTCAGTGGTGGTGGCGTGGCGCGATACGCACCAAACCCCGAGGCCGCACGACAGTTCTTGGAATTTCTCGCCTCTGATGAGGCCCAGGCACAGCTGGCCAATGCCAACAACGAGTGGCCCGCCGTTCCCAAAGTCAGAATCAACAACCCCGAGCTTGCCAAGCTCGGCAAATTTAAATCTGACCGCCTGGCCATTACTGAGATTGGAAAAAACCAGCCAGTGGCGGCCCGTTTAATGGACAAGGCGGGGTGGAAATAATCAGGATTTTTTAAACCGAAAGCATTCATTTGATCCTGACACTTACTTGCCCGGATTAGATTTAAACCGCTAAAAATAAGCCCAAAATCGTTTCGCTAGCGCACGCTTTCAGGTAAGGTATGGCTTCGTTCTATTCACGCCAAAGCTGCGCATATGACCGCTGTTCAACCAACACCCGAACAAGCCAAATCCATCGGCGATCTGCTGAAAACGACCCGCGAGAATCAAGGCAAAAACATTTCCGATGTCGCCTATCAAATTGCGCTGTCACCAGCACAACTTCGAGCGATCGAATCGGCTGACTTAAAACCTTTTTACAGCCCAAACTTTTTTTATCAGGCCGCAGAGCGTTACGCGCACTTCTTAAACGTGTCACTTCCAAAGTTCGCTCCGGCGGCAAAGCCCGAGCCAGAAGACACCGAGGCTGCAACCACCCAAGCCCCACAGGAAGAAGCCCCGGTAATCAAAGCACCGGCCCTGCCAGCAGCGGAAAAAACCGCAACCACGATTCAACCACCACCAAACCAAGTCGATTCACCTCGTCGCTCACGGTGGAAGCCAATCGGATTAGCTGCCGCGGTTGCGGTCATTGCCATAACGCTGTTCGTTGATCAAGAGTCGTCTGTCAACACCACACCTGCCGACAACACCGCCAACGCATCATCGAACACCACTGCAGCAAGTGAAGCGGCCTCAACAACGTCAGCCAACACACCCGCTTCTACCGCTGCGCTAGCGGTTGTTGCTTCTGGCCAAACAGCGAGCGCGCCGGCCAATCCGCCCGCCGCCGTAACTACAAAACCTGCAGCGAGCCCGCCCAGCGCGCCAGAACAAAACGACAGTCGACTGGAATCGGCAACCACCGCCTGGGTGCAAATCGTGCAAAAAAACGGGGAAAAAACCAATCTCAAAATCGAACCCGGACAAAAAATCGAGTTCACTGCTGCCAACACCGCTGCGATTGTTTTTGGGCAGCCCGACAAGGCCAAGCTCTTGGTGAAGGGCAAGGCGGTCGATATCAATCGATTTGTCACCGCCGACAACCCCTCTCGGGCCCTGGTCATCCTGAATCAACTCCCCTAGCCGGGGGCGCTTGGCGCCCGGCTACCCAGGGAGTTGAGCTATTCGGGATTTAGATCTAATGTATGGTCATGCGCGCAAAAATTTCTTCGCTCGTCGTCGTTCTCGGCATCACGGGCATGTCGGTGGGCATGAGCCATGCCCAGTCAACCCGTGGCCAGTCCAACACTAACGCCCACCAGACCACCCAGTTCTGCCAAGAAGAGCGCCGTTTCGCAGAGCCATGGATCCAGTGGGCCGCGGAAAGTCGACTGGCCTGCATCCAGCAGACAAAATCAGAGCCCGAACGGCAGGCCTGTTTTGGAACGGTTTTAGCCCAGCTTGATGCCCTTCAACAAGAGCATGCCGAGGTCTACCGGTCTCAGATGAAGACCCTGAAATCCGACCACCCAGTGATGCTCAGCATCATGCAAAGGCTGCAATCGAATCGTGAGTTCGCCAAGATGGCCCTGGAAACGGGCAATGACCCCGCCCAGCTGGCCATGCACCGCGAGCAGACCTGTCTGGCGCGCCGGTAAAGTAACGCCCATGACCCGAACCACCTATCGCTACGCTCTGGTTGCTGCGCTTCTCGCTATTGGCCTGACTGGCTGCCAGACACCCACCAGCCTGCAAGACCCCAATGTACAGGCCGCAGAAGGCAGCCAAGATTTCGACAAGATTGTCTACCTGCAAGACTTCCCTATCCCGCGCGGCACCAAATGGGATAACAGTCGCACACTCATTCTTGGAAGCGGCAAGGGCTGGACCGGAAGGCTGGCCTTTACTTCCCCCATTTCCGAGGCAGAAGCCTTTCAGTTCTTTCAGGAACACATGACCAAACTCGGCTGGCAGCCGATCTCACTCGTCAGAAGTAAAACGTCAATTTTGGCCTTTGCACGAAGTGATCGGGCGGCGCTCGTGGAATTTACAGGCCAGCCCTTTGGTGGGATTTCGGCAAGTATCACGGTCACCCCGCGTTAACCCGCTGTCACAGGGCATTCATGCCCGCCCCTTACAATCGCCCAATGCCTGATTCAAACGCCTGGCTGTTTGGCCCCCAAGTGGCACTTCACCGTGCCCGTCAATCCTTGGGAAGTGCTGAGCATGACCAAATCCTTCAGACACTCGACGTCAGCCAGCCCTCTGGCCAGCGCATTCTCACGCTACGAGACCAGGTGTTTTCAGGCCAAAAGATCAACACCAGTGAAAACCGCGCCGTTGGCCACTGGGCCTTACGACTGGTGGTGGCCGGCCGTCACGCTGGCGTCTCCACAGAGGGCTTGGCCCAGCATTTCGCGCCCGATCAAGAAGACTTGCTCCCCCGATTCTCTGCGCAAGACCAGCGCGTTGCTGCATTCGTAGAAGACCTGCGCTCAGGGAAAGTGCGCTCAGCCAAGGGGCTCGGCTACACGACTATCGTTCATCTTGGCATTGGCGGCTCAGATCTCGGCCCCCACTTATTGATTGATGCACTTGCCGGCAACCGGCAGAACCACCCAATTCAAGCCAAGTTTCTATCCAATCTCGATTACCACGCGGTACAGCATTGTTTGGCAGAGCTAGACCCCAACACCACCTTGGTCGCCATGGTCAGCAAGTCGTTTACAACGCAAGAAACGCTGCACAACAGCCAACACCTGTACCAATGGATGAAAGACGCCGGAATCGCCAATCCACTAGAGCAATTTGTGGCGATTACGAATCGGACCGATCTTGCCTTGCGCTGGGGCATTACGGAAGACCAGACGTTTTGGTTTGATCAGAGTATTGGCGGGCGCTACTCGCTATGGGGGCCCGTGTCGCTCACTGCACGAGCCGTCCTTGGCAATGCGGTTGTTGATGAAGTGTTAGCAGGTGGTTTGGAAATGGATCAGCATTTTCTAAATACGCCCCTGCTGAAAAATTTACCTGCCGTGCTGGCCGCAACTGATTTTTACAATCTGCGCCACCGGAAAATTCCAACGCTCATGGTGTCCGCTTACGACAGCCGGCTGTCGCTGCTTGTGCCCTATCTCAAACAGCTCTGGATGGAGTCGCTGGGCAAGCATACCGACCAGCAAGGCCGACCTATCCAGGGGCCGGCCTGCCCAATTCTCTGGGGGGATATTGGCACCAATGCCCAGCATGCTTTTTTTCAACTCTTGCACCAGGGTGGGCAGGGTGTCGCGGTGGATCTGATCGGCACGGTTCATCCAGAGCATGACGCTGTCGAGAGTCACCAGGCCCTGCTGGCCAATTTAATTGCACAGGCGCAGGCGCTCTCTCTGGGCTACGAATCTTCAGACCCAAATAAATCCTGCTGGGGCGGCCATCCGGTGCACTTATTTATGCTGGATCGGCTCAACGCCAGAAGTCTCGGTGCTTTTCTCTGCATGTGGGAACACCGCGTGATCTGCCTGGCAGCGCTGACCGGCGTGAATCCATTTGACCAATGGGGGGTGGAGCTGGGCAAGGCCATTGCGGGCTCCGCGATTGCAGCCATGCGAGAGGACTCAACCAAACACTTGACCCCAAACGGCCAACCGATTGCACATCAAATTGATGCAGTAAGCCAGTCCATCATTGACTGGATTAAGCAGCGATAACCCGAAAAGCGTTAACAACCTGTGGCGCTAGAAAAAGAACGCTATCGGCCGATGGCAGTGTGAAACCCCAATTTCTTGGCTGCGCGAAGCACCAGTCGCAACACGGAAAACATCACGATCACGCCCATGAAATCCCCGATCATCATCAGGGCGAGATCCCGCATGGTGATGGTGGATGCAAGGCCGAGCAGCTCCCACGCCAAACCATGAAGCAGTGCATTAAAGGCGCAGTACAGAGTGGCCAGCACCATTAACACCGGCAAAGAAAAGGCCAGCGCCTTGCCGTTATAGGCATAGCGCAACACCAGATACGACAGTGCAATACCGATAGAAGAAGCGATCGACACCCAGACCGCCGTGACCAATGGTTCCTGGTAGACCACTAAGCTAATCCATAACGAGCCGATCACGACGCCAGCAAGGCCAGCGAGTCCTGCAATCAAAATGGCCGCAACCCGAATAAACGCCGGCAAAAACAACAGCGACACCCGACCGGGAACGACATCAAAAAAGGGAGCGATCAGAAGATTGAGGTGATAAAGGCCAACGTAGAGTGCCGCGAACGCTGCCGTCCAACGCAGGGGCTGCGTTGGCAGCCAGTCGTCGAGCGTTTTACCCAAAGTCGGTCGAAAGGAAGATGATGCACGGCCTTTGGTCGACTGGCCCGACCAAAGGCATTAGGTTTATTGCAAACAGGACGTCATCAGGTCGTTAACTCATCAGCCCAGGCTTTCACCTTTTGGGAGAGTTTGGCCATAAGCTTGCGGGCCCGGTCAGTGGGGCTCACGATACGCCGACGGGTGTCCTCTGGGTCCACCACCACAGAGATCAGGCCCTCGCGCTCCAGAATGGCCAGGCCCTTGTGAATCGTCGCCGGCGAGGCAACTTCAGACTTCATCACAATGGTTTGGACAAACATTGGGCGCTCTGAGGAATAATGGGCGACAATCCATTCCAGAAGCCGCTGGGTTCGGTCATCAATGGACTTGAAGTCGGTGTCGGTGTTCACGACATCAAGCAGTTCACGCAGGTTTAACCAGGCATTCATCGGGGGCATGTTTGATTTCACTTTATCAGTCGGTATACGGATGATTGTTAGTGGTGAAATCCTATCAAAAGTTTCATTTAAATACGTGTTCTATACAGGTTAGAAACTAGAATCAGTCAACGCATCACGCGGGTGTAGTTCAATGGCAGAACGAAAGCTTCCCAAGCTTTAGACGAGGGTTCGATCCCCTTCACCCGCTCCAATTCATACTTGTTTGAAATATGTCGACCACAAAACCTTTTGATTTCACGCTACAAAACGCCAGCGGGTCCACTTGTATCTCACAAGCTTGGGCAAAGGTTGAGTCGCCATTGGGGGCCAAAGAAAAGTTTGCGCTGCAACAACAGATCAAAGAAGAACTCGCCCGACAGAATGCGGTGTTGATCGCCCACTATTACGTGGACGGGGACATTCAAGACATCGCGATTGAGTCGGGTGGTTTTGTCGCCGACTCACTCGAGATGGCCCGATTCGGGCGCCGGCATCCCGCCAAAACGATTGTGGTTGCGGGTGTGCGCTTTATGGGTGAAACAGCCAAGATTCTCAGCCCCGATAAGACGGTGCTCATGCCAGATTTAGATGCCACATGTTCACTCGACTTGGGCTGCCCGGCAGACGCATTTAACGCCTTTTGTGATGCCCATCCAGATCGCACGGTGGTGGTCTACGCCAACACCAGCGCAGCGGTCAAAGCCAGGGCCGACTGGATGGTGACCAGCTCTTGCGCCTTATCAATTGTGGGTCACTTGAAGTCGCAAGGGAAAAAAATTCTCTGGGCACCGGATCGTCATCTTGGCCGCTACATCCAAGAGCAAACGGGTGCCGACATGCTGCTGTGGAATGGCGATTGCATTGTTCACAACGAATTCAAAGGCGAAGAACTCGCCATGCTCAAACGTGAACGGCCACATGCCAAGATTCTGGTTCACCCAGAATCGCCAGCAAGTGTTGTGGCCCAGGCCGACGTGGTGGGGTCCACATCTGCCCTACTCAACGCAGTGGTTCATAGCGATGCCAAAGAATTTATCGTCGCCACGGACAAGGGGCTTTTTCATCGCATGCAACAACTCGCGCCACAAAAAGTCTTGATCGAGGCACCCACCGCCGGCGACAGCGCAACCTGCAAAAGCTGTGCGCATTGCCCCTGGATGGCCATGAATGGATTGCGCGGCCTGCTGCACTGCCTGCAACAGCGCACCGGTGAGATTCAGGTCGACCCAGCAATTCAACAAAAAGCCTTGCTCTGTATTGAACGCATGCTGGACTTCACTCAGCATCAGGCCCAGCCGGTTGGCTCGGGCATCGTTCCCAACATTGGCGCGGCATAACACGTCATGTTTGACACCAACGAAACCCTAGCGCAGGCCCGCTCGCGCAATATCCAAGATGCCCTGCGTGAAGACCTAGGGTCCCGTGATTGGACGGCGCTACTGATTCATCCAGACACTGTGGCGAGTGCTGCGCTTCGTGTTCGTGAATCTGCAATTCTTTGTGGTACCGAGTGGTTTGATGGCTGCGTTGCCGCGCTTGATCCGCAAGCCCAGATTCACTGGCAGGCCAAAGATGGTGATCGGCTTACAGCCGACACCATCATCTGCACCATCGAGGCCAATGCACGCGCCCTACTCACGGCGGAACGCTCAGCCATGAATTTTTTGCAGTTGCTCTCGGCCACTGCCACGCAGACCAGTCGGTATGTGGATGCCATCGCAGGGATAAGCCCTAACCCGAAAGGGTGCGTGGTGCTCGACACCCGCAAGACAATCCCAGGCCTAAGACAGGCCCAGAAATACGCAGTCACAGTGGGCGGTGGCTCCAATCAGCGCATGGCGCTCTGGGATGGCGTCCTGATCAAAGAAAACCACATCATGGCCGCAGGTGGCATTACCGCTGCATTGCGGGCGGCCCAGAACCTGCATGCGGGCGTGTCAATTCAAATCGAGGTGGAGTCGATCGACGAGCTCAAAGAGGCATTGGCCGCCGGGGCCAGCAGCATCCTGATCGATAATTTTTCAACCGAACAAATGCGTCAGGCCGTTGCTGTGAATGCCGGCCAAGCCCTTCTCGAAGCATCGGGTGGCATCACCCTGGAGTCGATCCGCCAGATTGCCGCGACCGGTGTTGACCGAATTTCAATTGGCCAAATCACCAAAGACATTCGGGCGATTGATTACTCGCTGCGGGTGACGGCACGCAGCGGTGACAAAATAGTCGGCTGAGACACTGGCCAGGTATCGGGATAGTCGCGGCTGTAGTGCAGGCCACGGCTCTCTTTACGATCGAGTGCGGAGCGCACAATCAGCTCAGCACAGACCAGCAAGTTACGTAGCTCTAACAAATCACTGGTGACCTTAAAGTTGGAGTAATACTCCTGCACCTCGGATTGAAGTAATTCAATTCGGTGCAAGGCACGTTCAAGCCGCTTGGTGGTGCGCACAATGCCCACATAGTTCCACATGAGCAAACGCAGCTCGTCCCAGTTGTGGGCAATCACCACCTGCTCATCGGCATTGTCGACCTGACTCTCGTCCCATGGCGGAATTGACACCGCCGGCTCAGGAGCAGACGCCAAGATGTCTTGCGCAGCGCCACTGCCCACCACCACACACTCCAACAGAGAATTACTGGCGAGTCGATTGGCGCCATGCAGGCCCGTGTAGGCGGTTTCACCAACCGCATATAAACCGCTCAGATCGGTACGCCCCAGCAAATCGGTGACCACGCCACCACAGGTGTAGTGGGCTGCTGGCACCACAGGGATGGGCTGCCGGGCAATATCAATGCCCAAGGCCAGACAACGGGAATGAACCGTTGGGAAGTGCGATTTCAAAAAGTCTTCGCCCAAATGAGTGGCGTCGAGATGCACATAGTCGATACCGTGCTTTTTCATCTCAAAGTCGATAGCGCGGGCCACGATGTCACGCGGGGCCAGCTCGCCGCGCGGATCGTGCCGAAACATGAAGCGGGCCTGATCGGCGGGGAGCCCCGGTATTTTCAACTGACCGCCCTCACCGCGAAGGGCCTCGGTAATAAGAAACGTCCGATCTTCAGGGTGGTAAAGACAGGTGGGGTGAAACTGTATGAATTCCATATTGCCCACACGGCAGCCTGCCCGCCAGGCCATGGCAATGCCGTCGCCCGTGGATGTGTCGGGGTTACTGGTGTAACGATAGACCTTGCCAACCCCACCACAGGCCAACACCACAGCTGAGGCGGCAAGCGATTCGACCCGCTGGTGGTCGATATCCAACACATAAACGCCATGACAGCGATCACGGCCACCCGTTTTGCAATGACGATTGGTCACCAAGTCCAGGGCGATCCAATGTTCATGAATGGCGATGTTCGGGTGAGATTTACATTTTTCAAGCAAGGTGTCGTGGATGGCCTTGCCGGTGGCGTCTGCCGCGTGGGCGATTCGACGCACTGAATGGCCTCCCTCGCGGGTCAAATGCAGGCCCAGCGGGCCTGTTGGATCTTGCGTGAAGGGAACGCCCTCTTGGACCAGCCATTCAATGGCCTGGGGGCTTTTCTCGGCGATCCATCGGGCAGTCGATTCCACCACCAGCCCCGCGCCCGCTTCCATGGTGTCGTGCACATGCGACTCGATGCTGTCTGCCCTGTCCAGCACGCCCACAATTCCCCCCTGGGCCCAGGCCGTGGCGGACTCGTTGCGGCTTCTCTTGGCAAGCACCACCACCTGACGGTTCTCGGCCAAGTGCAATGCAACAGTAAGACCCGCTAATCCTGCACCGATGATTACAACTGGAAGCGCCATGGGGACAGATCTCGATAAGAAGGCTTTAAAAATCCAGGAATAAAAAAGCCCAGGATAACCTGGGCTTTCAAACGCATTAAAACAAAATTACTTCTTCTTGTTAACTGCGTCTTTGAATGCTTTTCCTGCAGTGAACTTAACGGTTCTGGCTGCAGCAATTTTAATGGCTTCACCTGTACGGGGGTTACGGCCAGTACGTGCCGCACGCTTTCCCGAGCCAAATGTACCGAAACCAACGAGCTGAACAGTGTCGCCCTTTGTGACTGCTTTAATGACCGCTGCAATGGTCGCGTTCAACATTTCATCAACAGATGCTTTGGATGAGTCGGTGGCACTTGCGACGGCTTCAACGAGTTCTGCTTTATTCATGATGGTTGGATACTCACTAAAATTAATGGAACGATTCGCTAGTTTAGCAGGTGTCTCGATTCGGAAAGCAAGCGATACTTAATCTTTTTTCAGGGTCACCTGCCTAGGGAATTCCCGCCTGCGCCCTAGACAAAACCGCAAGGCATCAGATTAAAAATGCTCAATAAATTCCCCGAACACATTCGTAGTTTTGTCATGCGAAGTGGACACATCACAGATGCGCAACGCAATACGCGGGAGCGTTTACTGCCTGTTTGGGGTATCCCCTATCAGGCCGAACCAATTGATTTAAAAGAATTTTTTGGCCGTACCGCCAAAAATGTATTGGAGATTGGCTTTGGCATGGGCGAGACCACCGCACAGATTGCCCAGGCCCACCCGGACTGGAATATCTTGGGGGCCGAAGTCTATAAGCCCGGGGTTGGTGCACTCTTGGGTCGAATTGATCGGCTTGGCCTTACCAATATCCGCATCATTGAGCATGATGCCGTGGAAATTCTGACCCACATGCTCGCCAATGAGAGCCTGGATGCGGTGCACATCTATTTCCCGGACCCCTGGCCCAAAAAACGTCACCACAAACGGCGACTGATTCAACCCTGGTTTGTGGCCCTGTTGTGCAAAAAACTAAAACCTGGTGCTGTGTTGCATATGGCCACAGATTGGCCTGACTATGCCCAGCAGATGCTAGAAGTGTGCCAAGCGTCTGCCGAATTGGAAAACACAGTATCGCAAGGCTATGCGCCAAGACCCGACTGGCGACCACTTACCAAATTTGAGTCACGTGGCCTGCGCCTTGGTAACCCTGTTGCGGATCTTTTGTTTCAGAAAAAATAAGCCAACGCCAACACCAGGCAGCCAAACACAATCCGATAAATGGCAAAGCCATTAAAGCTGTGATGGCTCACCCAGCCGATTAGCCAACGAATCACAATCAATGCGCTGATATAGGCCGACACCAGTCCCAGCGCAAACATGGGCATATCCTCAAGCCGCAGGAGTTCACGGTTTTTCAATAGATCGTAGGCGCCCGCTGCAACCAGGGTTGGTACCGCCAAGAAAAACGAAAACTCGGTTGCCGCTTTGCGGGACAGACCAAACACCATGCCGCCAATAATCGTGGCACCGGATCGGCTGGTACCAGGAATCAAGGCAAACGCCTGGGCCACCCCCAGCTTGAAGGCATCCCAGTTGGTCATCTCATCCACCTGCTGGATGCGGGTTCGGGATGGTCTGGCCGCAGTCCAATGCTCGACCCACAAAATCACAAACCCACCCAGGATCAAGACAATCGCCACCGGTACCGGTGAAAACAGATAAAACTTGATCCACCCGCCGAATAAAAGACCCAACACTGCGGCAGGCAAAAATGCAATCAATAGGTGTCGAACGAATTGCCACGATTTGTCGTTGAGCAAATGACGACGGGCTGCTTGCCCAGCAAACAAATCGGAAAGGCGGCCAACAAAGCCCCAGGCCTGCGGGTGCACCAGGCCAAGAAAACGCGACCGATAATGCCAGACCACTGCCACCATGGCGCCTGTCTGAATTGCAATATCAAAGACTTTGGCACGGGCATCATCAAAGCCAATGAATGCGCCAAACAGAATCAGATGGCCCGTTGAAGAGATTGGCAAAAACTCGGTCAAGCCCTCGACAATACCCATGAGTAACGCCTTTAGCATCACAGGCATGTCGCGAAGTAACTCAAGGATTTCCATTATGAATTGGGGGGCAAAATAGGCACTGCGGCATTATGCACTCTGATTAAAATATCTGCGATGCAACCCACTGATCCGCACGAATCAAACGTCAATCACACGGCGCCGAAAAATATTCGTCAGGGGCCGCGTTGGAAACGCCGCAAAGATGCCCGCCCGCAAGAAGTCATTGATGCGGCCTTGGCACTGTTTGCTGAATTTGGTTACGCACAAACCCGGCTCGACGATGTGGCCGCTAAAGCGGGCATTTCAAAAGGCACGGTCTATCTCTACTTCGCCAGTAAACAGGATTTGTTCGAGGCCGTGGTGCAAGATCGTGTGACGCCATGGCTTGAGGCCATTGCCAGCCAAACAATCAATGATGAGGAACCCACCGAACAGGTCTTGAGAAATTTTCTCAATTGGGGGTGGAATCAATTTTTGGAATCCAAGCTCTACCTGATTGCCAGGGTAGTGCTTGCAGAATCTAACAACTTCCCCAATCTGGCCCAGGCCTATCTCCGGGAGGTCATGGGTCCCATTCACACCCATTTAGAAGCCCTGCTGCAGCGTGGCGTGGAACGGGGCGAAGTCCAGGGGCCGGTCTCACGCGAACGGGCCAAGGCAATGCTTGCGCCACTGGCCTGGCTGTCCATCTGGCGGCAGGCGCTCCTGGCCCATGTCGAGCCCCCATTTAACGAAGAGCTCTTTGTCCAAGAGGCCATCGACATGATTGTCCGGGGAACCCGCCCCAGCCCGGCTTAAAGCCCGTCAATGCTAGACTCAGGGTCTCGCTGGAGTCTTGCAATGAGCCCTGAATTTTCATCTATTGAAAACGCCCGATCCAAGATGATCGAGCAACAAATACGGCCCTGGAACGTCCTGGACCCCAATGTCCTGGAGTTACTCGCCGAGATCCACCGTGAAGATTTTGTCCCCAAGACACATCGGCATCTTGCCTTTGTCGACATGGAGGTGCCTCTGCCGGAGCACCAGGTCATGCTGGCCCCCAAGGTCGAGGCCCGATTGCTTCAGGAACTGAATCTCAGCCCCGACGACCAGGTGCTAGAGATTGGCACCGGCTCGGGATTCATGGCCGCCCTGCTGGCCCGCCAGTCGGGCAAGGTCCTGACGATCGAAAAATACGAACAGCTTGCCGCTATGGCGCAGGAAAACCTGAACCAGGCCGGTATTTCGAATGTCGAAGTGGTGCAGGCCAACGGTCTGGAGGAAAACCCCCGCTGGGCCCATGTCGGGTTCGATGCGGTGGTGATTTCTGGGGCCGTGGAACAGATCCCAAACCATTTGCTGGCAAGGCTCAATCCAGGTGGCCGGCTGGTGGCGATCGTGGGCCAGGCACCAGTGATGCAGGCCGTCCTGATTGAACGGGTCGGCAGTGGTCTTGCATCGTCTACCAATGGTCTGCGGTCCACAGTACTTTTTGAAACACTGACCAAGCTACTCGAAGATGCCCCAAAAATTTCGCATTTCAAGTTCTAACTCACTGATCGCCATTGCCGTTGTTGCTGGCTTTTCAGGCCTGCCGGTCATGTCGTTTGGCATGGACCTGTCCACGGCCGCACGCGAAGCCTTGCAGTTTGATGCCACCTTTTTGGCGGCCCGTAAAAAAGCCGAAGCGGATGCCACCCGGTTTGGGCAGGGCCTTGGTCTGCTGTTGCCTTCTGCGTCACTTGGGGCGAATCGCACGCGGACCGATTTCAATGCGTCTTCTGATGCCAATAACGCAAGCCCAGCGATCAAGGACTACTCGGGTCGTTACGGCAACACCTACAGCCTGACGCTCACACAGCCGCTTTTCCGTTTAGACCGCATTGCAAGCTTTAATCAAAAGCGGGAAGAATCTAAAGCGGGCGAGGCCAACTTCGCCCAGGCCCGCATTGATGCCCTGCTGCGTGTCACACAGGCTTACTTTGATGTGCTGGTGGCCCAAGACACACTGACCAGCGCCCAATCAGAACTCAAGGCGATTGGGGAACAATTAGAGTCTGCCAAACGCAATTTCGAAGTGGGCACCGCCACCATCACCGACCAGCAAGAGGCCCAGGCCCGCTTTGATTTGGCCACCGCCAAACTGAGCGTTGCCCAGAATGACCTTAACGTCAAACGCAACTCGCTAGAACAGCTAGTGGGCAAGCCCCTGCCCAAGTCTTTGTCGGGCCTGCGGGATGAAGTCACCATCAAAATGCCAGAGCCCCTGAATATAGACCGCTGGGTTGAGCAGGCCCGCTCTGCCAATCTGAAGGTTCAGGCGGCCCAGTCCACTGCGGAAATTGCGCGACAAGAAGTCACCCGCACGATCTCGGCCGACAATCTGCCGTCCATCGATTTGGTCGCCAAACGGGTCCGTGTGGATCCTTACAGATCCGGAAGCACGCCCTACGACAGGGCGGATACCGATACGATCGCCGTCGAAATGACCCTGCCATTGTTCAACGGCGGCATTGCCTACAACAAAGCCAAAGAGGTCATTGCCCTGCGGGACAAATCCAGTTTTGATTTGGAAAATGAACGCCGCACTGCTGAGCAGAGTGCCCGCACATCGTTTCTCAATGTGTTGGCCGGCTTGGCGCAGGTGAAAGCGTTTGAAGCAGCGGAAAAATCTAGCCGTCTTGCGTTGGAGTCCAATCTTTTGGGTTACGAAGTGGGTGTGCGTATCAATATCGATGTGCTCAATGCGCAACAACAGCTCTATACAACCCAAAAAGACCTGTCAAAGGCCCGCTACGACACGCTGATCAACAGCTTAAAACTTAAGGCTGCGGTTGGCGCACTGGGCGAAGCCGATATCGATGACATCAACGGCCTGCTTGCAAAATAGTTTCTAAAAACTTGGCGGTCCGAAGGGTGGCACCCCGGTGGGCCTGGGCAAAGTCCTGGGCCGCCTGGCGGGCCGCCGCATAAGCAGCTGCATCGTTCAGTAACTGACAGCCCTGATCAATCCACTCATCAGTGGATCGGACCTCTTTACCGGCACCGCAGGCCCGTAATGCCCGTGCAATCTGATGAAAATTAAACATGTTGGGGCCAAAAAATACTGGCCGGCCAACAGCACAGGCCTCTACGGGGTTTTGCCCGCCAAGCGCTGGCAGGCTGCCCCCCATGAAGACCAGGTCTGACATTTGCAGATAGGCAAACATCTCCCCAAGCGAATCCCCCACCAGGACATCGCAGGCCTGATGTGGATTCCAACTGGAGCGGCGTTGCACAGTCAGCCCCGCAGACTCCAGCAGACGCACGACACGATTAAATCGCTGCGGGTGCCGAGGCACAACCACCAGAAGATGCTCTGCACTTAAGCGGCCATCACCGCGGGCCTTCTGCCAAGACTGCGCAATCTGGGTTTCTTCATCATCTCGGGTGCTGGCCGCTAGCCAAATGAACCGGCGCCCCGACATCCCACGCCACTGGTTTCCAAGGTCACGCATCGGCTGGGGCACATCGATATCGAATTTCATGTTGCCAACGACTTCCATGCGCACCATTGGTGCAACGCCTGCAGTGTTCTTCAATCCTGCACTGCTGCAGGCAGCCAGAAAGCCTTGGGCGTCGGCCTGTGTCTGCGCCGCAATGCCTGTTAGATGCGCAATCGCAGGCCGTGAAAGCCAACGAAATTGTTGCAATCGTTTTGCTGATCGTGGCGATAACCGTGCATTGATCAAGACCACGGGAATACTGCGGCGTCTGGCCTGGGCCAACAAGTTTGGCCAGAGTTCGGTTTCCATCAACACGCCAAGCGTGGGCTGCGCCCATGCCAAAAACATGGCGTTGGCCCAGATCAGGTCATAAGGCAAATAACGCTGCACCACACGGGGCGTATCCATGGTCAGCCACCTGGTAAACAAGTTCTGCCCTGTCTCACGGCCTGTGGGCGTGGTGTGGGTTAAGACCACACGATGGGCATCCCCCTTGGCGAGCCACTGTTCAATCAATGGCGCAGCAGCCCGCGTCTCCCCCACCGAGACGGCATGAATCCACATGACCGAAAGCCCGGCATTGGTGGGAAATGCGGTTGATGTCTGTGGACCACGGGGACTGCGTTGCACCGACATGCCAAAAAACCGTTCGGCCCAGTACTGCAGGTAATCGGGCTGCTTGATGCCACGCCACAGCAGATGTGCCACCAACAGCGGCAACAGACTGATTCCAAAAATGCTGTAGAGCGCCCTTGCTGCCTTTTCAATCAGGGTTTCAGAATCTTGGATGATGTGATCTGCCATAAGTGTATTGGTAAGCTTGGGCGCTGGCCTTTGGAATCTTAGCGCTTTACCAATTCATGCCAAGCCAAGAGCACTTCCTTGGGCCCGATGGGCTGGTCGCCAGATGCCCGCTCCACCACCTGTGCATGTTGCGCCCAAAACGGTGCGAAGCGCGCTGCTGAAAATTTCGGCAGATGTGCTGCCGACATGATCGCCACCGTGGGCCGGCCAAGCGCCACACTTAAATGCATCAGGCCACTGTCCACGCCAAAAGAACCATACGTTTTGCACAAGGCCTGGGCCAACTGGCCAGTCGACATCTGCGGCAGTACCTGGGCCGCATCGCCAATCGTATTAGCGATTTGCTCGGCCTGATGGCGCTCTTGTTCACTGCCCCATGGCAGTTGAATGCGATACCCATCACTGGCAAGTTGACGGCCAAGCGCCACCCAAGAATCAAGTGGCCACGCCTTCTCGGGGCGGGATGTGCCGTGCAGAAAAAAAATAGTCTTCTCAGTCGGGGCTGCGGCGGCCTGGGGTTGCGCCAGCACGGCCACCGATCCCGTTGGTGCATAGCCAAGCGCTGCCCCAAACAATGCGCGAAGCCGATCAATCGCATGCCAATGGGCTGGCGCATGGACTTTGTGATCCAGCACCAATGATGCCAACGGTTCGCGAATCGTGGACCAATCGAGGCCCCAACGCTGCTGGCCAGTGCAACGCGCAGCCCGCGTGATCCAGGCACTCTTAATCAAACCCTGCGCATCAATCACCAAATCGTAGTGGGTCTTTCGCAGCCGGGAAAGAAAGTGGCGGACTTCGGCACGTGTTTTGGCTGACCACCAGTGTTTTCGCCAACGCCGAATGGCCACAGGAATCACCTGATCGACCGCCGCCGAGAGCAAAGGAATATCTTTAAAAGACTCTTCGCAGACCCAGTCCACGACAAGGCCCGGACAATGCTGTCGCGCCTCTTCCAAGGCCGATAAGGTATGCACCAGATCCCCCATGGAGCTGGTCTTGACCAGCAACACACGCCGGGGGGCAACAGGAGATGCGGCCTGAATCACTAAAACGGCAGCTCCACGCCTGGCACAAGACGCGCAAGCGCCGAGCGAAACTCTGACTGTATGCGGGCCAACGCGGCTGGATTGTCTGCCTCGAAACGTAGCACCACCACGGGCGTGGTGTTCGATGGCCGTGCCAGGCCAAAGCCGTCGGCGTATTCCACACGAATCCCATCAATCGTGATGCGTTCAACCGCAGTGGGGAACTCGCCCTCGTCGCGCAGACGATTCACCAATGAAAAGTTTTCACCCTCTTTGGTGGCCAACTGCAACTCTGGTGTGGATGCGGAATCGGGCAATGATTCTAATAACGCTGATGGATTCTCAACACGCGACAAAATCTCAAGCAGGCGGGCTGCGGTGTAGATCGCATCATCAAAACCAAACCACCGATCGTTGAAAAAGATATGGCCGCTCATTTCACCAGCCAATGGGGCGCCCGTCTCTTTCAGCTTGGCTTTGATCAGCGAATGACCGGTCTTCCACATAAGTGGCTTGCCACCATGCTGCCGCACCCAAGACGCGACATGGCGCGTGCATTTCACATCGAAAATAATGGCCTCGCCGGGCCGTGCAGCCAGCACATCTGCTGCATAGAGCATGAGCTGACGATCGGGCCAGATAATGGCGCCTGATTTTGTGACCACACCAAGCCGATCCCCATCGCCATCAAAAGCTAGGCCCACCTCTGCATCACTGGATCGCACGCAGGCAATCAGATCTTGCAGATTTTCAACATGGGCAGGATCGGGGTGATGATTGGGGAAGTTTCCATCAACATCACAAAAGAGCGCCTGGACTTTGCAGCCCAGCTGCGACAGCAGTTGTGGGGCCAGACCGCCTGCCACACCATTTCCAGCATCAATGGCAATCGACATGGGCCGGCTGAGTTTTACGTCTGACAAGACAGCAGACTGATAGTCGTGGATGAGCTCGGGGCAGGCGATTCGTTTTCCGCGTTGGGATGCTGTGAGTTTTGATGCGGCCTCTTGGGCGTGGCCCGACACGATGGTCTGCCGCAGTAACTGAATTGCATCGCCCCAGAGTGTTGCACCAGCCACCATCATCTTCAGGCCGTTGTATTGCGGGGGGTTGTGACTTCCAGTGACCGCCACACCCGAACCACAGCCCGTCTTTACCGTTGCAAAGTACACCACCGGCGTTGGAACCTGGCCAACATCCAACACATCCACACCCACCGACATTAAACCTTCGGCCAAGGCATCCACAAGACGCGGGCCAGACAGCCGGCCGTCGCGGCCCACCACACAGGCCTGCTTGCCGGCCTGAAGGATCTGCAGACCAAGGGCCGCGCCCACGGCCTGTACGACCGGCTCAGTCAGGGTGTCATCCACAACACCGCGAATGTCATACGCTTTAAAAATGGAAGCACTTGCCTGCAAGGGCCTTCTCCTGAAAACCGCACAAATGGTGCGAGAATGATGGGCCTATTTTAAGGATTTAAATCCCCCAAAACAGCGTCATGGCAACTTATGTGATTGGTGATGTGCAGGGCTGCTGTGACAGCCTAGAAGCCCTGGTAGCGCAACTGCCCTTTTCTGCCCGGCGGGATCGGCTATGGTTTGTGGGCGACCTAGTCAATCGGGGGCCAAAATCTCTCAAAACCCTTCGCCGAATTATCTCGGCAGAGCGCCGTGCCATTAGTGTGCTGGGCAACCATGATTTACATCTGCTGGCATTGGCGGCAGGCGCGCGCCGTGCCCAGCCAATGGATACGATTTCTGGAATTCTGCGGGCGCCCGATGCAAAAGACTTGATCGACTGGCTGCGCAAACGGCCACTGGCACACGCCGAAGACAGCACCCTGATGGTTCACGCCGGTGTGATGCCCAACTGGAACTTGCGCCAAACCATGACCTATGCGAAAGAGGTGTCCGCTCGGCTACGCAGCCAACACTGGGCAGATTTTCTGCATGAGATGGTGAACCAGACCAAGCCCCACTGGGCTGATGGCATTCGCGGCCAAAGACGCATGCGGGCCATCTTAAATGCCTTCACACGCTTGCGCTACATCACCGCCGATGGACAGGCGGAATTCAAAAGCAAGCTTGCACCCAATCAAACACCGAACCTGACACCTTGGTTTGATGTGCCTGGCCGTAAGACCATAAAAAACCGAATCGTCTTTGGCCATTGGTCCACACTTGGATTGGTGGTTCGGCCCAACTTAATCTGTCTGGACACGGGCTGCGTCTGGGGACGGCAGATGGCGGCGATTCGGCTAGAAGACCAAAAACTATTTATTCAAAATAGTCTTGAGGGCGCAGCCAAAGGCGTAACGGACTGACGAATCTCTTGCTCGACCGCCGCCGCAAGCGCGTGACGGGTCATGGTGGGCGGCACACGCTCAATCACTGGCAAATACTTTAGCTCCACCTGCAGTCCGCGATGGCTCAGAATTTTGACAATTGACCCCACCAAAGTGTCGTTGCCAATATAGGCCGGAATATCGCTTGGCATGTCGTTTTGTAAGTACCGAATCCTCATTGGCATCACGGGAACAGGTGCTATCGCGGATTCACTAGATGCAGCGCGGTCTTGCTGCTCTGTCCCACCCTGCGCGACTTGGGCACTGTGAAGCGCCGCTGCAAAGAGACTCGTGTGAAATGGCAATACGTTTTGCCCGTTAGATGTCGTGCCTTCTGGAAAAAACCCAACATGTTCGCCGCGTGCCAGCCGATGACGGATTTGATGATTCACATGGCGCACCGCATGACGGCTACCCCGTTCAATGAAGATCGTACCGGTGCCTGACACCAGCCAACCCAGCAGGGGCCAGCGTCGAATTTCGGACTTGGCCACAAAGGTCACTGGCATGGCCGCGTTTAACGCAAAGATATCGAGCCAAGACACATGATTCATGACCACCAGCCCTGGCAGTGTATTGGCGGCGATGGGCTGGCCTTTGACTTGAAGTGCCACGCCACATACCCACAGCAGGCGCTGTGACCAATACCGCCGAATCTGAGATTGTCGGCGCAACGACACGAAGCGATAGGCCGTAAACAAAACGGCCAGACCTGCAAGCAATAGCAGCACCAGCCCCACCACCCGCCACAGCAGGCGAATCATGAGGCGTGCTTCGATCCCAGATAAAAACCGCCCCGGGAGCGATCAAAGACACAGCGACCGTCCACCAAGACCGCATTGACTTGGCCCTGCAGGTCCATGCCCACATAAGGCGTGTTGGCCCCCTGAGAAAAGAGGTTCTTGGGGTTCACCTGCCACTGGGCGTTGGGATTAAAAATGCAGATGTCGGCCTGAGCACCAATGGCCAGTTGACCAGCATCACGGCCCAAGACCGCCGCTGGCGCCACCGTGAGTAACCGAAGCGCCTGATCCACCGGAACCTTGGCCTCTTGGGCCCACTTCAGGGTTAGCGGCAACAGCAACTCCAACGCTGTCACACCTGGCTCGGCCTCGCCAAAGGGCAACTGCTTGGCGTCTTCATCAATGGGGGCGTGATCGGAACAAATGACATCAATCGTGCCGTCAAGCAGCCCTGCGCGAAGCGCCTCGCGGTCTCGCTGAGAGCGAAACGGCGGCACCACACGATAGTTCGGATCAAAATCAGCGATGTCGATATCAATCAGGTGCAGATGATGGACCCCCACATCTGCAGTGATGCGCAGGCCCTCTTCTTTGGCCTGACGGATGAGTTCAACGCCCGCAGCAGACGAGATACGGCAGATGTGGACTCGGGCGCCAGTGGAACGCATTAATTCGAAAATCGTCTGCAGAGCGATGGTCTCATTGGCCACCGGGATTCCTGGCAGACCAAGACGCCCAGAGACCACGCCTGAGTGGGCAATCCCATTGCGACCAATCCAGGGGTCGCTTGGATAGAGCCAGACCGAATAGTCAAACGTGCGGGCGTATTGCATGGCCCGCAACAAGACCTGGGTGTTCACGATTGGAATGGGGCCCTGCGAGAAGCCCACACAGCCAGCCTCCGACAACTCGGCCATCTCGGTAATGTGCTCGCCCTTGAGCCCCGCCGTTAAGGCCCCCAGTGGGTGAACGTGGGCCTGGGTGAGGTTGCGTGCGCGATGCTTGAGCATTTCCACCAGGCCGGGTTCATCCAGCGGTGGATCGGTATCGGGCGGACAGACCAGCCGCGTGACACCGCCCGCAATTGCGGCACGCATTTCTGACTCTAGTGTGGCCTTGTATTCAAAGCCGGGTTCGCGAAGCCGTGCCGACAAATCAATCAGTCCCGGACAAATCAGATTGCCCGTGGCGTCAATGACCTCGTCGGGCTCAAACCCCGCCAAGGCCTGCCCCGACGGCGTAATCGCGATGAGGCTGCCATCCGCAATCCAGAGATCTGATATCTGATTACGCTGATTGGCGGGATCTAATAAATGGCCGCCACGAATCAATAAACGCGGCAAAATCGCGGGGACCGACATCATGCGGGTAGGTGCCATCATGGTTTTACCTCGGCCAACATACTCATCACCGCCATGCGGACCGCAATACCAAAGGTGACCTGAGACAGAATCACCGACTGCACTCCATCGGCCACTGCCGAATCAATCTCGACACCACGATTCATCGGGCCTGGGTGCATCACGATCGCATCGGGTTTGGCAACGGCAAGCTTCTCAGTTGTTAAGCCGTAATGTTTAAAGTATTCCTGGGTGGAAGGCAGCATGGCGCCACGCATCCGTTCGTTTTGTAAGCGCAGCATGATGATGACATCCACATCACGCAGGCCCTCGACCAAATCTGTGTAGACCTGCAGCCCCATTTCTTTTAGGCCCGAGGGCAACAGGGTCAGTGGTGCGATGGCACGAATCTCTGGCACACCCAGCGTGGTGAGTGCATGAATATTCGAGCGCGCCACACGTGAATGCAGAATGTCGCCCACAATGGCCACCCGCAGGTTGTGAAAGTCGCCCTTGAAATGTCGAATCGTGTAGGCATCGAGCAAGGCCTGGGTGGGGTGCGCATGCCGGCCATCGCCGGCGTTCATCACGCGAATATGGGGTGCCACCGCATTCACGTGCTTGGCGATCAAATAGGGGGCGCCACTCTGGCCATGGCGAACCACAAACATATCGGCTTTCATTGCCGCTAAGTTGTCAATCGTGTCGAGCAGTGACTCCCCTTTTGCTGTGCTAGACGCCTGAACATTTAAGTTGACCACATCGGCCGACAGCCGCTTGGCAGCAATCTCAAACGTGGTGCGGGTTCGGGTGGAGTTTTCAAAGAACAAATTAAACACACTCTTGCCGGAGAGCAAGGAAGAGTTCAACACTTCTTTGGGGTCGTTGGGGTTGAGAAATGTCTTGGCGCGATCCAGGATTTTTAGAATCATGGACTTCGGCAGACCCTCGGTGCTGAGCAGGTGTGTCAGCTCGCCGTTGGCGTTAATTTGAATGGACCTGGGCATGAGTTGAAAGTGTATCTAAAACCGCTTGCAAAAGTATGGCGGCCGCCTCGGCGTCAATGGCGTCGATCCCCGGTGCCAATGCCGATGTCCAACGCTCGTCGGCCATCTGAACCGGAAGGCCAAAACGGCCATGGAGTTGGTTGGCAAACCGCTGGCAGCGGGCCGCAAAGGGGTGAGGGCTTCCGTCCGGGTGGATGGGCAGCCCCACCACGAGTGAATCCGGGGCCCATTCTGCAAGCAGCGACGCAATGCGGGCAAAACGTTCTTCGCGCCGTTCGCTGTCGATTACCGTGAGTGGCCGCGCGCCACCAGTGATGGTGTTGCCAATGGCCACCCCAATACGACGCTCACCGAAATCAAAGGCCATGAGGGTCTGCCCCCCAAGGGCCTGATCAGGCATGCCCTGCGGCCCCCGAGAAGTGAATGGGGTCTACCCCGAGAATGCGAAAGGCGTAAGCAAATCGCTCTTCCGAAGGCACATCAAACATAAGCGATGTATCCGAGGCGGGAACAGTCAGCCAGGCATTGGCCGCCAACTCCTGATCTAACTGACCGGGGTCCCAGCCCGCGTAGCCGAGAGAGACGAACATGCGCCCAGGTCCACGGCCGGTGGCCGTGGCCTCCAGGATGTCGCGTGAAGATGTCAGGCCAAGCATGTCATTGATCACCAGCGTGGAGCTCCATTTGCCGACCGGCTCATGCAACACAAAGCCCCGGTCCGTCTGAACAGGCCCACCCAGATAGACGGGCGAATCCGCCAAACGCTTTTGCGCGGTGTCAGACACCGAGATTTCACCGCCAGGGCCAGAGGGCGCGGCCACATCAATGCGCTCCAGCAAGGCCCCCAGGGTCATGTCGGACTGGCGGTTGACCACCAGGCCCATGGCCCCTTTTGGGGTGTGTTCTGCAAGATAGATGACGGTGCCGCCGAACTGGGGATCCGACAGTAGGGGCATGGCCACGAGATAATGCTGAGCCATGCTTTGGAAACTCGCTGGAGAACCAGGATCAAGATGACGCATTCCCGAATTCTAACGTCAGACCGCCCAGAAACACAGCCCTGCTCGCTGGTCTGGATTCGACGAGATTTACGGCTGGAAGACCATGCAGCACTCGCCAAGGCCCTGAGCTATCCGGAACCAATCCAGCTGGTCTTTGTGTTCGATCAGACAATTCTGCGCGCCATTCCAGGAGCAGACGACGCCAACCAACCCTGTGAAGATCGGCGGGTTGGTTTTATCCATGCAGCAATTGAAGAAATTTCTGGCCGACTCTCAGCATCGGGCGCTCATCTGATCACCCGCTATGGTGACCCGCGCAGTTGCATTCCGGATATTGTTAAGGCGACTGGCGCATGCCGCCTGATTTTCGCCCACGATGATGAGCCAGCCGCACTGGCCCGCGACCATGCAGTCACCGATCAGTTGCGATCACAATCCATACAAGTTGAATCGGTCAAGGATCAATGCATTTTCGAGCGCAGTGAAGTACTCACTGGATCAGCCACACCGTTTTCAGTATTTACGCCTTATAAAAACGCCTGGCTAAAACGCTTTACCCCCCACGATGCCGCAGCACGCGCCACAGGCGCAGGCCAACCAAAGCCCGGAAAACCAGTGGGCGCAGCGCTGGCACAACGTTTATTGCCCGCATCACGACTTGGTGCTCTGGCAAGCCCAGTGCCCACCATGGCATCCATGGGGTTTCGTGCGGGCAATCTGGCCGATCTAAAAATCCCCCTGGGTGAATCCGGCGCCGGAACTTTACTGGAAGAATTCAAGCCACGAATTGGCCAATACAAAAACAGTCGCGATTTCCCGGGCATCAAGGGGCCATCTTATTTATCGGTGCATCTACGGTTTGGCACGGTATCCATTCGGGAATTGGTCCGCTATGCCATGCAGGTGCAATCCAGCAGCCCGAGTGATGCCGAAGGTGCCGCTACCTGGCTTTCAGAGCTGATCTGGCGGGACTTTTACATGCAGATCTTGCACCATCACCCCAGGGTTGTGGGTCGCAGTTTTAAGCCTGAATACGATGCAATCGTTTGGGCAGAAGGCGACGAGGCTGATGCGCTATTTAACGCATGGTGCCAAGGCAACACCGGCTACCCCCTGGTCGATGCTGGTATGCGCCAGCTCAACGCCACCGGCTATATGCACAACCGCCTGCGCATGGTGGTGGCCTCTTTTCTGACCAAAGATCTGGGCATCGATTGGCGGCGTGGCGAGGCCTACTTCGCCTGGAAACTCAACGACTTTGATTTGTCCGCCAATAACGGTGGCTGGCAGTGGGCGGCATCCACCGGCTGCGATGCCCAGCCCTATTTCCGAATCTTTAACCCGATCAATCAAAGCGAAAAATTTGATGGCCGTGGCAGTTTTATTCGCCGCTATGTGCCGGAAATTGCTGCCTTGCCCGACAAACACATCCACGCCCCGTGGCTGACGCCACCCCTTGTCTTAAAAGAGGCCGGCATCACAATGGGCAGCACCTATCCCCACCCGATTGTGGATCACGATCAGGCGCGGCAAAAAACCCTAATGCGCTTTTCGGTCGTAAAAAAAGCGAAGGCATAACCCTTCGCTTGTTGCCAGAGATCTGAGCTATTTTTGAACTAGATCAAACCTCGACCATTTCAAAATCAGATTTCTGGGCGCCGCACTCTGGACAGGCCCAGGTGATTGGCACATCCTCCCACTTGGTGCCCGGCGCGATCCCATCTTCTGGCCAGCCGGCTGCCTCGTCGTAGATCCAGCCACAAATCAGACACATATAGGTTTTCATGAATTACTGCTCTCTTCGTTAAACTGTCGATAGTAGAAGTTTATCCTCAAGACCGATAGAAAGCCCGTTATGCCCCAGCAAAACACCGCCAAAAGTGAAGCCCTTTTCGCACAAGCACAGCAGACCATTCCCGGGGGTGTGAATTCGCCCGTCCGCGCCTTTCGGTCGGTCGGCGGAACACCGCGTTTCTTTGCCAAGGCCCAGGGTGCCTATGGCTGGGATGCCGATGGCAATCGCTATGTCGACTATATCTGTTCATGGGGGCCAGCGATCGTGGGCCATGCCCACCCAGATGTGATTCGCGCAGTTCAAGAAGCCGCTGCAAAAGGCCTGTCATTTGGTGCGCCAACTGCCGCTGAAGTTGAGATTGCAGAATGGATCCGCAGTCACCTGCCATCCATGGAAATGATGCGGCTCACTTCTTCGGGCACCGAGGCCACCATGTCGGCAATTCGTGTGGCACGTGGCTACACTGGCCGCAACAAAATTATCAAGTTCGAGGGTTGTTATCACGGCCACGTGGATAGTCTGCTGGTGAAAGCAGGCTCTGGCCTCCTCACCTTTGGTAACCCAACCTCGGCTGGCGTGCCAGAGAGTTTCGCTGCCGAAACCATCGTGCTGGACTACAACGATATTGAAGCAGTGAAGAAGTGCTTCTCGGAAATTGGCCGTGAGATCGCCGGCATTATCGTTGAGCCTGTGGCGGGCAATATGAATCTAGTGAAGCCTGTGCCGGGCTTTTTGGAAACCCTGCGACAGCAGTGCGACCAATACGGTGCCGTTTTGATTTTCGACGAAGTCATGACCGGTTTTCGCGTTGGGCCACAGGGCGTACAGGGCCTAACCGGCATTCGGCCAGACCTGACCACACTGGGCAAGGTCATTGGCGGAGGTATGCCCATGGGAGCGTTTGGTGGCCGCAAAGACATCATGCAATGTGTGGCACCACTTGGCCCCGTGTATCACGGCGGCACACTGTCAGGAAACCCAGTGGCCGTGGCTGCGGGATTGGCCACACTTAAAATTGTCAGCGCCCCCAGCTTTTATGAAAAATTAACCGCCATGACAACATCGCTCATGCAGAGCCTGACGCAGATTGCGCGCGATGCTGGCGAAAAGAATTTCTCCGCAGATAGCGTTGGTGGCATGTTTGGCATTTACTTCAGCCCGGCCACGCCCACATCATTTGAGGATGTGAATCGTTCAGACCGGGAAAAATTCAACCGCTTCTTTCATGCCATGCTGTCACGCGGCGTGTACCTTGCCCCGTCTGCATTCGAGGCAGGATTTCTATCCATTGCCCACGAAGGCGAGCCGATTGCACAGACCCTGGTCGCTGCCAAAGAAAGCTTCCAGGAAATTGCCTAATCGGGTGTAACTTAATGTTCCCGTGATTCAACGCGGCCGCTTCGCTCCTTCTCCCACCGGACCCCTGCATATGGGGTCGCTCACCACGGCGCTGGCCAGCTGGTTAGATGCCCGTGCCAGCGGGGGCAAGTGGTTCGTGCGCATTGAAGACATTGATCAGCCCAGAGAAACGCCGGGCGCAACACAGGAAATTCTCAAGCAACTCCGGGCCCACGGGCTGCACTGGGACGCCTGGCCAGACGATGGTGCCGCCCAAGATGGTGTGCTGTTTCAACATCAACGTCTGGGGGCTTATCAAGACGCACTCGAGCGACTTATCGCCCTTGGCCTAGCCTACCCCTGCACCTGTTCACGCAAGAAACTCCAACACGCCATTGAGGTGGGCAAGACACAGTACAACCCCGATGGCGAAATTCTCTACCCCGGCTTTTGTACCCCCGCCACGCCAGAGACAAGATCAATCGACGAGACGGCCCAATGGTTTCATGAGCATGATGGCGAAGGCATTGCTTGGCGTTTTCGCAATCACAATGGAGATGACTTTGTACTAAAACGTGCTGATGGTTTTTGGGCCTATCAGCTCGCGGTCGTGGTCGATGACGCCTATCAAGGCATCACGAAAATTATTCGGGGTGACGATTTATTTCATGCCGCCCCAAGGCAGAGCGCCCTGCGCTATGCGCTTGGTTATCACGAGCCAGATGTCTTTCACGTGCCCGTGGTGAAAAACGAGCAGGGAGAAAAACTATCCAAACAAACCAAGGCCATGCCCCTGCGAACCGATGATGAAAAAATTATTTCACTGCAGTTGGAATGCGCCTGGTCTCACTTAGAACTCCATATGTCAGTGCGCTGGGTGGCGCGTGTGCGGCCCATTTATCTGCGGCTTGCCATGCAGCCCAAGCAAATGGCTTAGCTTGATGATTTGGGCTTGCCACCCAACAAGGCTGAGACTGGCTTAGGGGCCCGCTTGATGCCAGAAATTCCCGGGCGAGCTGCGGGCGCAGTCGGTGCCGCGGCAGCCTGCGCAGCCGCCTGCGCGACTGACACTGGCTTGGGCTCATAGGGCTGAGAAAAAATTGGATCAGCAGGCGCTGCGGTTTTTGCGGCAAAACGCGGCGTGGGCCGAACCGGTGCACGCGAGGCGTGTTCATCGGAATCGAATCGTTCTCGACGGCTTCGGCCAGCGGGGCGCTCACGAGATGCATCACGGGAAGCGTCACGGGCGGACAGCTCGGCGTGATCAAAAACGAGTTTTTCTTTGGTGATCGTTTTTTTGACCAGCTTTTCAATGTCAGAAAGCAGTCGTTGATCTTCGGCCAACATTAGGGACATGGCCTTGCCGCTGGCCCCTGCGCGGCCCGTGCGGCCAATGCGGTGAACATAGTCTTCAGGCGAATACGGCAAGTCGTAATTAATGACCGCTGGCAACTCTGCAATGTCTAAGCCCCGGGCCGCCACATCGGTGGCCACCATGACTTCCACTTCACCCTTTTTAAATTTTTCGAGTGTGGCGAGGCGCTCTGACTGAGATTTGTCACCGTGAATGGCGTCGGCAGGAATGCCCTCTTTCTGAAGCTCGCGGGCAAGACGGCTGGCACCGATTTTGGTGTTGGTAAACACAATCACCTGGCGCAGCCCCATGGACTTCACCAAGTGCGCCACGGCGGCCCGCTTCAAATCCGAACGATCGACCGTGTAGACCACCTGCGACACATTTTCTGCAGTGGCATTGCGGGCGGCGACTTCAATCACCACGGGCGAATCATTTAAAAATGTCTTCGCCAGCTTTCGAATCTCGGGCGAGAAGGTTGCAGAAAACAGCAGGCTCTGCCGGGCCTTGGGCAGCAGATTCACAATGCGCTGCAAATCGGGCAGAAAACCCATATCCAACATGCGATCGGCTTCATCAAGAACCAACACCGAGACCGATGCCAAGGAGACTGTTTTTTGCTGGACGTGATCAAGTAGTCGGCCTGGTGTGGCAATCAGAATTTCAATGCCGCTGCGTAATGCTGCCGTCTGTGGGGCCATGTCAATACCGCCAAACACCACAGCGCTGCGCAGTGGCACATACTTTGCGTACTGGGTAACGTTTTGCGCGATCTGGTCGGCAAGCTCACGGGTGGGAGCAAGCATCAGGGCGCGCACCGGGTGGCGGGCGGGCGAGGCGCTGGTGTTGGCATTGGCCATCAGCCGCTGCAAGATCGGCAGGGTAAAGGCAGCCGTTTTACCGGTACCGGTCTGGGCAGCCCCCATCACGTCCTTGCCCTCGATCACGACGGGAATGGCTTGTGCTTGAATGGGGGTGGGCGTTGTGTAGCCGGCTTCGGCAATTGCCCGCATCAAATCTGGATGCAGACCAAAAGAATCAAAACTCATTCAGGCATTATCCACGATGTTGCGCTAAAAACACCATGCAAACCGCCCTAAAACGCCTGATTCCTACCACTTTTGTGCTGATTTGGAGCTCTGGCTTCATCATCGCCCGCTACGGCATGCCCCATGCTGAACCGATGACCTTCACCTTTTTGCGATTTGCTGGGGTGCTGGTGCTGATGGTGCCGGCCGTGCTGCTGCTTCGGCCGGTCTGGCCAAGCGGGCGGCAGATTGCCCATATCGGCGTGGCAGGCCTGATGCTGCAGGCTGTCTATCTGGGCGGGGTCTGGGCCGCGGTCCGCAATGGCATGTCGGCGGGCCTGGTCGCCTTAATTGTGGGCCTACAGCCCATTCTTACCGCCTGGTTCTCGGCCTTTGTTGCCGAGAAAATCACCGCCAAACAATGGATTGGGCTGCTTCTGGGGCTCTCAGGGGTGGCATTGGTGGTGGTGGCCAAACTCTCGCTTACCGGCCTTTCCGGGGCCAGCCTGGGGCTTGCGGGCCTGGGATTGGCGGGCATCACGGTCGGCACGCTCTATCAAAAACGCTTTTGTCCAAGCTTTGACCTGCGGGCCGGGTCAGTCATTCAGTTCACCGTCTCGGCGCTGGCCTGCCTGCCTTTTATGTTTTTGCTGGAGACCCGGGAAATTGATTGGCACCCGGAGATGATTGGTGCCCTGGTCTGGGCCGTGCTTGGCCTATCGATTGGGGCAATTTCATTGCTCTTTGTCATGATCCGAAATGGTGCCGCGACCCAAGTGACCAGCCTGCTTTACCTCACGCCGCCCACCACAGCCGTCATGGCGTGGATTCTCTTCGATGAACCCATTACACTTTTGACGGTCTTAGGAACTTTACTCACCGTGTGGGGTGTTTGGTGGGTAATGTCCAATAAAAAATAACACCCCGTACCTCAGAAGGAATCCTCCCCCTATGAAACTTCAAACCACGCTTCGTCTTGGTGCTGCAGCACTTTTTGTTGCCGCACTGCCTTTTTCAGCATCCGCTCAGTTCGCCAAAAAAGAAGATGCCATCAAATACCGTCAGAGTGCCTTTGCTTTGATGGGTACCCATATGGGCCGTATTGGCGCGGTCACCAAGGGTGAAACCCCCTTTAACGCCGCTGAAGTTCAGAAAAGCGCTGCCCTGATCGCCACCCTGTCCAGCCTGCCCTGGGAAGCTTTTGGTCCCGGCACCGAAGGCGGCAAAGCCAAGCCCGCTATCTGGAAAGAAAACGACAAAGTGAAAGCAGGCGCTGACAAGTTCATGAAAGCGGCAGCCGACTTAAACGCTGCTGCCAAATCAGGCAATCTAGACCAGATCAAGAAAGCCTTTGGCGCAACAAGCCAGACCTGCAAGTCCTGCCACGACAGCTACAAAGACAAGTAAGCCATCAGCAGACCCGCAAGAGCAATCACCACGATGGCTCTTGCGCGAATTGCGAAGTCGTCCCGCGATGGGACGACTTTCACATCATCCCCAACCAACTGATCACCAGTGAACATGGGTGTGACCAGATCGTGCCGATGGACCAATCGGTGCACGATCACGGCACCAATGTGCAGCACCACCAGCCCAATCAAGACCCACTCAGTCAGTTGATGCCATTCAGAAGCCAACGCGACCATATCGGAACTGACGTGCTTGACCAATGGGCCATCAAACGCGATTTCGTCAGTGGTAAACAACCCCAGTGTGGATTGAATCGTAAAAAGCCCGATCAGGGCCAAGACCGACAGCGCCCCCAGTGGGGCATGGCCCACCACTGCGGGGAATTTCCCCCGGATTTGCGCGAACACTGCGGAAGGCCCCCGCACAAAACTGCGAAAGCGCGCATGCTCGGGGCCGATAAAGCCCCAGACCAAACGAAAGAGCAACAAGGCGAGCACCGCCATGCCGAATCGGCTGTGCCAGATCATGGCATTGCCACCAATCTTGACGGATGTAAAAGCGCCAAAAACGCTAAATGCCAATGCCCAATGAAAAATTCTTGTGGGCAGATCCCACACACGCACACGACGCATCACTTTTACCTATTCGCTTGAGTTACCAGCTTTTGACCGCGATCACTGCGGCCACAATCACCACTGTGGCCCACCCTAGTTGATCGACATAACGCTCAAGTAAACGTTCCATTTTTTGACCGCCCCACTTCATCAGACCGGCCACCAGATAAAAACGGCCGCCGCGGCCAGCAATCGACGCCAGGGTAAAAGGAATCAATGGCATTCCCATGACACCCGCTGCAATGGTGAAGACCTTGTATGGAATCGGAGAAAAACCAGCAATCAGCACCGCCCAAAAGCCCCACTCCGTAAACCAGCTCTTGGCCGTTTGAAACGCCGGCCAATAATCGGACTGAGATAACCAAGGCTCAATCGCATGAAAAAATGTGGCGCCAATCCAGTAGCCGAAAAGCCCGCCCAACACCGATGTGGCCGTAGTGATCGTGGCATACCACCAGGCCCGATGGGGCTGTGCCAGGCTCATGGGCGCAAGCATCACATCCGGCGGGATCGGAAAAAATGAGGACTCGATAAAACTCAGGCCCCCTAGAATCCAGGGGGCCTTTGGATGACGAGACCAAGACATGACCTGTCGGTACAAGGCAGAAAAAAGACGCATGGCCGGATTATCGGTTATTTTCTCGGCCTGCCTACAATCTCACCAATGACACTCACGCCCTCCCACACCCGACGACAGGCTTTCTTCGCTGGCTGCAGAGATGCGTTAGGTGTGCCCGCTGCGGTGCTACTGGCCGGCATGATCGGGTTTGGTGCGCTGGGGCATGCCAACGGGCTCTCGCTCGGTGTGACCACCGCCAGCAGCATTTTCATGTACGCACTGCCGGGGCAAATCGTGTTTGTGGAAATGCTGGCCCTTGGCGCATCAGGACTCGCCATTGCGATTGCTGCCACGGTGACAGCAGCACGTTTTCTGCCCATGACACTGACCATGGTGCCGCAGTTTCACCCTAGCGATCGGAAACCGTCGCTCTATGGCACTGCGCATTTCATTTCGATGACCAGCTGGGCGGTGATGATGCGTGAGTTCCCCAAAACACCAGTGGAACTGCGGGCGACTTATTTCACGGGCTTTGGCTTTGTCTGCTGGGCAAGCGGGATTCCGGGAACAGCGATTGGCTATCTCATTGCAGGCCATGTGCCTACGCCGATCACCATTGGCCTGGTCATGCTCAATCCACTTTTCTTTTTGCTGAGCTTTGCAGAGGTACGTGCGCAGGCCTATCGGCTTGCGCTACTGATTGGTGGTATTAGTGGGCCGATCATTTACACCTGGTCTCCAAGCTGGAGCATTTTGATCTGTGGTGTTGTGGGGGGCACGATCGCCTTTGTTATTGATGCCAGCCTGCGAAACAGAAAGCGCTGATATGGAAACCTTGCTCGACATTCCAAAATATTCTGCGCTCTGGGCCTGGGCCGTGCTGATGCTGGCGTCGATTGGCACCTATACTTGGCGCGGTCTTGGGGTGATGTTGTCAGGAAAACTTTCGCAAGACAGCCCAATGTTTCGCTGGGTGACTTGCGTGGCTTATGCCATGGTGGCATCGCTGGTGATTCGAATCATCGTGCTGCCCGTTGGCGTGCTGACCCAAGTGCCCATGAGCTATCGACTGATTGCAGCCGGTGTGGCCTTGAGCATTATGTTGTTGCGGAAAAACGCACTCCTGCCCGCCATTAGTACAGGTACGCTACTGATTATCTTGCTCGCCTGGCTGGGCTAAAAGGCCTGCACAAAAAAGCGCAGCGCTTATTCGTTACGGGTGTAAACCGTGCGGCTGGGGAATGGAATTTCAATGCCCTGGTCATCAAATGTGTTTTTCAAGCGACGCAAAAACTCTCGCCGAACCGGGCCTTGTTCGAGCGGCATGACTTTAAAGCGGCAACGCAAGACCACAGCCGAATCGGCCCATTGTTCCACCCCCATAAACTCCACAGGTTCAAGCAGTTTTGAACCAAACGCTAGATCAGCCTGCATGTCGGCACCCACGCCGGTAATGATGGCCTGGATTTTCTCGATACGCTCCCGATATCCCACACTGACGTCAATCACCGCATAAGCAAACTCGCGGCTTCGATTGGTGACCGTTGCAATCACCCCGTTGGGCACATAGTGGACAGCACCTTCAAGATCGCGCAGGCGGACATAGCGAAGGGTGACTTCTTCGACAAGGCCAGTCTTTCCCCCCACCTCAACAGAATCACCAACCCGAATCTGGTTTTCCAGAATCATGACAAAGCCGGTGAAGTAATCTTTGACCAGACTCTGAGCACCGAAACCAACCGCCAGGCCGGCCACACCAGCAGTCGCCAGAATTGGCGCAATGGATATGCCAACTTCCGAGAGCACCAGCATGATGGTGATGGCACCAATCACCACCGTGGCGATATACCGAAACACCCGGATGAGTGTGTCGATGCGCTTGCGTTCTTCGAGATCTGGATTCCTGGCGGTCATGCGCGCGTTCAGGGTACGCAGCACACGGCCCGAGCCACTCATCAGGGCCCAGGAGATCAGCAAAATCAAAAAGACATTGGTCATCGATACGACGACCTTGGCCCAGCCGGGAAGCTCTGCGCCGAACTGAGTAACGAGAAACCGCTCCAGAATATCTTTCATCGTAGAATTCCCATGGGCTGCCCCAGGCAAACACTGACACGGTGTCAGACACCGTGTCTTGGTGTCTGACACCGAGCCTGACACCCAGTAATATAACGTCAATAAATTCCAAGGGAGTCGTAATGACTGGCATTCGCCCAATGTTTTACACCGACGAGCTTTTTGTCGGCCAGACAGCGCAGCAATCCAAGACCATCACTGAGACCGACATTATTTTGTTCTCAGCCGTCTCGATGGACACCAACGCCATCCATCTTGATGAAGACTATGCCAAGACCACCCGGTTTGGCACACGCATTGTGCACGGCATGCTCACTGGCAGCCTGATTTCATCAGTGTTGGCCAATCGCCTTCCGGGGCCAGGCACCATCTTCTTAAGCCAGAGCATGAAATTTTTAGCGCCCGTTCACCCAGGTGAGACGATCACCGCCAAGGTCACGGTTACCGAGATCATGAAAGAAAAAAATCGTGTGAAGCTAGAAACCATCTGCACGGTCAACGGTAAAGAAGTCTTAAAGGGTGAAGCCGTGGTGATGTCGGTGGCCCGCGAGCAATAATGCATATTCGATTCGAAGGCGCCGCCGGAGAAGTTACCGGCTCTCGCTATCACGTTCACACCAAAATCAAGGGGGCTTCCCATGATTTTTTAGTGGACTGCGGCATGTTTCAAGGCGGCCGAGATGCCGACGAAAAAAACATCCTGCCGTTTGGCTTTT
This sequence comes from beta proteobacterium MWH-UniP1, assembly GCA_036362785.1. NCBI lineage: Bacteria > Pseudomonadati > Pseudomonadota > Betaproteobacteria > beta proteobacterium MWH-UniP1. The sequence goes on from CP143625.1 coordinate 1,662,199, forward strand.
CGCCAAAGAAAATCGAATTTGTTGTACTGACCCATGCCCATATCGACCACAGTGGGCTATTGCCAAGGCTCTGTGCCCAGGGGTTCTCGGGGCCAATTTTCTGCACACCGGCCACACTCGATCTGCTGCAAGTCTTACTCACCGACAGCGCCCATATTCAGCTGGGCGAGCGGCAACGCGCCGAGAAGAAAAAGGCCGCCGGTAAATGGCGTGGCGATTTGCCCGAGCCGCTCTACTCACTCAACGATGTTGATCGCTGTATTTCCCAATGCCGGCCCGTGGCTTACGACACACGAAAAAAAATATCGAACAGTGTGACACTCGAGTTTGTCGACGCCGGCCATATTCTGGGCGCGGCATCGGCCATACTGGACATCACTGAAGACGATGAGACAGGCGGCCAGCAGACCAAGCGCCTGGTCTGTTCTGGCGATATCGGCACGCGAAACCGCCCGATCATGAATGACCCGCAACGCATCAAGCAGGCGGATATTCTGATTGTCGAGTCCACCTATGGCAATCGACTGCATCGCACGCTAAAAGACACCGAAGACGAATTGGTGGAAGTCGTGACCAAAACGCTCGCCCAGGGCGGCAATGTGGTGATGCCGGCTTTCGCGGTGGGCCGCACCCAAGAAGTGATCGCAATCTTGGTGGATCTGGTTCGCAAAAAACGCCTGCCGTTTTTGTCCATCTTTGTCGACTCCCCCATGGCAGCACAGGCGTCCCGTATCACGCGCGAACACATGAGCAGCCTGGATGCCGACAGCCAAAACCTCTACCAGTGGGCCATGGCCAACCCCAAGGCCGTACACCTGCGATTCCTCACCGAGGTGGCCGACTCCATCGCATTAAATCAGGTCAAAGGTGGCGCCATTATTTTGTCGGCCAGCGGCATGTGCGAGGCCGGGCGTATCGTGCATCACCTGTATTGGAACCTGCCACGGCCCCAGTCCGCTGTGGTGATTACAGGCTTTCAGGCCGCTGGTACTCGGGGACGACAACTCGTTGACGGGGCCAAGACCATTAAGGTGCTTGGCAAAGAGGTGCCCGTAAAAGCGTCGGTCCACACCCTGGGCGGGCTATCGGCCCACGGAGACCAGGCAGATCTCTTGTGGTGGTGTCGGGGTTTTGAATCTCAGCCCAAAAAAATCTTCGTGACACACGGTGAAGATCTGGCCAGCGAAAACTTCGCGCAGGCGCTACACACAGAACTCGGCTGGGATCATGTGATTCGGCCCAAAAAAGACGATCTCTACCCCTGCTGATCCCGCAACTCGCGGCGCAGAATCTTCCCCACGGTAGACTTTGGCATGGCCTCACGAAGTTCGATGTCGCGTGGCCGTTTGTAGTTGGTGAGATTGGCCGCACAACACGCACGCAGCCCATTGAGATCAAGGCCTGTCGGGCTCGGTACCACATAAAGCCTAACGGCTTCCCCGGTAAATGGATCTGCAACACCCACCGCAGCACATTCCACCACACCAGGAAAGCTGCTGACCACTTGCTCAATTTCACTGGGATAGACATTAAAACCGCTCACCAAAATCATGTCTTTCTTGCGGTCAAGAATGTGCAGATAGCCCTGCTGATCAAAGGCCCCAATATCACCCGTCCGGAAAAAACCGTCAGGCGTAAACACCTGCTCTCGGTCTTCGTCTGAATTCCAATACCCCAACATAACCTGCGGCCCGCGAACGCCAATCTCACCGGTCTGCCCTGGTGCTGGGGCCTCAATCACCTGGCCCTGACCATCAAAGAGCCGTATCTCTGTACCCGGCATGGGCAGGCCCACCGAGCCAGTAAATTCAGACAGGCCCCTGGGAGTTGCCGCCACCACAGGGCTAGTTTCCGATAAACCATAGCCCTCGAGCATGGCAACGCCCGTTTTCTCTTTCCAACGCTTGGCCACACTTTCTGTGACCGACATGCCGCCCCCCACCGCGATTTTGAGCTGAGAAAAATCCATTCGATGAAAATCGGGGTGATTCAACAAGGCATTAAAAAGCGTGTTGACCCCCGGAAATAAATGCGGCGGGTCCATGGCCAGCGATTGAATCACCGATTTCAAATCCCGGGGATTGGGCAGCAGCAGGTTTTTTAAGCCCACCCGAAAGCCCAACATCATGCAGGCCGTAAACGAGAAGATGTGATAAAGCGGCAAGGCACAGACCATGGTCAGGCCGCGAAAATTTGCGTGCTTGGCCTTGATCTCTTGCTCTAACTCGTGCGGCACCAGCCATGAAACGCACTGGTCCAGATTGGCCAATAAATTACCGTGCGTGAGCATCGCCCCCTTGGCCACACCTGTGGTGCCCCCCGTGTATTGCAGCAAGGCCAGATCACTGGGGGATCGCCGAATTGGCGTGCCATTGGTGTTGATCAGTGGCAAGGCCGGATCTTGATCAGATGGTTTGCTCAGAATCGTGGTCCAACGAACAATCCGCCAACGGGCGGGAAACTTCCAAGCCGGAATCATGCGTTTTACATAACGGACAACCCAGTTCACGAAACGGCCCCGCAGGCCCATGGCATCACCCAGCTCCGTTAACACCACCGTCTGTAGTTTTGGGAGTCCGAATTCTTGATCGGCCTTGTCAATCGTGTGGGCGAAATTTTCCAGAGCAATCAGCACCGACACCTTGGCATCGTTCAGCTGCAAGGCAAGTTCTCGGGGCGTGTAGAGCGGGTTGACATTGACCACCACCATGCCCGCACGCAGTATGGCGGCGACGGCCACTGGGTTTTGAAAAATATTGGGCAGCATGACCGCCACCTTGGTGCCGGCAGGCAGGCCCTGCTGAATTAGCCAATATCCAAGGGTCTGCGTCTGCTTGCCAAACTCATGAAAAGAAAGTTCTTGGCCCATGCAGGCATAGGCTGGCCGATCCCGGTATTGGCGTATGGCGTTTTCGATCAACGAGATCAGGGACTGCATCGTTCGGACCCCTTCGATACCAGACCACTACAACTATTGGGCAACCCGCGAACGCAATCCCCACTTCCACAGGGCCTCAAAGGGCAGTGGAATCACCAAAAAGAAATGTTCCAAAATGGCCAGCGAGAAGAGCGTGGCCACCAATGTTAGTCCAGCCGCCTCGAAACTTCCAAGGGTGGCGGCCCCAACTGCCTGCCACATGGGCACGGCCACCAGCAGGGCTGCCGCCACCGAGATCGGAAGAAACAGATTCATCGGCTTGCGGGTGAAATACGTCTGCAAATACTTCAAGTGCTGGGGCAGGAAATCCTCGTTCAGATTTCTGACCCCAAGATAGACGTTGAGCTTGGCGCTCTGACGCATGACCCAAAGCACCAAGTAGGTCCAAAATCCGATTTGATTGGGGCCGTCTTTGGTCATCCACCATACCGCCGCACCCAGTCCGACCAGGGCCAACTCATGATGCAGAACAGCTTCGGCGGCAAACCCAAACTTTTTCCAACCACGCGCGTCTGCAGGGCAGTCGGTTTTCCGAGTGCCTGTGACATAGCCCAGCAAAAACCCAATCTCTTGCCAGGCCCAGACCAAGACGGCGCAGGTAAAGGCACAGTAGGCCGCCCAGACCTCGGTCACCTGACTGGTGAACTGCAGGGCGTAAAGCGCTGCAGCCAAGACCACCGTTGCGCCGCCCATGGTCCACTTAAACGTGTGACGCGGCAGCCCATTCAGATAAAGAATGACGCCGGTGCTAAACCACCATACAAAAACCGTATAGAGCGCTGCGGTGATCACTGCCACTACCATGTCGGGGCGAGACGGACTTCTTTGGGAAGCGCTTGATAGTTCGCAGGAAGAATGTACAAACGGCCAAATACCAAGGCCGCGTTTAGGCCGAGAGCCACCCGCTTCAATGCCCCCATCACACCGCCCTGCTCGCGGGCCTGGGCCACACGCTCGGCGATATCACAGAGCTTTTGAAAACCTGCCAGCAGGCGCGGATCATCAAGATTCAACGTGACCGGAAAGACCTGCTTGGAGATCTCGGTGGTGGTGCGGAAAACTTTGAAATCGTAATCGGTTGGATGGATGCCCACGGCCCGATGAAACTCTGGCCGGGCATGGTCACGAACAAACATGGTGGCGTAGACCGCGAGCTGGAAGAAACGAATCCACAAAAGATTTACCCCTTTTAAAAGCTTGGGGTCGGAGCGCATCAAAATGGCAAAGGCCTCGCCGTGGCGAAACTCGTCATTGCACCATTCTTTGAACCAGCCAAAGATGGGGTGGAACTTGAGCTCGGGGTGCTGCTCAAGCTGACGATAGATGGTGATGTATCGCGCGTAGCCAATCTTTTCAGATAAATAGGTGGCGTAATAAATAAATTTTGGCCGAAAGTAAGTGTACTTCTTGGCCTTGGCCAGAAAGCCCAGATCCACACCAATGCCAAAGTCTTTTAACCACTGATTGATAAAGCCGGCGTGGCGGCTCTCATCGCGGGCCATGTAGCCAAACAGATCACGCATGTCTTCATTTTTAATACGCCGTTTAATCTCGGCATACAACACGCAGCCCGAAAATTCAGAGGTGACCGAGCTGATCAGAAAATCGACAAACTCCTGATACAGGCCATCCGGCAGGTGAGAGTAATCCTGGTTCATGGTCTCTGCCGGCCGCTGGAAGTGATCGCGGTTTTTATCGGAAGCAAATTCCGCCATGAGCGCATCCCACTGCGGGCGAATATGTTCCACGCTGATGCGATCAATCGCATCAAAATCCGTGGTGTAAAAACGCGGGTTGAGCATCGTGCTCTCAAGCGCACGTTCGGTCGCCTCGTTGGTATCAATGCCACGTGGCATGTCTTGTGCAATGGTGTTCATGATGCTCCCCCTGATTGACCGGCAGCATTGCCGGGATGTTTCGGCCGCGGATAGCGCCGCGACTTTGAAAATCTTGTGGTTGAAAAACTCACTTCGTAGAGTGTGGTGAGTTCAAAACGTGCGATAAATTTTGTCCAGAACCGTGAAAACCAGCTGGCTTTGGAGATTGTGGCCTGACGGTCCACCTTGATGTGCTGCCCATAGTCGATGGACGTGGGTGCGTCGTGAACCAAGACCTGATCGCCGGGCCCAATGTCGTTGTCTTGAAGCTCGACATGGGCATAAAAATCGTAAGAGGTGTGGGCGATCTCGACTGTGCACGGTGTTTTAGTTTGCATGACGGCCCCCCGTTTCAGCACTGCCTGGCCGAAGCATGCGTGCAAAGATTGCGGCATTGGTTGGGCCAAAAGATTCCAGGTCGACAATTCGCCCTGTCTCTGGGTCGAACAATGTCAGCCGGCCATCGGCACGGCCCATCAATTGCAGTGGTGCCTCTGGCCCAATGCCGCGTGCCCGACGGTCTCGTGCAAAGCCACGCAGCGTGCCCCGGGCAAAGCCGGCCTCGCCTGTGATGGCATCAATTTTTTGGCCGGTTTTGGCGTCTTTCACCGCAACACTGCCGTCGGGCTGATCTTGAAAGACCAATTCCCGCATCACCAGTGTCTGTGCATCGGGCACCCGAATGGACTCCCCCGAAAAACGCGTTGTTGCGGCAAAACCAATGATGGCCAGCAACACCACGCCCACCGCCAAGATAGGCCAGCGGTTTGAGGAAGCGGCCACCAGTTGACTCATGCGGCACTCATGCGGCCCGATGCCGTGGTTTTGTGGGCATCGCGATCGGCAGAGTGAGCAGCCAAGCGCTGGGGCTCTGCTGGTGCCGATGTTGCCGAAGTGGTCGCAGCTCCCATGTGCTCAGACCATGCCTGCGTGAGAATCTTGGCAACCTGCTGGGCATTGGGCACACAGCGCAGCATGGGCTCTGGCTTGGCATAACGCCATGGGCGCACATGTGGCCAGAGCTGTACATAGCCAATCTTGTCGTTGCCCATGAGTTCCACTGGAATGTCTCCCGTGCCCCGGGACAGTGGCCGAAAGTTGGCTGCCGTGATTCGCTTAAATGGCAGATTAAACGTGACCGTTAATACAATGCCGACCCGCATGATCAGACGACGATTGGTGATCGTATAGACGGTGGTCTTGGCTGAAAAATACGCGATCATGGCCAGAACGCCCATGGCGGAAGACGCCAAAATGGTCAGCCACAGGGCAGACACCAAGGCCGTCTGCAGGCCCAGCCCGTCAGTCAGCACCACAAACACACGAATCGCGATGATCACCGCAAAATAGACCACCAGCTTTCGAAGATGAAGGGCATGGCGGGCCATAGCCTTCCAATCTGGTGCCCCCTGCCAAAGAATCCGCTCGGTTGGCGGAAGCTCCTCTGGCAGTCCGTATTGCGGCTCGATCTCATGCTCGTGATCGTGGCCGTGGGTGTGACTGACAGCGGGTTTCATATCAGCGGTTCCTGGCGATCAGGCGTGGCATACAAACGACCGCCACCGTAATAGCCGGCGATCTTGTCTTCCTCTAGAAGCGTGACCTGATCGGGATGCTTGGTCGTGGGCACATCCGCAAACTGCCGGCCAGTGATGGCTGGCACACGTACGCCGTAGCGATACACACGGGCAAATGGCACCGGCAACAGAACGCGCTTGCCGCCCGGCACTTCGACCTCAAAGTAACGGAAGAGCATTTCAGACTGGTCAACCCAGAGATCGACAATCTTGCCGCCCACTTCGTTATCGGCGCCCAACACATCTAGGCCGCGCGGATCAATGTCATTGACCGAAACGCTGTGATCCGGCGAATTCCGCAGCGGCAGAATACGCAGGCCGCCGTCGTGGGTGTGATCGGGATGATCCGCACGGGCAGTCCACGCGCCGGGGCCTATGCCATCGAGCATAGGGTTGCCGGTTGGTTCGATCGGCGAGCCGGGGTAGTTACCGAAACGACGTGCTGCCAATGGCGGCGCGTCTTTATCGCGACTGTGTGGCGCGACCATCTCGGTGCCGTCGGCAAGCTTATAGGTCTTGGGACGGGGGATCGGAGGCCAGCCCTGGATGTCTTTGTAATCTTTGCGATCACTCTCCAGTGGATAGCCCTCGCGCTTGCCTTCTTGCACTAGGTAATACACCAGACCAAAAAAGAAAATCCAGAATACGTAGAGCACCAGCTGCGCTGCGTCTACATATCCGGTAATTGCACCTGTTCCCATGGTTACTCTCCTTAAATGATTGGTTAGCCGGGGAATTCAGCTAAACCAAACTTCGAAACCGGTTTTGTTGAATCTTTTGATGCGCGTCTTGAAATGCGCACCAGTGGACCAATCGCCACCAGGGTTGCCAACAACATATAAATCTCAAGGTGATACACAAAGCTGTAGCCGGTGGCCGGGTTGGCCAACGTGCTGCCGATCTCGCCATGGACTGCGAGTGTGGAGACCAGATCTCGAATCGCACCACCCAAGGCCATGGAGACACCCACCGCCGTGGCATTCACCGCGCCCCAGGCCCCAAGAATTAATCCGCTGGTGCCAAAGTGATCGTCTGCATCATGGGCGGCAATCTCCATTGCCGCAGTCAGCGTGCCCACTGAAAAAAGCCCGCTACCAAAACCAATCAGGGTCGCACCGAATCGGAATAAATTCGGCTCGCCCAGTGGCTCAGAAAAAATCACGCACGAAAATGCGACCAGACCCACCACCGCCCCAAGGGCAGAGATGCGATAGGGATCGGCACCACGACTTAACCAACGGGCCGACAGGCTAAACGCCAACAAGGCGCCTGCAGCCATCATGGCCGTGAGCATGGTGGTGGCCGATACCGACAGGCCAAGAATCTCACCGCCATAGGGCTCAAGAATGATGTCCTGCATGCCAAACGCTGCTGTCCCCAGGCCCAGCGCCACCAAGAACCGCATGGTGTTGGGCTGCTTGGAAAAGGCGCGCCAGGTCTCGCCAAATGTTGGCCGTGCAATCTTTGCGGATGTGCGATGGGGGTTGCGGGCCTCTTGTTTCCAAAGCGCCACGACATTTAACACAGCACTCATTCCGGCCGCGCCCTGAATGACTTTAATCAGCTTGAGTTGGGTGAATTCCTCAAGCAGCCAGCCAAAGACCAGGCCGCTGACCACCATGCCCACCAACAGCATGGCGTACATCATGGCCACCACGCGGGGGCGAGAGTCTGCGGGTGCAATGTCTGTAGCGAGCGCCAGGCCCGCTGTCTGAGTGGTCTGCAGGCCAATGCCCACCAGTAAAAATGCCAAGGCCGTGGCCACATGGGCTACCCAGGCCGGCCAATTGCTATCGCCAGAGAGCAAGATCAAGGCAAACGGCATGATCGATAGGCCGCTGAACTGAAACAGTGTGCCCAGCCAGATATAGGGCACACGGCGCCAACCCAAAACAGAACGATGGGTGTCGGATTTAAATCCGACCAAAGCACGAAACGGCGCAAACAATAAAGGCAGTGCCACCATCAAAGACACCAGCCAGGCACCCACGCCAAGCTCGACAATCATGACGCGATTCAGTGTGCCAATCAGCAACGCAGTGGCCATGCCGACCGACACCTGAAAGAGCGACAACTGAAACAGGCGCCGCAGCGGCAGCTCTTTGGTGGCGACATCGGCAAAGGGCAAGAGCTTTGGACTCACACGAGTCCACTTGCGCCAGGAACGAAGTTGTTTGGCCTTGCTCATGCTGACCTCACCAGTTCCATTGCCTGAGAGGTATAAAAGCCGCTTGAGATCTTCTCAGTTCGGCCCACCTGAAATTCGCGCAAGGCCGACTCTGATTCAACCAATCGACGTAACTTCGTGTAGGCCACCGGCTGAATAAACGGCGCCCGGTCTTTGCGCGGAAATAATTTGCCCACCGTGATCATGGTCGCCAGGGCCATGTTTTTGGGCGGAAAGGTAAAGATCACGGCTCGGCGCGTGCGGGCTGCAAAACCCGACAGCACCCGCACGACATCTTTCGGGTGATAGTGAATCAGCGAATCCATGCCCACCACGTAATCGAACTCGCCGAGCGCTGGGTCAAACATATCGCCCGACAAAAATTCAATGGCGCCTTCGCCAAGATCTGCAGGGGCCCGCTCACGGGCCAAGTTCACCAGCGTGGGCGACAAATCGATCGCCACCACATGGGCCCCACGGCGGGCGGCCTCGACCGACAAGGCACCCGTGCCGCAGCCCGCATCCAATACACGCAGCCCCCTTAGATCTTGGGGCATCCATGACAAGAGCGTGGCCCGCATACGATCACGGCCAGCACGCACGGTGGCCCGCACGCCACTCACCGGGGCGGTCGATGTGAGACGGGCCCAGGTCTCAGCAGCAGTGCGATCGAAGTAATGCTCGATTCGCTCGCGCTGCTTGATGTAAGTGCCTGAATGCGTCTGGTTCATGGTCTGGTTCGGTTTACTCACTCTGATCAATGCGCTTAATTAATCAAACCCAAGCAAATCAAAAATATCGCGATCTTTCATGGGCTCTGCATTTAAGGGGTCGACACCCGCCCAGAGTTTTTCGGCCAGACGGATGTATTCGTCTTGGACTTTTTTCAACTCTGGCGAGTCTTCCATCTCGAACAGCGTGGACTTTTTTAAGCGGCTACGACGAATCACATCCAGATCGGGGAAGTGGGCCATGGTCTTTAGGCCAATCTGCTCATTGAACTTGTCGATCTGGTCGGTCGCTGCACTGCGGTTGGCAATCACGCCACCAAGGCGGACGTTGTAATTTTTTGCTTTGGCGCCAATCGCCTGAACGATTCGGTTCATGGCAAAGATGGAATCGAAATCGTTGGCCGTGACAATCAGTGCGCGATCGGCATGCTGCAGGGGCGCTGCAAAACCGCCACAGACCACATCACCCAGCACATCAAAGATCACCACGTCGGTGTCTTCTAGCAGATGGTGCTCTTTTAAGAGCTTGACTGTCTGACCAACCACATAACCGCCGCAGCCTGTGCCTGCGGGTGGGCCGCCGGCCTCAACGCACATCACGCCGTTGTAGCCTTTAAAGACAAAGTCTTCGATACGCAGCTCTTCGGAGTGAAAATCGACCGACTCCAACACGTCAATCACGGTCGGCATCAGTTTTTTGGTGAGCGTAAAGGTGGAGTCATGCTTGGGGTCACAGCCAATCTGCAACACCCGTTTACCGAGTTTGGAAAACGCGACCGAGAGATTCGATGACGTGGTGCTCTTGCCAATACCGCCTTTGCCATAAATGGCAAAGACCTTGGCATTGCCAATCTTCATGTTCGGGTCTAGTTGGACTTGGACACTGCCCTCGCCGTCAGGACGGCTGCTAGGTCGTTTGATGTCCGAAAACGGCACGGTTGCCACGTTCATGTTGATGCTCCCTCATAGACGCCTTCAAGGCGATCTTCTAGTTCTTCACCGGCCTGACGCAGCGCCGCTAATGTTTTGGCATCCGGATTCCAGAATTGCCGCTCGGATGCCTCGAGCAGACGATTGGCCACTTTGGCAGAGGCCGCTGGATTAAGTTTGGCCAGACGATCACGCATCTCGGGGTCGAGCATGAAGGTCTGGGTGAGTTGCTGATAGACCCAGGGCTGGACCTGGCCAGTGGTGGCCGACCAACCCATGGTGTTGGTGATATGGACTTCAATCTGACGCACACCCTCGTAGCCATGCTTGAGCATGCCCTCGTACCACTTGGGGTTCAGCATACGGGTGCGGGTCTCAAGGGCCACCTGCTCGGTGAGTGTGCGAACCGTGCCCTCGCCCTTGGTCTGATCCCCGATATAAACGGGTGGTGTCTTGCCGCCCTTGGCGCGCTTGACTGCACCAGTAATGCCGCCCAGGGTGTCAAAGTAGTTATCCACCGTGGTGACACCCAGCTCGACCGAATCTAGATTCTGATAAGTGAGCTGCACGTCTTTCAGCACACTTTGCAGCAGCTTGGGCTGCTGAATGGGCCGGCCACTTCGGCCATAAGCAAAGCCTTTGCGGCGCGAATAGGTTTCGGCAAGCTCATCTTCCTGATCCCAGCGGCTGTTTTCCACCAGGTTGTTGACGTTGGAGCCATAGGCGCCCTCGGCATTGCCGTACACGCGAAGAGATGCCTCTTCCAGGCTGCACTGATGCTCGGCCATATAGGCCAGGGCATGCTTGCGAATGAAATTCTGCTCGGCGGGCTCGTCGGCCTCGGCAGCCAAGAACGCAGCCTCTGCCAGTAATTTAATTTGCAACGGCATCAGGTCACGGAAGATGCCAGACAGCGTAATCACTACGTCAATACGCGGGCGGCCCAGCGCTTCTAATGACAAGAGCTTGGCACCCGCAATCCGGCCATAGCTATCAAAACGTGGCTCTGCGCCCATTAAGAAGAGCGCCTGTGCAATCGGGCTGCCCTCGGTCTTTAAGTTGTCGGTACCCCAGAGCACCATCGCAATCGACTCGGGCAGTGGATTGCCATCGGCAATGTAACGATCCAGAAGCTTTTGCGCCTGCTTGGCACCATCACGCACGGCAAAAGCACTTGGAATTTTGAAGGGATCAAAACCGTGAAGATTTCGGCCAGTGGGCAGCACTTCAGGTGTGCGCAACACATCGCCACCAGGCGCAGGCCGGATGAAGCGGCCATCAAGGGCCTGCAAGACACCGTCGACTTCGGTGTCTTTGGCCAGTAATTCATTGGCATTGACCAAAGACTGCACCAGACTGGTCAGGCTTTCTTCTTCGATTGTTGCCGCCTGACGCTCATCGTTGCGCTTGATACCGTCTTGCGTATCACGCTGGACACGCTTGATCACCTCGGAAACAGACTCGCCTTCAACAATCGCACGAGCGGTATCACGGGACATCGACAGGCCCGATGATGCGTCCGCCATAGAGGTGAGCATGTCGATGCGCTCTTCTTCGTTGGGCGGTATGCCCACCACATGCAGGCCATGCGGGATCAGGGTGTATTCCAGTTCCAATACCGCTTCATAAAGCTTGTGGATTTCGCGCTCAGCCTCACTCTCCGCACCATCCGTCGACATAATCGACCACAGGGGCTCGGCCGCTACCAAATCCAGCTCTGCTGCCTGCGATTGCACCAACACAGCGGTCTCGGCCCGATCTGTTGAATCCGGGTCCAACTGACGCCAACGGTCAATCGAGGATTTCAAGTCCATCAGGCCGCGATAAAGCCCCGCCTGCGACACCGGCGGCGTGAGATAACTGATCAGGGTCGCACCAGCACGGCGTTTCGCAATCGCGCCCTCGGAAGGGTTGTTCGACGCGTACAGATAAAAATTGGGCAGATCGCCAATCAGCCGATCCGGCCAGCAGGCGCCTGACATGCCCGACTGTTTGCCCGGCATAAACTCCAGCGCGCCGTGGGTACCGAAGTGCAAGACTGCATTGGCCTTGAAGTCCTCACGCAGATAGCGATAGTTTGCGGAAAACGCATGGGTCGGCGCAAAGCCCTGTTCGAACAACAGCCGCATGGGGTCGCCTTCGTAGCCCATGCTGGGCTGAATCGTGACCAACACATTGCCGTACTGTCGGCCCAAAACAAAAATGGAACTGCCGTTGCTGAGATGACGGCCAGGTGCTGGCCCCCATTGGGCTTCAATTTCTGAGAGCCACTTCTCACGACGGACATGATCGTCGGCCGAGATCAGGGTGTGAACGTTGGCATCTGTGCCGTACTGATCTTTGTTACCAATGATGATCTGATCACGCAATGCATCCACGCTCTCGGGTAATTCAACCTGATAGCCCCGGGCCTGCATGGCCTTCATCACCTGATAGAGCGACTCAAACACCGACAAATAAGCGGCAGTGCCCGTGTTGCCTGCATTGGGCGGGAAGTTGAAGATCACAATGGCAATCTTGCGCTCGGCACGGGCCGCACGGCGCAACTCAACCAAGCGAGCCACCCGAGAAGCCAGCATGTGAGCTCGCTCTGTGCAGGTGTGCATGTCTTGCGCGTTGTGGCTTTGGGTAAAGGCGCAATGCTCGTGACAGCCCTGACAAGTCGTGCCAGGGTTGCCCGCACGGCCACCAAAGACCATGGGCGATGTGGCGCCATCCAGCTCAGGAATCGCCACCATGATGGTGCTTTCAACCGGCAACAGTCCCCGCTCAGAATCGCCCCACTGATCCAGCGATTGAAATTCCACGGGGTGTGCCGCAATATAGGGCACATCTAATTTCGCGAGTGTTTCTTCTGCTGCCTTGGCATCGTTATAGGCGGGCCCCCCGACCAGCGAAAATCCCGATAACGACACCACCGCGTCTACCGTGGGCTGGCCATTTTCAATAAAGAATTTATCCACGGCGGGACGTGCATCCAGGCCCGCTGCAAAAGCGGGCACCACCTGCAGCCCACGCGCTTCAAGGGCGGCGATCACGCCGTCATAGTGGCCTGAGTTTCCAGACAGCAAGTAAGAGCGCAACAACAACAGGCCAACACGGCCTTTGGCATTGGCATTCGACACCACCGTTGGCAACTCGGAAGCCTCGTCTGACATGCGGGACTTCATGCGGGGGTGATAGACACCAAGATCGGGATACTCAATTGGTAATGGCGGATCGTCTTTGCCACGCAAGACTTCACGTGGGCCGGCCGCATATTTGTTCACCAAAAAACGCACCATGTTGAGCATGTTCTCTTCAGAACCGCCCAACCAGTATTGCAACGACAGGAAATAAGAGCGCACATCCTGTGCCGTGCCAGGAATAAATCGCAGCATCTTGGGCACACGGCGCAACATCTTCATCTGCGCAGCGCCACCGGTGGATGTCTTGTCTTTGTTGCCACGCAGCCGCTTTAAAAGTGCCGTAAGGCCGCTGGCGGGCTTACTCATATCAAACTTACCAAGCCGGGTGTAGCGGACCACTTCAGATGCCGACATGGCGCAGACCATGGCATCACACTGCTCGCGACGCGACTCAAGCGTGGGCAGAATCGGCAAGAAATGCTCTTCCAAAAAGAGCATGGTCACCACAATAATGTCGGCCTGCTCAATATCCTGAATGCACTCTTCTAAATAACGCGGATCATTACTCCACTCCGATGCGGCATGCATAGTGAGCGACAGGTTGGGGAGCTGCTTGGTCAATCTTGCTTTGGCACGTGCAGTTGCCGTGGCCAAATGCGTATCCATGGTCACGATCGTGACCCGAATCGGCGGAACAGACGTGGTTCCTTTATCGACTGAAGTGGGCTTTGGCATCGTAAAGTGTTTCAACAGTGATCAAATGAACGCCACGCTCTTGGGCATAGCGCTCGGTGTTACGGCGGGCTTTGCCCCGCACAAAAAATGGAATTTTGTTGAGTTCTTTTTGCGCATCTGGTGCCCAGTTGGGCACCACGATCGCTTCGGCGGCATCACTCCCCGCCGCAAGGGCGGTGGCGGTGCCTTGCTCGGCTGCAAGAACCGTGGCCCCTGCCGCCACCGCAGGTTGTTTTGCAGCATCTGCCGAGAGCGGGGCTGCGGCACCATGGCCCAGATGCGACGGCGCAGCACCATCATGAAACTCAAAATCTTCCCGAAACATGTGAATCAGGTGCTCTTCCAAGCCCATCATCAGGGGATGAATCCAGGTGTCAAACAACACGTTGGCGCCTTCAAAGCCCATCTGCGGTGAGTAACGGGCAGGAAAATCCTGCACGTGAACCGGAGCGGAAATCACCGCACAAGGAACCGACAAGCGCTTGGCAATATGGCGTTCCATCTGGGTTCCCAGCACAAGTTCCGGATGAAGCGCAGCCACCTGCTCTTCCACTTCCAAATAATCGTCGGTGATCAAGGGCTCAACGCCATAGATCTTGGCGGCTTCACGAATTTCACGGGCAAACTCACGGCTGTAGGTGCCAAGGCCCACCACGGTGAACCCCATTTCCTGGGCAGCCACACGAGCGGCGGCAACCGCATGGGTGGCGTCGCCAAAAATAAAGACCCGCTTGCCGGTGAGATAAGTCGAGTCCACCGAGCGGGAATACCAGCCGGCCCGTGCCGAAGCATTCGCCAGACTTGTGGCATCAATGCCCGCTAAGCCAGCGACTTCCTGAATGAATTCACGGGTAGCACGATTGCCAATTGGAATTGTTTTGGTGAACGGCAGACCAAACTGCCGCTCCAGCCACGATGCCACCTGCTGGCCTGTTTCCGGATAGAGCAGCACGTTGAAGTCAGCATGAATCAGCTCGGTTAAATCAGAAGGGCTGGCATGCAGGGGTGCTACGACCGCGACATCAATACCAATCTGATCAAGCAGCTTGGTGATCTCGGTCACATCATCACGGTGTCGAAACCCAAGCGCGGTTGGCCCCAAAAGATTACATCGCGGCCGGCCGGATGTTCTTGGTGTGCGGGTGCGGCCATGACACATGGCCCGAACCATCTGATAAAAAGTTTCTGATGCGCCCCAGTTTTCTTTACGCTGATAGGAAGGCAGCTCTAGTGGCACCACAGGAATGGGCAGATTCAAAGCAAGTGCCAGGCCAGCGGGATCGTCTTGAATCAATTCAGCGGTGCAGGAAGACCCCACCATCATGGCTTGCGGCTTGAATCGCTCATAAGCGGCACGGACCGATGACTTAAAGAGCTCAGCAGTGTCTTTGCCCAGATCGCGCGCCTGGAAGGTGGTGTAAGTCACCGGCGGCCGCTGCGGCAGCCGCTCAATCATGGTGAAGAGCAAGTCAGCGTAGGTGTCGCCCTGCGGCGCATGCAAGACATAGTGGACATCACGCATGGCCGTGGCCACGCGCATTGCGCCAACATGGGGCGGTCCTTCGTAAGTCCAGAGGGTAAGTTTCATCTCTGCCCCCTTAAGCCGCTAACAAAGACCGGCGCCGTAATGGCCGCACGAAAAGTTCTGCGAGATCTGGCGCCTGGTCATAGCCCTGGATGGGACTAAAGACGAGTTCAATCGACCATTTGGTCGTGATGCCCTCTTGCTCAAGCGGATTGGCCAGACCAAGCCCACAGACCACAATATCGGGCGCTGCAGCCCGACAGCGATCGAGCTGGGCTTCGACATCTTGCCCCTCGGAGATGACCGTGCCCGCGGGCAACATGGCCATTTCTTCGGCCAGATGTTGTTTGTGAAGATAGGGTGAGCCAACTTCCGTGAGTTGCATGCCAAGCTCGCGATTCAGAAAACGGGCCAAGGGCACTTCCAACTGCGAATCGGGAAAGAAAAAGACGCTCTTGCCCGCAAGGTGTTCACGCTGCCGCGCAACCGCCGCAGCCGCACGATCCCGGCTGGGTGCAATGGTCTGTTCAAAATGCGCCACATCCACGCCCCACTGGGCTGCGATGGCCGATAGCCATGCTGTGGTGCCCTCGACACCCAAGGGAAACGGCGCGGCAATGCGTTGCGCTCCGCGCGCTTCTAACGCCCGGGCGGTGTCACCCAAAAATGGCTGGGCCAAGATGAAACGTGTGTTGGGGCCAACCGTTGGCAGTTCAGTGGATCGACGCGATGGCAGACAGACCACCGGACCAACGCCCATCTTTTCAAAAAGGCGCATGAACTGGTCTTCCACGATATCGGCAAGCGTGCCCACAATCATGAGTTCGGGTGGCGCCTGTACTGGGGCCTGCTGCAACGTGGGCACCAGTGCCGCCAATGCAGCATCTTCCCCCTGGGTAAAGGTGGTCTCAATACCGCTGCCTGAATAAGAGAGCACCGCCACTTTTGGCGCGAACTGACGGCTAAGCCGCTGGGCCGCCCGTGAGAGATCAAGCTTGATCACCTCGGATGGGCAAGAGCCCACCAAGAACAGCATCTTGATGTCCGGCCGACGCTCTAATAAACGGGCCACCACGCGATCTAATTCATCATTGGCGTCGGCAAGACCGGCCAGATCACGATCATCGATGATGGCGGTTGCAAAGCGGGGCTCTGCAAAAATCATCACTCCCGCTGCGGATTGGATCAGGTGGGCACAGGTACGCGAGCCCACCACCAAGAAAAACGCATCTTGAATTTTTCGGTGCAACCAGATGATGCCGGTCAGGCCACAAAAGACTTCGCGCTGGCCGCGCTCACGAATCACCGGTGCGTCCGCACACCCACCCGTTGTGGGAAAGCTGGCCACCACAGGATGAAGTGGGATTGTCTTGGTCATGCGGCCACTCCCCGCAAACAATCGTCTTGGGCCTGCTGCAATCGCGCAGCGCGTAATTTCAAAATGAATTGGGTGGCATTAATCACATAGGCCAAGTAAGCGGCCAGGGCCAGATACATCAGCTGGTTGACCGACCACCATTGGCCAAACAGACCCAGCAGATAAGCCGTGTGTAAGGCCAAGACCAGCATGCTGAACACGTCTTCCCAGAAAAAGGCGCGTGCAAACAGATACTTCCCAAAGACGACCTTTTCCCAGATACAGCCCGTCACCATAATGAGATACAGCAGGCAGGTTTTTAAAACGATTGAGGCCGTGGCAATCCACTCCCCCTGACCCGTCCAAAGAAATCGAACCACCAAAATGGTGCTGGCAATAAAGACCAAAAACTGGATCGGGGCGAGTACCCCCTGAACAATTGTCCAAGGCGTCTGGTCCCGACGAATACGCTCTTCCGGTGTGTAAAGAGGCTTCAGATCAGCCAACGCGAATGCTCCTACTAGATGCTTTTGTCCCAACTTCGACTCTAGAACTGAGGGCCATAACTGTCAACTAAATTTGACATCAATTGTCCTTGACAAACTGTAAACTAGCGCGTACATCTAGCTTTGCCTTTTGACAAGTTCCGCGCGACCCCTTAAAACGAAGTGTTTTCCGGTGGATCGTCGCGGGCACCAGGAACTCGCAAGGACTTCGCGGCTTATGATTAATGAGTGCTCACATTCAAAAAGAGCGAATCGGGGTCTAGGTTCACCCGCTAGGCTTTTTGTTATTGACTACCATGCAGGACCCCAAGCACATCGGTCAAAAGCGCGAACCGTTGACGGACTCCTGCGGGGTGTCGTCTGCAGCGCAGAATCCCATAAATGGGGACGGAACATCCCGGGGCTTTGCCGAAGCCACCGCCAGCCAACATCCGGAGGAACACATGGAATGGCTGGTTAAAACCATCGAGGCGGAGATCATTCCGCGATTAATGGCCGCCCACCACGAAGAAGAACTAGGTGCGGCTGCCGATGCCGCATCAGTCCAGCCCTCTGAAGTCTTGGACTTCACCGAAATTATTCTGAATAACGAGTCGGCGATCTGTCACAGCTAT
Source organism: beta proteobacterium MWH-UniP1 (assembly GCA_036362785.1). Classification (NCBI taxonomy): domain Bacteria; kingdom Pseudomonadati; phylum Pseudomonadota; class Betaproteobacteria; species beta proteobacterium MWH-UniP1. Next base: position 1,680,284 of record CP143625.1, read on the forward strand.
ATCGAATCCATTCGAAATCGTGGGGTCTCACTGAAAAGGGTTTATTTGGAACTGCTGACCCCGTCGGCAAGACTTCTTGACGAGATGTGGACCCAGGATCGTTGCGATTTCACCCAAATCACCATTGCGCTCTGGCGAATCCAGCAGGTCATGTGCGACCTGAGCCCCGAGTTTCGAACCGACACGGAACTCTGGAATGCCCATCGGCGCAAAATTATGCTCATGCCCGTGCCGGGGTCGCAACACACGCTGGGCGTCCTGATGGTGGCCGAGTTTTTCCGCCGTGCTGGCTGGGCCGTCTGGGGTGAGCCGGCCGCAGGCAAAAACCGACTGCTAGAAGCCATTAGCCAAGAGTGGTTTGATATCGCTGGGGTCTCCGTTGGTTCCGAGGCACAGTTAGCCGGCCTGGCCGAATTCATTGCCGATTTGCGCAACGCCTCAAAAAACAAGGCACTGCTGGTGATTGCGGGTGGCCCCCTGCTGATCCACCACCCTGAGCACGCTGCCAGCATTGGTGCCGATGCGACCGCAAGAGATGCGGAACACGCGATTGCCGAAGCCGAACGGCTCTTGGCCCTGCACCAACAAAAACTATCCATGCGGGAGCCGCGGTCAGTCTCACCATGAATGCCCCGACCAACGGAAACCATCCGCCCATCGCGCTGGACATCAGCACAACGCTGAGCATCATTGCAGCGGCTGCGGATCTTTCCTTGGTCATTGACCCCAACGGTGACATTCGCGAAGTACGGGTCAGCAACGAGCAACTCCCTCTCGATAGCATCGAGACTTGGCGCGGAAAGCCTTGGGCCTCGGTCGTCACAAGCGAGAGCCGCGTCAAAGTTGAAGAACTAATTGCAGATGCGGCAGCACTGCGGCCAAGCCGCTGGCGGCATATCAACTACCCATCGCGCCAAGGCGCTGATGTTCCAATCCTCTGCGCAGCAATTCGGGCCGGTGAAGACGGCAGCATCATCGCCTTTGGTCGTGACCTGCGGACCATGGCTTCGCTTCAGCAACGCCTGGTCGAGGCCCACCAGGCCATGGAGCGCGATTACCTGCGCATGCGTCACATGGAGACGCGCTACCGGTTGCTGTTTGAGCTTGCCGCAGAGGCCGTGCTGATCATTGACACCAGTAGCCAGAGAATCCTTGAGGCTAATCCAGCTGCATCAAAAATTCTCGGCATTCAGACTAAAAAAATGCTCGGCAAAACCTTGTCCGAGTGTGTCGCCGAAACCCACCGCAGTGTGATCGAAGACCTACTGCAGGCCGTGCGCTCCACCGGCGAGGCAGACGCAAGAACCATCTCCGATGCGAAAGACAGCCTGGACATTACGGTGTCAGCATCGCTCTTTCGCCAAGAAAGCGGCACGCTATTTCTGGTGCGGCTCACGCCATCGATTCTTCATGACGATACGGCAGGCGCCAACACAAAACGCAGTGTGTTAATGGAAGTGCTAGAGCGCTCCCCCGATGCGTTTGTGGTGACCGACAATAGCGGCAAGATCCTAACCTGCAATCACGCGTTTATTGAGATGGCCCAGCTCACCAAGGTGGAGCAGGTGATTGGCCGTAACTTAAGCGACTGGCTTGGCCGCTCGGATGTGGACTTAAGCGTGCTGATTGCCAATATCCAACAACGCGGTGCGGTGCGTTTATTTGCCACCATGCTGCACGGGGTCAACGGTGCCGATCTGCAAGTGGAAATTTCCGGTGTTGCCGTGAAATCCAGCCCAACGCCATGCCTTGGCTTTAGCATTCGTGATGTGGGCCAGCGCCTTGGCACGGAGCGCCCATCATTACATCAACTGCCACGCTCCGCTGACCAGTTGGTCGAGCTTGTGGGCCGCGTGCCACTCCAAGAAATTGTGAGCGAAACCGCTGACTTGATTGAGAAACTTTGTATCGAAGCGGCACTCCGGCTCACCCGTGACAACCGGGCTTCTGCCGCAGAGATGCTGGGCTTGTCCCGCCAGAGTCTCTACGTGAAGCTGCGGCGCTATGGGATTGGTGAAGTCACCGACCGCAGTAAAAAATAGTTTTTTTGAGACGTGTCAATGAAGTCTTAAAAAGCACCGCAAGACCTTCATCTGACAAAATTCCTTCCAGTACACTAAGCCGATGATTGCAGTCATTGTCTTAGTGAATATCAAGCCCGGAAGCAGACTCTGGGGGTTCATGCGTTTTGTCCTTGGCCGTTTTCCTTTGCGAAACGTGCCGGGCCTGCGTTTTTCAAAAATTCTGGGCAGCGGCCAAAACGGCGGCTTTGGTCTGAAACCCAGCGCGACACGCCAGGGCCTATTCTGTATCTTCGACCAGCGCTCACAGGCCGAAGATTTTTTAAATCACTCGAAAGTTGTCGCAGACTATCGGGCCCATTCCGATGAGTTTTTCTGCGCCACGCTGTCGGCGTTCTCGGTCAAAGGTACTTGGTCTGGCCAATCCATGGATGTCACCGACACTGAACCTACCACCGGGCCGATTGCCGCACTGACACGCGCATCGATTCGGCCATCAAAAGCATCGCAGTTCTGGAGCAATTCCCCGCCCGCAGAAGAGTCATTGGGCCAAGCCACCGGCTGCCTTCTTGCCGTCGGACTCGGCGAAGCACCAATCTTCCGACAGGCCACCTTCAGTATCTGGGAAAGTATCGACCACATGAATCGCTATGCACGCACCGGCGCCCACATGGAAGCCATTCGTGCATCACTGGGCGGTAATCATTTTTCCGAATCCATGTTCGTGAGATTTAGGCCCCTGCAGACCAGCGGCCAGTGGAAAGGCAAACGCTTTGCCTAAGGCCAGCGGCCATCGTGTTGTGGTGGTCGGTGGTGGCATTGCAGGTCTGGCCAGCGCGCTTGAATTGGCTATTGCGGGGTTAGACGTCACCCTGCTCGACAGGGCCAACACCCTTGGCGGCAAACTTCATCAAGTCCAAACCAACGGCGTGGGCATTGATGGCGGCCCCACCGTCTTTACCATGCGCTGGATATTTGATGCGCTCTTTGAAAAAGCGGGCACACGGCTTGAAGACGAGCTCAATGTTCATCAGGCGCAGATCATTGCCCGGCACGCCTGGGGGCCAGGTGAACAACTAGATCTGCACGCCGATCTGCATCAATCCGTAAAAGCCGTGGAAGCGTTTTCAGGGCATGCCGAAGCCAATCGTTTTCTTGCCTTTTGCGAACAAGCCAAGCAGGCCTATCAAACGCTTGAGGCCGCCTATATTCGCTCTGAGCGGCCAAGCGTGATGTCCATGAACAACGACCTGGGCTTATCGGGCTTAAAGGTCCTGTGGGATATCGGCCTGTTTCAGACACTTTCGAAATCACTGGGTCGTTATTTCAAAGACCCCCGGCTACACCAGCTCTTTTCTCGATACGCCACCTATTGCGGCTCATCTCCGCTGCAGGCCCCCGCCACGCTCATGCTGATTGCGAATGTGGAAATGCAAGGAGTCTGGGTGATTGATGGCGGCATGACCGCACTGGCCCGATGCCTGCAACGACTCGCCGAAAAGCATGGGGTGCGGGTGCAAACCAATGCCGACTGCCAAACTATTGTCATGCGCGATGGCCGTGTCTGCGGCGTGCAACTCGCGGGCGGTGAAATCATTCCTGCCGACTCTGTGATTTTTAATGGCGATGTTGCAGCACTACGAAACGGCTCCGTTGGCCTGTGGGAGCAACACGATCTGACAGCAGCTTTAACGTCTGCACAAAACAAGCCATCGTCAATCGCAGAAAAAGCCTTTGGCCCAGCAGAAGATGACCTTTCAAAACGCTCGCTCTCGGCAATGACACTATCGATTCATGCCAAGATACAAGGCTTTCCGCTGGTCTATCACAATTTGTTTTTCAATCAGAACTACGCCTCTGAATTTGAAGACATCTTTGCACACCATCGGCTGCCACGGCATCCAACCGTCTATGTCTGCGCCCAGGACCGTCGAGATGATGCGCAATCGAATGCCGATCTTGGGGCAGAACGACTACTATTGTTGATCAATGCACCGGCGACAGGAGATCGCCGGGAATTCGATTCTTCGGAGATTGAGGCATGTACCCAAGCCGGCTTTGCACTGATGGCACGCTGTGGTCTAACGATCGACCATCAGGCCCACAACACCGTGATCACCACACCCAGCAGTTTTCATCGGCGCTTTCCCGCAACCGGTGGGGCGCTCTATGGCCATGCGACTCACGGCTGGATGAGCTCGTTTGCGCGCCACTCCTCCAAGAGCGGCATTCCGGGCTTGTATCTGGCGGGGGGCTCAGTGCACCCGGGGCCGGGCGTACCGATGGCGGCCATGTCGGGCCGGTTGGCGGCCGCCACCCTAATGGGGCACCTCGGTTTGATCAGACCGTCCGGCCGGGTGGTTATCTCTGGTGGTATGTCGACGCATTAAGTGACGATGGCCAATATGGCCTGTCGATCATTGCCTTTGTTGGCAGCGTGTTTTCACCCTATTACCACTGGGCCTTGGCCCGCAATCCGCAGACCGATCCTGAAAATCATTGCTGCATCAATGTGGCGTTATACGGCCGTGGGGCGCGCCGCTGGGCAATGACCGAGCGCAGTAAACGCCATGTATCTCGAGACAGTGAACACTTTCGGGTCGGCCCAAGTGAACTGAGCTGGAATGGCAACTGCTTGGAAATTACGCTTAAAGAACGCTCTGCACCACTTGGGCAGAAAATTGCGGGCAAGATCCGCGTGTTTCCCGATCAGCTTTTTCATTTCATCACCCCACTCGATCAACGGGCCCGCCATCACTGGGGGCCAATTGCCCCTTCAGGCCGCGTCGAGGTGTCGCTTAATGCGCCAAAGCTTAGCTGGAAAGGCCATGCGTATCTCGATTCCAACGAGGGTGAGGAGCCCATCATTGGTGCCTTTACCGAGTGGGATTGGTCCAGAGCCAACATGAAAGACGGCGGTGTTTCAGTGCTCTATGACATTCGCGAAAAATCAGGCGTAGAGCGTGTGCTGGCATTGAAATTTAATCCCGATCGGTCGGTCACGCCTTTCGAAGCACCACCACGGCAGGCGCTACCCAAAGCCTTTTGGCGGGTTGGCCGAAGCATCTGCAGCGACAGCGGTTACCCCCCACGTGTCTTGCAGACCCTGGAGGACACACCGTTTTACATCCGCTCAGTGATTGATTCCAGCATTGGCGGCGAGCGAGTAATCTCTATGCATGAAACACTGAATATCCCCAGGCTGGATACCAGTAGTACCCGCTTCATGCTGCCCTTTAAGATGCCGCGGGTCCGGTAATAAAAAAGCCGCGAGCAAAGTCGCGGCTTTTCATGACGCAAGTCGTGCTTAGTCAGCGAAAGCCCCGGCCTTTTTGATGATCGGGCCCCACAGGTCGATCTGCGACTGCAGCAACTGCTTGTGATAAGCAGGCGTTGCCTTCTCAGGACCAACCGGAGCAGTTCCCAAACCCTCGAAACGCTTGGCCACTTCAGGATCTTTCAGGGCGGTGTTCAAAGCAGCATTAAGTTTGTCCAATGCCTCTTTGGGGGTGCCCTTAGGTGCGTACAGACCGTGCCACACCGTGACTTCGAAGTTTGGCAGGCCAGACTCAGCAACGGTTGGCAGCTGGGACAAGCCCTCGGTCTTTAAGCGCTGCTTGGTGGTAACCGCATAGCCTTTGACGCTGCCAGCTTTGATTCGGGGTGTGGTGTTGGTGGTCTGGTCACACATGAAGTCCACCTGGCCGCCCATCAGGTCGGTCATGGCAGGGCCAGTGCCCTTGTAGGCCACTGTGGTCAGGTTGGCATTTAATGCCGACTGGAACAACATGCCGCACAGATGGGAAGCAGCACCCAAACCAGCGTTGGCCATGTTCCACTTGTTGGCATCTTTTTTCACCAACTGAACGAACTCTTTCATGTTGGCCGCAGGAAAGTCTTTGCGTGCAATGAAGGTCATGGGCACTTCATTGATGATGCCAATGTGCTCGAAATCTGTGATTGGGTTGTAAGCCAGCTTGCGATATAAAGCGGGCGCCGTGCTCATGCCGATGTGGTGGACGAGCAGGGTGTAGCCATCGGGCTTGGCCTTGGCCACAATGCCGGGGCCACGGGTGCCGCCAGCGCCGTCCAGGTTTTCAACCACGACAGGGCTATTGAGGGCCTTGCGCATGGCATCGGCCATGGTGCGGGCTACCACATCAGTTGGGCCACCAGCCGTAAAGGGCACCACAATTTTGATTTCACGCTCTGGATAAGCTGCGAATGCCGATGCGCTGACCACTGCCGTGCTGGCAATCATCAGGCTGGATACCAAGTGCTTTAGTTTCATAGGAAGACCGCTCCTTTTCTCGTTATATAACTTTGAATTTTAGACAGGTTTGGCGTGGGCCTGAATCCGGGTAAGCCTTAGTTGGTCTGCCCTAGAAATGCAGGGCGACATTAAGTACTCCGCCTTGATCGGACACGCTGGCCTCGGGCGGGGTGGCCGTTGCGCTCCAAGATACCCACTACCGAGGCAAATAGACCAGGGTCTGGCCGATTTTGTTCACCAGGGGGAACCGCCTGCACCAGAAACTCGATTGCCGGCAGTGGCTTTAACAAATAGTCTTTCTGCGGTGCCAGCAGATAGCTGCTGACTGCCCGGGCCAGCAAGACGAGCTTTCTTGAACGCGACACGACCGATCGATGGTTGATCGAATCAAAGCGATGCTGCGATAGCTTGCGGCCAATCTCAGCGTAAATCAGCCGGGCCGCCATGATCGAGGCGCGTGCATCACGGGGCAATGCGGCAATGCCGGTTTCAGCACGGGTGTACAACTGATCAGCGGCGTTTAATAGCCGCTTGGTCACCGATGCCAAAGCAGGCGAAAACTCTGGGTTTTCTAAAAACTTATCGGGATCAATGCCCGCCTCGCGAAGCCAGGCCAGGGGCAAATAGATTCTTCCGCGTCGGGCATCTTCGCCAACATCGCGCGCAATATTGGTGAGCTGCATGGCCACACCGAGCTCACAGGCACGCGCAACAGTCTGCCGGGACCGGCCACCCATCACGAGCGTCATCATCGCGCCAACGGTGCCCGCCACTCGGGCGCCATAGTCGTAGAGTTCTTCAATCGTTTCATAACGCCGGCCAGTGGCATCCCACTGAAAACCATCCAAGAGCGCCAGGGGAAGTGCCTGCGGAATGCCGTAAGCGTGAGCTGTGGCCGCAAAGGCCACATCGGCATCAATGCCAAAAGGCTCATGGCGATAGATCGCGTCTAAGCGCTCATGCAGATAGGCCATCACCACATCAATCGATGCGCCGGGCGGCATCTCATCCACCGCGTCATCGGCCACACGACAAAAGGCATAAATGGCCGTAGCCGCACAACGATACCGTGTCGGTAGCAGACGTGAGGCCGCGAAAAAAGAATGCGACCCACCACGCATCAGTCGCTCGCAGGTGGCATAGACCTCGGGCGAATGAATATGCAGCTGGGCAGCACGGTTAGGCATGTTGGGGCACCAGACTGTCGGCCTTTGGAATCACGGCCTCAAGCGCCATGGCCGAGGCAATCACACCTGGAATGCCAGCACCAGGATGGGTACTTGCGCCCACCATGAACAGCCGATCAATGTCTTCGCTTCGGTTGTGTGGCCGAAACCAGGCACTCTGCAAAAGAATTGGCTCGGGACCAAACGCTGCACCGCGATAAGACAGCAAACGATTCTGAAAATCTAAGGGCGTGGTCACTAACGATTCGGTGATGTGCGCTTCAAAGCCCGGCATGATCGTGTCGTTTAAGTACTTGGCAATCGCCTGGCGATAGGGCTCCGCCTTCTGTGCCCAATCGGTGCCATCTTCCAAATGCGGCACGGGCGAAAGCACATAAAAAGTGTCATGGCCTGGTGGCGCCACGGATGGGTCACTGGCACTTGGCCGGTGCAGATACAGACTGAAATCATCGGCCAGATGTTGCCGCTTGAAAATGTCGGTCAACAGCTCTTTGTAACGCGGCCCCATCAGAATCGTGTGATGCATCACGTCTGAGTATTGCTTGTTGGTACCGAAGTACCAGACAAACAGACTCATCGACGACTTCATGCGTTTGATTTTTTTGTCCGTCCAGTGCTTGCGATGTTCTGGCGCGATCAGATGTTTATAGGTCCACGCGGTGTCGCTATTGCAGACCACAATATCGGCCTTGATTTCTTCGCCGTTGGCCAGGACCACACCTGTGGCGCGGCCCTTGTCCACTGTAATTTGCTTGACCTCTGCACGGCAGCGGACTTCATGGCCTTGGCCATTGATCAAATCAACCAGTCCCTTAATCAGGGCACCGGTGCCACCCATGGCCCAATGCACGCCATGGCGGCGTTCTAATGAATTAATCAGTGAATAAACACAGGTGACCGAAAATGGATTGCCGCCAATCAACAGCGGATGAAAACTAAAGACCATGCGCAATTTGGGATTGCGCATGTATTGGGCCGCCATGCTGTAAATGCTTTTCCATGCCTGCATGCGAAACATGGACGGCATGGCCGCGAATAAATCGGTAATGTCGTCAAAGACTTTGGTACTCAGGCCGATAAAACCCAGCCGATAACACTTCTCGGCTTCTTTAAAGAAGGCTTCATAGCCCGGCAGGTCGTCGGGCGCAAACCGGGCGACTTCGCGGCGCATGGCCTCGGGGTCGCCGGAGTAATCGAAGTGTGTGCCGTCATCAAACCGAATCCGGTAAAAGGGGTCCATCGGTTTTAGCGTGACGTAATCCGACATGCGTTTGCCGCAGATGGACCAGAGTTCTTCCAACAGGAATGGTGCCGTGACGATCGTTGGGCCGGCGTCAAACACGTGGCCGCCTCGGCGGTGGACGTAGGCCCTGCCCCCCGGCTGATCTAGCTTTTCCAGGACGGTGACCCGGTAACCTTTGACCCCAAGGCGAATGGCTGCTGCCAAGCCACCAAAACCGCTTCCCACCACCACGGCGTGTGGCTTTGCGGGCACAACATTTGGACTCTTCATGCTTTGATTGTAAGTGTAAGTTTTAGTTGACGGTTGAATATGTCAATACGAAAATGGCACGATGAGTCAATCCGTGTCGCCCCGAGCCCTGCCCGACCCTGCGGCAGTCGCCGAACTGCTCAAGCCCATTACCTGGTTTCCTCCAATGTGGGCGTTTACTTGCGGTGTAATCGCCTCCGGTATTGATTTATTTCCGAACTGGCCGATTATTTTGATTGGCCTGCTGCTGACCGGCCCCCTGGTCTGTGCCACCAGCCAGGCCGTCAACGACTGGTACGACCGCCATGTCGATGCCATTAACGAACCGAATCGACCGATCCCGAGCGGAAGAATTCCCGGCCGCTGGGGCCTGTTTATTGCCATTGGCTGGACTGGCCTGTCCCTGGTGGTGGCCACCGCGCTTGGTGCCTGGGGGTTTGCCGCCACGGTCTTGGCCCTGATCCTGGCCTGGGCCTACAGCATGCCACCCCTTCGGCTCAAGCAAAACGGCTGGTGGGGCAATGCGGCCTGTGGCCTGAGTTATGAAAGCCTGGCCTGGATCACCGGGTCGGCTGTAATGATGGGCGGCATGATGCCCAGCCCATCTTCCATGGGACTGGCCCTGCTCTATGGCCTGGGCGCCCACGGCATCATGACCCTGAATGACTTCAAATCCGTGAAGGGTGATCAGCAGATGGGCGTGCGCTCGTTGCCAGTGCAACTTGGTGTACAGCGTGCCGCACAACTTGCCTGCTGGACCATGGCCCTGCCCCAAGTCGTGGTGATTGGCATGGTCTGGTCATGGGGGGCTCCGATTCATGCGCTGGCCATTGTTGGCCTGCTAATTGGCCAAATTATTTTGATGCGTTGGTTTTTGCAATCGCCAAGTGATCGGGCGCTCTACTACAGCGGTTTTGGTGTGCCGATCTATGTGTCGGGCATGATGGTGAGCGCATTTGCATTACGGATCACCACATGAACAGCATCACCAATCCAACACTTACAAACATCAAGCCCTTCGGCTGGCTGGCCATTGTGCGGCTGGGCCTGGCGCAATTTAGCCTTGGTGCCATCGTTGTACTCACCACATCCACATTGAATCGTGTGATGGTGATTGAGCTCGCCCTGCCGGCTTTGCTGCCAGGCATCTTGGTGGCCCTGCATTACGCAGTACAGATGCTTCGGCCACGCATGGGTTATGGCTCTGACATGATGGGCCGTTGCACGCCATGGATTCTGGGTGGCATGACCATTCTGGGGGTCGGCGGCGTAATGGCCGCAACCGCCACCACACTCATGGCCACAAGCGTTTTGTGGGGTGGCTCGCTCGCCTTTGCGGCCTTCTCTTTGATTGGCGTGGGCGTCAGCGCGTCGGGCACCTCTGTTCTTGTCTTGTTGGCCAAGCGTGTGGAAGACCAACGCCGCGCAGCAGCAGCCACGATTGTCTGGCTCATGATGATTACTGGTCTGGCCATGACCGCCGGCATTACCGGCCAGATGCTTGATCCCTATTCGCATGAACGTCTGTTGGTGATTGCCACCGTGGTGTCCTTGGCTGCGATTGCGCTGACGTTTCTTGCGCTCTACAAATTAGAAGGCCAGGCCGGCTCGATTAACCCCAACTCGGTCAACGACACGACCACAGAAAAGTCCAGCTTTAAAGAGGCCATCGGCCAGGTCTGGAATGAACCAGCAGCCCGTCGATTCACGGTCTTTGTGTTTGTATCGATGCTGGCGTTTTCTGCACAGGATTTAATCCTGGAGCCCTTTGCTGGGATCGTTTTTAATTTCACGCCTGGCGAGACCACTGGGTTGTCTGGCCTACAGCATGGCGGTGTGCTCTGCGGCATGATTCTTTGTGCCTTTACCTGCGGCCGCTTTGGCGGCCGTTTTGGCGACCGCCAGTTTGGTTCCTTACGCAGTTGGACCGTGGGGGGCTGTATTGCATCGTCACTCGCACTCTTTAGCCTGGTAGCCGCCGGCATGGTGGGGCCCGGCTATCCATTAAAAATCACGGTCTTCTTATTAGGCGCATCGAACGGTGCATTTTCAATTGCCGCTATCGCATCCATGATGCGACTGGCCGGCGAAGGCCGTGGCCAGCGAGAAGGCACACGCGTGGGCCTTTGGGGCGCGGCACAGGCGATCGCCTTTGGCGCGGGGGGCTTGATCGGTGCCACCGCCAGCGACATTAGCCGGCGCTTTATCGATGACCCGGGTCTTGCGTATGGCGTGGTGTTTTTTGCCGAAGCAGGGCTTTTCTTAGTCGCCGCACGACTTGCACTTGGCATTGATGCCGACCTGGATGAAGCAGCGCAACAGCCTGCCACCAGCACAACCTCATGGAAAAGAGAGGAAGGCCATGAACCCGCTTAATTCAAATGATATTCAGACTTTTGACGTCGCCGTGATTGGTGGCGGCCCAGCCGGTGCCACCGCCGCAGACGATCTGGCACTCAAGGGCTTTTCGGTCATGCTGCTCGATCGCGCCGGCCGCATCAAACCCTGTGGTGGTGCCATTCCGCCGCGGGCCATGAAGGATTTTCTTATTCCGGATTCCATGTTGGTGGCCCATGCGACCAAGGCCCGGATGATTTCGCCAACCTTTAAAAAAGTCGACATTCCCATTGAAAACGGGTTTGTGGGCTTGGTTGACCGCTGCGAATTTGATGAATGGCTTCGCGAGCGTGCGCAGTCTCATGGCGCTGATCGCCGCATTGGCACCTTTGATCATTTGGAACACTTAAGCGATGGCAGCGCCATCGTGCATTACAACGGCCGAAACACGGCAGGCGATACCGAGACCTTCCCCGCCAAGGTCCGCGCCAAAGTCGTGATCGGCGCCGATGGCGCCAAGTCAGAAGTTGCCCGCCAAAACATCCGTGATGCCGAAAAAACCAAATATGTGTTTGCGTATCACGAGATCGTGAAAACCCCTGAACAGCCCCCTGCCGACTACGAGGCATCGCGCTGCGATGTGTACTACAACGGCAAGATGTCGCCCGATTTCTACGGCTGGGTCTTCCCCCATGGCGCAACGGCCAGCATTGGGGTTGGCAGTGCCGACAAGGGCTTTTCACTTCGCAATGCCACCGCGCTCGTACGCCAGGCAGCGGGCTTAGACTCTGCCGAAACGCTACGCCGCGAGGGTGCGCCGATCCCGCTCAAACCATTGCGCTACTGGGATAACAAAAAAAATGTGGTGCTCGCCGGCGACGCTGCGGGTGTCGTCGCACCCGCATCGGGCGAAGGCATCTATTACGCCATGGCTGGCGGCCGCTTTGCTGCCGAGGCCGCCGAGATGTTTCTGAAGACCGGCAACGTCAAGGCACTGGCCACCGCCCGCAAGCGCTTCATGAAAGAGCATGGTCGCGTGTTTTGGATTCTGGGGCTGCTACAGAAGTTCTGGTATTCCAGCGACAAACGCCGCGAGAAATTTGTGAAGATCTGCGAAGACAAAGACGTGCAAACGCTCACGTTTGAGTCTTATATGCACAAAAAACTGGTCCGCAAAAAACCCATGGCCCATATCCGAATCTTCTTCAAGGATATGGCCCACCTGCTGGGCATTGCCAAGGCTTAAAACGGCCCGTTGAGCTGCACGTTGGCGTAGTTGAGAAAGCCCGCGATCGTAACCCAGGCCAAATAGGGCAGCAGAATCACGCTGGCCAGCCGCGAGATCTTCCAAAAGGTCCAGATAATCGCGGCAATCGACAGCCACAGGAAGACCAATTCCACTATGGCCCAATCGGGCCGCTTGACCGTGAAAAACAGCATGCTCCACAGCACATGCAAGATGCTGTTAATCCCAAAGAGCGCCAGGATCTGCACCCGTTGGGCGGGGTGCGTGGTGCGCCGCCACGCCATCACTCCCGCAATCACGATCAGAACAAAGATGGATGTCCAGATGACACCAAAGGCCCAGTCGGGCGGCTTCCAGTCTGGCTGCTTCAGGTTCTGATACCAGGGGCCTAGGTCGGTGAGCATCTGGCCCAAGACCGATACGGCCGACACCCAGATCACGGCCACCGCAATCTGCCGCACTAGGGTCCAGTTGGAAGAAGGGTTTGTACTCATAGCCGACAGTGTAGAGGGTTTCAGCCTGAAGAAGCGCTAAGAAATCCGTAAACTACGCGGTGTTTGACTGCCGCGCTAGTGATGCACCTGCGGCGTTTTCCCGATTAATTTTTTTCTGGAGATTTGCATGAGCGTATCCCCGATGAAACAACGTGTCGTTAAAAATGCTGTAGTGCTGAGCCTGACTGCCGTGGCCATTGGCTTGGCGGGCTGCTCCAAACAAGACGGTTCCGTGAAAATTGGCCATGTGGCCCCCATGACGGGCAACCAGGCCCACCTGGGCAAAGACAATGAAGCCGGTGCCAAACTGGCCATCGCCGATCTGAACAAAGCTGGCGTGCAGATCAACGGCAAGCCGGTGACCTTTACCCTGGTCTCTGAAGACGATGGCGCCGACCCCAAGCAAGGCACCGCAGCCGCCCAGAAATTGGTGGATGCCAAGGTTGCCGGTGTGATTGGCCACCTGAACTCGGGCACCAGTATTCCCGCATCGAAAATCTACAGCGACGCTGGCATTGCCCAGATCTCGCCCGCTTCGACCAACCCCAAGTACACCATGCAGGGCTTTAAAACCACCTTCCGTGTCGTGGCCAACGATGCGCAGCTTGGTGGCACCCTGGGCAAGTACGCTGTTCAGGAACTGAAGGGCAAGAGCATTGCCGTGATTGATGACCGCACGGCCTATGGCCAGGGCGTGGCCGATGAATTCGCCAAGGGTGTTGAAGCCGCCGGTGGCAAAGTGGTGGACCGTCAGTTCACCACCGACAAATCGACCGACTTCATGTCGATTCTGACAGCCATTCGCGCCAAAAAGCCTGACGTCGTGTTTTACGGTGGCATGGATGCGGTTGCTGGCCCCATGCTGCGCCAGATGGAGCAGTTAAAAATTAACGCGAAGGTCATGGGTGGTGACGGCATGTGTACCAGCGAATTGCCAAAGCTGGCGGGCAATGCAGTCGGCAACAACAAGATCTTCTGTGCTGAAGCCGGTGGTGTGATCGGTGCTTACGAAAAGAAACTGGCTGATTTCCGTGAGCGGTTCCAAAAAGAAACCGGCGCAGAGGTGAAACTCTATGCACCTTACGTCTACGACGCCACCATGGTTCTGGTAGAGGCCATGAAAAAGGCCAATTCGACCGACCCCAAAAAGTATCTGCCCGAGCTGGCCAAGATCCAGTACGACGGCGTAACGGGTCCCATCTCGTTTGACGAGAAAGGCGATATCAAAGGCGGCACTCTGTCGCTCTACACCTATCGCAGCGGCAAGCGTGAACTGGTCAAGGTGATTCAGTAAGGCAATGCTTGGGGGGGCCACGTGCCCCCCAACAATTCCGCGAACGCGCAACTCATCACTTGATTAAAGTGACTCCTATAGCCTGACTATGGATACCCTGATCCAACAACTCATCAACGGCCTGGTACTGGGCAGTGTGTATGCCCTGGTGGCACTGGGTTACACCATGGTCTATGGCATTTTGCAGTTGATTAACTTCGCCCACGGCGAAGTGCTCATGGTGGGCGCCATGGTGGCGTTAACTGTGTTGGGGCTTTTGGGCACCTTTGTGCCAGGCCTGCCGCTGGTGATTCAACTCTTGATTGCAACCCTGGTTGCCATTCCCGTGTGCATGCTGCTCTCGGCTGCGATTGAGCGCATTGCCTATCGGCCACTGCGGCAGGCGCCGCGATTGGCGCCACTGATCACCGCCATCGGCGTGTCGATTGTCTTGCAGACCATGGCCATGATCATCTGGTCCCCGAATCCACGTGTGTTTCCGGACTTGCTGTCCACCTCTGCGTTTGAAATTGGTGGGGCACTGCTGGCACCAAAGCAAGTCCTGATTCTGGTGGTCGCAGCGATCGCCATGACCGGCCTTTTAATTCTGATTCACAAAACCCGGCTGGGCCGCGCTATGCGGGCCGTGTCTGAAAACCCAAAGATCGCCAGTCTGATGGGCGTGAATCCAGACCGCATCATTTCGGCTACTTTTATGCTGGGGGCAGCTCTTGCTGCAATTGCTGGCGTGTTAGTGGCCATGAATTACAACATCACCCATTTCACCATGGGCTTTATGTTGGGCCTAAAGGCCTTCACCGCCGCAGTGCTGGGTGGCATTGGCAACCTGGCTGGTGCCGTTGCCGGTGGGCTGCTGTTGGGCATTATTGAAAGCCTTGGCGCTGGCTATATCGGTGATCTCACCGGCGGCTTTCTTGGCAGCCACTACCAAGACATTTTTGCATTCGCTGTGTTGATTCTGGTGCTGGTCGTTCGGCCATCGGGGTTACTGGGCGAACGTGTGGCAGATCGGGCATAAATCATGCGCTGGGGTAATGTCTCAATTCCACTCACTCGCCGCAATGCCTGGCTTGCGGTGGCAGCGATCGGCGTAGCGCTTGTCATCCTTCCATTTTTAGTGGGTATGGCCGGCAATGCGTGGATTCGCATCCTGGCCTTTGCCATGCTCTACATCATGCTGGCACTCGGCCTAAATATCGTGGTGGGATATGCGGGCCTGCTCGATCTGGGTTACATCGCCTTTTATGCGGTGGGCGCTTATATGTACGGCTTGCTGGCCTCGCCCCATTTGTTTGAACACTTTGCCTGGATCCGCAACACCTTTCCCGATGGCCTGCACAGTTCGATCTGGATGGTGGTGCCGCTATCGGCCGCACTCGCCGCGATGTTTGGTGTACTGCTTGGCGCCCCCACATTAAAGCTTCGCGGTGATTATCTGGCGATCGTCACCCTGGGTTTCGGCGAAATCATTCGCATCTTTTTGAATAACCTGAATGCGCCCGCCAATCTGACCAACGGGCCACAAGGGCTCACCAATATCGACCCCATTCGCATTGGCAGTGTGAATTTTTCAAAATCGCTGGATGTCTTTGGCATCACCATTCCATCCGTTCAGCTGTACTACTATCTGTTTTTAATTCTCACACTGGTGGTCATCGTGATCACGGTGCGGCTTCAAGATTCCCGCGTTGGTCGGGCCTGGGTAGCCATCCGCGAAGACGAGATTGCAGCAAAAGCCATGGGCATTAATACCCGTAACGTCAAGCTCTTGGCCTTTGCCATGGGGGCGTCGTTTGGTGGTGTGTCAGGCGCCATGTTCTCGGCGTTTCAGGGCTTTGTCTCACCCGAGAGCTTTGTGCTGATGGAAAGTATTGTGATTGTGGCCATGGTGGTCTTGGGCGGCATGGGCTATGTGCCCGGCGTCATTCTAGGTGCGGTACTGCTCTATGCGATTCCGGAAATCCTGCGCTACGTGGCCAAACCCATTCAAGAAACCATCTTTGGCCAAGAACTGATTGCACCCGAAGCCCTGCGCATGCTGATCTTCGGTCTGGCCATGGTGATCGTGATGCTCTATCGGCCGCGTGGCCTTCTGTCAGCGAAACGGGCCCTGTGACATGAGCCTGCTACGTGTGAATCAGGCCCGCAAGGTCTTTGGTGGGTTGGTGGCACTTGATAACGTGAGCCTGGATATCCCCGCTGGCCAGATCTACGGATTGATTGGCCCAAACGGCGCGGGTAAGACTACCTTTTTCAATGTCATCACTGGCTTATATGCGCCCGATGGTGGCCAGTTCGAACTGGCCGGTCAGACCTACGAGCCCACTGCCGTTCACCGGGTGGCAGAAGCAGGCATTGCCCGCACATTCCAAAACATCCGGCTCTTTCCAGATATGACTGCGGTGGAAAATGTCATGGTGGGCCGCCACCTGCGCACCCATGGATTTCATCGCGGTGTCTTGGGCGCAGTCTTGCGAACCAAAGCCTTTAAAGAGAGTGAACGACAGATCCGCGACGAGGCCCGCGCGCTCTTGGCCTATCTTGGTATTGAGCGTCTGGCCGATGCCACCGCCAAGACCCTGTCGTATGGCGATCAGCGCCGCCTGGAAATTGCTCGGGCACTGGCCACCGAACCCAAGCTGTTGGCCCTGGATGAACCCGCAGCCGGCATGAATGCCACCGAAAAAAATTCGCTCAAAACGATCCTGGAAAAAATCCGCCATGACGGCAAAACCATTTTGTTAATCGAGCACGATGTGAAGCTGGTGATGGGCCTGTGTGATCAGGTGACCGTGCTGGACTATGGCCGGGTGATTGCACAAGGACTACCTGCCGATGTGCAGCGGGATCCACGTGTGATCGAGGCCTATCTGGGCAGCGGAGCCACCCATGGTTAATGACATCCAGTCCCCTGTTGATTCAAACCCGACTGGCGAGAAGCACGGCACGCCAGCGCTCGAGCTGCGCGGGCTAAAGGTGCGCTACGGCGGCATCCAGGCCGTCAAAGGCATTAGCCTGAGTGTGCGCGACGGTGAACTGGTCACCCTGATTGGTGCCAATGGCGCAGGCAAGACCACCACACTAAAGGCCATCACTGGCCTGATTGGTACTGCAGAGGGCCATATTCTGTTTCAGGGGGAAGACATCACCCACCGCCCTGCCCACGCCCTTGCCAGCCGCGGCCTGGTAATGGTCCCCGAGGGCCGCGGTGTCTTTACCCGCATGACGATTTTGGAAAACCTACAGATGGGTGCGTATTGCTTGGGCAAGGGCCATCACAGTGGCCAGTCCGCCTCATCGCAGTCGATTGCCCAGGCCATTGACGAGCAGTTGGCATTGTTTCCACGATTAAAAGAACGCTGTCATCAGCTGGCCGGCACCATGTCGGGCGGCGAGCAGCAAATGCTGGCCATGGCGCGGGCACTCATGGCCAAGCCTTCGGTTCTGCTGCTCGATGAACCCTCCATGGGGCTATCGCCCGTGATGGTAGAGAAGATCTTTGAAGTGATTCGCGATGTATCTGCCCGTGGCGTCACGATTCTGCTGGTCGAACAAAATGCGCGGCTGGCACTACAGATTGCCGATCGCGGCTATGTGATGGAGTCCGGCATGATCACCACCAGTGCACCGGCCGCACAGTTACTTCACGACCCAGCGGTACGCGCCGCCTATTTGGGCGAATAGATCAAGTCTCAAACACGGTGTCAGACACCGTGTTTTGATCGACCAGATGTCTGACACCGTGTTTTGGTGCCTGACACCTAGATCAGTTTCGAGAAGCGGCCTGGGTTGACCTGAGACTGGAAGTAGCGGTCAAACACCATGGCAATGCCCCGCAGGAAAAAGCGGCCCTTAGGCGTGATGTCAATTCGCTCTTCGGACACTGTCAGCATGCCCTCAGACTCAAAGGTCTGGCGCAACTGCGCGAGTTCTTTTTCAAAATATTCCTGGAACTGAACCCCATGGGCCTGACCCACCGACTCCATAACCAGGCTGCCCTGGCACATGAGTTCCATGATCACGTCACGACGAATGAGATCGTCAGCGCTGAGTTCAATGCCACGAATAATCGGCAGCACACCGCGATCGAGTGCTGCATAGTATTCGTCGAGTGTTTTTGCATTCTGGCTAAATGATGCGCCGATCTTACTAATCGATGAGACACCGAGTGCCAACAAATCGCAGTCGGCCTGGGTGGTGTAGCCCTGGAAATTACGATGCAGGGTGCCATCACGCTGGGCAATGGCAAGCTCGTCATCTACCCGGGCAAAGTGATCCATGCCCACATACTGATATCCCGCATCTAACATCATGTTGATGGCAAGCAGCATGATCTCCAGCTTGACTTCTGCCGTGGGCATGTCGGCCGGGTCGATACGGCGCTGCGGCTTAAAGCGTGCCGGCAGGTGGGCATAACTGTACAAGGCCACGCGATCGGGAGATGCCTCTAACACCCGCTCAAGCGTGCGGGCAAAGCCCTCTGGCGTTTGCTTAGGCAGGCCGTAGATTAAATCCATATTGATCGATTTAAATCCGCACTCGCGTGCCGTGGCCAGTGTGCCCATGGTCATCTCGGCGGGCTGGATGCGATGCACGGCTTTTTGCACGGCCTCATCAAAATCCTGCACACCAATACTCATCCGATTAAAGCCCAGATCGGCCAAGAGATGAATCATCTTGGCGTCTGCACTGCGGGGATCGATTTCAATCGCATATTCCCCATCTTTGGCGAAATCAAAGTGGTCACGCAGCATGCGCATCAGTCGCGAGAGTTCGCCTGCATTTAAAAATGTGGGCGTGCCACCGCCAAAGTGCATCTGGGTGACATAGCGGCTATTGGGTAAATAAGACGTGGCCAGCCGAATCTCTTTTTCCAGATAGTCCAGATACTGGGCCGAGCGACTATGGTCTTTGGTGATGACTTTGTTGCAGGCACAGTAATAACAAATCGATGCACAAAACGGCAGATGCACATACAGAGACAAGGGCTTGTCCCGCTCAATGCGATCACGGTGATCGAGCCACTTCACATGGGTCTTGGCGTCAAATCCCTCGTGGAAACGATCCGCAGTTGGGTACGAGGTATAGCGCGGCCCAGGCATATCAAAACGGCGAATCAACGCCTCGTCTACGCCAAAGCTCTCAATAGTTGTTGTCATGCCAGTCCACCCTGTTTTGTGTTTTCGCAGTATGTCAAACGGCCAGAAAAATACGTTGATCTCGATCAACCGGTCCCGGCTCGCCGCCGATTCACGCCAAATGCTTTGCAGAATGTTGATTCGGATCAGAAAAAACAAACGCCCAAAGGGGGGAGCCTTTGGGCGTCGCCTCCGCGGCCTGGACGGGGGACATCCGTGTGCGGCCTTTGAGGGAGGAGGGAAAGATGGGACTGCCGGTCAGACAGCCCACCAAAAGCGGAGTTCCTTGTGTTTAGTAGTTGATCACCGTGCTTTTTGCGGGACCCACCTTTGCCGCAGCAGCGGCCGCTTCAGTCGCTTTTTGCGAGAGCTTGGCAACAGGGCCCACCAACTCTGGGTGAGTCTTTGCCATCGGCTCGCCGTACAGCGGCTTATAGGCACCCTGGTGACAGGTCGCGCAGTTCACCTTCGCCACGTCTCCCATCGGGCCGAGACGATTCGGTGGGAATGCACCGGTCAGCGGTGTCATGAACTCATTGTTCAGCTCGCGAACCATACGAATGCCATGCCATGCGGCAAGACGCTGTGGTGGGCTCTGGCCCCAATCCGCAAAGTTGCGGGAGTTGTGGCAGAAATTACAGTTCACGCCCAGGCCTTTAGACATATGCACCATCAGGCCATAGGTGGCTTCTGTTGCCTGAATGCTCGACCCAGTGCTGTTGATACCCTGTGGCAACGCATTCAGTGAGATCTGACGAATGACGTTGTCGTTTTGCAGGTATGCCGTAAATGGATCTTTTGGCAAGGTGCTCAGACCCACAGACGGGGCAGGCTCGTTTTGGCCATTGCGCTGACCAAAGAACCCTTTGGCTAACTTGGCCTCGTCGGGCTTAAACCAGACCTGATTTGGAATTGGCTGACCGCGGTGGCAGGTATGACAAGTCACGCCTGTGGCTGCAACGTGATTTTTCCAGGCAGCGTTTAAGTGCTTGGTCATCTCGGTCATGCGGCGGGCAACAACCTTGGTGTAGAGCGAATCGTCGGCCAGGTTTTGCAGGTTGTGGCAGTAGGCACAGCCCTGCTCTGGTGCGATCCACAGCGTCATGGAGATCATGACCCGGTTGAACTCGCCAACGCTCAGATCACCCAAGACCTTAACGTTTTTGTAAACCTGCCGAGCACGCGGGCCGCCCTTGTCAGCCTCTGGCAGGGCTGCTGGTGCAGTCTGCAGGGCTTCCTGGCTTGCCAGTGTGCGTGGGTTATAGACCAATTCCATGCCTGTGCCACGAAAACCCGTCTGCACAGCATCGACCGGGGGCCGCTCACAGCCAGCCAGGAGCGCGGACGCTGCAACGACCAGCGCCACCAAAGAGGTTCTGAAGTTCATTATTTCGCTCCTTGTACAGTCAATGGGTCAATGGTTGGCACACCCCACATATCAGGGTAAGGCGGCGCAATGCCATGCTTCACACCCCAGAGATACCAGTTATCCACCACGGTGCCGGTCAACAAGATGCCGATGCCGCCAGTTAATGGGCAGAGCACGGCAAACCACCAGGCCCAACGGTGAATCGATTCCATCGTGGCGTTAAAGCCCATGGTCCAACGCCAGAACAACGCGGCGCGCTCTGATGCCGAGCCACGATCCACGATCTGCTCAACCTCGCGATCACCGCCGTACTGGGTGGTGGCCAAAATGGTGGCACCGTGCATGGCAAAGAGCAGTGCCGAGCCATACAGGAAGGCAATCGACAGCATGTGGAAGGGGTTATAAAACAGGTTGCCGTAACGAATCGAGAACGCTGCCGTCCAATCCAGGTGAGAGAAGATGCCAAAGGGCACACCCTCGGACCAGCTGCCCATGATCACAGGACGAATAAAGCCCAGAACCAGGTAGAGCCAAATAGCAGCAGCAAACGCCCAGGCCACATGGGTCCCCATGCCCAAGGCACGGGCGCGGCGATAGACCCGGACCCACCAGAGCAGAATCGACACGGTGAGAAAGAGGCCGGCAATATTCCACCAGCCACCCTGATTCAAGGGTGCCAAGCGCAGGCCGTATTCGGGTGGGGGTGGATCCAATGACAGCCAGAACAACTGACGAATGAACTGAATCGGGTCGTAATTGACCTGAACCAGCATGTTCCAGCCCACGATAGTAAAGGCGATGATGAAGCAAAACGCCGAGGCAACACCAAGTTTGCCGAGATAGAGCGGACCGATCTGTGCGTTGCCAAGACGGCCGGCAAGATGCACCAAAAACGGTTTGATCACACGTTCGTTATTGTCAGGATGCTTGAGTTCAACGCCGTGATGCGGCGTTGCCACTGCCTGGACTTGTGTAAATAGATTCTGATATTCCATGTTGTTCTCCAGATCCCAGGCTTATGACCAAATCGGCAGATTGAGCCACCAGCCCCACCACTCTGGCCACCCGCGTGTCCAGAAGGGGCCACTGATCACAATACACACGGCACTGAAAAACACTGCCGCCAGCGCGAGATATAAGCCCAGACGGTGAATGCCCAAGGTGCCTACCGAGTAACCAATGGTGTCGCGAAAGAAGGTGTCTTCGTGATCGGAGTTCTTGACCGTCTCACCCTTGGCAGGATTTGCGGCCGACAGAATCAAGCCACCGTGCATGGCCAGGGCCAGACAGCAAGTGAAGAACAGTGTGATGGCCAGCATGTGTGCTGGGTTGTAATGAAAGTGCAGATACTGATAGCCAACGTTGGACACCCAGTCCAAGTGGCTCAGGATGCCGTATGGGAAACCGTGCCCCCACGCACCCATCAGAACGGGTCGAATCACGACCAGCGTGACATACGCAAAAATCGCCATGCTAAAAGCAATTGGCACGTGATAGCCCATGCCCAGCTTTCGGCAGATCTCCACTTCGCGCAGCGCCCAAGACACAAATGCACCAATGGCGCAGATGGTGATGAGCTGCCATAGCCCGCCTTCTAACAGCGGGGCCATGCCCAGGCCATAGCTCAGATCTGGCGGAGCAATATTGATTTGCCAGATATTCCAGGTCGGCCCTTGCGAGGCGCCCCACAGAATAAGAAGTGTGCCCAGTGCGGCAAAAAAGACGGTAGTCAGCCCAAAAAAGCCGACATAAAAAGGCCCGACCCAAAAGTCGAACATGTCGCCACCAACCAGGGTTCCCCCGCGGACACGATACTTTCTTTCGAAACTGAGCATCGCCATTTGTATTTCTCCAGTTTAAGGAGCAGAGAGGTTTGCGATGACCGCAAACACCCCCTGCTTTGTTCTACAACAATTACTTCGGTGAAGCAGCAGGTGCCGGCGTCGCTTTGGATGCCTTGACTTCTGCCTGGGTCTTGCCGTTGAGCCAGTTGTAACGCTCGGTGCTGAGCAAGATGAAGTGAATCATCGCTGCGACACCAAACAGAAAAACCGCCTGAGCTGCTAAAGCGCGAAGCGGATCGAACAAGCGCCAAATTCTCCACATGGTTCCATCTCCTAAAAAATTAAGTGAGTTGTGACATAAAGGTGTAAACCGCTGCCTTCACATCACCGATTAACGTCTTGCCACCTTCTGCTCCCGGAAACCAGGAACGCCACCGCAGGAACAGCACCTGCGCGACGAGAGCAATCGCCAGAAAGACGACAAAACTGACAGCAAAAATGCTGTAGTAAGTGATCGAGTTGGTTTTCACCGACTCGTGAAACAGATCGTCTGTTGTCTGTGACATAGCATTCCCCTAACTAAGAAAGTGACGAATCAGTTAATCCATGGACGCCATGCCCAGACCAGCGCATGAGCGATAACGGCAGTTGCCGTAAAAGCAAGAAAACCCTGGATGTAAAACTTGTGAAACTCCTGAGCTTCCTCGTCGGTAAGTCCCGAAAGACTCTGATTGTTGTTACTCATAGGATCTCTCCAATAAGTTGACCTTGCGGTCGTTACCACGACAACCCCCCGTGGCAGGAGATGACGCAGCGAGCTGCGACATTCTTGATGACAGACCGATCATGTGTGCGCTCATGCAGGGGCTCCCTGCTTGAGTACATCGCGTGCCCGTGACACATGGTCAACGGTCACACGCCGCACACCCTCGCGCTTGGCTTCTCGTTCCGCACGGTCACGCAGACGCTTAGCGGCAGAGATTTGAACCAGCACGGGTTCGGTCTGAACAAATTCGTTTAACAACTGCTGGGCATCAGCGTCCCAGGCATAAGATTCTTGAGCGGCACCATCGCCCACACGGGCCGGTGTCGGATCGACGCGATCCATATCGGTACCCAGCGGCAAGATATGAAAGAGCGCATCAAAGAGTGCGTTACAGAACTCTTGCAGCAAATAAGTGGCGCCGGCATAACCCATAAATGGTGTGCCGGTGTGGCGACGAATAATGGCCCCGGGGAACGACGCGGGAATATAAGTGGCCCGCGCGCCGGTCTCGGCGAGATACATACGCTCGTTATAGCTGCCAAACATCACGAGCGGTGGCTTGTCTTTACAGAGTTGGCGGATGGCTTCGCTGTCAGTTTTTTCACCGGGCTTGCGTGAGACTGCAAAGTTGCAAGGCAGGCCCAACTCGTCTTCCAAATAATGCCGAATACCGCGGGTATAAGTTTCATTGGCCACCACTGCAAAGCTAGCGGTGCCGAAAAAGTCTTGGGTTACCGAGCGCCACAAATCCCAAACGGGCTTGATCGTGGTGTGCTTTTGCTGGGTGATGAAGGGCTCTGGATCTAAGTCCAAGAGCTCGCCCAGTTTTCTTAAAAACTTGGTGGTGCTGTGCATGCCAATTGGGGCCTGCAGATAGGGCCGATCCAAGGCTTCACACAGCAGGCGGCCAAACTCGCGATACATGCAGATGTTCACATCGGCCTCGACCAGGCGCGAGACATCGGCCAGGTGGCTGCCCAGGGGGAAGACCATATTGATCTCGGCACCAATGCCCTGCACCAGGCGGCGGATCTCGGCCAAGTCGCTGGGCATATTAAAGGTGCCGTAGGCGGGGCCAATAATGTTGACCCGTGGCTTTTCACCAGGCTTACGTTCACGCGGTGGTGGCACTTTTTTCATGCCGTATTCGGTCCACAGCCACATCATGGCGCGGTTGGCACACTGCCACTGATCTTCATCAATCGTGCGTGGCAAGAACCGCTTGATATTCGTGCCCTCTGGTGTAACACCCCCGCCGATCATCTCAGCGATCGAACCGGTGACCACCACGGCGGGCAGATCAGGATCGAGCGTGGCATGGGCCCGCTTCATAGAACCCTCGGTGCCTTCGCGGCCCAATTGTTCTTCGGCCAGACCCGTCACCACAATCGGTAATTCGTGGGGTGGCAGCGCATCGGTGTAATGCAAGACGGAAGTCACCGGCAGGTTCTCACAGCCCACTGGGCCGTCGATCACCACCTGCATGCCCTTGATCGCTGTGAAGACATACACAGCACCCCAGTAGCCACCAGCGCGGTCATGGTCGATGACAAACATCAGCCCATCTCCTCGGCCTTGCGGGCCTTTTGCTGTTTGGCCAACTGACGGCGGGTCATCTCACGAAACTCGGGATGGGCTTTGGGCATGTCTTCCCAGACACCGGCGTTATCGCCGTTGCCGATTTCTTCAAAAAATTCCGACATCTGATCAAAGCGCGCCTTGTTGCCAATCGCCGCATTGATCACCTGGGCAAGTGAACCTGCACCGGCAGGGCCCATAAGTGGCCGGGCAGAAATCAGATTGGTGAAGTACAGCGCTGGAATGCTGGCCTGCTTGGCGGCCTGCACAACCGGCGTGGTGCCAATTGCCAAGTCGGGTTTGAATTCCGTCATGGCCTGCAGGTCTTGCTCCAGAGAGGCGCGAAACTGCACCGCAACGCCTTTGGCTTCTAACCACTGACGATCGGCATCAGACCAAACCGTTTTCGGGCATGCCGTGCCGACATAGCGGACATCGGCGCCAGACTCGACCAAGAGTCGCGCTACCAACAGCTCAGAGCCTTCGTAGCCACTCATGGTGATACGGCCTTTGATTGGCATCTTCGAGAGCGCCCCCTTGATGGCAGGGAGCATGGCGTTTTTCGCCGCATCAATTTTTTCTTGGGCCACATTGGCGGCCTGGCCAATCGCCTGAAGCCAGGCTTCCGTGCCTTCCACACCAACGGGCGCAGATCCCACAACGGGGCGGCCAGCCGCTTCGAATTCACGAATGCTGGCAGTGTAAAACGGGTGAATGGCAGCAACGGCAGCGCAATCTAGTGCGGTGTAGAGCTCACGCCACTCACGTGTGGGAACCACAGGGCCAGCGGCCAAGCCCATGGGGGCCAGCATCATGCCAATGCCGACTGGATCAGCCGGGAACATCTCGCCCAAAAGCGTGATGGTGGGTTTGTCGGTCACACGATTTTTTGGCGCCTGAACCGGACCCGCCAGAATTTCCTCGCGGGCAAATTTCAGCATGGCACCCGCCAAGACATCTTTTGCTTCTGCGTGAGTGGGCACACCAAAACCCGGCACATCAATGCCGATAATGCGCACACCATTAATTTCTTTGGGCAACAGCTGCAGCGGCACACCACTTGCGGTAGGCACACACAGATTGATGATCACAATCGCGTCGTACTTGGCAGGATCGGCCTGGGCGTGAACCGAGTCACGAATGTCTTCAAAGAGTTTTCCGGTCACCAGGGACTCGGAATTAAAGGGCACATAGCCAACACTGCGGCGTGCACCGTAGAAATGCGATGTAAACGTTAGGCCATACACACAGCAGGCCGAGCCCGAGAGAATCGTGGCGGTGCGGCGCATACGCAGACCCACACGCAATGAACCAAAGGCTGGGCACATGCTCTGGGGCTGATCGTGCGGGCCTTTGGGGTAGTCGGCCGCGTATTGATCCAGAGTGTCAGATTTTCCAGCGGATTTCGCTGCCGACATCAGTTGTTCTTTGCCAGAGTGGCAGCCAAGACCATCGGTCTTCAATGCGTCTGCATTGACCACGCCATTGGGCATGCCGGATGGTTTCACATCCTGGCTACTGACAATGGGAATGGAGATGCTCTTGGCCATGTTGGACTCGATCAGACTTCCTCGTAGACCACTTCAAGTGTTTTCTTCTCAACCACGTCTTTGCCCATCATGTCGGCAATCGTGGCGGGCTCTAAGACCACATCACGGCCAACGGCATCGGCCGAAAAGAGCCCCAGGAGTTCGTCTTGCGAGAGTGGCTTCGGGCGCACCGGTGGCGCATCAGCAACATTCGTGGCCAACTGCTCAAAGAGCGGACCCCACTGTGTGCCAGGACGGCCAATGATTTCGTAATTCGCGCTCTTGCGGCGAATGTCTTCGTTGGCAGGGATGGCGGATAAGACCGGAATGCCGGCTTGTTGCGCAAAGGCAGAGGCTTCACCAGTGCCATCGTCTTTGTTGATGACCATGCCGGCCACACCCACATTGCCACCAAGCTTGCGGAAATATTCCACTGCAGAGCAGACGTTATTGGCCACATAGAGTGACTGCAAGTCATTGCTGCCCACCACAATCACTTTTTGGCACATGTCGCGGGCAATTGGCAGACCGAAACCGCCGCAGACCACGTCGCCCAAAAAGTCGAGCAGCACGTAATCAAAACCCCAATCATGAAAGCCGAGTTTTTCGAGTGTTTCAAAGCCGTGGATGATGCCGCGGCCACCGCAACCCCGGCCCACTTCGGGGCCGCCAAGCTCCATGGCATAGACACCATCGCGCTTAAAGCAGACATCACCGATTTGAACTGTTTCACCGGCGAGTTTTTTCTTCGATGAAGTCTCGATGATGGTGGGGCAGGCCTTGCCGCCAAAGAGAAGGCTGGTTGTGTCGCTTTTGGGATCACAGCCAATCAGCAGTACTTTTTTGCCAAGCTGGGCCATCATGTACGACAGATTCGAGAGCGTGAAACTCTTGCCAATTCCGCCTTTGCCGTAGATGGCGATGATCTGTGTTTCTTTGGTCACAGGGCCTGTGGCCACTGGATCGGGGTCCACCGCTGCCTCGGCACGGAGGTTTTCTTTCAACACGAACTGAACCGGTGCTTCAGCGGGGCGTGAATTCGGATTCATTGTGTATTTCTCCAGTCAAGGATCATCTTCAGACAGTCGGGGTCTTGAAATGCAGTGCGATAAGCCGCATCCGCATTGGCGGGTTCACTACGATGAGTAATCAGGCCATCTAAAGACAGCTTTCCAGACTCGGCCAAACAGCGCACAGCGGTTAAATCTTGTGGCTGCCACTGGGCAGCAATACGGAAACTGGCTTCCCGCATAAATGCAGGAGGAAACGTGAACGACAAGGGCTCTTCATAAAAACCGGCCAGAGCGATTTCACCGTTCATGGCAAGGCGTGAGACCAAGGTGTCGAGAATTTTCGGATCACCACTCACATCGCAGATACGACGGTAGTCACGACGTGCATCGTCTGCTGGGTCAATGACCTGATAACCCAGCGCCCCTGCGCGACGAGTGGGGTTGGTTTCCCACACCACGGGATGATGACCTGCCACCACCGCAAGGCGTGCAATTAAGCGGCCCAACACCCCATGGCCAATAATCAAATCGGGTTGGGCGTTGACATCGCCCTGGTAGACGTGATGCGCAGTTGCCGCAAGGGCTAACAACACACCGCGTTCGCCAAGCGATTCACTAATCGAGAGCGCACGATCGGCGGGCACCACCACTCGCGAGGCCGCACCACCGAATAAACCACGGATGTCGCCAAAGCATTTGGCACCGGGTACAAATACAAAATCGCCACACTGATGGGCCGCACTTTTTGTCGTAAACACAACGCGGCCCACTGACTCATATCCCGGCACCAGCGGATATCCCATGCCGGGGAACATTGGCATACGGCCTGACCACAAGAGTTTTTCAGTGCCGGTGCTAATCCCGCTAAACAAAATATCCACGACCACGTCACCATCTTCTGGGGCGGTAATGGGCACCACACTCAGAGAGAGCTCGTGCGGTTTGTTTAGAACAATCGCCTTAGACTGATTGGCGACGCGGGACAGATCCATTTGTCAGTTTTACCTTACTTTTCGTATTGTCAATTTCAGTTGACATTCTGATCGTAGTCTTCCTAATTTCTTTGTCAAGGGCAAACTCCGATCAAAGCGCTCAGGAAATATGCGCCAGATCAATCAGGTTAGTAAGTCCTTACGGACGATTAGCCACAATCAATCTGGTTTGGAGAGGAAGCCGGGTGTTTTCAAGCCGTGGGGAAGTAAAACCAGCCTGGGAAATGAGCTCGATCAGACGCTGTGCAGTTCTCGAGCGGCCCTTGCCCATGGCCAGCAGATAAAAACCAAAATAGGCATCTCCCATGGATTCGGCCCCTGGGGTGCCTGACATCGGCTCGGCCACGACCAGCTTTCCACCGCTTGGCAGGGCAGCAAAGACGGCCTTCAAGATGGCCAGCGCCCGGTGATCGTCATGGTCATACAGCACCCGGATCACGGTCGCGATGTCAGCCCCCTTGGGCAGTGGGGTTTCAAAAAAACTGCCCCCATGAGCAGTCACCCGCTCACCCAGCCCCGCCTTTTGGAAGTGCCCCCTGGCCAGATTGGCTACCGCAGGCAGATCAAACAGCATCATGGGCAGCTTGGGAAAGCGCTCGGCTGCCGCCAGCAAAAACGTGCCCTGCCCGCCGCCCACATCCATCAGGCAGCGATGCTTATCAAAAGGGTAGGCGGCCAGAATCTCGCCCGCCACCAGGGGCTGGGAGGCGCTCATTAACTGGGAATACTCGGCCACACGCTCTTCACTCAACAGCGTTGGCGAACTGGCTTTCTCATCCGCATAGGGCCAATAACTGGCCAAGTTGGCCTGGGTCTCACCACGCAAGAGTGCTACCGGATCGCGCAGGTCTGCATAAAGGGTGGCATGGTGCTCGACCAAAGCAGTCACAGCAGTATTGCTGACCAACACGCCGCCCAGCATGCCCAGGCCCCACTGTTGATCGCCACGCTGCTCGACCAACCGCAATGACTCCGCGGCGCAGAGTAGCCGTAAGGCTGCGTCTTCACTGAGCTTTAAACGAACAGCGAGTGTTGCTAATGGCTGCGGCCCCGAGGCCAAGATGCGAAACAGATCTAGCTTCACGCAGGCAAAGAGAATCTGCGAGTAGACAAACCCCGCCACGATATCGAAGAGATTTTTCGCCTCACGCCGGGCGATGGGCCGTGTTAACGGAAACCAGGCAGCAAAACGATGAAACCCTTCGCTTGCGAGAAGCCGATCCCGCAAATCAAGCCACTTTTGAACCAGGGACACGCTTACGCCTGCACCCTCTCTAAAGCATCGCGCGGCACCAGCCGCTCCGACTCGGCCAAGACCAGGGCCCGCAGATAGGGAGCACCTGGGCAGGATGGAATGGCGCGAATGGCTTTACCGACCAATAAATCGAAATTCTGAATTGCACCGAAGAGCCCCAGTGATCGGGCAGAACTCTGCCGATCATTGGCGAGATCTTGGCCCGTTGGTTTACCCAGTGCATCGGGGTCACCAATCACGTCGCGAATGTCATCGGCCACCTGATAGGCCTCGCCCAGCCACTCTCCCAGGGGCCGCCAGGCCTCGGCTGGAGCGCCGGAAGCCAGGGCACCACAGGCGGTGGCAGCACCAAACAGGGCACCGGTTTTGGCCCGCTGATAATCCCGCAGATTGGCCTTGGGTTCGCACTCCCAGGCCTGGCCCGCCACAATGCCATCGGGCGCGCCAGTCGCCTGGGCAATCACCGACATGACGCCGGCAAGGCGCTCGGGGTATTTGGCCTTTACCGTGGCCAGTGCTTGGAAGGCCAACACAATCAGACCATCGCCGGTAAGCACGGCAATGCGCTCGCCAAACTTGGCGTGAACAGAGGGCTGGCCCCGACGGGTGGGGGAATTGTCGAAACAGGGCAGATCGTCGTGCACGAGCGAGCCGCAGTGAAGCAGTTCGAGTGCCACGGCAGCCGCCATGGCAAGCTCTGGGTCGTCGTGACCACAGGCCTTGGCCACCGCCAGCGTCAACTGGGGGCGGATACGGGCACCGCCAGGAAACACAGCGTGGTGATAAGCCTGGGCGAGCAAGGCCGGGCCATGTGGGGACTCTGCCATTGCCACGGCCGAGGCCAATGCCTCTTCCAAGGCCGATTTAATCGATTCTGCTGACGCCATAATGACCCCTAAAGACGTTTAAACCGGGCCCTACCAATAACCCGGCTGTGTATAGGTATATTGTCACTTATGACTGTCAACTGCAATAGACACTTTTTGGGCAATCAAGCCGCCGTCGACAGACTGCTGCCCCCCCAGTGGCCATTCCGCGCGACTAGCAGCCTAGTGTCGGCAGGCCAGCTGACTTGGCATGTCCAGTTTCACAACGCCAAGCGGCCATCCCGCACCACCCTGGTCCTGATTCACGGCACGGGCGCTTCAACCCATACCTGGGCCGACTTAATCGAGCCCCTGCGCGAAAACGCCTGCGTGGTGGCGATTGATTTGCCCGGCCATGGCTTTACCAGGGGTGCGGACCCCGCCATGTTGACCCTGCCACTTATGGCCAACGCACTCCAAGAGTTGTTGTTGAAATTAAAACTTGAAGGCGATGTGGTCTTCATTGGCCACTCTGCAGGCGCACCGCTTGCCATTGAGTGGGCGCTCCGATTCGCAACAGCGAAGCCACAGACATTTACGACCACACACATCATTGGCCTGAATCCATCGCTCGTGCCGCCGCCACCGCTTTACACCACGCTGCTTGGGCCGATGGTTGCCCCCATTGCCACATCAGGTCCCATGACCGGAATGCTCGCCTTTATTGCGGCGAACACCAAAATGGTGGACCAGTTATTAGATTCCACAGAATCAAAAATTCCTGAAGCCAATCGCAAGCACTATCGCTATTTGTTTTCGCAGCCACAGCATGTGCAAGGCGCCATGGGTTTTATGGCGGGGGCAGATTTGCCATCAATACTTGCGCGCGGAAAAGCGTTATCGATTCCAACAAGCTTTTTATTGGGCGCTCAAGACAGCTGGGTCAAAGAGGCGCCGCTCAAAGAAGTGCTGCGCGATGCTTTTCCAAAGGCGCGTGTCGAGACCTGGCCCGGCGGGCATCTACTTCACGAAGAGCGTCCACAGGCGGTCGCCCAGTGGATTTACACCATACTCTTTACGGCCTGAGAGACCTGAGCTGCGCCGGCATGCGGCAGCGGCATGTAACGGGCGTGCATCTGCAAAGATAGTTTCTGTGCGGCCTCCGATGGCTGTGGCGATGTATCAATCACCATGGCCGCAAAGCCTGCAACGGCAAACTGCTGCGCGGCCAACATGGCATCGGCCTGGGCCTTTTCACGGCCGGGATTGCCATCACGATCTAAATTGGCTTTGCCGTCGGTCAGCATCACCACCAAGGGTGTTTCGCCCTTACGGGCAATCGATAAGGCCAACTGCATGCTGGCATCAATGGCGATCGCCAATGGTGTTCCCCCGCCGCCGGGCAGGCCCGACAGGCCACGTTTGGCACGCACCAAAGAGCGCGTGGGCGGCAGAATAATTTCGGCCTGTTTTCCGCGAAATGCAATCACTGCCACTTGATCGCGCCGCACATAACAATCGGCCAGCAACAACTCTACGGCGCCTTTTGCCTCTGCAAGCCGATGAATCGCCGATGAGCCCGATGCGTCGACCACAAAAATGGTGGTGGTTTCAGAGCGTTCTTTAAAGCGCTTGATACGAAAATCTTCCGACCGAATCGAAAGCCTGCGTTTCGCAATCGGCCGCGATTCTCTGTGACGGATCTTTTGCCACGGCGCTGCGGCACGCAAGGTGTCAATGATGCTAAGACGCGCCTTGCCACCGGGCAGCCCCTGACGCGAGCCCAATGGTCGGCCACGACTGCCGCCTTTTTTCTGTGCACCCGATTTACCAGAACCAGAACTTCTGGCCATCAACCGCTGATCCGACAGTAACTGCTCCAAAAGACCCGCAGGAATCGCAGCCTTGGCCGCTTCTAAAATCACATCCTCAAGATTTTCCAAATCTTCTTGGGGTTTCGATTCGTCTTGATCGTTTTGATCATCGGGCGGTGGCTCTTGCGAGTCCTCGGGCGGTGGCGGCTCTTCTGGTGGTGCTTCCTGCGGATCCATGGGCATCATGGTGGCCCGTGGTGACAGCACCAAACGTGCCGCAAGCGCGACATCTTCTTTTTCGGTGTGGGCATGGCCAAACCATTTGCCGGCAAGTTCTGCAGCACGGCGGGCCAGAATCACCGCCCGAATGGAATCAATGCCAAGGGCAAGACCGGTAGCGCATAAGGCCTGCGTGAGTTCATCGCTGACCTCTTGCGGATCAGTGCGCGAAACATGCAGCGCTGCATCGTCAGCCTGCGAACCTGATAAAGCTTCTTCAAAAAACTTAATGTCATTTTCCGCCTGCGAGACCGATACCTCGCGCAGATCCACATGAAATGCAATGCGGTCGAGCAATTCCACGGGCACACGCTCATCATCGGCCACGCTTTCATCCAACAACACCAGGCCGAATTCGGCTGGCATCTCGGCAGATAAACCCTCGCGCTGCACGGTGATCTGGCCGCGATCCATTGCGCTGGCCAGCCGTGCGGCCAGTGGCCCACTCATACGCTCGGCCATGGGCACGAGCAACACACCACCGTGTACTTCTGCCAACAGGCCCTTGCTTAACACGGGCTTACCGGCGTTTAGTGTTGCAGAAAGATCCAGGCCACCCAATAGCCGCTCATCCTGAATAGAGAGTGGCAGTTTGCGAAACGGTGTGCCCGGCGCAATGTGAGACTTTAGAAAATCAAGATAGCGATCCCGCACAGGCCCAGCATGGGCCTTGATCACCATGCCACCCAAGAGCGATGGATCCCGGGCAAATAGCGTCGCTGCAATCAGCGCATCTTGCATTGCGCGAATCAGGCCGGAAATAAATCGTCGATCACACGCTGGACCCGCACACCAGAGGCTGTGTCGTCTAACGGATTACGCCGCAGTCGATGCCGCAAGGCCATGGGTGCAATTCGCTTCAAATGGTCTAATGACACTTTCGCCGCGCCCTCAAGGGCGGCAAGCGCCCGGGCGGCGCGCATGAGTGTGAGCTCCCCACGCAGGCCATCGGTGCCAAGCTTCATACACAGCTCGGCGGCTCGCTCCAAAATTTCATCGGGCACCACGACCGAGTCCAGTTTGTCTCTGCCAGTGGCGATTTTTTTACGAATCTTGTTGTCTTCTTTTTTCCAGCTCTCAATAAAGCCAGCCGGGTCGCGCTCAAAGGCATCGCGGCGCTTTACCACTTCAATGCGCGCTGGCAGCTCTTGCGGTGTTTTCACATCCACCGACAAACCAAAACGATCCAATAGCTGTGGCCGCAACTCGCCTTCTTCCGGGTTGCCACTGCCCACCAAGACAAAACGGGCCGGATGCTGAACACTTAAACCCTCACGCTCCACCACGTTTTCGCCACTGGCCGCCACGTCAATCAGCAAATCAACAATATGGTCTTCCAGTAGATTGACCTCGTCGATATACAAAAAGCCACGATTGGCCTTGGCGAGAAGACCAGGCTCAAAGGCTTTCACACCATCGCTAAGCGCGCGCTCTAAATCCAACGCACCCACCACGCGGTCTTCGGTCACCCCCAGGGGAAGATCCACCACGGGCACTGGCACCAAATGGGTCTTGGGGTGGGGCTTATCTTTTTTAAGCGTTGCGCAGAATTCGCAGACGGATCGCGTTGACTCCGGGTCGCAGGCATAGGGGCAGCCCACGACCGCTTTCATCTTGGGCAGAATTGCCGCCAAAGCACGGACTGCCGTGGATTTACCGGTTCCGCGGTCGCCAAAGACCAACACACCGCCAATGGATGGATCGACCGTGGTGACCAACATGGCCAGTTTCATTTCGTCCTGACCAACGATTGCGGAAAACGGGAATGCTGCTGCCATACGCTTGGGCTCCTAAACCCCCATTTTAACGCCGCCAGCGCCTATACAAATCCAGACCGTGCAGCACACCTGCTGCGGTTAAGGCGAGCGCCACAGGCCCGGGGCCGCTTTCTGCCAGCGCGAATCGCAAGGCCAGCATGAGCGATAGGCCTGAAAAGAGATTCAACCCAATCTCACCCGGCGCAACCCCACGGCCCGTCTTGCGATACCAGGCGGCAATCGCAATAAATTCAATCAGTGTTAATGCGATCACCGCATCCACCAGGTGGACCAGCCAGGCCATTAAAGCAGCGCGCCCCTGGCCGTGATCGGCCAGATATCCACCACGGTGTTGTTTTGAATCACCACCAGTTCGTCGTACAAATTAACGGTGGGATCGCAGTGGCCAGGAATTAATTTCAGTTTTGCCCCCAGGGCCAGAGGCGGCACCAGTTTGGGATCAATCACCAAGACCCCGTGTTCGTCAGATGCTTTTACAAAAGTAACGCCAGGGTGATCGGCGACCACTGGCATTCCAGAGTCCACACTGGATGCCTTTAGGCCTGCATCCACTACCGCATGCGAATCCCCCGCCACACTCATCACCGATGTCCAGACAAATAGGCTGTGTTCAAACTGTGGCATGCCACTGCTCTGCCAATCATTACGTGCGTAATCGGCATCCATAAAAATATACGAACCCACCTGAAGTTCGGTGTAAAGATCACTCGCTGCTTCAATTAGAAAACTACCGGTGCCCGCGCCCGCAATCGTGGTGCAGGTCATGCCATGGCTTGCTAACAAGTCACGGGTTGACCGCGTGAGCTCAATGGCACGGCCAATCGCAGCACGCCGCTCTTCTTGCGTGCGCATATGCTGGGCTGGCCCATGATAGGCCTGCAGGCCCTGAAAGCGCAGGCCTGGCATCTGCACAATCGCTTTCGCCAATGCCAGTGTCGGCTCGCCGGGGGCAATCCCACACCGATGGGCGCCCACATCCACCTCGATCAAGACAGGAATCACCACTCCCGCACTGAGCGCAACAGCATTCATGGCAGCGGCATTGTCCACGTGATCAACACAGACCGTCACGCGGATGGACTTGGCCAGCTCACACAGCCGCGCAATCTTTTTATCACCTACCACTTCGTTGGAAATCAAAATGTCTTGAATCCCCATCTCGGCAAAGGCCTGGGCCTCGGAGACTTTTTGACAGCAAATGCCCACGGCACCACGGGCGATCTGCCGCCGGGCGATTTCTGGGCACTTATGGCTTTTGGCATGCGGCCGCAACTGAATGGACCGGCCGCGCAATGCCGCATCAAGCCGATCGCAGTTTCGCTCAAAAGCATCGAGATCAAGAATTAGCGCAGGCGTGTCCACCTGGGCCAAAGACTCCCCCAAACGGGCAGCCGATACGTGAATTGCCATTAAATCGATTAGCCCAGGGTTTTAGCCGCCTGCAGGACTTCTTCCACGTGGCCTGCCACTTTGACGCCACGCCATGAACGGCGCAGCACCCCCTTGGCATCAATCAAAAACGTCGAGCGCTCAATGCCACGGACCTGCTTGCCGTACATGTTTTTGTTTTTGATCACGCCAAAGGCGCTGCACAGTGTCTCGTCGGTGTCTGACACCAACACAATGCTTAAGCCATGCTTTTGAATAAACTTTTGGTGAGACGCAATGCTGTCACGTGACACACCAATCACCTGGGTGTCTGCCTTTAAAAAGGCCTGATGCTGGGCCGAGAAATCCTTGGCCTCGACGGTGCAGCCTGGCGTGTCATCTTTGGGGTAAAAATAAATCACCAGGTTGTGGCCCTGGTAGTCGGCCAACTGAATATTGCCCAGCGTGGTGGTCAGTGCCAAACCCGACACCATGGGAGAGAGTTTTTCACCATCAAGAACGTCTTGCATTGTCGATTGCTCCAACAAATTGGGAAGCCCAAATCATAGAGCAAGTCACTGGCCAAACCGCCGCCAGCCACCCGCCAATCAGGCGGGGTAACGGACCGAAATAATCTCGACTTCCCTGGGGCCAGAGGGGCTTTGCACAGTCACCGTGTCTCCCTCACGGGCCTTAATGAGCGCCCGGGCCATAGGGGATATCCAACTGATGCAATGTTCCCCAAGATGGGTCTCATCCACCCCCACGATGCGATAAGTGTGCTCTTGACCATCGGACTCCATGATGGTGACTTCGGCCCCAAAAAAGATCTGGTCATTGCCCGCCTGCTGGGCAGGGTCCACCACCTGGGCAATCGCCAATCGCTTGGTCAGAAACCGCAGCCGACGATCAATTTCACGCAGCCGCCGCTTGCCATAGATGTAATCGCCATTTTCCGATCGGTCGCCGTTTGATGCCGCCCACGACACGATCTCCACGGTCTTGGGCCGCTCCACTTTCAGCAGGTGCTGCAACTCATCATTTAAGGCCGCATAGCCTGCCGGTGTCAGATAGTTGGGCGTGCCGGCCGGCAGACTGCTGGCCGCCTGCTCTGGGCCATCGTCTTCTTCCTGGTCGGTCTCTTTGGTAAAGGCTTTGCTCATAGAATGCTGACTCTAGCAAAAGGAGACCCCATGATTCATGAACTACGCATCTATCACTGCTGCCCCGGCCGACTGCCCGATCTGGTCAACCGCTTTAAGACCCACACCCTTGGTTTTTTTCAGCAATACGGCATCAAGCACGACAAGTTTTGGACCACACTCATTGGTCCGTCTAACGCGGCGCTCTATTACATTTTGGAATGGGAATCGCTCGCTGAGCGTGAAGCCAAGTGGAATGCCTTTCAGGCCGACCCCAAGTGGATCGCCACCCGCAAAGACACTGAAGCGAACGGCCAGATTGTCGAGCGTATTGAGAACCTGATTCTGAGCCCGCTGCCGCTGTAATTCCGGCAGCCACACGACCCCGACCGCCTGGGTATTTAGGCCACGCCAAAGGCCTGGGCGCGGGGATCGACCAAGCCATTTTCCGCAAAACCCTTATTGCGAAGTTGGCAGGCATCGCAGCTGCCGCAGGGCCGTCCATCAGGGCCTGGGTCATAACAACTCGTGGTGCGTGCGTAGTCCACGCCCAGACTTAAGCCCAGCCGAATAATCTGCGCCTTGGTCATGTCCATGAGTGGCGTGTGGATGGTGACACCACGGCCCTCGACACCCTCGCGCGTTGCCAAGTTGGCCATGGCTTGAAAGGCCGCAATGTATTCCGGCCGGCAATCGGGATAGCCACTGTAATCCAGCGCGTTCACGCCAATAAAGATGTGACGCGACTGCGTGACCTCCGCGCAGGCCAGTGCAAATGACAAAAAGATGGTGTTTCTTGCAGGCACATACGTGATCGGAATCTCTTCCGAAGGCTGCGAT
This sequence comes from beta proteobacterium MWH-UniP1, assembly GCA_036362785.1. Lineage (NCBI taxonomy): Bacteria > Pseudomonadati > Pseudomonadota > Betaproteobacteria > beta proteobacterium MWH-UniP1. Next base: position 1,718,079 of record CP143625.1, read on the forward strand.
AACTCGCGATTTTTGGGCACCTGAATATCACTGGTCAGCGCCGAGCCCCCAAAGGGACGCAAATCAATGCTGACCACCCGATGTGCTTTGGCCCCCATGGCGGCAGACAAATCCGCAGCCGCATCAATCTCTGCCCGGTGCCGCTGGCCATAATCAAAGGCCAGTGTGGTGACTTGATAGCCTTGCGATAAGGCCTGGGCCAGCACGGTGGCCGAATCCAGGCCACCACTGAGCAGAACAATTGCGCGCATATTCATGCGCTGGATCGTATCACCAGGTCACTTCAAACACGCAGGATGAATCCCCCGAGGCTTCACACTTGGTCTCCTCGACACGGGAATTGGGGTGCACGATCACACGAAAGATGCGTTCAAACGTGGCCGCATAAAAATCGCATACCGGGATGTCGGACTTGATCTGGCTACACAGTGGGTTATTGATGATTTCAAACACAAACGGCTTGCCGGGCCGAAAGGAAAAAGTGCCGCTACCCGCAAATGTCCAGGAATGTTTACCGATCGCTTGCGCCAACACACGCGCAGCGATCGAGGCGGGAAGAAAACGCAAAACCGCCTGTGCAAACTTTGGAATACGGTTGGCAAGTAAATAATCGCCCGTGCGCAGGCCCGCATCCCAGGAAAGCGCCTTGGCCTCGGACTCGCCAAACACTTCACGCAATTTGGCCTGCAATACGGCCACATCACGCTCCGACACCATTTCGGTTGGGCGCGACAGCAAATGATGCGATAAGCCCGCTGACGAAAAGAGCGCCTCGCAGGCGCCCTCTCCGTGTTTCGCGGTTACCGAATCAATGACCTGCAAAATTGCATTGGGCCCGATTCGGTCGCGTGCCGCAGTTGTAAGACTCATCTCAACCAGTCTTGCCCACTAAACAACGGCCGCTTCGTCTTTCTTTTGCACATCAACCAGCTTCTTACCCGATAAGACCGCGTCCATCTCTTCTTCGGTCAGCTGCTCGGCCTGATTGCCGCCACCGCAGGCCATGGCGGCATTGATCTCGCCCTGACGACGCTTGTGCTCAATCTTCGGCCCGTGCATGGTGACCCAGCCCTCGTCGCTCGCAACACTATCATTGCCCGCTTCAAAGGTACGCGTGGTATCAAACGCAAAGTCCACCTTCTTGGTACTCTGCGGGCCCCAATAGCCCACACGGCCCAGGTCGTAGAACTTGCGCTCAACGCTACTCTTCAAAAATGCCTTTAAGCAGCCCAGCAGGTATTTACGCTTGGTCTTATCGCGTGTCCATGGGTAATGCAGGAAGGACTTGCGCATGAAGAAGCGCCGGTAGTTGGCCATGACACCATCCAACAATTCACCACGGGTGATTGCCTCTGGCTTCATGATGGGCGTGACAAAGTTGTATTTCTCGTAGTCAAAGACTTCCACTTTGTCGCCAAGCTCTTGGAAGAGATCGCTAAATGGCCAGGGCGTGTACATGGCCCAGTTGGCCATGTCCGGATTCCAGTCCAGGGTCATGCGATAGGTTTCTTCCAGCGTTTCCTTGGTCTCGTTTTCCAAGCCCACAATGAACTGGGCTTCGGTCACGATGCCGGCATCACGCAAGAGCTGAATGGCTTTCTTGTTCTGTGCAATCGTGGTTTCTTTGTTGAAACGGTCCAGCTTTAGCTGGGCTGCAGCTTCCGTGCCCAGCGAGACGTGAATCAGGCCGGCCTTGCGGAACATTGGCAGCAGTTTTTCGTCGCGCAGAATATCCGTCACGCGCGTGTTGATTCCCCAGAGAATCCCCAGATCACGATCAATCAATTCTTGGCAGAACTGAATGAACTTTTTGCGGTGAATGGTGGGCTCTTCGTCAGCAAGAATGAAAAAGCCGACGCCGTGGTTCTTGACCAGATCTTCAATCTCATCCACGACTTTCTTGGGATCACGAATCCGATAATCCCGCCAGAACTTCCATTGGCTACAGAACGTGCAGGTAAATGGGCAGCCCCGGGCGAAGTTGGGAATGGCCACACGGGTGTTCATGGGAATGTAGATGTACTTACTCCACTCCAAAATCCCCCAATCAGGCGTAATGCGATCCAAATCTTCAATGGTCGCCTCAGCAGGTGTGGCAATGATTTTGCCGCTGGCATCTGCATAAGCAATGCCCTTCACCGAGTTGTGGTCTGCAGCCCAGCTGCCGTTTTCAACAGCAATCACAAAATTCAAAAAGACCTGCTCACCCTCGCCACGCACAATGGCGTCGATCCACGGGGCCTCTTTCAGCACCTGGGGATACATAAAGGTGGCGTGAATGCCGCCCAGCACCGTCACCACATTGGGGTTGACTTCCTTGGCTACCTGCAAAATTCGCTCAGCCTTGTAAATGGCTGGCGTAATGGCGGTGGCGCCCACGATATCGGGCTTTAATTCTGCGAGTTTCGCGCGGACCACATCTTCTTCCAGATCGTCGGTCATCGCGTCGATGAAGTGCACATCGGTGTAGCCGCCTGCTTTCAGGTAGCCAGACAAATAAGCTACCCAGGCCGGTGGCCAGTTGCCCGCAATCTCGGCACCACCGGAGTGGTAATTCGGATGAATAAAGACGATGCGCATTGCTTCCCCTTGCACGCCAAACTGGCGTTTGTTAACGTCTTCTCAAGGTAACAAAACGCGTGTCAACTGTTCTTGACACTAATCAAGGAGCGCCGTTTTCCCGCGAATCAACGAGTCGATCAGCAATGCCGGCACCCAGCCACATGCCCAGCAGACTCAGCCAGGCCGTTAGCGCGAAGATGGCCCCACCCGTCACACCCGCCCCCACGGCACAGCCGCCGGCAAGCATGGACCCAAAGCCCATAAATATCGCGCCCAGAATGTAACGGGGCATGGTGTACGCGCCACCAAAGCCTTCTAGCTTGAGATCGCCCCCAATGGCTGCGCCAATCAAAGAACCCAAAAACACACCGGGCAGCATGCCAAACTCAAATCCAATTTTCGGTGCCGGCTGGGACAGCACCCGCATCAGCCACTCAGCAGACGGCCCGCTAAAGGTCAGGCCCTGAATCTGTATCGGTTCAAAAGAATTCTTAGCAACAAGCTGGCTAAACCCCCAGGCCGCCGCCACCATCAGGCCAGTGCCAATACCGCCGATCCACATCCACCGGCTACGGGTGGCGCTTCGGCGCACGAAATACAGGGCAGCCACTGCCCAAATCAGCCCCATCACCAGGCCGCCCATATGCCCAACACCCAACTGGGCCAGCATGTCACGGCTCGGGCCCCCGTCAATGGTCCACCAGCTACTGATTTCCGTTCGAAGCGGTGATAAGGCCCCCGCCAACGACGCCTGGGCAGTGACCGCGAAAATTAGCCCAGACAACAAGGCCCGAAGATTGCCATTGGCCGACAACACCAAGAGCCGGCTGGCGCAGCCACGGGTCAGGATCATGCCGACACCAAACACCACCCCACCGACCAGGGCCCCAGAGAGACTTCCAGTCGCGGAAATTTGACGGGCGGAACTGGTATCAAGCCAGCCGGTCATGGCCATCACCTGAACCGCGATCACTGCGCTGGAAAAGGCCAGCAACCAGATCGAGAGTTTTTCACCAAAACGACGCTGCCAAAACTCAATCACCGCCGCACGAAGACAAAAGCGCGACCGCTGGGCAAAAAAGCCAAACAGCATGCCAATCACGGCCCCGCCTGCGGCCAGGACCAGGCCTTCGCCATATTGTTCGATGAAATTCGCCAGCATGATTTGGTTTAAGGAATAATCCAACATCCTAACCACCGGCCGCCCTGGCTGGCTTGATAAGCGTCAATAAAAGGGATCTACCCACCATGATGTCGATGTTCTGGTCCAGAACGTTTTTGATTCTCGCGGGAATTTTTGGGGCGACCGGGGTTATTGCCGGTGCCTATGCATCCCATGGCCTAGCGGCCATGGTGGAACCAAGACTTGTTGAGATTTTTGCAACAGCCGCCCGTTATCAGCTGGTTCATGCCGTGGCGCTGCTGGCGCTGGCCATGGTCAGCACCTTTAAATTCTTCAGAACCTGGTCGGTGGTGGCGGGGCTGGCCTTCACCTTTGGGATTGCAGTCTTTAGCGGCAGTCTGTATTTGCGCGTGCTCTTAGACATACCAAGCCTGGGTGCCGTGACACCCATTGGCGGGCTGGGGCTGATTCTGGGCTGGGTCGCCCTGATCATTGCAGGCTGGCGGGCCAGTGTTAACGCCGCGTAACAATCGCAACGTCAATCACAGCAGGGCCCGCCCTGCATCAAACTCACATCAAATTACAGTCCCAATGCCTTATCAATCCAGGCCGTGTCGTATCGGCCTGAAGTGATTTCGGCAAGCGTGGTTTTTTCAGAATCCACCTTGGCCCAAGAGGCCTTCGCAATTTCCTGGGCGATGGCAGCGGGGATCGCCACAATGCCATCAGAATCACCCACGATCACATCCCCTGGATTAACGGTCATGCCACCAATGGTGACGGGCACGTTGATGCTGCCCGGGCCGTCTTTATAGGGGCCACGGGGTGTGACCCCACGTGCGTAGCAAGGAAACTTGGCCTCTTCAAAAGCGTCCACGTCACGAATAGCGCCATCCATAACAAAGCCAACACAGCCGCGCAGTTTCGCAGTGGTCATCATGATCTCGCCCACCAAGGCACGCGTGATATCACCCTCGCCGTCAACAAGTAATACATCGCCTGCTTCCAGCATGGTGAGTGCCTTGTGAATCAATAGATTGTCGCCAGACCGCACACGAACGGTGAAGGCATTGCCCACCATGGCCACCGGCGAACGATTCACAGGCGCCAATCCGACCGAGCCGGGGATACGGCCCATGACATCGCCAATCGCAGAAGATGGCAGACCACGGCAGGCCTCGATGGCTGCCGCAGCACCCGGAACACGGGGATTAATTTGAATTCCTGGTTTCACTGTTTATTCCTTTGGTGCGCCGGAGTCACGAACAATGCCTTCGTAGCGCTTGATTTCAGAAGCGGCGAATTTACCAAACTCATCTGCAGTACCACCGCCAATCTCTGCACCAAGTTCATGCAGACGCTTACGCACTTCCGCATTCTGCAGTGCCTTGTTGAATTCCTTGTTCAGTCGGGCCACCACGTCTGCAGGTGCATTAGCAGGCAGCATCACACCGTACCAGGCCGACGCCAGCATGGGGAAACCCGCTTCAGCAAATGTAGGCACATTGGGCAACACTTCGAGCCGCTTTTTAGAGGCGACCGCGAGTGGCTTAAGACGGCCCGCACGCACACTACCCAACGAGCCCGTGTCCACCATCATGTCGATATGTCCCGCAATCAGGTCCACCGCAGCGGGGCCGCTGCCCTTGTAGGGCACATGCCGAATATCAATACCCGTAATGGTTTTAAAGTTGGCGCCCGCCAAATGCTGCGAACCACCAATGCCAGCAGAGCCATAGGTGTACTTGCCCGGCTCTTTTTTCGCAGCATTCACAATGTCTTTGATCGAATTCCAAGGCGAATTCGCCGGTACCACCATCACATTGGGCACGGATGCAACAAACACAACCGGCGTGAAGTCTTTATTTACATCAAAGCCCTGGCTCTTATACAAGTGGGGGCCTGCTGCGTGAGTCGAACTGGTGGTTAACAAAATCGTATAACCATCCGCTTTTTCCTTAACAAATGCTGCTGTGCCGATATTGCCGCCAGCACCACCTTTGTTTTCCACCACCACCGACTGGCCGAGCGACTGTGACAGGGTCTGCGCCAGAATCCGTGCAATCTGGTCGGTTGCACCACCCGGCGCCCAGGGCACCACAAACTTGATTGGCTTAGAGGGATAGGTGTCCGCCATGGCCGTGGTCGGCATGGCGACAGCAAGGGATGACAGCGCAACAGAGAACAAAGAAGTCACAACAAGAGTTCGACGTTTTTGCATGATAAAAACTCCTAAACGAAAAAAAGCGGCTGAATTGCCGCCTTTGCCAAGCACTTTGGACGAGCCTAAGTTTATCCCAGCCCCAGGACTCATAAATTTGATCTGCTGCAAGCGCACACGACATAAAAAGCAAAAAAACTACTGCTAAGATTCCGGTCAAGTTCAGTACTAAAGCGGTACAAGATTCTCGATTTCACGTTCCATCAAAGGAGTTGGTATGACATTTCCCAGACTTCGCCGCAGCCTGCTGTCTGTTGTGATCGCGGCAACCCTTCCCTCTGCAGTCTTGGCCGAGACCATCTCGGTTGTCACCTCGTTTCCAAAAGAACTCACTGCCGCTTATAAAAAAGCATTTGAGGCAAAGTACCCCAACGACAAGCTAGAAATTCTGAACAAAAACACCGCGGCCGGTATTGCCTATGTTCGTGAGCAGCCGGCGGGCTCACGGCCCGAAGTGTTTTGGGCATCCGCGCCTGATGCATTTGAAGTCTTATCCAGCAGCAAATTACTCACCAAGATCGGCGCAGGCAATCCCGCTATTCCCGCCAAAGTCGGCAACTATCCGGTAAATGACCCCGAGGGCTTTTATCGCGGCCAGGCGCTGGCTGGTTATGGCCTGATGTGGAACACCCGTTACATGGCGGCCAACAAACTGCCCGCCCCTAAAGAGTGGGCTGACTTGGTCAAACCCGTCTATTTCGGCCACTTGGCCATCTCTAGCCCATCACGCTCGGGCACAACCCACCTCACGGTGGAAACCATCTTGCAAGGCGAAGGCTGGACCAAGGGCTGGGCACAGTTGCTCGCCATTTGTGGCAACAGCGCCGCGATTACTGAGCGCAGCTTCGGTGTGCCCGATGGTGTGTCCAACGGCCAATACGGCATTGGTCTGGTGATCGACTTCTTTGGTTTAGCCGCGAAGAACTCGGGCATGCCCGTTGAATTCGTTTACCCATCTGTCACGTCGATTGTTCCAGCCAATATTGGTTTAATTGCGGGTGCCAAATCACCCGAGGCTGGCCGCCGCTTTATTGAATTCACACTCTCTGAAGAAGGCCAGATGCTCTTGCTGCAAAAAGACATCAGCCGTCTGCCGGTGCTGCCATCGATTTATGCCAAGGCCCCAGCCGGCTACCCCAATCCATTTGGCGGCAACATCAAGGCCAAGGTGAACTTCAACTCCAACTTGTCGGAAGCCCGTTACATGGTGGTCCGCTCCATGTTCGACCAAATGATTACCTTTCGTCACAAGGAATTGGTGGCTGCAACAAAGGCCATTCATGACGCCGAAAAACGCATTGGCGGCAAATCAAATCCGCGACTCGAAGAAGCGAAGAAGCTCGCCTTTTCTCCAGTGGTCGATGACAAGCAAGTGACCGATGCCAAACTCTTGGCACTCTTTAAAGCTGAAAAATCAGACGCAGAGGCCACCAAAAATAAGGCCAAGACTGAAGAAGAGTGGGCCACCAAGGCCAAGGCCAACTACGCCAAAGCCATTGAGATTGCCAACGCCGTAAAATGATCTAAGGCCGACCCCAACCAACACCCCCGCCATGTCGGGGGTGTTGTCTTAAAACCAACGTGAATCGTCGACACCACCCTGGCACCGTTGCAGTTGCGATTGCGATTGCCGCCTTTCTGATTGTCTTTCTGATCGGGCCAATTCTGTCCGTGATCTACACGGCATTTTCCGATGGCTCCGGCGGTTTCACGCTGTCGCACTTCGCCGCGTTTGCGGGCATCTCGCTCATGCGCGAGTCGTTTGCCAACAGCCTGTTTGTGGCTGGCATGACAGTACTTTTTGCCACCCTGATCGCTGTGCCCCTGGCTTATCTAACCATGCGGTTTCAATTCCGTGGGGCCGTGTTGATTCAAACCCTGGGGGTCTTGCCGCTGGTGATGCCGGCCTTTGTGGGCGCAGCGGCCATGCAGCTCATCTTTGGCCGCTCAGGTGCGGTCAATCTCATTTTGAATGACACGTTTGGCTTTGGCATCCCCGTTATGGAAGGGTTGTCGGGCATTATTTTTGTCGAAACGCTGCACTACTTTCCGTTTATTTTGCTGAATCTGTCGGCATCACTGGCGGCCATTGATTCCTCTATGGAGGAAGCCGGACAAAATCTGGGGGCCTCGGGTTTTCGGCTCTTTCGCAAAGTTGTTTTTCCTTTGGCACTGCCTGGCTACATTGCTGGTGCATCGCTGGTCTTTATTAAAGTCTTTGACGACCTGGGCACGCCGCTGGTGCTTAATGTCACCAACATGCTGGCCCCACAGGCCTATCTGCGTGTGACATCGGTGGGCATTGAAGACCCGATTGGCTATGTGATCTGCGTGATCTTGGTCTTATTTTCCATTTTCGCCATGGGCGGGTCATGGTGGTTTGTCAAACGCAAAGACTATGCGTTGGTGTCTCGTGGTGGCGCCCAGGCCCCCAAACGAAAACTCAGCAGCTGGCAGACGGCACTGGCCTATGGCTGGATTATTGGCGTGTTGATGTTGGTGTTATCACCCCACATTGGCATTTTGTTGATGTCCTTTTTCAAGGTCTGGAGCTTTAGCGTGCTGCCCGAGCAGTTCACGCTGGCCCACTACGCCACCGTGTTTACCGATGCCAAGCAGATGATCTGGAATACGCTGCTGTATTGCGGTCTGGCCGCATTTGTCGACGTGATCATCGGTGCTGCGATTGCGTATATCGTGGTGCGCACCACCATCCCAGGCCGGCAGATTCTGGATCACTTGGTCACCATCGCCCTGGCCATGCCGGGCTTGGTGCTGGGCATTGGCTATCTGCGATTCTTCCGCGGCGTTGAACTGCCCTTTGGCATTGGCGCCTTTACTGCCAGCTGGTTGGTCTTTGTGGTGGCGTATTCGGTGCGCCGCCTGCCCTATGCGCTGCGTTCCTGCATGGCAGCACTCACCCAAGTCCACCCCGCACTCGAAGAAGCCGCAGAAAATCTTGGCGCAAGCCGCTGGCGCATCATCCGCCGGATTGTGGTGCCACTCATGATGGGTGGATTGCTCGCCGGCTTTGTGACCAGCTTTATTACTGCTGCCGCAGAAATTTCCGAAACGATTCTGCTCACCAGTAAAGAGAGCCTGGCACCAATGTCGTACGGCATTTATCTGTATTTCCAATCGATCGCTGGCCGCGGCCCTGGGGCTGCACTGAGCGTGGTGGCCGTCACACTTGTGGCACTGGGCACCTATATCAGTCACCGTCTGGCCGCAGCCGCGACACCGCATCAGAAAGTGGGGGGCCGCGCATGAAATCCGTTGGCATCGACATCAAAAATATTGCTTTGTCATTTGGCAGCACATCGGTACTTAAAGACATTAGCCTCACCATTGCGCCCGGAGAGTTTTTTGCACTTCTGGGGCCGTCAGGTTCCGGGAAGTCCACACTCTTGCGATTGATTGCCGGCTTTAATCAGCATCAGCACGGCGAACTCCTGATCGATGGCAAAGATGTCACGGGCACACCCCCATGGCTTCGCAATGTAGGCATGGTCTTTCAAAACTATGCACTGTGGCCCCACATGACCGTTTTTCAAAATGTGGCCTTTGGTCTAGAGGCCCGCAAGCTGCCCAGTGCCGAGATCGAGAAAAAAGTTCAGGCCGCACTCGAATTGGTGGACCTGGCCAGCTATGCCGATCGCAGACCGGGTCAACTATCAGGCGGCCAACAACAACGTGTTGCGATTGCACGCACACTGGCCATTGAGCCGCAGGTGTTGCTCTTAGATGAGCCACTATCCAACTTAGATGCGAAACTTCGCGCCCAGACCCGCCAAGAATTGGTACGGCTGCAGCGCCGCCTGGGCATCACCACCATTTTTGTGACCCACGATCAGGAAGAAGCGCTCACCACTTGTCAACGAATTGCCGTGATGGACCAAGGCATCATTCAGCAGGTGGGCACCCCCATGGAGCTCTTTGATTTCCCGGTGAACCGTTTCGTGGCCCAGTTTGTGGGCTCGGTGAACCTGTATTCTGGTGAGATTATTCGTGAAGGCGACGCACCAAGATTTAAATCAGACGCATTAGGGGACATTGTGTTGCCCCGTGGCTTGGCATTGCCCGCCCAGTCGGCCGATCTGGCCTTTCGGCCACACTCGGTGAGTTTTGCGCCGGATACAAGCGCCGATGCATTACACCTCACTGGCACCGTAGAAGATTCAGAATTTTTAGGTGAGTTTTTGCGCTATGACATTCGTGTGGCCGAAGCCATGATCAAGGCGGATATCCCGCATGCCCGCGGCGCTGTCCCACTGGCCACTGGCTCAACCGTGCAGTTGACCGTGCCGTCTTCAGAGATTCGTTTCGTTAATCGCTAGCAAACCGCCAAGTTAGCATAACGGGCCCAATCGGCGTTCAATTCGATTGATGGCCGCGCGGGCCCTGAGTACCGGTATCTTCGCTCACCAGTGGGGAGACTACATAAGGAGCTACCCGAGCGGCTGAATTTGGCGCTATCGACATTTCCAACAACCCCTGACGGACTAGTACCTGAACCAGATTGGGTTACTCTGGGGTTCGTCGGGGCCGGTGGGTCTGAAGAATGGGTGGATTTTTAAGCCAAATCTATTTCCTCATCAGTTGACGCAAAATGTCGTCAGTATCTAAGGGTTTTTGTTGGGCGGGCGCTGACTGTGGCGCAGGGGCCGCTTGACCTGGTGAGGCACCGGGATCTTTAGCAGCGTCTTTCTCGCCAACCAATGTTTCACCAACTCGTTTGCGGACTTCGGTAACCGTTTCCTGCGGGGTTGCATCACCCGAATACCATTTCTGTATAGCACCGAAGCCAAGATACAACACAGCCACCACAACGACAACCCCAATCAGCCTGAACATGATAATTCCTTAATATCGACAAGTTAAAAATACCTCTCTTAACGACTTTAGATCTTTTGTATCTACCGCAGGATCCAAACCGATCACCTTGATTTTCTCTTGGCTATCCGTCATTACTGCTTCTGAAAACAAATCGAACATTTTGATGGCGATTTGAACCATGTAACGTAGATCGTAATCTTTTAAACGATCAAACATTGCTTTCGGTAGCTCGTTATTTTCAATTAACAATATCTTCTTATCAAACAAAACATTTTTTCTTTGCGCGTCAGAAACCTTGATAAAAAGTGACATTCCGCGGGCGTATAAGATATTCGCAATGTTAGATCCATTCGATTTTCGGAGCGCGCGATGCACGGTTAAGTCAATCACATAGTTATTTTCAAGCGGATCATTCAATCTCCCAAAAATCTTGCTAATGTTTGGAAACTTATTGAAACGTGAGGCAAGCGATCCATTCAAGACATCATTTTGTGCGAAAGGTAGTACTGAAATATCGGCCTTCTCCGCCAATGATGCTGTCAGTGCCTGGCCGAAAAACTGCTCATTGAGCGACTCTGAAATTCCCAACTCTTTAATTACGGCCGCCGCTTCTGGAGTAATCGTTACTGAGTTGACCTTTAAGCGTTTCGGTAATCGCGCCTCGCGGAACTTCTTTGTCGCGACCTTTCGCCCAAAAACATTGACGAGAGAGTTATCTACTTCGAATACGAGTTTTTTAAAGTTTTGCGTCCTATCGGTGTCATTACCGATTTTCGCGATTTCCCCCGACTGAACTCGAAAAGGAAAGCTATACAACACCCTTAAATCTCCGTCAGAACCGCCAGATCGAGGCAGATCGAGATAAAGCACTTGTGCGAGAGCATAGACAAAAGAGAGCTGGAAATCGCCCCCTCCCCCGTCGTTTGGCACCAGAATCATCTGCTCATAATCCAAAGACACCGTAAATATAAGCGCGGGATCTGAATTCGCATCCATTAATTTCGCGGGATCTTCCGCTATGCCACCGGAATAGTTTTTTCCAAGCTGGGAGGTCAGTGCGAGAGCGAGCTTCGACTGCCCACCACTTGCGTTTAGCGCCTTGGTCAGTATTGGAAAAGCCCGCGATACATCAGTATTAGGCACAGAAAACCCCATGCCACCCCACATAACCTGATCAGCTCTAGGGGGGCGTCCTGAGGACTGCGCGAATAACCTTAAAGGAATTGCCGAGGTAATAAGCGCCGTGGAAGCAGTTAACACGGTTCGACGTTTCATTTAATACCTCAGAGATCTTTGGCGAGAGCCGTCGGCGGTAGTTGCGGGGTGGGTACACCGGCCTGCTTCGCGAGCTCTACCTGACGACGTCCAACACTACATGCGTCCCGGAAGTAACGGTTAATGTGTTCTCCCGATTCCATCGTACCCCCAATATCACCCGAAAAAAACTTTAGGGCAACCTCTACCGTAATCCCTTTTAGGGAGTTCAGGTTTTCCACCATCTTTTTGTTGGCATCAGCCAATTTGGCCTTCGCTTGATCATCAAGCTGCGGGTTTTTCGCTAGCAAAGATGTCACCTCCGATTTGTATGCGGCTGACTGATTGGCAGCAACTTCAATAAGATTGGCTTCGCCAGATCCCTCTTTTTTAAGCATTTCCGCCTTGGCTCGAATTTCTGCCATACGGGGGCCTGCCCCTAGAGCCTCAAGCGTCAACTCATCAATTTTTTTACCCTCACTCATCAGCGCGAGAGCTCGCTTATTGGTATCCGAAGATTTCGCTGCGGCCCGCTGCCTGTCAAAGTCCGCAGTCATTTGCTGACTCTGCTTCAGGAGTCCTAGATATTGATCTCGAGACTGCCAGTTTGGAAGATTGTTAAGCGCAAAAAAAATCGTCTGATCGGCTAACTTGACTGAATATTGCGAACTCGCACGTCCAATATAATTTGAAAAAGTCGAAATATTCTTTTGAGCGTAATCACCAAATAAATGATGACGCGCAATCAATGCGATACCCAAACCTGAATTATCCAGGCTGGATTTTCTCAGTATTTCGTGAGCCTTCCCCTTGTCTAAGGCGAGATCAGGATATTGCATTAAGAGCATCGCGAGCAAGGTCTGTGCTTCGGTACGCTCAGATGGTTTGTCACCATCACGATAACCGTCTCCAGTCTCTGCATAGGAAATTACCTGTGCCAACATGGCCACAGAAGGGTTTGCATTGAAGGCCTCAGCCAAATCCCTAACGGTAGTGTCGTGAATGTCCGGAATATGAGCGCGAAGATTTACAAAGGAGCCCTGATGGGATTTATTAATACCCTGAAGTAACCTTTGCTCTAAATCTGCACTTAGCTTGAAATATTTTCCTGCGATCACATCTGGTGCTGCCGAAAGTTTTTTCTCTTTAAAACTTGCCCCTAAAACCTGCTTACACGTGGAGTTAAAAGCATCGCCAGCGTTTGATGCTCCACCTTTTTGCCCAGGACTCGCTGCAGCTGGTGATCCACCACCCTGCTGAATTTTCTTTAGCTTATCGTTTAACTTATCTAAGAAAGCGTGTGAAGGCGTTACTCCAACCGTCAAAAGGGTCGCAATAAACATTAGTCGTGTCTTTTTCATTTTCTCACCAGATAATTAAAGAGTGTCAATATAAATTTTCGGTGCTGCCGAGGGGGGCGCAGACTTTGGTTCAGCCGGCGGAGTTGAGGCACGCTGTGGAGGTGAAGTGCCTGCCCCACCCTCAATCATCCGCTTGGCTTGCTCCATCACATCACCCGTAGCCGATGCCGACTGCGATGCCTCCCAATTAAGATTCGATCGTGATACCCAGACAAGAATAACCGTCTGTGTTCGACATTTTTTTGCTACTGATTGGACTCCATGGGAAATTAGTGCAGCAGACTCAGAAGGAGGGCTTACTAGTTTCGAGTAGGCTTTAATAAATTCACGATATGCATAAGTTCGAGCCATGGCACTTGCGGCCTGACCATTTAGACCATCTGCAGATAATTCCTCTACAGAAACCTTGTATGCGTATGTTGCATCGCTTTCTTTTGCGATCTCAGCAAAAGACCCGATCTTTGTTTTTGCAAAACCGGTGTCATCGCAAATGCGAGATTCGATGGGTTGATTTGAAGCAGCGTTTACAAAGCCCACCCACAAAAAACAAAAGGCGAGTAAACCCGCCTTTTGCATACCTTGATTAAAAATCATCGGAGCCCTTGCGACGCTGCTCAAAACTCTTCAGATTTTTTTGCTGCAAAGTTTGCCCCTGGGCGGACTGAGGCTGGGCAGCAGGTGCGGGTGCGCCCGTACCGGGGTTGGCCGACCGTGCTGCGCCTGCCTGCGATTGCGCTGCTGCTGCTTGGCTCTGACAGCTAACTCCAATTTTTACTGTCACAGTACGCTGTTTTGCATCGACTTGACGACCCAACACCTGCACGCCAGATAACACGGCTTCCGCGCTTGTTTCGTCGATACTCGCCATCATGCGTTGGGCCTCTGTGCTACCGCTACTCGAACCATCAGCATTGGTCATCATCGTTGATTTACTGGCGTTAGCGATAGCTTCTTTGGCTTTTTGTTTGGTGGAATAGAACATCGCTAACTGACTTCTTGCTTTATTTGTTGCTTCTTTTGTGGCAAGTTGCACGTCCATTGCAGTATTAGCAAAAATGTTACCCACGCCGTAGCACTTGATGCGAGCCTGACAACCATTTTTAGGTGGAGCTAAAGAACATCCTGCAAACCCGCCTAGCGGAACTTCGTCTGCAGCTTGTATTGGTTCGCCCTCGGATTGGGCATAAACTACTGAGGAGATTCCAGTCAACGCGAGGAATACAGTGGTGATTAGCTTTTTTTTCATGATTACCCCTTAAGATTAAAATTGTTAATCGTCATCGTCACTTGTAACAAAAAGTTTTTTAGCTTTTTTGCTTTCGCCTGATCCCGACTCCACGAATACACCAAGCCCGCCAAAGGCGTCGGCTCCGTTTTCTCCGGTTCGCCATACTTGATAGCTTTGCATGGCCAACAGACGTGGATCAAGTTCAACTTTCCCAGCTAATTTCGCTCGTGAAATTCTTGCGTCAGCATAAGAGATCACGGCCGTGCCAACATCAGAGTGGTCGTGACTAAGATACTCCCCTGTGTGTGGGTCTCGTAGAGCGGCGCCCATTTTTTTGATAACTAGCTTGTCACCTATTGAAAAAAAATCAGACCCCTGCCCGATCGTTATAAAGCCACTGTCTTGACCAAGTACGGTTGGCGGATAAACGGTTTGAATAACAGCCCGTGACAATCCTTTACCTAACATTGCGATACGTCTTGCGTTGGAAGTTTCGTCACCGAATTTCAAAGGAACATTTTTCTTTTCAGAAAATTTGACTTGCCGAGTCGAATAATAGATTACTTCAAGCGTCGCGAAAGCGGACTGCCTACCATCGTTTCTTCCCGCGGTTGTAACTGACACAACCGCAATAAAATCCGGTGCAACCTCCGCTGATAAACGGACAGAGTCCTCTAAAGATCCGCTTTTGCGAATGCGAGAAAGCTGGGATTCAACCTGCACCGAATTTCTACGGTCCATAACAGCGAACTTACGACCGGTAGTCAATTGCTGGGTTACCTCGCTCAAGAGTGCATTGGTATACCTTGGATCCCCTGTGTTTGACGGAACGACAGCCAGCTTAATTCTTTTTAACTGCTCAGACCGTTTGAGCACAAAAACATCTACTGCAGCAGAGGCCGCATAGTCACCGGCCGGAGATATTTCAGAGGAAATCTTTGTCCAAGATCTAACAACCCCTTTTGTCTTGCGAGAGATATCTTCCTCGATACTACGACTCATGGATGTCGAGCTATTTGCACCATCTGAACTCGATTTTGCCGTAGTCGAAATTCTTATCGACGAAGCAACTGCCTCACCATTTACCTGCGCAACACCATTAAAAACGGCATCAGATAGCGCTTCCGCCTCTGTCTTTCCAAACCCGCTCGCCGTAACGGAGACAACCTGTATTTGCTGCGCAACAGCCGCCAAAGGAATTATTGATAATGCGACTCCCCCAAGAAAGAGGGCACGAAGACATGCCAAAAAAGTTTTAGGTGGCTGTTTATTCACGTCAATATCTCGAATTAATTGAGGTTTTTCGACCGCAACTGATTCACGATCTGCTGCGCCGCTTCTTTCGCCGCCTGCTTCAAGGCGTCTGAACGCGCACCATCTTCACGCGGCCCTACGCCGTAGTAGTCAACCGGACCCACAGACGCCACTTTTCGGGGCAAGCGACGTGAGAGTTCATAAACCTGGATATTTACTGAAGCACGAGCTCTTACACCGCCACTATTTCGGTCTTGTTCGATGCTATCAAAATCAAGCGTGCCCATTGCAAAAAACTTTTGTTCACATTTACGCATAGCATCAAAAACGAGCTTTCGTACATTATCTGACAATTCAGCGGTTTCAGATGCGAGCAAGTCAGAGCGCACCTCATTGGTTTTTACACTACCGCATTCTGCTGCCACGTCCGCATAGGCGGACGGTTCGTAACCAGCTTCCGTCAGATACTTTGAGATGTTTGAATCAACATCTTTTGCGTCGCCCAGTGCCCACTTAACTTTTTGAGCCTTACGAGTGGTCGATCCAGAGGTCGTCGCTGAGGCTTTCATCGTTACTTTATCCCCCTGAATTGCGCGCTCAGAAGATCCGCCGTCGGCTTCCTTTAATTGCTCAGCGTCAATTTTTTCATTGACTAAGCTGGTACTTGCGCTGGCCTTTTTGACCACTTTTGCATCAAAGCTCTTCGCCTCTGCTTGGATACGCGGAAGAATTAAAAAGCCAAATGCACTACCCTCACCCGACTTAGCACCGCCGGCCGAGAGGATAGTGGCGACGAGATTGTCATTCACAACGCCACGCACTGTAAAGCGCATCTTCTTTGCGTTTTTGTCTACTTGCTCGTCTATAAATTCAACATTTGTTACGAAATCGTCAATACGTTTTTGAATTTCTTCTTTCTTGGACTCAATTACACGAATCGTTGACGTATCTTGCCTGCCAACGTAACTTTTCCATAGCTCTTGCTTGGCAGTTGGGGTGATTTTCTTTTTGGTTTCTTCATTAGGTGAGTCAGAAAAAAAACCCGACTCATAGTTAATCTCAAACGTCGTTCGAATGCTCGCCGCTATCGCAGAAGTCGAGGTTAAAAGTGCAATCATGGCACCTAACCAAAAAGAACGTTTCATACCAATCTCCTAAACAAAAAATTATTTACCGTACGAACTGACGATATCGATTAGCACTTCGACTGGGTATCGCTGCTTTTTCTATCTCTGTATTTACCTGTTTCGCTAGAGCGATTCGACGATTTTCTGCAGAGGGATGCGTCGACAACAAAAGTTCGTTTGAGGGTTCTTTTGGCGACAAATTCGCGAGTTTTTCCATTACACGCAGCAAGGCCGAAGAGTCATATCCTGCGCGAGCCGCGTAAATCATTCCGTCTCGATCAGCCTCATACTCCGCCGATTGATCCAAACCACGCGCAAGAATCTGCCCTACCATCGCCGAGAGTTTGTCTGACATACCGGTTGCGTCGTCGGTAATTTTCACGGCTTGGGCACCAAACTCCAACATCCGCTGCTTACGAATAACCCGATAGTGATGCTTACGTACAACGTGAGCGACCTCATGAGCGAGAACCGCAGCAAGCTCATCCTCAGACTCGAGCAATTGCATGAGTTGGCTTGTAATTAAAATCTGCCCACCCGGCGCCGCAAATGCATTGACCGCGGTCGAATCCACCACGCCAAAAGACCATGAAAGATCTCGTCGCTCGGATTGATCAGCCACGCGACGACCCACTAAATTGACGTATTTCTGAATTTTTGAATCCGGCAGCAACTTGGCGGCACCAAGAATCTGACCTGCTACTAAGCGCCCCGTAGCCAACTCTTCCTGAAGGCTCTCGGGATCCATTTTTAATGCAGCGCCACCGATGTCAAGATTGATCGATTGGGCCTTCGCGACCCCACCCACGACGAAACACCAAGTGACTATCGCCGTACACAACCAGAGCTTTAGGGGGCTCATCAAGAATTTAATCGTCGTCATCATCTCCATCACCAGATTTTTTTCTGTCCGCGGACCTCTTAGGAGACCCCTGCGAAGCCTTTCCGTCTCGACTTGTCGGCCCAAAAGTCGGCCTTCCTTTTACACCCTGCGGGGGAGCCGCCAGGAGCGCTAATTTGCGATTTTGAAGCCCGCCTTGAGTTGCGAAATCGTCCGCAGCGCTCGCAGAAACCCCCAATTTTTTTAATTCTTCGACTTGTAAGTGATCAGGTTTCGAGGCGATCACATCTTTTGAGGAAAGCCCGCGAGCCGCCGATGTAGAAACAATATTTCCCTTGCCAGATCTCCCGCTGTCTAAGTTCGAAAGGCCACCACCAGCCCCCTTCGGCGTAGAAACTTCTGATGCTTTTAGCCAGCCTTTTGCTCCACCAGATTCCACTTCTAAGTAGAAACCCTGCCGTCTTAAAACTTTAACGGGAGCGTTTGCCGGTAACTGCTTAAGTGCTTTCGAATCTGCTGTGGGCTCAGCCCTCAAAGGCGCAGGGACGGCGAGTTCCTGGGCAAGACCAATCCCTGCGGAACACACCAAAAAGATGCATAAAAGGCAACTTTTAAATGGTACGGAGCTAAAAAACACAGGATCCCCAAAAAAAACATCTAGTTGATTTTAGACTTAATACTTATTTTTGTAAAATTGCTATAGCGATAGTTATAAGCCTTCCGTTACAGTCAAAATTTTCGATACTTCCCGATATCAAACTGATTTTTTTGAAAGTTAAAAACCCATGCCCGAGACAAATGACACCGCATCCCAAGCTGACCAATTCGAGAAAAGAATTTCGATCACGATCTCTGGAGTCGCTGTTTTGCTTTTACTGAACTCGATGGGCGCCGGAAATGCAAGTTCCGAGGCGGCCTTTCAAAATACTGTCGCAATCAACACATACGCGTTTTATCAAGCGAAAACAATTCGACAAAACGACCTTGAACTAGCCGCCAACGCGCTAGACACTATTGTTGATACAGCCGTTCCGGCGATCAACTCCGAAACAAAAAAGAAAGCAAAAGAAATTGCGGTAGGTTATCGCGCCAAAGCCTCGAGTTATGACAGTGATCCAACCACCAGCGAGGGCAAAAAGGAATTGCTCGAGAAAGCGCGTAACGCGGAACAGCAACGCGATTCAGCGATGGAGAAAGGACCTTACTTTGACTTGGCAAGTCTGTTGCTGCAGCTAGCAGTGATTCTTTTTTCGGTCGTGCTACTTACCAAGAAAAAAACCCTATTGCTCGCCGCTTCAGCTACGGCCGTGACTGGGGGATTTTTCACACTCAACGCTTTTTTTATGCTTATCAAAATCCCGGGGCTTGGATAACAGAGCGAACAACGCATCTCACGACCCGGAGGAGACTAATTGGACAAATTGTTTGAGATTTTCTTTGACTGGTTTCAGGAATTCTCAAAACGATACCTGCCAGCCATCTACAGATGGATCGAAGCAGGATTTCATTTTAGAGATCGAGCCACCACAGCAACGGCAAGGCTCCTAAGGACCTCGGGAGATCGCGGCATTTTACTCGTTGCGATTCTTACCTCGGCGTATGCGCTTTATCTCTATGGCGTGGACGTCTACAAGCCAAATACGCCCAAGCCATCTCATGACACTATCTTAAAAGCAAGATTCTCTAGCCCAGTACCTTCTGCCAATATTGTTATTCTGGATGTCGACGAACGATCAATCGCCAATATGGCAGATCAATATGGGCGATGGCCATGGCGCAGAGATGTCTTGGCTGACGGTCTTCAAAAACTTTCGGAATACGGCACAAAAGGGATTCTATTTAACGTCCTTCTGTCAGAGCCTGACAAACAAAATCCAGCTGCCGATCGGCTAATGAATGTCGCTGCCGACACAGTTAAAACGAGTGCTTATCCAGTTATCCGACTAGCACAGCAAAACGATGGCCTCAGCCAATTAAAAGTCAGCAGTCTTCCGGGGACTATTGTCGAGCCGAAAGCAGAAGATAACACCATCGCAGTCATCGTCCCCCTTTTCCCTGGAATGCACGAACGACTCGGCATCGCTAATCAGCAACCAGATAGTGATGGAATCGTCCGTAGGTATCCTTTTTATTGGGCCGAACCCGGTTTTAAATTGCCCTCAATTGTTGCCACTACATTGTTTGTCTCTGATTTGTCACCCAGCAAAGATTTGCCAGATAGCTTTTCTTTAAACTGGCGTAACAAAAAGGGAACGTATCAACGCATATCCTTCAGCGACCTATTTTTAGATCAATTATCCGAGCAAGACAAAAAATCGCTAAAGAACGCTTTAGTTGTTGTGGGTGTATCTGCCCCCGGGATTGGGCAGACAAAACCGACTGGAGTAAAAGCAACTACAGACGACAGTGAAATCATTGCAACAGCCATTGATGATGCACTTCATGATACTCACCTACGAATCACGCCCGCTTGGGTATTGTTAGTCTTGAATTTAGTATCTATCTGGTCGCTTTATTTGGTGTTCTCCGTCAAGACTGCCAAGAATCCACCGCTAAATAAAATTTTTGTCGTACTGCAGACCGCACTTGGCGGGCTAACTATGCTATCTGCAAGCTATACAAGTTATCTTGTTGACCTTACTGATAGCATGAAATTTGCCCTTGGAGTTTTTGCTGCGATAAAACTTGCTCAATCTCTTGATGATCGTTGGTCGCGCGGACGCAAAGGGTATCGTCGCCTAAGGTCTGGCTTAGCTGGACAGACAATTTTAATTATTAGTTACTTTGATAACTCCATAGTCGATGCAAATGAATCTGAGCTTCAGCGAGAGATTGAGAAAATCGTCGGTGTCGATCGTGTAGTCCGCATTGATGATTTATTTAGTGGCGAGAGTTTCGTTAAAAATTTTCTTTCTGGTTGTCACGGCCTCGTCATTTGTGTGTCCTCCATTCCTTTGAAATTGCAGGTAATCCAGACAATAAAAAGCTTCAAGATTGACCCCGTTAGCGTGCGCGAGTGCCCCATGACACACACATGGGATCTTGAAGACAAGAACTTCGCCAAAGCTATCAGTCCGGCTCTCTTGGCTAATATAGGCGGCCTGCTTGGTCCGGCCGACGGCAAACCCGTAAATTTATAGAAATTCACTGCGCCTTTTTACAGTTACCATGGTTCTTCTATTTCTCTGGATTTACGAGAAGAAACTTCTCTACTTAAAAGTCGGTTTGCTGCTATCAACTTTGACTGGACTGATGTTTTCGTATTAAATTTCTGCACAACAACCAAACTTTTTAAGTTTGGTCCTCGTCTACGGGACCCTTTTTTGCTCTCAAATTTTATGACCCATTTTCCCCAGCACAAGTTTATTCATCGGTGAAAAGACTCTCTTTTATTCTCATCACGTTTGTCACAATTGCGCTTGCCGCATGCAAATCCGCACCAGAAAACTATGCGCACATACCGGGAATCAGTGGACTAGCTTCGCTTGGCCAAAATAATTTTTTGACGGTACACGATACTAAATATGCCCCCACTGACCGACAAGGAATTTGGTTTGGTCTACTCTCTTATCCTGATGAGCATTTAAATAAGCGGTTTCTATGGTCACCGTTACATGTGGATTGGGGGCATTTAGACCAACTTCCGAGCGATCTTGAATTCGCTATTAATATTCCAAACACTAACTTTATTCTCGTCGGAGAAAGCGGAAGTTCTGGCAGTAACCATAGCCGCCTTTTTGTTTTTCGAAATGTAGGACAGAACATCAAAGTCGAGACTATCGTCAATTGGCCATCGAAGGTCTTCAATATCGAGGGGGCCTCAGTATGCGAAGTAAATGGTGTTTATTGGTTCATCTTCGCAGAGCGATCAACCAAGAGAAACGAGATACAACTTGGGTATGCGCAACTTTCCATAGACACTTTTGGTTTTTCAAAAGTTCAGTTTTTAGCAATCCCCTATCATGTAACACTAAAAAAAGGGCATCGCGCCGTATCTGATCTTATCTGCACCCCCTCGGGCTTGTTAATTGCCGCTTCTGCCGATGACCCCGGCAACGAGGCCGGCCCTTTTTATAGCCAACTTAGGGTGCTTGGTAAGTTCTTATGGACACCAAATGGGCCCATAATCGACACGAGTTTTTCGCGCCACTTAGCGCAAATTGCTGGCTTTAAAATTGAGGCTTTGTCATTACTTCAGCACAAGTCTGAAACAATATTGCTGTTTGGCACCGATGACGAATCCTTTGGTGGCACGGTTCGGACGCTACTTCTTCAGTAGGCTATTCGGTGACATCTTGTATTTCTGATATTGCATGGCCTTCCATCGGGCCGCTAAGGGTGAAGGCTCAGGGCGACTTCCCGTGATCGCCCGCATCCGCCGAATCAGAAAACGAGACTCGGCGGAAATAGAAAAGTCATCGTCCACATGAATGGGCTGACCAAAGAGCGCCGGCTGATCGAGCTGCCCCTTCTGGATAGCCTCTTGAATCTTATTTTCCGCAATGACGTCGAAAATACTCATGGCTGAAGTGTAATGCGGCCCATACCAAACAGGTGCAAACAACACTACAGTACAGACCATTTCTAGTGAAAACCCCGCCGAAACCGGCCAAATTCGCTGACCTGCCCCGCCTAGAATTACAGGTTAATTAAAGCGAATTAAGCCATGAACCCACCCGTATTGCAGATTGCTCGCCTATCGGCCCCCAGCGAAGAAAAAATCAACGCGCGCTTAAAGGTCACGCTACTGGCCAACCAGGCCCAGCCCGATGATTTCTTAAAATCCCGTGGCCACGAATTCCAGGCTTTAATTACCACGGCCCCCGTTGGCGCCTCTGCCGAACTCATGGCGAAGCTACCAAACCTAAAAGTCGTAGCTTGCCGAGGCATTGGTGTGGAAAAAGTCGATCTGGACTACACCAGAGCCCATGGCATTGCCGTGTCTTGCACGCCGGATGTGCTCACCGACTGCGTGGCTGATCTGGCCCTTGGTTTGATGATTGATACGGCACGGGGCATGAGTGCATCAGACCGTTACGTGCGTGCGGGCCGCTGGCCCAACGGAAATTTCCCCCTGTCGACCAAAGTCAGCGGAAAGAAACTGGGCATTCTTGGGCTTGGGAAAATTGGCAAGGCCATTGCAAAACGCGCCAAGGCGTTCGATATGGAGATTCGTTATCACAACCGCCAGCCTGTTACGGATTGCCAGTATGGCTATGTGTCGTCCATGGTGGAACTTGCAAGGTGGGCCGATTTTTTCATGATCGCTGTTGATGGCGGGCCACAGACTCGTAATTTGGTCACCAAAGAAGTGCTCACTGCACTTGGCCCAAAGGGGTTTATCTTTAATATCTCGCGCGGCACGGTGATCGATGAAACCGCACTGATCGAAGCCCTTCAGAACAAAACAATTGCGGGCGCGGGTCTTGATGTCTTCGTAAATGAACCGAATATCAATCCAGCCTTTTTATCCATGGACAACGTGGTGCTTATTCCCCATACCGGCAGTGGCACCGTGGAGACACGCAGCGCCATGGAGGGCCTGATTCTGGAAAATATTGAATCATTTTTTAGCACTGGCAAATTGGTCACACCAGTGCTGTAAATCAAACCCCAAAGGAGACTGCAATGGATTTAGGCTTAAAAGGAAAACGTGCCCTGGTGTTTGGCGCAGGCGCTGGTCTTGGCAAGGCAGTGGCCATGTCGCTGGCCGCTGAGGGCGCCATTGTGGTGGCTGCGGGCCGCACAATGGAAAAGCTTGACAACACCGTTAAAGAAATCAGCGCTGCCGGTGGTCAGGCCCATGCGCTTGCCTGGGATGTGAAGCAAGTGGATGCCATCACCGCCAACATAGAAGCCGCCAAGAAATTGCTCGGTGGCCCTGTTCAAATTCTTTTCAATAACGGTGGCGGGCCACCCCCCACGCCCGCCCACGGCCAGCCCGTTCAGGCCTGGCACGATCAGTTCTCCGCCATGGTGATTCCTGTAATTGCCATTACCGATGCCGTGCTGCCCGATATGCAGGCCGCCGGCTGGGGCCGCATTCTGACCAATGCCTCTTCCGGCGTGATCACACCGATCTCGGGTCTGGCCATGTCGAATTCGCTGCGCGGCTCTTTGGTGGGCTGGTCCAAAACATTGGCGGGTGAGGTTGCAAAGTCCGGCATTACGGTGAACATGGTGCTGCCCGGCCGCATTGCCACCGACCGGCTAAAGTTTCTGGATGAAGCCCGCGCCAAGCGCGAGAACACCACCTTGGAAGATGTGGAGCGTCGGCTAAAAGGCGCGATTCCCATGGGACGCTATGGCGAAATGCGTGAATACGGCGACGCAGTGGCCTTTTTGGCCTCTGAGCGGGCCAGCTACATCACGGGCTCGATGTTCCGCGTAGATGGCGGACAGATTCCGTCGATTTAATCTTAGCGACTATCTATGAGCCAGTCGGGGTATACGGATTACGCGGTTGTTTGGCTTCTCTGCGGCGCTCCAAAAACGCCAGCCACTCCCCCACCACACCGCGACGAAACGCCAACACACAGATCACGAAAATCGCACCCAGCACAATCGTGCTGAAAGATCCAATTCCAGCAAGATAGTTTTGTAATCCAATCACCACGCCTGCGCCCACAATCGGCCCCAAGATGGTGCCAATACCGCCCAGGATGGTCATCAGCACCACTTCGCCCGACATGTGCCAATGCACATCGGTAAGCGTGGCCAGCTGAAACACCAGCGACTTCACCGAGCCGGCCATGCCGGCAAGGGTGGCCGAGATCACGAACGCGACCAGCTTGAATTGGTTCACGTTATAGCCCAAAGAAATGGCGCGGGGTTCGTTTTCACGAATCGACTTCAACACCTGGCCAAAGGGGGAATGAATCGTGCGCTGAATCACAACAAACCCAAACAAGAACACTGCCAAAACGAAGTAGTAGATGGCAATATCACCCGACAGATCGATCAGGCCAAATAACTTTCCACGCGGCACGCCCTGAATGCCGTCTTCGCCGCCTGTGAACTTCATCTGTAGCGCCAAAAAGAAAATCAGCTGCGATAAGGCCAGTGTGATCATGGCGAAGTAAATGCCCTGGCGGCGAATGGCCAGGCTACCAAACAAATAGCCTGTGATTGCTGCATACGTCATTCCCAGCAGCACAGCAACCTCTGGCGTAAGGCCCCACGCTTTCGATGCGTGGGCGGTAATGTAAGCCGCACCGCCAAAAAATGCCGCGTGCCCAAATGACAGCAACCCCGTGTAACCCAACAACAAATTAAACGAGCAGGCAAACAAGGCAAAGCACAGCAGCTTCATCATAAAAACGATATAGATGAAGTCTTGGAAAGGAATTAGCAGCAACAGCAGGACCAAAATTCCGTAGAGCACTTTAGCGTTTGTATTCATGGCAGCGCTTATTTTTCCTTACCAAACAGGCCTGCCGGGCGAATCAGCAAGATGATGGCCATGATCACGAAAATTACGACACTCGATGCCTCGGGGTAAAACACTTTGGTGAGACCTTCCAGCAGCCCAAGGCTAAGACCCGTGACAATCGACCCGAAAATCGACCCCATGCCCCCGATCACCACCACAGCGAACACCACAATAATTAAGTTAGACCCCATCACTGGGTTCACCTGAAAAACCGGCGCCGCTAACACACCAGCGAAAGCCGCCAAGGCCACACCAAAGCCATACGTCAGGGTGATCATCAAGGGGACATTGATCCCCAGTGCCTGTAACAGCTTCGGGTTTTCAGTGCCAGCACGCAGGTAGTTGCCAAGCTTGGTCCGCTCAATCACGTACCAAGTTACAAAACACACGACAAGCGACGCTGCAATGACCCACATCCGATATTTCGGTAAAAAGAGTTCCAGGCTCTCGATGCGAAAGCCACCCTGCAGAGCTTCTGGCACCGTGTAACTCTCGCCCGAGATGCCGTACCAGTGGCGAAACATGCCCTCAATGACCAGGGCCAGGCCAAAGGTCAGCAGTAGCCCATACAAATGGTCCATGTGATACAGCCGCCGCAGCATCAGCCGCTCCACCACAATGCCGATGGCACCAACAATCAAAGGGGCGGCCACCAGGGCCACCCAATAGTTCACGCTGAACTCTGGGTCGCCGATCCAGTTGCCGATTTGGGTCAACCCAATCCAGGCGACAAAGGCGCCCATCATGTACTGCGCACCGTGCGTGAAGTTAATCACGTTCAACAGGCCGAAGATAATCGCCAATCCCAAACTTAAGATGGCGTAAAAAGACCCGTTGATAAGCCCCACCAGGAGCTGAGCCACCAGCGCCTGTGGGGTGATTGAAAGCATCTCAAACATGATGAACCGTTACGCAGTGCATGAGTGGGCAGTGATTACTTCACCAGCTTGCAGGACTTGTCCAGCGGTGCCGATGCTTCAGCGGCTGGAATGGTCGCTACGACCTTGTAGTAATCCCAAGGGCCTTTGGATTCCGATGGTTTTTTAACTTCAAACACATAGAAATCATGGCTGAACTTACCGTTGACCTGGATGTTGCCCTTGAACAAGCCATCATCAATTGGCGTGGACTTCAGCTTGGCCATCACCGTCGCTGTGTCGTCGGTTTTAGTGGCTTCAATCGCCTTTAAGTAGTTCATCACCGAGGAATACACGCCCGCATGGACCATGGTGGGCATGCGCTTATGCTGCTCAAAAAAGCGCTTGGACCATGCGCGGGTTTTGTCGTTTAAGTCCCAGTAGAAAGACTCGGCAACGCTCAGGCCCTGGGCCGACTTCAAACCAAGCGAGTGAACGTCGGTAATAAAGGTGAGCAAGGGAACAATGGTCTGCTTTTGGTTAATGCCAAACTCTGCCGCCTGCTTCACTGAGTTGATCGTGTCTTGGCCAGCATTGGCCAGGCCAATCACCTGGGCACCAGAGGACTGGGCCTTTAACAAGAATGATGAAAAGTCGCTGCCGGGGAAGGGATGGCGCACGCTGCCCAGCACCTTGCCGCCATTGGCCGTTACGATGGCAGAAGTGTCGCGCTCCAGGTTGTGGCCAAACGCATAGTCTGCGGTCACAAAGAACCAGGTCTTTTTGCCTGACTTCACCACCGCTTCGCGGGCCTTGCCCAGGTTGTACGTGTCATAGACCCAATGCACGTTGTTGGCCGTGCACTTGGAACGGGTGATATCCAGAGAAGCAGCGCCTGAGTTCAGAGTGATCTTGTTTTTCTGCTCGGCGATTTCCATGGCGGCAAGGCCTGCGCTTGTGGTCACCAAGTCGACAATCACGTCGACTTTTTCTTTGTCAAACCACTCGCGGGCTTTATTGGCCGTGATGTCAGCCTTGTTTTGGTGGTCCGCAGAGATGACCTCGATCTTTTTGCCCAGAATCATGCGGTTTTTGGCAAAGTCGTTGACCGCCATTTCAGCGGCAATGACCGAGCCCTTGCCCGCCAAGTCGGAATAGGTGCCCGACATGTCGGTCAGCACGCCAATTTTTACGACATCGTCGCTAATTTTCTGGGCAGCAACGCCGCCAGCAGCAGCGGCCATAAACAATGCGGCAACCGCCTTGGACATCATGTTTTGTCTCATCTTCCTCTTCCTTTGATTTAAAAATACAGCTTATAAGAACAACTCAATTACTACTCATTACTTTCAAACCACTTTGAAACGCTTACACACCAAGGTACTCGTTGAGCATCTCGCTGTTGGCGGCCAATTCATCTTTTTTCACCACTTTCACGACTTGGCCACGCTCCACCACGTAATGACGATCTGCCAGTGGTGCGGCAAAGCGGAAGTTTTGTTCCACCAACACAA
Source organism: beta proteobacterium MWH-UniP1 (assembly GCA_036362785.1). NCBI lineage: Bacteria > Pseudomonadati > Pseudomonadota > Betaproteobacteria > beta proteobacterium MWH-UniP1. The sequence continues at coordinate 1,745,689 of CP143625.1, forward strand.
TGGTGAAACCTTTGTCACGCAATGCCGTTACGATCTGACCAAGCCTTTGAACAATCACCGGAGCCAAGCCCTCGGTGATTTCATCGAGCAATAAAATCTTGGCGCCTGTGCGCAAAATACGGGCAATCGCCAGCATTTGTTGTTCCCCACCCGAGAGCCGGCCACCTGGGCTGTTACGGCGCTCTTTTAGGTTGGGAAACATGTCGTAGATTTCGTCAATACTCATTCCCCCGGCTGCAACGACAGGGGGAAGCAGCAGATTTTGTTCGCAAGTCAGGCTGGTGAAAATGCCACGCTCTTCAGGGCAGTAACCAATGCCCAACCGGGCAATGTTGTGGGGCTGCATGCTGATCGTGTCGATGCCGTTGACCTTGATGGTGCCGGTGCGACGCCCCACCAACCCGCAAATGGATCGCAAGGTGGAGGTTCTTCCCGCGCCATTACGGCCCAGTAGCGTGACCACTTCGCCATGGGCGACTTCCAGACTCATGCCGTGCAGCACGTGGGATTCGCCGTACCAGGCATGCAGGCTATGGATTTGCAGAGCGTCCATCGGTCAATGCCCCGCCGGCGAGGTCAGCTCGGTGTGTGCGGAACCCATATAGGCTTCCATCACATTCGGGTTAACCGAGACCTCAGCGTAAGTGCCGCTAGCAATCACCGCCCCGCGCTGAAGCACCGTGATGGTGTCGGCAATGGTTGAGACGACCTTCATGTTGTGTTCCACCATCAGCACTGTGCGGCCAACCGAGACTTTTTTGATCAACGATGTAATACGCCCCACGTCTTCATGGCCCATGCCCTGGGTGGGTTCGTCTAGCAGCATTAAGTCGGGGTTCATGCCAAGCGTGGTTGCAATTTCAAGTGCACGCTTTCGGCCATAGGGCAGACTGACTGCCGTTTTATTTGCAAAATCGGCAAGGCCCACTTGATCGAGATAATTCATGGCTTCGTCGTTTAGAACATTTAGGCTTCGCTCGCTCTTCCAAAAATGCATGGATGTTGCCAGCCGGCGCTGCAGCCCCACCCGCACGTTTTCCAGAACGGTTAAATGAGGAAACACCGACGAAATCTGGAAAGAGCGAACCATGCCGATCAGCGCAATATCAGCAGGGCTTTTTTGGGTGATGTCTTGGCCCTTAAAGGTGATCTTGCCCCGTGTGGGCGAGATAAATTTTGTCAGCAGGTTAAAGCAGGTGGTCTTGCCGGCGCCGTTGGGGCCAATCAATGCATGAATGGTTCCCGCGCGCACCTTGAGATCGACATTGTTGACCGCAGTAAAGCCCATGAACTCCTTGGTGAGTCCTTCGGTAGTAAGAATGTAGTCCGACATTTGAGCGAATAATTCAGAGATCTGGGCGGGAAGTATTGGATTTAATTGGGCAACAGATCCATGAGCCCGTCTGCCATGGCCGGGACTAATTCTTCGCCCAGCCGAACCGACTGCGACAGGCCAGAAACACCGGGCAATATGTGATGGAAATAAAACACTGCAACCCCAATCTTCATCAAATAGAACAAATCGGAAGAATTATCTCGATGTTTTTGGGCGGCGAGTATTGCGGATTTCCCCAGTAACCAGGCGCCGCAAATGTTACCGAAACATTTCAGTAGGGGGCCCGCGCCCGACAAAGCAGCCGCGGGATTCTTGGGATAAACATCCAGCACCCACTCCACCGAGCGATCCAGTGTCAACGCAGCAACGCCCAGTGTCGCGCCCATGGTTTTGAAACGCATATCTGCTGAACCTTGCATTTGCTTGGCCAACGCATTGATTTCTGCAATCAGACGACGGGCCTCTTGGCCACCATCGCGCACAATTTTTCTGCCCAGCAAATCGTTGGCCTGAATTCCCGTGGTGCCCTCGTAGATGGGGGTGATCCGTGCATCGCGAAAATGTTGGGCGGCGCCGGTTTCTTCGACATAGCCCATGCCACCGTGCACCTGAATTCCAAGTGAGGCGATTTCAACCGAGATCTCGGTGGAGCAGCCCTTCACAATTGGAATCAGAAAATCAGCCCGCGCCTGAGCAAGCGCCCGGGCTGATGGGTCAGGGTGGGCCCGTGCACGGTCTAGTTCCGCAGCGGCCAAATAGGCCAACGCCCGCATGGCCTGCGTCTGCGAACGCATCATCATGAGCATTCTGGACACATCGGGGTGATACGCAATCGGCAGGCTGCCCGACTTTCCGGGAATTTTCCCCTGCACGCGCTGTATCGCATAGGCGGCCGCCTGCTGATAGGCCCGCTCTGAAATGGCCACGCCCTCGAGTCCCACAGCAAGCCGAGCGTTATTCATCATGGTGAACATATATTCCAGCCCGCGGTTTGGCTGCCCAACCAAATAGCCAACCGCACCACTCGTTTCACCAAAGGACATGACCGCAGTTGGGCTGCCATGAATGCCCAGCTTGTGTTCAATCGAGATGCACTTCACATCATTGCGCGCGCCAATGCCGCCGGCACTGCCTAACAAAAACTTCGGCACAATAAAAAGGGAGATGCCTTTAACGCCAGCGGGTGCATCCGGCAGGCGGGCCAAGACCAAGTGAATAATGTTCTCGGTAAGGTCGTGTTCACCAAAGGTGATAAAAATCTTGGTGCCAGTAATGCGATACGTTCCATCGGTGTGGGGCACTGCCTTGGTGGCCACAACCGACAAATCCGAACCCGCATTGGGTTCGGTTAAGTTCATGGTGCCGGCCCACTTACCCGAAATCAAATTGGGAAGATAGGTTGCCTTTTGTTCGTCTGAGCCGTGATGCTCAATGGCTTCAATAGCGCCTGCCGTTAACATGGGGCACAGGCCAAAGGCCATATTGGCCGAATGCCACATCTCGTTCACGGCAGTGGCCACCACCGTGGGCATGCCCTGGCCGCCGTGTTCCGGATTGCAGCCCAGCCCCAGCCATCCCGCTTCCACGAACTGGGCATAGGCCTGCTGAAAACCGTCTGGCGTTTTCACTGTATCGCCAGAGAGCGTGCAGCCCTGTTGGTCCCCGGTCCAGTTCAACGGCGCCAGCACACCGCCAGCAAATTTGGCGGCCTCTTCCAGAATCGCCCCAACCAATTCGTCAGTCGCTTCCTCGTAGCCAGGCAGAGCCACAATCTCTGACATGGGCACGAGCTCATTTAATACAAACTGCATGTCCCGAACGGGAGCGATGTAGTCAGCCATTTTTTCTAAACCCCTGAATAATCAATTGACTAGACGTCAATAGCAGACGATGAACCAGCTTTTTTACGAAGCTCGAACTTTTGGATTTTTCCTGTGGATGTCTTGGGTAGATCACCAAAGACCACGGCCCGTGGCACCTTAAAGCCGGCAAGATGTTGTTTGCAGTGGGCAATGATGTCTTCTGGGGTAACGTTTGCGCCGGGTTTGACTTCAACAAAAGCGCATGGTGTCTCCCCCCATTTGGGGTCTGGCTTTGCCACTACCGCAACAGCAAGCACCGCAGGATGCCGGTACAACACATCTTCAAGCTCAATGCTGGAGATGTTTTCGCCACCAGAAATAATGATGTCTTTGCTGCGGTCTTTAATCTTCACATAGCCATCGGGGTGCATCACGGCAAGATCGCCCGAGTGGAACCAGCCACCAGCAAACGCCTCGGCGGTGGCACCCGGGTTTTTCAAGTACCCCTTCATGGCGATGTTGCCGCGAAACATGATCTCGCCGATGGTTTCTCCGTCGGCGGGGACTGGCTGCATGGTTTCAGGGTTAATTACATTAATGGCGTGCTGCAGGTGATAACGCACACCCTGCCGGGCATTGAGACGGGCCTGCTCGCCAAGATCTTGGTTAGACCAATCGTCATGCTTGACACAGACCGCTGCAGGCCCATAGGTCTCGGTTAAACCGTAGACATGCGTGATATCAAACCCCATTTTCACCATGCCTTCGATCATTGCGGCTGGCGGCGCGGCACCGGCCACCATTGCGTTGACCTTGTGATCAATGCCCTGTTTCATGGCATCGGGGGCATTGATCAGCATGCCATGCACAATCGGTGCGCCACAGTAGTGGGTGACTTTGTGCGTGCGAATGGCATCAAAAATATTCTGCGCATCAATCTTGCGCAAACAGACATTGACACCGGCGCGTGCGGCAATGGTCCATGGAAAACACCAGCCATTGCAATGAAACATGGGCAGCACCCACAAATACACCGGATGGCGCGGCATGTCCCATTCCAAAATATTGGATATGGCATTGGTGTAAGCACCGCGATGGGAATAGACCACGCCCTTGGGGTTACCGGTGGTGCCCGATGTGTAATTTAGGCAGATGGAATCCCACTCGTCTGGCGGCAGACTCCAGGCAAACTCTGGGTCCCCGGTCTTAATCAGGTCTTCGTATTCTGTTGTGCCAAGCGATTCACCGGGTCCAACATATAACGGATCCGTGACATCAATCACGGTTGGCATGGGCTTGCCAGTCTGCGCATGACTGGCCAGGGCCGCTTTCATCACCGGTGAAAACTCACGGTCCACAATCACGACCTTGGCCTGGCTGTGGTCCAACATAAAGGCAATGGCCGATGGATCTAGCCTGGTGTTCAGCGAGCAGAGCACGGCACCCAGCATGGGCACGCCAAAATGACACTCCACCATGGGTGGCGTGTTGGGCAGCATGACCGCAACCGTGTCGAACCGTTGGACACCAAGCTTGGCCAGGGCCGAAGCCAGCTGCCGGCAACGGGCGTAGGTTTCGCCCCAGGTACGCTGCAGCGCACCATGAACCACTGCTGTTTTGTAAGGGTAAATCTGCGCCGTTCGTTCAATAAAGCTTAGTGGCGACTGCGCAACAAAGTTGGCTGGATTTTTATCCAAGCCTTGTTCGTAAATACTGACCACGTGCTCCTCCCTGTTGAGCGCCTTTTTATCTTGGAACGGTTTTGTTACCGTTTTGTTGTAAATCTTACTCTAGTCTCATACAAGATATTTTTCAGCTGGTGTTAGCGGCCCGCTTTCAGCGAATCACGTATCTCACGCAGCAGCGCAATGTCTTCCGGGGTTGGGGGCGGCTCTGCGGGCGCGGCTGCGGCCTCGTCAGCCTTTTCACTCTCGGCCAGTGCTTTCAGGCGGTTGATTTGTTTCACCATCATGAAAATGATGAAGGCCAGAATGACAAAGTTAAACGCGACCGTTAGAAAACTGCCATAAGCAATCACGGGCACACCTGCCGCCTTTACTGCATCCAGTGTTTTCGGAATGTTGTCCGGCACGCTGCCAAGCGCAATGAAGTACTGCGAAAAATCGAGCTTGCCAAAGGCCAGGCCCACAATCGGCATGATCAGATCGCGCACCACCGAATCCACGATCTTTCCAAATGCTGCGCCCACAATGACACCCACGGCAAGATCAATCACATTGCCGCGGACTGCAAATTCACGGAACTCTTTTAAGACGCTCATGGTTTGGTTCTCCAAATGTATGGTTGCGTTTGAAATTTAGACTCTATCAGCCATACCCTGCTTTTTCACCCCAGCAATTACGCCAACAACAATCGATCAGAACTTGACCTAGATCAGGTCTTGGTAATCGCTTTATGCGGCTAGGCGCATAGAATAAATCTCGGGTTCAAAACAAAGAAACAAAGTACTTGGGAGAGTCAGCATGCTTAAACACAGCAGCCAACTATCGGCCAACCGTCGTCGCTTTCTCGCCGGCATGGCGGCACTGCCCATTGCGGGGGCCGTCACCACCACACCAAACTCTGCCAAAGCCGCTATCAAAACCGGTGCACGCATTGTGATTGTTGGGGCCGGTGCAGCTGGCCTAACGGCTGCCGCCCGACTCTCTAGCCAGCTAGATGGCGCCACGATCATTTTGATCGATGGCCGCAAGGAACACCATTACCAGCCTGGCTACACACTGATTGCGGCAGGCATCAAGCCCCGCAATTACAGTGTCTCCAACACTGCGGATTACATCCCCAAAAATACCCAATGGATTTCTGAGCGGGCCCGCGAGATCGATCCCGACGCCAAAAAAGTTGTCACCGAATCTGGCCAGACGGTGGCCTATGATTTTCTGATTTTGTCGTCTGGGCTTGAGCTGAACTACGGCGCAATCGAGGGCATGGACACCAGTCTGATTGGCCAAAACGGGCTGGGCAGTGTCTATAACGGGCCCGATGGCGCGCTGGCCACATGGCTGGCCATGTCTGAGTTTTCCAAAAAAGGTGGTGTGGGTCTTTTTGGTCGGCCCCTTGGCGAAATGAAGTGCGCTGGTGCCCCACTGAAATACACCTTTATTACCGATGATCGCCTGCGCCGGGAAAACCAACGCGGCAAGGCCGAGTTGATTTACATGGCACAAAACACCACCTTGTTTGGTGTGCCCATCGTGTCAGAAAAGGTGCGCATGCTGTTTGTGAATCGTGGCGTGAAGGTGAACTACGACCATGTGCTCACCGCGATTAATCCCAGCAAGCGAATTGCCACTTACCAGACACCCAAAGGCAAAGTGGAACAGGGCTATGACTTTATCAATGTGGTGCCGCCCATGCGGGCACCAGAAGTCATTCGCAAAAGCCCCCTGCCGTGGACGGATGGCCCCAATGCGGCAGATGGTTGGGTAGAAGCCGATAAGGCCACGCTGCGCCACCTGCGTTACCCCGAAGTGTTTGCCGTGGGCGATGTGGCGGGTGTGCCCAAAGGCAAAACTGCTGCCAGCGTGAAATGGCAGGTGCCCGTTGCCACCGACCACTTAATTGCGGATATCACCGGCAAGGCATCGACATCGAAATACGACGGCTACACCTCTTGCCCGCTGATCACGCGGCTAGGCCGGGCCATGCTGATTGAATTCGATTATCACAACAACCTGATTGAGTCCTTCCCCGGCATTGTTGCGCCACTGGAAGAACTCTGGGTGAGCTGGGTCATGAAGACCATGGCGTTAAAGCCCACTTACATCAGCATGCTGCGCGGCCGCGCCTAACCGGAAAGGACAGACCAATGAAAGAACTCGACATCATGGTGCTGGTTGCCGTCTTCCAAGAGATGCTCGGCATTTGGTTGTGGGTCATGTTAGCGGTTGCCATTGCAGGTATTGTGGGGTTTGTTCGCGTGCTCAAGCGCGAATCCGGCATTAATGCCAAGCGGCTGGTGAAGTCAGAAGTGCTGGGGGTGTTCGGCGGATTTTTGGCACTCGTCATCATGGCCAAGGTGTCGTCGTCTGGCTTTACCGATGCCGGCGGCCCAGCTGACTGGTTCCTGATCTTCGGTGTCTATGGCGTGGGTTTAATCGCCACCACGATCTTGGCGTACGCCGTGTTGGGGCACAGGCACATGCCCAAACAGCCAAACTGAATCAGTGATCTGATCAGTACTGCTTGGCTACCGCCTGCCGTGCTGCCGTGGCAATCCAGTGGGCGCTGATACGGAATTCATCGCGAAGGCTCGCCCGGGTATCACTCTTGCCAAAACCATCGGTGCCCAGCGTTTGATATGGTGCGCCCACATAGGCGCGAATCATCTCCGGTAGCGCACGCACATAATCTGACACGGCAATGACTGGCGCCGCACTTGATTGCAGCATCTGCGTGACCCAGGGCGTTGTTACGGTATCACCCTGCAGTATTGCTTGCTCACATCGCATGCCATCTCGGGCCAGCTCGCTGTAACTGGTCACACTCCAGACCTGAGCCCGGATACCGTGCTCACGCTCAAGCTGCTCTGCGGCCGACAAGGCCTCGGCCAAGATCGCCCCAGACCCAAGCAGCCGAACATCAGGGTTTTCTGCTTGCCGCACGCAGTGCATGCCACGCAAAATGCCTTCCCGCGCGCCATTGGGCATGCTGGGCTGCGCCTGGTTTTCGTTGGTTACAGTGATGTAATAAAAAACATCATCGTGCTGCTGACCCATGCGGTGCATGCCGTCATCAATAATTGTGGCAAGTTCATAGGCATAGGCGGGATCGTAAGAAATACAGTTCGGCACAGTTGATGCCATTAACAAGCTGCTGCCGTCTTGGTGCTGCAAGCCTTCCCCAGCCAAAGTCGTGCGGCCAGAAGTTGCCCCAATCAAAAAGCCCCTGGCCCGCTGATCGGCTGCGGCCCAAATTAAATCGCCCACCCGCTGAAAGCCGAACATGGAGTAGTAGATGTAAAAGGGCATCATGGGGAGCCCATGCACGGAGTAACTGGTAGCGGCTGCCGTCCACGATGCCAATGCGCCGGCTTCCGAAATGCCCTCTTCCAGAATCTGGCCGTCTTTGGCCTCGCGGTAATACAGAATTGAGCCAATGTCTTCGGGCTCGTACAACTGCCCCTGCGCCGAATAAATACCCACTTGTTTAAACAGATTGGCCATGCCAAATGTTCGGGCCTCGTCGGCAACAATCGGCACCACATGTTTGCCGAAATCCGGTGCCTTTAAAAGATTGCCCAGCATGCGCACCATGGCCATGGTGGTGGACATTTCTTTTCCGTCAGCCTGCAGGGCAAACTGGGCATGAGATTCCATGGATGGCACGGGAAGTTGGCCAGGCGCATGCGGCCGACGCGGCATAAAACCACCCAAAGCCGCGCGCCGCGCTAAGAGATGCTGCATCTCGGGGCTTGATGCCTCTGGCTTATAAAACGACAGTGACGCTACCTGCGCATCGGTGAGTGGCAGATGGAAACGATTACGGAATTCAAGAAGATCTTCTTGGTCGATCTTTTTCTGCTGATGCGTGGTCATACGGCCTTGGCCGGCTTTGCCCATGCCAAAGCCTTTTTTGGTCTGGGCCAACACCACCGTGGGGCGGCCCTGGTGCTGCGAAGCCGCCAGATACGCCGCATAGATCTTGCGCATGTCATGTCCGCCACGCTTTAAGCGGTCAATCTGTTCATCAGTGAGCGATGCGCCAATGGCCTGAAGTGTCGGGTTCTGGCCAAAGAATTTCTCGCGATTAAAGGCGCCATCATTGGCGGCAAAGGTCTGCAACTGCCCATCTGGGGTGTTGGTGAGCGCCCGTATCAATTCCCCCGACTGATCGCGTGCCAAAAGCGGATCCCAGTCCGATCCCCAGAGCAATTTGATGACATTCCAGCCCGCGCCCTCGAACAAGGTCTCCAGCTCATCCACAATGTGGCCATTGCCGCGAACCGGGCCGTCTAAACGCTGCAGGTTGCAATTGATCACAAAGATCAAGTTGTCGAGCTTTTCACGCGCGGCCAGCGACAAGGCTGCGAGTGATTCGGGCTCATCCATCTCGCCATCACCAAAAATGCCCCAGACTTTTCTGGGCTGCTGTGCAAGCAGACCACGGTGTTCCAAGTAACGCATGAATCGCGCCTGATAGATGGCAGATATGGGCCCCAGCCCCATGGAGCCCGTGGGGAACTGCCAGAAATCCGGCATCAGCCACGGGTGCGGATACGACGACAACCCCTGTATCCCCTGGCGTTTGGCCTGAATTTCGCGGCGATAGAACTCCAGGTTTTGCTCGCTGAGTTCACCCTCTAAAAAAGCCCGCGCATACACACCCGGCGCTGAGTGCGGCTGAAAGAAGACCACGTCACCAGCAGACTGCGCATTGGGTGCATGGAAAAAATGATTAAAGCCCACCTCAAACAAATCGGCGGCCGATGCATAGCTAGCAATATGGCCACCGAGTTCTGTCGACAATTGATTGGCCCGCATGACCATGGCCAGGGCATTCCAACGCATGATGCCTGCGATGCGCTCTTCGATCTGCAGCGCAGTGGCGCCACCGGGGTATGGCGGCTCTTGATCGGGGGCAATGGTGTTGATGTAAGGCGTATTGCGCGGCCGCTGCCAATTCACACCCAGGGACTTCGCGGTTTTATAGACCTCGCTGATTAAAAATGCGGCACGCTCTGGCCCCGCATTGGCAATGACCGATGCCAATGCATCGCGCCACTCTTGGGTCTCCGTCTGATCGGGGTCCAGCATCTGGGCGATGAACCCCTGGTTCGACATGTCCATGTTTTGCTCCCACGCAATGCCAGCCCCGGTCGCCGGGGCTGCTGTTGTTTGAATAAACAACACGATATGGGAACTCGGCCAGCAGTTGATGCCAAAAAACCTTTAATTTCTGTTTTTTAAAGCATAAAATGCCGAACAAATACTTTTAAATCGAATCTTATGTCTATAGAACTGGATCTCACAGATTTAAAAATTCTGCGCTGGCTGCAAACCGATGCCAGCATGACCAATGTGGAGCTGGCCGAAAAAATCAATCTCTCGCCATCGCCCACCCTGGCCCGCGTGAAGCGGCTGCAGTCCGAAGGGGTTATTTCTAAGGTGGTTGCCCTGGCTGATCCACGGGCCCTGGGGCTCAAGGTCAATGTGTTTGTGCGCGTATCGCTTGAGAAACAGGAATCAGGAGTGTTGGAAAAATTCGAGCGGGCCGTCAGCAAATTCGACGAGGTCATGGAGGTCTATCTGATGACGGGCGACGAAGACTATCTGCTGCGGATTGTGGTTCCGGATATTCAGGCCTTGGAGCGATTTATTCTGGAGCATCTCACCAAGATTCCAGGCATCAAGAACATCAAGTCCAGTTTCGCTTTGAAACAGGTGAAATACAAAACCGCACTGCCGATCAGAACGTCGGCTTAAAAAAGAAGACTGGGGGGAGTGCCTACAGTCCACCTGGGCGGCATTCCTGAACCGGAGGTCCAGGTGGGCTAGATCAGGCCGGCTCTGGGGTCAACTGCTAAGAATCGACACACGCCTGACGGCCAATTTTCATGCCCTTGCTCGAAAGCATTGGTCCAAAGAACTAGACCCAAGCAGACTGCAGACAAATTAATTCTAAACCTTAGTTGATGGTTTGTAATGTGGATTTTTTGGGAACTCAAGCCCTTAGACAAAATCTGAATTCTTTGGCCAACCTCGGGGTATTCTTTCAGCCATGGAAAAAGCGATCTACATCCACCAAACCCATCATTCCCCAAGCAGTGTCGCGCGAGCGCCATGACGCTTAGCGGCCTACTTCTTGCCCCTTTCCTTGGCAGTGTTATTGCTGCCTTTTTGCCCGCCAATGCACGCAACCGCGAGGCATGGCTTGCTGGCGCGATTGCGCTCTTTGGCCTGATCACCGTAGTCTCGCTCTACACACCCGGCCAGATAATCTACGAAAGAATTTCTTGGGTGCCCGCGCTGGGCCTGGAGTTCACGCTCCGCATGGACGGCCTGGCCTGGGTCTTTGCCATGCTGGTGCTGGGCATTGGCCTGCTGGTCGTGCTGTATGCCCGCTACTACATGTCATCAGAAGATCCCGTGCCCCGGTTCTTTTCGTTTTTGCTTGCGTTTATGGGGGCCATGCTGGGCGTGGTGCTCTCGGGCAATCTGATTCAACTGGTGATTTTTTGGGAATTGACCAGCCTGACCTCTTTTTTACTGATTGCTTATTGGCATCACCGTGCGGATGCGCGCCGGGGTGCCCGTATGGCCTTCACGGTCACCGCAACCGGCGGGCTATGCCTGCTGGCTGGCGTACTTATTCTTGGCCACATTGTTGGCAGCTACGACTTGGACAAGGTACTGGCGTCCAAAGCCCTAATTCAATCGCACGAGCTGTATCTGCCTGCTTTGATCCTGATCGCACTTGGCGCCTTAACCAAAAGCGCACAGTTTCCGTTTCACTTCTGGCTGCCGCATGCAATGGCTGCACCAACACCAGTCTCTGCATACCTGCACTCGGCCACAATGGTGAAAGCAGGCGTTTTTCTGCTCATGCGCCTGTGGCCCGCATTGGCAGGCACCGAGGCATGGACTTGGATTGTGGCTGGTACCGGCACGGCTACCCTGTTAATAGGGGCGTTCGCTGCGATCTTTCAGCGTGACATGAAGGGCTTATTAGCCTATTCCACAATTAGCCATCTGGGACTCATCACCACACTGCTTGGTATTGGCACGCCGCTTGCCATGGTGGCCGCTATCTTTCATACCCTTAATCACGCCACTTTTAAGGCATCGCTCTTTATGGCGGTGGGCATCATTGATCACGAGACTGGCACGCGGGATATGCGGGTATTGCGTGGACTCTTTAAAAAAATGCCGTACACCGCAACGCTTGCGATTGTGGCAAGTGGCGCCATGGCCGGAGTGCCACTGCTCAATGGCTTTCTCTCGAAAGAGATGTTTTTTGCCGAGACCCTGCACGTAGGCGGTACGACCAACTGGTGGATGTCATACGCGGCGCTTGCGGTTGGAATTTTTGGTGTGATCTATGCGCTTCGCTTTATCGCGGTATTTTTTGGGCGGCCCGCAAAACCACTAGAAAAAGAGCCACACGAGCCGCCGCGCTGGATGCGACTGCCAGTTGAACTCTTAGTCGTAGCATGTCTAGTGGTGGGTATCGTCCCGAGCATAAGTATTGGGCCAATTCTGCACGAGGCTGTGATATCGGTACTGGGCACTGATGCACCAAGCTACAGTCTTGCCATCTGGCATGGCTTTAATCTGCCATTGCTCATGAGTGTGCTGGCCTTGATGATCGGCGCCTTAGGCTACGTGGTGCTGCGGCGTCAATTCAACTTAGATTGCCGTGAGGGCACACCAGTTTTGAGTCGCCTAAGTGGTGCCCAGGCCTATGAAAGCACCATGCTGGCCCTGGGCCGACTGGCCAATTTTTTACTCCATCACTTGGGCACAGAGCGCCTGCAGCCGCAGATGCTCGCCATGATCGCAGCATTGCTTGTGGTTCCCATGCTACTGGTCGGTCTGCCCACGGGCTGGTTAGTGCCACCCCCAAATGCCATTGATCCGTTTTTCGCAATGCTCTGGATAGTGGGGGGCATCTGTGCGATCGCCACCGCATGGCAAGCCAAATACCACCGACTTGCCGCACTCGCGCTTATCGGCGGTGCGGGCGTTGCCACATCGATCACTTTTCTTTGGCTCTCAGCGCCGGATCTTGCGTTGACGCAGTTGATGGTTGAGACGGTCACCACCATTTTGATTCTGCTTGGCCTGCGTTGGCTGCCCCCAAGGCTGGATCGCTCGGATATGAAACCACCTGCCAGTTGGCGTACCCGGTTGCGCCGCAGCCGAGACATGCTGCTGGCCGTTGGCGGGGGGCTGGCCATTGCCGTGGTCAGCTACGCTGTCATGGTGCGGCCCATGCCCGAGAGCATTGCCAATTTCTTTTTGGAAAAAGCACTGCCCGAGGGCGGTGGCACCAACGCAGTCAATGTGCTGCTGGTGGATTTCCGCGGCTTTGATACGCTGGGCGAAATTACCGTGATTGGCATCGTGGCGCTCACGGTCTATGCCCTGCTGCGTCGTTTCCGACCCGCACCAGAGAGCATCACGATTGCCGCCCAGGCGCCCAATCCGTTTGATGCGGCAACCCGACAGACCCCGGATCAACAGGCCAACAGTGGCTACCTGCTCGTGCCCGGAATTTATGTGCGCCTGCTGTTGCCCTTCATGACCATGGCTGCGGTCTACTTCTTTCTGCGCGGCCATAACCTGCCCGGTGGCGGATTTGTCGCGGGCCTGATCTTCTCAGTGGCCATCATCGTGCAATACATGCTGGCAGGCACCCATTGGGTCGAGACCCATCTGCATTTGCGGCCCCACCGATGGTTAAGCTATGGCCTGGTGATTGCGTGCGCAACGGGGCTTGGCGCATGGGCCTTTGGGTATCCATTTCTGACCAGTCACACGGCACACCTGAATCTGCCGCTGATTGGTGAACTGCATATACCAAGCGCTTTTATGTTTGATCTGGGTGTCTTCATCACTGTGGTGGGCTGCACCATGCTGATACTGGTTGCTTTGGGCCACCAGTCGATTCGTAGCCACCGCCCGCAAGAGCGCACAGATCGTCTTTCGGGGGCCAACTCATGGAAGCCGTGATCTCGATTGCCATTGGTGTGCTGTTTGGCTCTGGCATTTGGCTGATTCTGCGGCCGCGGACATTCCAGATCATTACCGGTCTGATGCTGATGTCGTATGCCGTGAACCTGTTCATCTTTGTGATGGGCCGGGTCTGGATTGACAAGGCCCCGTTAACGCTAAAACCGGGCCTGCCCGTGCTTGGTGATTACGCCGATCCTTTGTCACAGGCCCTGGTGTTGACTGCGATTGTGATTGGCTTTGCCACAACAGCGCTCTATCTGGTGATCATGATTGGTGCGCGGGGGTTAACTGGCACGGACCATGTGGACGGCAAGGAGCCTGACGCATGAGCGGACTTGCCTGGGCCCAGCATTTAATTCTGCTGCCGATAGTGCTGCCGCTTCTTGCAGGTGCGCTGCTGATTACCGTGAACGAGGCACGGCATGGCCTGAAATTTGCAGTCAATCTGGGCTGCAACATGCTGTTGCTTGTCTTCGCCGTGGCGCTCTTTTGGAAAACGGACCTCGAACTATGGCCCGGCCCGATGGGCGTGTATTTGGCGGCCAACTGGATTGCGCCATTCGGCATTGCGTTGGTGGCCGACCGACTTGCGGCCCTGATGCTGGTGCTCACGGCAGTCTTGTCGATTTGTGTGCTCATTTTTTCGTATCGGGGCTGGGGCCGCATTGGGGTGCATTTCCACTCACTGTTTCTCTTCATGCTCATGGGGATTAATGGCGCATTTTTAACCAATGACTTATTTAATCTCTTTGTGTTTTTTGAAGTCATGCTGGCGTCTTCTTATGGCCTGGTGCTGCACGGCTATAACGTCACACGGATTCGGGCAAGCCTGCAGTACATCGCGATTAATTTGTTGGCTTCTCTTTTATTTCTAATCGGCATTGCCCTGATCTATGCCAGCACCGGCACACTCAATATGTCGGACCTTGGGCCACGGGTTGCAGCGATTGGTGCCGCTGATCTTCCGCTACTGCAAACCGGTGCGTTGATTTTGGCGCTGGCATTTCTAACCAAGGGCGCGGCGTGGCCTTTGGGCTTTTGGCTACCCACCACCTATTACGCAGCATCGCCACCGGTTGCGGCCATGATGGTGCTGATGACCAAGGTTGGCATTTACGCGATTGTGCGGGTCTGGTCTTTGGCTTTTGGCCATGGGCCGCTAGATGGGTTCTCACTTGATGCGCTGTTTTGGGTGGGTCTGATCACGCTGGTATTCGGAAGCATTGGCATGCTGGCCAGCGAGCAGGCCGGAAAAATGGCAGGCTACGCCGCCATTATTTCTTCGGGCACCTTGATGGCTGTGGTTGGAACCAACCAGACCACACTCTTAACCGCGGGGCTTTATTACCTGGTGGGTTCGACTCTGGCCACTGCTGCGTTTTTGCTGCTTGCCGGATTGATTGAACGGATTCGCACACCGGGTTCTGCACTGCTGGCACTCAGTATGGAAGCCTTTGCCATTGAAGAAAAACCCGAAGAGCCAGTGGGGGTTGGTATCCCAACGGCGCTTGCTTTTCTTGGGCTTGGTTTTGCGGCCTGCACGCTTGTGATGACTGGTCTACCACCGCTATCTGGTTTTATTGCAAAGTTCAGCCTGTTTCACACCCTGCTTGAAGCAGAGCCAGCCGTTGCCCATGAGGCTTGGCTTTTTATCGGTTTAATTCTGGTCTCAGGTCTGACTGGCATTATTGCCATGATGCGGTTTGGTGTGCGCACCTTTTGGGCATCCGGCAGTATTCAGGCGCCAAGCCTGCACCTGAGCGAAGTGGCCCCAGTCAGTGCGCTGATTGCGATCTGCATCGGCATGACCATCTTTGCGGGCCCGCTTTTTGGCTACCTAGACCGCGTTAGTCATGATCTGGCCCTGCCCGCAAATTATGTGGAACGCGTTCTATCCACCCCGGCTGTACCAGGGCCGGCAGGAGTAAAGCCATGAGGCGTGTGATTCCTTCACCCCTGCTATCTCTGACGCTGCTTATCACATGGCTGTTGCTCAGCCAAAGCACTGAGGCCGCCCACCTGTTGCTTGGCGGATTGCTGGCGATCGTTATTCCGCTACTGGTTCGCCCCCTTCAGCCCCATGGCTATGCGCGTATTCGCAGGCCCTGGTTGCTGATCAAGCTGCTCTTAAAGGCTGGTGTTGAGATAGCGCGTTCGTGTTTTAACGTTACTCAAATTATTTTATTGGCCAAACCCGCCGGCCTGAACTCGCAGTTTATTCGTGTGCCACTAGATATGAAAAGCCCGCACGGCCTGGCCCTGCTGGCTGGCATTATCAACATGACTCCGGGCACCGTCTGGGTGGAAATTCTTCCTGACACCCATGAGTTGGTCTTGCACGTGTTTGATCTACACGATACCCAGTGGTGGATTGACACCATCAAGCGCGACTACGAGCAACCGTTAATGGAAATTTTCGAGGACTCAGCGCCATGAACCAGCTATTACCACTTGCCTTAAATTTCGCAATGGCTTGTGTTGCAATTGGCGCACTTTTTTGCGCCGTGCGGTTGGTGATTGGGCCGTCGGCCCAAGATCGGGTGCTGGCACTCGACACACTATGGATGTGTTGCATGCTCATCTGCCTGCTGCTCGGGGTGCGCTTTGGCAGCATGGTTTATTTTGAGGTGGCGCTATTGATCGCTCTGCTGGGCTTTGTATCAACCATTGCGATCGCCAAATTTCTGATGCGTGGGGAGATTATTGAATGAATCTAGATCGTGTAGTGATGACTGGAAATTGCGATGACTAACTTGGAACAGCTACCTTTGTGGGCCAGCTTACCAACTGCCATCTTGTTGGTTCTTGGTGGATTGGTCGCCCTGGTCGGCTGCCTGGGCTTGTTGCGGCTGCCACACTTTTATCAACGCGTGCACGGGCCTGCCATCACGATCACGCTTGGCGCGGGCTGCATTCTTCTTGCGTCAATGGTTTTATTTTCCACCCTAGAAACCCGGCCAGTGGTGCATGAGCTGCTGATTGCCATGTTTGTGCTGATGACGGCCCCGGTGGTGTCGATGCTGATTATGCGTGCGGCCGTGCACCGGGAGCTGCGCAGACCGCGGCCAGAACAGCCAGGTGAGGAAAGCGCTTGGAATGCGTATGACCACATTCCCAGGCAGTAAAATTGAGTTACTAGTACTTATTTGGCGGTGTGGCACACAGAATTTCGGCAGACAAAAACATGACAATCACCATCAAAATTGACTTCGTATCCGATATCGCCTGCCCCTGGTGTGCAGTGGGCCTGGGCAATTTAAATAAAGCCATGGCGTCTATGGGCGATCGGGCTAAATTCGAACTGCACTTTCGGCCCTTTGAGCTGAATCCACAGATGCCCAAGGGCGGCCAAGAGGTGATCGAACACCTGACCGAAAAATACGGCATCAGTGAAGCGCAAGTCCAAGAAAACCAGGCGCAGATCCGCGCTAAGGCAAAAGAGGCTGGCTTTGATTTTCACCCACAGGGCCGAAAACGGGTATACAACACCTTTGATTGCCATCGGCTACTCTTTTGGGCCGCGAATGAACTTGGTCTTGCGCAGCAGGCCCTGCTCAAAGTTGAATTACTCAAGACTTACTTCTGCCTAGCCGTCGACTTAGACGATGAGCAGAACTTATTGGATGCGGTGATTCGGGCCGGGCTGGATCCGCTACGGGCGCATCAGGTTTTGGCAAACAATGAGTTCGCTCAGGAAGTACGCCAAGAAGAGCAACGCTACACTAGCTTAGGGATTCACTCCGTGCCGTCGATCATCTTGAATGATCAGTATCTGGTTCAAGGGGCCCAACCGCCTGAGTCATTCGTGAGTGCGTTTGAGCAGCTTATCGAGCACACAAGCCCAGAAAAATAGCAAGCAAAGCCTGCGCCAATCCAGGCGCAAGTTCTATCGATTCCTGGCCGCGCCACTTTTTGCAAGAATTGCGTGGCCATTTGTCATGCAAAAGCTAATGGCGTTGACAAACATCACGGACAAGGCGGGGCACCATCTTTAAAATTTTGAGCGTTGTAATAGCTATTTACTCAAAATTTAAAACTTTGGAGTACTCGTGTCATGGACAACTCCCCCTCGCTTAAGCTTGTGCCATCAGCAATCGCTATTGGTATCGGTCTTTTAATCTGGTTCGGTATTCCCGTTCCGGAAAATGTCACCCCCGAAGCATGGCATCTGCTGGCTTTATTTATTGGCACCATCGCAGCCATTATTGGCAAAGCCATGCCAATCGGTGCGCTGTCAATTATCGCCATAGCACTGGTGGCCATTACAGGTGTCACACGGCCCGGTAAGCCCGATGGCGCCATTGCCGACGCACTTAGCGGTTTTGCCAACCCGCTGATCTGGCTCATTGCAATCGCAGTGATGATTGCGGTGGCCCTGACCAAGACCGGCCTGGGCAAGCGCATTGGTTACTACTTTATTTCTCTTTTTGGCAAGAAAACACTGGGTGTGGCCTATGGCCTGGTGGTGTCCGAGCTGGTGATTGCACCGGTCACGCCAAGCAATACCGCCCGAGGCGGCGCCATTATTCACCCCATCATGCGGTCGATTGCAAACGCCTTTAATTCCACCCCGGAACTTGGCACCTCAAAAAAGATTGCGCGTTACCTGGCACTTGTGAACTACAACACCAACCCGATTACATCGGCAATGTTCATTACAGCAACGGCCCCTAATCCGCTGGTGGTTGATTTGATTGCCAAGGCCACGGACTCAAGCATCAAAATCACTTGGGGCCAATGGGCGTTGGCAGCGCTGGTACCCGGTCTGGTCATGCTCTTGGTCATGCCGCTGGTGCTGTATTTCCTGTTTCCACCAGAAATTAAAAATACGCCGAATGCCAAAGAGTTGGCCGACAGTGAGCTGGCCAAATTAGGCCCGATCAAGAACAACGAAAAGATCACGCTTGGCGTTTTGGGTCTGATGCTTCTGATGTGGGCCAGCGTACCGGCATTCTTGTTTGGTCCGGCGTTCGAAATTAACGCCACCACCACCGCCTGGATTGGTCTATCGCTGCTCTTGGTCACAGGAGTGCTTGAGTGGGACGACCTTTTAAAAGCCAAGAGCGCTTGGGACACACTGGTCTGGTTCGCTGCCTTGGTCATGATGGCAACTTTCCTGGGCAAGCTGGGCTTGATCAGTTGGTTTTCAACCTCGATTCAGACCAGCATCGGCTATCTGGGTCTAGACTGGGTGAGTGGCACGGCAATCTTGGTGGCGGTCTACTTCTACGCCCACTATTTCTTTGCCAGCACAACAGCACACATCACGGCCATGTTTGCGGCCTTCTTTACCGCAGGCGTAGCGCTTGGGGCACCCCCCATGCTGCTGGCCCTAGTGCTGGCTTTTTCATCTTCCTTAATGATGTCGCTCACCCATTACGCAACCGGCACTGCGCCCATCATTTTCGGATCGAACTACGCAAGCCTAAACGAGTGGTGGGGCGCTGGCTTCGTCATGAGCGTGATAAACCTACTAATTCTTATCGTGGTGGGCGGGGCCTGGTGGTCTGTGCTGGGCTATCTGTAAACAAGACTCAGCGGAAGTAATGTCGGCAGGCAGTCACGGGCAATTGTTGCTCGGGCAGCCTGCCAGCCAGATTTACGCAGACAAGTTTGGCGCGTATATTGACGCCTGCTTATGACTAAAACCACTTCTTACCCATCCCCAGACGAAGCCGCTATCAGTTGGCTCAACAGGCTCTTGGGCTTTTTGGCTGAGACCTGCAACGTGCCATCAGCACTCATCATGCGCGTGAGCGCCGATGAGATTGAAGTGCTCTCCTCTGCGAACACTCCCGCAACGCCCTATCAAGTCGGCGATAAAGAGCATTTAAATTGTGGCCTATATTGTGAGCATGTAATGGCACACAACGCGCCACTCTTGGTACCCGACGCCACCGTGGATCCCGAGTGGCGCGACAATCCAGATATCCGCCTGGGAATGATCTCTTACCTGGGTTTCCCGCTGACATGGCCAGATGGAAACATCTACGGCACGATCTGCATCCTGGACTCGAAAAAGAATGCCTACTCCCCGCGGATTCAGGGCATTGTTGAGCTATTCAAAAATATTGTGGAAAACTATTTGGCTCTCATGTTTGAGACCCAGCGGGCCAAAGATGCCCTGGAATCGCTCCAGTCCAACCGAGAAGAACTGACTCAGGCAATTTTGCTGGCCGTGGAGGCCAAAGCCAACAATTCAAAAGTGATCAAAAAGACCTCGGACGATTTATCCGATACGGTTGACGACTTGATTCATCTTCTTGAGTCACCGGCTTGGCAAAAACTTGTTGCACAAAGTGCCAATGATGAGGACCTGCAATCACAGCTGCTACAAACGATTAGTAAGGTAAGCGCCTTATCCAGAAAATTAGCGCGCTCTCAAACCAACTCCAAGGACTAAGCGTAAGCTTTAGCCACTTAAAAATTTTGAGCATCGGTGATAAAAGTTGATCAACTGAGCAATATTGTCGAGCTCTAACTTTCGCATCAGATTCGCCCGGTGCATTTTTACCGTGGGGATAGACAGGCCCAGATCGCTACCAATTTCTTGATTTTTCCGGCCTTTCGATATCAGCAATAAAACCTCCCGCTCCCTTGACGTGAGGGTGGCGTAAGAAGCCCTTAGTACTTCTATTTCGGCCTGGTTGTCTGCTGTGGGAGATGCCCGCCCTTGACTCAGACACGATCGCACGGCCGCCACAAGCTCGTTTGCGTCAAACGGATGGGGAAAGAAGCTGGCAGCGCCATTTTTCCAGGCGTGAATGACGGACTCAACACTTGCCTGGTAACTATAAAAAATGACCTGTAAATTGGGCTCAAGCTTGCGAACCTGAACTTGCGCGTCTAACCCACTGATGCCCAGCTGGTGCTCATTCAGTACAACGCAGCGGCAGCACCCCAGGTGAGTGGGATAGCGCATCAGGTGGATAAGCATTTGCTCAGACGTATTAAATGGCTTGACGAAAAAACCGGTCTGCGCAAATACGCCCTGCAAATAGGCCCGATTCTCTTCATCTGGCTCGACAAGAAAAATCTCTACGGTTTTCACAAAATCAAAAGAAATCTCTGCAGTCGAAGTGGACGAGATGGACCCGCGGTGTTTGCACCTATCCCAAAGGATAGGTTTTGCCATACCAAATGCTAGCTGTAACAGGCAGTAACTCTGCCTAAGATGATTACTATCGTAACACTATAGGCAAAAGAGACAGTCGCACGCATGTGAACGGCACGGCAAGTCGGCTGCGTTTCTCGCTAAACAAATGAATCTAAATCCGAGTTCTAGGTGGTTGTTTGTCCGTGAGCGCGTAGTCGAACTAGCGTTTTTCGGATTGGTGCTGGGTGGTATCACTTACCTGATTACACAGGGGGTGTTTTTCATGGCGGCCTTTGTCATTAGTGCCGTTTACTTTCTGATCTTTATTGGAATTTGGGTGCGAAGGCTCAGGCGACTGTCTGCCACCTGAGTCTCTGGCTATGCAATAGCCACTGGATGTAATTGGTAGGGCGTGCTGGACTCGAACCAGCGACCAAAGGATTATGAGTCCTCTGCTCTAACCAACTGAGCTAACGCCCCCCCGAGACTTCTTTTTGCCCCGGCCTTTGCGATCCGAGTCATGTGAAAAGGCCTGGTTCCCCAGGCCTTTTGTTTACAGCGTATCTAAGAAACTCTTCAGCTTGTCGCTGCGGCTGGGGTGCCGCAACTTACGCAGGGCTTTCGCCTCGATCTGACGTATTCGCTCACGCGTGACATCAAACTGCTTACCCACTTCTTCCAGGGTGTGGTCGGTGGCCATTTCAACACCAAAACGCATACGCAGGACTTTGGCTTCACGTGGCGTGAGCGAATCCAACACCTCTTTCACCACGTCGCGCATGGAATCTTGCAGTGCTGCTTCCATGGGGGCTACCGTATTGGTATCTTCGATGAAATCGCCAAGATGGGAGTCATCATCGTCGCCAATCGGCGTTTCCATGGAAATAGGCTCTTTGGCAATCTTCAGAATCTTTCGAATCTTGTCTTCGGGCATTTCCATCTTAACCGCCAAGGTTGCAGGATCGGGCTCTTTGCCAGTCTCTTGCAAGATCTGGCGCGAGATGCGATTCATCTTGTTGATGGTCTCGATCATGTGCACCGGAATACGGATGGTGCGGGCCTGGTCAGCAATCGAGCGGGTAATCGCCTGGCGAATCCACCAGGTGGCATAGGTTGAAAACTTGTAGCCACGGCGATATTCAAACTTATCCACGGCCTTCATCAGGCCGATATTGCCTTCCTGAATCAGATCGAGAAACTGCAGACCGCGGTTGGTGTATTTCTTGGCAATCGAAATCACCAGCCGCAGGTTGGCTTCGGTCATCTCTTTTTTAGCAGCGCGTGCTTTGCGCTCACCCGCCACCATCTGCTTGTGAATCTCACGCAGATCGTTTAACGGCAAAATAACTTTCTTTTGCAGATCAATAAGCTTTTGCTGCTCTTCCTGTAAAGCCGGCAGGTTCCGCTGCAACAGCTGTGCCGAAGCGCCTGCGGAAGTAACTTTCTTTACAAAGAGATCAAGATTGGTCTCATTGCCCGGAAATTCTTTGATGAACCATTCCTGGGTAAGACCCACTTTATCCACGGCGATAGAACGAATCTTGCGCTCGATCTTGCGGACCTCTTCGGTCTGAGCGCGCAGCGTGTCAGCAAGCCGCTCCACCATTTTCGCAGTGAAGCGAATGCTCATGAACTCGTTGCTAATGGTCTGCTGAGCCTTGTCGTAAGCGGCTGACTTATAGCCGCCCTCGCTTTCAACCGTTTTCAAAAGTTTGTCATACGCCTTTTGAATCACCTCAAACTTTTCAAGGGCGGCAGTCTTGCGCTCTTCCAGGCGTGCGGTGTTGGCTGCGGCAGCAGCGGCACCATCGTCGTCTGGCTCTTCGGTGGCTTCAATGGCCGCAAACTCTGCTTCGGTGGAAGACAGCAAATCTTCTTCGGGTGCGTTTGGATCCACAATGCCGTCAACCACTTCGTTGATTGGCATTGTGCCTTCGCGGATCTTGTTGGCCGAATCCAGAACTTCCGCAATGGTCACCGGGCAGGCAGAAATTGCCATCACGATGTCACGCAGACCCTCTTCGATCTTTTTGGCGATCACAATCTCGCCTTCGCGCGTGAGCAACTCGACGGTGCCCATCTCGCGCATGTACATACGCACTGGGTCTGTGGTGCGGCCAAACTCGGAATCGACGGTCTGTAGCGCTGCCTCAGCCTGCTCTTCTGCGTCATCATCGTCAGAAGCAGGCGCATTGCTGGTGAGCAGCAAGGTTTCCGTGTCTGGCGCTTGCTCATAGACAGAGATGCCCATGTCGCTAAAGGTGGCAACGATTGTTTCGATCTGCTCAGCATCCACAACGCTCTCGGGCAGATGGTCGTTGATTTCCGAATAAGTCAGATAGCCACGCTCTTTACCGAGTTTAAACAGAGTCTTGAGCTTGGCCTTGCGGGCTTCTAGCTCTTCAGGCGTGACAGCACCACCGGCTGGTAAGAACTCTTTTAAAACACGATCACGGGCCCGACGGGCAGAGCCTTTTTTCGGTGGAGGTGGCGGCTCCATGACATCGGCAGCATCGACATCGTCGATCACCGTGTCATCAAGACCGCTGGCTTCTGCCTCGAGCTGCTCTGGCGATTTTTTCGGTGGGCGACCAGGCTTGCCCTTGGGTTTGACAACCTTGGGTTCCGGCGCGGGTTTGGGTTCCGCTGTTTTTTTTGCGGCAACTTTTTTGTCTTCCGCTTTTTCGGTTTTCTTGGCGGCTTCTTTTTTGAGCGCTACTTTTTCTTCTGGCTTTTTGGTATCGGGTTTTTTTGCTTCCGCTTTTTTTACATCAGCAGTCTTGGCTGCCGGTTTGGCCGCAGGCTTTACGGCAGGTTTCGCTGCTGGTTTGGCCGCGGGTTTTGCTGTTGGTTTTGCTGCTGGCTTAGCGCTGGCTTTGGCAGCGGGTTTCGCCGCAGGTGTTTTAGCCGGAGTCTTTGCCGATGTTTTTGCAGCAGGTTTGGCTGCTGGCTTTTTCGCAGGGGCTACCTTAGCGGCTGGTTTTGCAGCAGGCTTTTTCGCTTTGTCTGCGGCTTTTGCGGCAGGCTTTGCTACAGGCTTTGCCGAAGTTTTTGAAGCAGGCTTGGCCGCGGGCTTGGCAGCTTTTGCGGCAGGTTTTGCTGCGGGCTTTTTCTTTGGCGCAGCCGCTTTGACTGCAGCTTTCTTGGCCGCAGGTTTTACGGCGGGCTTAGCAGGCTTTACGGCCGACTTTGCCGATGCCTTGGCCACGGGTTTTGCGGGTGCTTTTTTTGCGGGTGCTTTTTTAGCTTTGCTCACGGGGCAGGGATCCTTCGGTGGCAAGAACGGAACCCTTAATTTTACCAGATTTAACCCTATTAAATCAAAGCGTTAGCAGATTTTTACCCTGCTGGTGCCGCCCCAGATTCCGAGGGGTGACGCAGGGCCTTAATCTGGGCCCGTAACTGCTGTAATTCCTGCAAAGCCCCAGGGGTGGTGGCAGCCGCTACGGCCAGTCGGGCGGCCTCTTCCTCGAGCATGCGGATCTTGAGCCGTGAGATGGCCAACAGCAACTCCTCCCGCAGCTGGGCGGGCTGGGTCTCCATCAGGTCGTCTAAGGCTGGATCGGGCTTGGAGAGTTTTAAGAAATATCGCACCGTATCCGAGCCCCGCTCCCTGCCCTCGGCCAGGGCGGCCTCGTGCAGCACGGCAAAGTTCGTCCCAGGATTGGCAGACGTTTTTTCCTGAATCCAGCCCAACAGATCTGCCTGGGATTCGTCTAAAAACCCAGTTAATTCTGGGTCGATATCCACTGACCAGCCGGGCTGACGGACCAGAATCTGCAGCACCCGTTCGGCCAGGGGGCGGATCACAGGCCGGGGCAGACGAATCGGCGGAGGCGTGTTTTTATTCCAGGGTTTTTTAAATCGGCCGGACTGATCGAACGATTTGGCGGGGGCCTGAGTCTGCACCGGCACGGCACTGGCTGGTTCAGCAACATCAAACTGCCGATTCACCCCGCGCAGAATTTGATCCCGCAAGGCATTGGCGGCCATCAGTTTGATCAATCGTTGGGCCTCGGATGCAGCGGCAGCACGGCCCTCGGCAAACTCAAGTTGTTGGCCTTGACTGGCCACTTCAATCAGCCATGCCGATAAAGGCTTGGCCTTTGCCACCCACTCTTTTAACGCATCAGCGCCATACTCACGCACAAAGCTATCGGGGTCGTGTTCTTGCGGTAAAAACGCAAAGTCGATGCGATTTTTTTCCGATGCAAACGGCATGGCCGTTTCTAATGCGCGCGCCGCGGCACGACGGCCCGCCGCATCACCATCGAACATGAAGACCACGTGATCGCTTAAGCGCAACAGCTGTTGCAGATGCTGTGGTGTTGTTGCAGTACCCAGCGTGGCCACGGCATGGCCAAGGCCGTGTTGCGCCAGGGCCACCACATCCATATAGCCTTCGACCACCCAGACCTGCTTGGCATCGCGAATATGGGGCCGCGCCTCAAAAACGCCATAGAGTTCGTAGCCCTTGGAAAAGACCGGGGTCTCCGGTGAGTTCAGGTACTTTGGCTCGTCGTTGCCCAATGTTCTTGCGCCAAAGCCCAACACCTCGCCACGGCCACTCAGAATGGGAAACATGATGCGGTCACGGAAACGGTCGTAACGTTTTCCGCCGTCGCCCTCGATCACCAAGCCCGCATCCACCAAGTCTTTGCTTTGGTAATCACCAAAGACCGATTGCAGTGGCTGCCAGCCCTCGGGTGCGTAGCCCAGGTGATATTTCGCGGCGATCTCACCTGACAAACCGCGGCGCTTTAAATACTCAATGGCCTGCGGCGAATCCTTTAATCGGCGCGCATAAAACTTTGCCGCCTCCAGTAATGCATCACGCAATCTCGCCCGAAAGTCGGTTTCTTTTTTCTTCGCAACGGGATCAACATCGGGCGCCTGCTTGGGCACTTCCAATCCCACACGGCGGGCCAGATCCTCAACGGCCTGCGGAAATGGCAGGCCAAGATGTTCGATTAAAAAACCAAGGGCGGTGCCGTGGGCGCCACAGCCAAAGCAGTGATAGAACTGCTTAGATGGGCTTACCGAAAACGATGGAGACTTTTCGGTATGAAAGGGGCACAGGCCGGAATAATTCGCGCCGGTGCGCTTGAGTTGAACGTATTGACCGACCACTTCTACGACATCAACACGTCGTAGTAGATCGTCAATAAATTGCTGGGGAATCATGGCCTTAGTGTAGGGCCACTGGTTTTTATTTTGCGAGCCTGGACTTCAGAATCTGCGAGACTAGGCCCATATCGGCCTTGCCAGCCAACTGAGGCTTAATCACCGCCATGACTTTGCCCATATCCTGCGGGCCAGCAGCACCAACCTGGGCGATGGCAGCCTGAATGGCAGCGGTCACTTCGGCTTCTGACAACTGGGCCGGCATGTAGGCGGTAAGAATCGCGAGTTCAGCCTGCTCGATATCCACCAGATCTTGACGGCCACCCGCCTGAAACTGGGCGATCGAGTCTTTGCGCTGCTTGATCATTTTCTCAAGCACGGCCAACACGGCGGCATCGTTTAATTCAACGCGCTCGTCGACTTCTTTTTGCTTGATTGCCGCTGTGACCAGACGCAGGGTCGACAGACGACCCGACTCTTTGGCCCGCATGGCGGACTTGATGTCTTCTTGGAGTTGTTCTTTGATGGACATCGCTTGCTGCTTGGCGCCCCGGGAGAACCCAGTCATGGCGCCTGAAGGATGAACAGTAAGTTGAGCGAGAACGCTAGGTAAAGATTAGTACTTGCGCTTGGGCAGCATCATGCTGCGAACACGCTTATAGTGGCGCTTCACAGCGGCCGCTTTTTTACGCTTGCGCTCAGCAGTGGGCTTTTCATAGAACTCGCGTGCGCGCAGCTCAGTCAGCAGACCAATCTTTTCAATGGTGCGCTTGAAACGGCGAAGGGCGGCCTCGAAGGGCTCGTTTTCTTTGAGTCGAACAACAGGCATGTAGGTGTCCTGGCAATAATATGTTGGTAGGGAACCCGTAAGTATCGTGGAGATAAGGATTTCTGGCAAGTGAAGGACCCCCAAATTCCGGCAACAACCAGTGGTCAGGGCCCGGCCGAGCCGGCCCAGGTCTTGATTCTGGGTATTGAGACGTCCTGCGACGAGACGGGCGTGGCCTTGGTTCGGGCCCACCGGAGCGGCAGGCGGGGCGAGATCCTGGCCCAGGCCCTGCACAGCCAGGTGGCGCTTCATGCCGCCTATGGCGGTGTGGTGCCCGAGTTAGCGTCACGCGACCACATTGTTCGACTATCGCCCCTGACCGAGCGGGTCATGGCGGATGCCGGTGTGGGCTGGACTGAAATCGATGCAATTGCTTACACACAAGGTCCCGGTCTGGCTGGCGCCCTGTTGGTGGGGGCCAGCACGGCCCAGGGGATCGCCGCCGCCACAGGCAGGCCGACCATGGGGATTCACCACCTGGAGGGCCACCTGCTTTCTCCGCTTTTGGATGACCGGGCCAGCGGCCTGGACTTCCCATTTCTGGCCCTGTTGGTCAGTGGCGGCCACACCCAGATCATGCAGGTCGACGGTATAGGCAAGTACACACTTCTTGGCGAAACCATAGATGACGCGGCCGGCGAAGCCTTTGACAAAAGCGCGCAGTTGCTTGGCTTTGGTTACCCGGGCGGGCCAGAGATTGGCAAGTGGGCCATGAAGGGTGACCCCAAAAGGTTTGATCTGCCTCGGCCCCTGCTCAAACGGCCCACCCTGGACTTCAGTTTTGCGGGCTTAAAAACGGCTGTGCTGACCCAAGTCCAGAAACTGCAAAAGGCCGGGGAATTAAACGATCAGTCCCGGGCCGACATGGCCGCCGCCGTTCAATCAGCCATTGTCGATGTGCTGATGGCCAAGTGCCGCAAGGCGATTCTGGATACCGGCATCCGGCAGCTGGTGATCGCGGGGGGCGTGGGGGCCAACGCAGAACTCCGCCAGCAATTAACTGGGCTAGAGAAAACCGATGGGGTACGGGTCTGTTTTCCGGCGCCCAGTCTGTGCACCGATAACGGCGTGATGATCGCCTGGGCAGCAGGGCTGAGAATTCTGGCCGGGGCCGCCACCACGCAGGCAGCCGGCACATTTCAGGTACTGCCCCGCTGGCCACTGGCCCAAGAAAATAAGGCCGCCTAGGATTTTTTCTTAAAAGACTTTTCCTGGCCCGACAGCAGCTGAGCAATATTTTTCTTGTGGCGAATCACCAACAAGACGGCAATGCCCAGCACCGACCAAAACGTGACGTCTAGCCCATGACGCCACAAGGTAATTAGAGGTGCTGCCGTTGCTGCAGTTAAGGCCGCCAGCGACGAAATGCCACTTACCTTGGCCATAAACAGCCAAAGCACCCCCACCATTGCGCCCAGCACAGGGTCAAAGGCAAGCAATACACCAAAGGCCGTGGCCACACCTTTGCCGCCCTGGAAACGAAAATAAACAGGAAACAAATGGCCAAGAAACACACTAAAGCCCGCCACTGCCGTGGCCGCCAAGTGCCAATCCGCAGGCAACAGCAATTCGGCAAATGCTTTGGCCGTTAAGACCATGACCAGGCCCTTGGCCGCATCCCCCAGTAGCGTTAACGCGGCGGCGACTTTGTCGCCACTGCGAAGCACATTGGTGGCACCTGGATTGTGTGAGCCATAGGTACGCGGATCATCGATGCCACGCAGGCGGCTCACCACAATGGCAAAAGAAATTGAGCCCACCAGATAAGACAGCAGGCCAATTAGAAAAATAATGAACTCAAATGACATACCGGGATTCTATGCCCGCGGGTGGTGTTTCGCATGAATCGCCTTCAGGCGATCATTGGCCACATGGGTGTAGACCTGGGTTGTTGAAATATCTGCATGGCCCAACAACATCTGCACAGCACGCAGATCGGCCCCATGGTTCAACAGATGTGTTGCAAAGGCATGCCGCAGCGTGTGCGGGGATACCGACATCTGGATGCCCGCTTTGATCGCGTAGTCTTTAATGATTTTCCAAAAACGCTGGCGACTCATGGCATGGCCGCGATCCGTGACAAATAAATCGTCAGCACTTCTTCCCGATAACAACAGGGGCCTGGACTCGCGCATGTATCGCGTAAGCCAGACCATGGCCTCTTCACCAATCGGCACAATGCGTTCTTTGTCGCCCTTGCCGATCACACGAACAATGCCGTCGGAGTGCGAGACATCAATGCTTTTCAGCACAATCAGCTCCGAGACACGCAGGCCTGCGGCATACATCATTTCCAGCATGGCCCGATCACGCAAACCCAGCGCAGAACCTGTGTCAGGGGCGTTGAGCAAGTCTTCCACTTGCGACTCAATCGGTGCCTTTGGAAAACGGGCAGGCCGCTTGGCGCTTTTCAATAACAGGCAGGGATCGTCATCACGCAGGCCTTGCAGCATGAGCCAGCCGTAATAGCGGCGCATGGAAGAAAGCCTGCGATTGGCCGTGCTGGAGCGAATGGCCGCAAAGCGCTCAGAAAAATAACGGCTAATCTGCTCCCGAGATGCTGTGGGCAGCGCTGTCTGGTTGTGGTCCCTGAGCCAGATCGCCAGGTCTCGCAGGTCTTGCCGATAGGCGGACAGTGTGTTTTTTGATAGACCGTCTTCTAGCCACAGACCATCACAGAACCGGTCAATCTCAGCGGCATCTGCGGGGTCAAGAATTGGTGGGGGTGCGTCCTGGCCATGCCGATCAAATTCAGGCGATTTGCCAGCAACGTTAGACTGAGGGCTTTTCTGAGCGGCCATGAACGGATTTTCACTTCTTTTCCCAGACTTCGCCATGATTGTGGCGGGGCTGCTCATGGCCCGCACCCACTGGCTTGGCCGAAGCTTCTGGGATGGCTGCGAGCGACTGATCTACTTTGTGCTCTTTCCTGCTCTGCTCTTTGCTGCCCTGACCCGAACCAATTTTGCAGCTGGCCAGACGGCGATCATGGTGCAAATCGCTGCACTGGCCACATTGATGGCCACCGCACTCGCTGTTCTAACGCGCTGGATTCCTGGCATCAGCCGCATGGACTGGGCATCGGGAATTCAATGCGCTTTTCGATTCAATAGCTATGTCGCCTTTGCATTGGCCGCGCGCGCGGCCGGCAGTGAGGGCTTGGCCTTGATCGCCCTGCTGGTGGGCGTGGTGGTGCCACTGGTCAATGTCTTGGCGGTGTCCTTTCTGGCCAATACCTTTCACCCCATTAAGCTCTTCAAAGAGCTGTCACGCAATCCGTTGCTAATTGCCACACTGTCCGGAATTCTCGCCAATCTGGTTGGATTTAAACCGCCCGATTTGATTTACGGCGTTTTAGATCGGGCGAGTTCTGCTTCCATTGCCCTGGGATTGATGTGTGTGGGGGCGGGCCTAAGTTTTAAGGGCTTTCGCGATACGGCAACACGTTGGTATGCCACCGCTATTACCGCGATTAAGCTCATTGCGCTGCCTGCCATCACCTGGGGGCTATGTGTCTGGTGGGGACTGGAGGGTGTACAGCGGGACATGGCCATTTTATTTGCCACCATGCCATGCGCCAGTAGTGCTTACATTCTTGCAGTCCGCATGGGTGGCAATGGCCCGCTGACCGCTGGCCTGATTTCTGTGTCGACCATTGCTTCCATGGCGACCATCACGGTCTGGTTCGCTGTCTTACCGAGCCTGGGCTAATGCCCATTGCACGTGTTCGCGCACAATCGCAGCGGGATGGTTTACGCGCGCTGAAAGTGCCTGAATCAATTCCTGCCTGAGCGGCTCCGGGCAATTCGGCTTGGCCAGGCTATTGCCCATGGCCACCGCAAGATTGCGCAGCCACTGCACATGGCCTATTCGCAAAATGGCACTGCCCTGATGCCGCGCACGGAACTCTTCTTCCGACCAGCCAAAGAGCTCAATCAGCTGCGCCTGATTCAATCCGTTGCGGACATCAAAATCAGAAAGCGTGGCCACCTGTGCAAACTGATTCCATGGACAGACCTGCTGACAGTCGTCACACCCATACACACGATTGCCAATCAATGGCCGCAGCGCCAGTGGAATGGAAGACTTCAATTCAATCGTTAAATAAGAAATGCATCGGCGGGCGTCCAACTGATAGGGCCCCACAAAGGCCTGGGTGGGGCAGGCCTGCAGGCAGGCCGTGCAAGTACCGCAATGGCCATCAGGTGACTCGGTCTGCTCCGCCGGGTAAGAGACCTCATTAAGCGGCATATCGGTGAGCAAGACCCCCAGAAAAAACATCGAGCCCTGCTCACGGTTGAGTAAGAGTGTGTGTTTGCCGCGCCAGCCCAGACCGCAGCGGCGGGCCAGCTCGACTTCGAGCACCGGGGCCGAATCCACACAGGCACGAAACTGATAGGCAGCAGCCCCGGTGTTTGCAGGGCCGCTACTTGATTCCGTGTTGAACTGGTGCGCCTGATGACTCGCCGATTGCAATTCATCGGCCAGCCGAACCAGTCGCTGACGCAACACCTTGTGATAGTCGCGGCCATGGGCATAGACCGACACCACTGCGGCCGATGGGTCGGCAAGCCGTTCCTGGTGCAGATCGCGCCAGCGCGGCTGAGAGGCTTTTGGCAAATAGTCCATGGTGACCACCACCGCGCGTAAGGTCGTTGCTGTCGTAGCCAGCAATTGGGCGGGCTGCTCACGGATGGGCGCATGCTCAGATAGATAGCCCATCTCCCCTGCAAAACCTTTGGCAAGCCAACTGCGGTACTGCGCCATGGCCGCCTTCAGGAACTGGGGTGCCTGATCCTGGTCTGCATCTAAGTTCACAATACCAACCCGACCAAAGCCCAGAGACTTGGCAATTAGAATGAGGTGATTCGCATCAAACGGCATGCGCAAAAGTATGAGCCAAAACCATAAGCCCCTGCTGCAAGAAGATTTTCCTTCGGTCGACGAGGACCAGGCAGCAGCCATTGCGCGGACCACTGCCGAGCTGGTCCGCCAAACCATCGCTGCACAGCCGGCGGTCAATTCAGGCTTTCGGATTCTGCTACATGGGGGACTGGGCGCGGGCAAGACCACTTGGACACGTCATTTTCTGCAGGCCCTTGGGGTGACCGGCCGCATCAAAAGCCCAAGCTTTAGCGTGGTGGAAACCTATGCACTTGATGGCCTGCAGGCGCACCACCTGGATTTTTATCGCCAATCCAACCCACAAGACTGGCAGGGGGGCGGATTACGCGACCTAATTACCGAACGCGCTATCGCCATCATTGAGTGGCCTGAACACGCAGCGGGCCTGCCACCCGCCGACATCGACATCTGGATTGATTGGGCAGACCAAGAACAGGCCTGTGGCCCAAGGCATTACAAAATGGCCTTGTATCAAAGGCCAGATGGGTTTGATATGGCGCCCTTTTTGCACAACTGGCAAACCAAGACGAAGTTGCGATAAACACAGAACCGTATGCCTCGCCACTCACCCCACACCCCCCAGGCAAAACAAGGTCATCGTGCCGCGGATACGCAAGTGCGCAGCCCGAAACGACGCACCGTATTGCTGACCGCGGGTGCCACACTGCTGCTTGGGGTACGAAGCGGCCCGGCAAACGCCGCACAGATTGTGGCGGTTCGCGCATGGCCCGCAAAAGACTACACACGGGTCACGATCGAACACAACGAAGAGGGGCTAAAGTATTCCACGCAGATTCTGCAAAACCCATTGCGTTTTGTTGTGGATCTTGAAGACACCGTGTTAAGCGATCGGCTCAAAGAGTTGGCCGCCAAGATCGCTGACAACGACCCCTTTATTCAGACCGTTCGCGTGGGCCAATACCAGCCACGGGTGGTACGCCTGGTCTTTGCCCTAAAGCAAGAGATCAATCCGCAGGTCTTTAGCCTGCCTGCGGTGGCCCAATACCAACACCGCCTGGTGCTGGACTTTTACCCCACCACCACAGAAGACCCACTGCTGACTTTCTTGGCCACCTATGAAAAAGAGCGGGCACTGCCGCCATCGGTTGCACGCGCACCCGAGATGTCAGACCCACAGGCACCGGCTGCTGGCCCTGATCGCAAGCCCGTGGTCAGCCGCCTGGTGACGATTGCATTAGATGCTGGTCATGGCGGTGAAGACCCCGGCGCCATTGGTAAACGTGGCACCTATGAAAAAGATGTGGTGCTGGCGATCGCGCGTCGATTAAAGCGGCTGATTGACCAAGAACCCAATATGCGGGCCTATCTGACGCGAGATGGCGATTACTTTGTGCCACTGCATGTTCGAGTACAAAAAGCACGGCGCGTGCAGGCCGATTTGTTTGTGTCGATTCATGCCGATGCCTGGATATCACCCACTGCCCGGGGCTCTTCGGTTTATGCGCTCTCCGAAAAAGGCGCTTCGAGTAGCGCAGCCCGCTGGATGGCCAATAAGGAAAACAGTGCGGATTTGATTGGCGGTGTGAATATTCGGCATCAAGACCGTGCGGTTGCAGAAGTCTTGCTCGACATGTCGACCACTGCCCAGATCAAAGATTCGCTGCAGTTGGGCCAAGCCGTGTTGCAAGAGATTGGCGGGATTAACCGACTGCACAAGACCCGTGTCGAGCAGGCAGGCTTTGCGGTGTTGCGGGCACCGGATATTCCATCGATCTTGGTGGAGACCGCGTTTATCAGCAATCCAGAAGAAGAAGCCCGGCTAAGAGACGACGATTATCAACACCAGATGGGCGCTGCCCTGGTGGCAGGCATCAAGCGTTACTTCAGGGCCAATCCGCCGCTAGCCAAATCCCGCATGATGTAATCTGGCGCCCTTGCCATGACCATACGCCTACTTCCCGACGCACTGATTAGCCAAATCGCCGCAGGCGAGGTGGTCGAGCGGCCTGCCTCCGTGGTCAAAGAACTGCTAGAAAACGCAGTCGACGCCCAATCCCAATCCATTCAAGTCGAACTTGAAGAAGGTGGTATCCGCGCCATTCGTATTCGAGACGACGGCCATGGCATTGCCGCAGATGAGTTGCCACTTGCGGTGCAGCGCCATGCCACCAGCAAGATTGCCTCGCTGCAGGATCTCTCTCGGGTCATGACCCATGGTTTTCGTGGTGAAGCCTTGGCGGCCATTGGTTCGGTATCGCGCATGTCCGTGACCAGCAAAACGGCGCAGGCTCCACATGCCACGCGCATTGATAATCATGGCGGCCAGTGGGCCAGCTCGCCAGCTGCTGGTCCACAAGGCACCCACATTGAAGTGGCCGGGCTATTTGATCAGGTGCCGGCACGCAAACGGTTTCTTAAGTCTGCCGCGACTGAACTGAATCACTGCAAAGACGCCTTTACCCGTATCGCCCTGATTCGGCCAGAAATCTATTGGCTACTGTCTCATCAGGGCCGTGCCATTGCTCGTTATCCGGCGGGCTCTGCAAGCAGCAGAATCGCCCAATGTTTAGATGCCAACGAATCTGAACTGCGCATTATTGATACGCCTGCGGGGCCG
The DNA here is from genome assembly GCA_036362785.1 of beta proteobacterium MWH-UniP1. Taxonomy (NCBI): domain Bacteria; kingdom Pseudomonadati; phylum Pseudomonadota; class Betaproteobacteria; species beta proteobacterium MWH-UniP1. The sequence goes on from CP143625.1 coordinate 1,780,056, forward strand.
ATGCGTATCCGGGCCTGGCTGGTACCGCCGACCCAATCGCGGTCGCGGGCCGATGATCAATATTTTTATGTCAATGGCCGTGCCGTGCGTGACCGTGTCTTACTGCACGCTGTGCGCAGCGGCTACCAAGATGTCTTACATGGTGATCGGCAGCCCGCATTTGTCTTGGCACTCGATATTGACCCCGAACTCGTGGATGTGAATGTCCACCCCGCAAAAAGCGAGGTTCGTTTTCGCGAAAGCCAGGCGGTGCATCAGGCCGTCCATCGTGCTGTGCGCGATGCCTTGGGTACCACCATGGTGGCACGGCCTGGTAGCGCAACACCCGACACCACTGGTGCCTCTGCATTTTCAAGATCGTCTTTCCAAGACCGGGCAGCATCCACGGCGTCAATCTTTGGCGCCGCGAATTTCAGTCACCAAGGTGATTCTGCCGGTGCGACTGCAGCAGCATTTCGTTTCTTTGGCCAGAACATACGGGCCTCAGAGCAAGCGCCCGCTGCAGCTGAACCCAGCCACGAGATGCCACTTGGTTTTGCCCTGGCACAACTCCACGGCATTTACATCTTGGCCCAAAATCACCTGGGGCTCGTGCTGGTCGATATGCATGCGGCCCATGAGCGTATCGTTTACGAGGCCTTCAAACGCCAGTTTGAATCCAGTGATCAAGTCATTGCCAGCCAATCTCTGTTGGCTCCCCTGGCGCTGCATGCCAGCCCACTGGAGATGGAAACAATTTCCCAGCATCGCACGGTGCTGACCAAACTGGGCTTTGATATCGATGCCCTTGGCGATCGACAGTTCGCTGTTCGCGCCGTGCCAGCAGTATTGGCCCAAGGGGATCTCACCACGCTGGTCCGTGACACCTTGGCCGATCTTGCCGAACATGGCGCAGCGCTGGGGGTAGAAGCCCAGCGTAACGAGTTGCTGGCCAGCATGGCCTGCCATGCGGCTGTGCGGGCCAATCGCAGCCTGACCATTCCAGAAATGAATGCCCTGCTGCGAGAGATGGAGCGGACCGACCGAGCCGACCAATGCAATCATGGCCGGCCCACCTGGCTACAGCTCTCTATTGCCGATTTAGACAAACTCTTTTTGCGCGGCCAATAACGTGCTCTGCATTCTTGGGCCCACGGCCAGCGGAAAATCAGCTCTGGCCATGGCGCTAGCCAGCGATCATTCACGCGTTGAACTCATCAGCATGGATTCGGCCCTGGTCTATAGGGGCATGGATATTGGCACTGCAAAGCCCACGGCCGCAGAACAACAACAGGTGCGGCATCATCTGATCGACATCATTGAACCCACCGAGTCGTATTCCGCAGCAAGGTTCGTGCATGATGCCACCCAGGCGGCGATCGAGATTCGATCACGCGGCAATATCCCTGTGGTGGTGGGCGGCACCATGCTGTATTACAAGGCCTATGTAGAGGGCCTGGATGATCTGCCCAGCGCACCGCTTGCGATCCGCGAAGCGATTGCGCAAGAGGCCGAACAAATCGGCTGGCCGGCACTTCACCTTCAACTATCCACGATCGATCCAAATACGGCACAGCGATTACAACCCAACGACGCGCAACGTATTTCACGGGCGTTAGAGCTCTATCGTTTTACTGGCCGGCCCATGTCTACATTAATTGCTGAGAGCCAGCCACGACAGACCCAGAACAACACCGATCGGGAGCCACTGGCTGTGGTGGCACTGATGCCCGAGGACCGAAGCCTGCTGCACCGTCGCATCGAATCGCGTTTTCATGCCATGTTGGCTGCGGGGTTTGTCGATGAAGTGCAGCGCTTAAGAGCCCGCGGCGATCTCATGCTTCAGATGCCCAGCATGCGCTGCGTGGGCTACCGGCAGGCCTGGGAATATTTAGACGGGCAGATGAACGTGGATGAATTTGTAGCCGCGGGAATTGCCGCCACGCGGCAGTTGGCCAAGCGGCAGATTACTTGGCTGCGCAGCTTTCAAGACATTCAGAAGATTGATCCGTTTGATTCGGCCAATGGCGGCATGGATGCTGCCTTGGCTGCATGCCGAGCACGCCTAAACTAAAATCGAGCTGCAATCACAACCGACTCTTTCGCGGCACGCTTGCGAAACTTCAACACCTGCAAGTCTTTCGACAACAAAAGGCTTGGCCGCAGGGTATAGGCCAAATCTAAAAAGATCTGATCATCACGGTCTTTGCACTTCCAGGGGGATGCCGCAATGTCGCTGTCAGGCAGCAAACGGGAATGCGCCTGCCACTTTGCCAAAATCTCATCACGTTGCTGGGTGCTCAGTTTAAATTTCTCACGCGCGATCACATCGGCAAATTCATTCAATGTCTTGGAAGATCGAACCGCATTGAATTCCCCTGAAAAAAGCGCCTCTCGCAGAGGCGCTGTCGCAGGGTCTTGAAAGACAAAAATATCCAGCAGAATATTGGTGTCAATGATCACGGGGCCCATTAGCACTTGCCCCGCCTGAACAACACGCTGCGCCAACCCAACAGGGGCTGCGGCTTAATCCACCACAATCGTCTGGGCCTCGTCGCCCACACGCGCGCGAATCTCGCCAATGCGATAGACCAGCTCACCCTGCTGGGTCAGATGGGCCGCCACGGCTTCGGCCTGCTTGGCATCCACCACCACCACCATGCCAATGCCGCAGTTAAAGACACGATGCATCTCGTCTTCTGGCACCTGGCCCTGGGCTTGAACCCAGCGCATCAGTGGCGGCAGAGTCCAGGCGTTTTTATGCAGCACTGCAGTGAGTTGCTCGGGCAGAACACGGGGCACATTGCCCACCAAGCCGCCGCCCGTGATGTGGGCCATGGCCTTGATGGCATCACGGTGGGCTGAGAGCGCCGAGAGCATGGGTTTCACATAAAGCCTGGTCGGCGCAATCACCAGATCCGCAAGCGACTTGGTCTCACCGGGAATGGTGACCCCAGAAAGGGATGACGGCGTGATCTCGCCACAGGCACGCTCTAAGACCTTGCGCACCAGGGAATAGCCATTGCTATGAAACCCGCTCGAGGCCAGACCCAAAAGCACATCGCCCGCAGCAACACGGCTGCCATCCAGAATTTGCGAACGCTCAACCGCCCCCACTGCAAAGCCGGCCAAATCGTATTCACCTGCCGGGTACATGCCGGGCATTTCTGCCGTTTCACCACCAATTAAGGCGCAGCCCGATAGTTCACAACCCTTGGCAATGCCGCCCACCACGGCAGCGGCCGTGTCCACCGAGAGCTGGCCGCAGGCAAAGTAATCCAAGAAGAACAGGGGCTCAGCACCCTGCACCAGAATGTCATTCACGCTCATGGCCACCAGATCAATGCCCACTGTGTCGTGGCGATCCAGGGCAAACGCCAATTTCAGCTTGGTTCCCACGCCATCGGTGCCTGACACCAAGACGGGGTCTTTGTATTTTTTGGGGACCTCGAACAGGGCGCCGAACCCACCAATCCCCCCCAGCACTTCGGGCCGCATGGTCCGTTTGGCCAGGGGCTTGATACGATCGACCAGGGCGTCACCGGCGTCGATGTCCACCCCCGCATCACGATAAGTCATGGGTGTGGTGTTGGCTGTTGCCGGCTTTTTTTCGCTCATGTCGGGGTTTCTTCCTAAAATCGACATTTTATTGAAGTTAACGCGCCTTTTGCGGCGGCAGGAGCCAGATGCAGTTACCCCTTCACCTGATCGACCCACCAGAACCCAAGCTTGAGGATGGGGTGACAGGACGCAATTCGGCAGCGCTCGCCGCACTTGGCCAGATTCTAAAGACCCCCGGCTTTTCAACCCTGTATCTATGGGGGGCCCCAGGAAGCGGTAAAAGCTTCTGGCTCAGGGCCTGGAAGGCCGCCCTGGGCGGCCAGGCCAGCCTGATCAACTGCGATGCCAGCGCCGCACTTTCAGGCGGTGCGGGCGCAGGCCAATTGCTCGCCCAGGCGCTTGAACAGATCGAGGAACCCGGTTCGCCAAGAATCTGGCTACTGGACAATGTTGATCGGGCCGACCGAGCCACAGCCGAGGGACTGTTTCGACTTTACAATGCAGGCCGAGAGCTTGGCCATTGCCTGGTGGCGACCGCCGATCGGCCGCCACTGCGGCTGGAACTGCGGGACGACTTAAGAACCCGGCTGGGCCAAGGCCTGATATTTGAATTGCATGAATTAGACGACGAAGAAAAACGAAATGCCCTGCGCGAGCGGGCTGAGCAACTGGCGCTGCCACTGTCTGAGGACTTACTAAATTACCTGATGACCCGCCTGCCCCGAGACCTGGGGCTTTTGATCCGAGTGCTGGATGGTTTAAACGACTACGCCTTGTCGCAAAAACGGCCAGCCACCATCCCCTTATTGAAAGATTTACTGGATTTGCCAGATGCAACAACTCGCCCTGTTTGATCTCGACAATACGCTTTTGCCAATCGACAGCGATGTATCCTGGGCACAATTTTTGGTGGACCTGAAAGTTGTCAATGCCGACTGGTATTCCAAGCGCAATGACTACTTCTACGTGCAGTATTGCGCCGGCACGCTCGACATTTATGAATTCTTAGACTTTCAGCTTGCGCCACTGGCCCAGCACCCACGGGCGCAACTGCTTGCCTGGCGTGAACAGTTCATTAAAGACGTGATTCGTCCACACCTGCATCCCAAAGCCAAGGCCTTGGTCGAGGAGCACCAACGCAGCGGTGCGCTCTGCGCCATTGTGACGGCGACCAATTCATTTATCACCGGGCCGATTGCCCGCGAGTTCGGCGTGGAACACTTGATCGCCACCGAGGTGGAGATTTCCCCCGATGGCAACTTCACTGGCAAGCCCCACGGATTGCCCAGCTTTCGCGAAGGAAAGATCACCCGGGTTGAGCAGTGGCTGGCCCAACAGGGACTGGGGCTTGACGATTTTTCTGATTCTTTTTTCTACAGTGACTCATTGAATGATCTGCCCCTGCTTTCGCGGGTGAAAACGCCCATTGCCGTCAACCCCGATGAGCGGCTTCGCCACCATGCACAGGCGCAAGGCTGGCAGGTGCTGGACTTATTTGATCGGACGCAGAGCACCGACGACTAAGGCCCATGATCAAAAAACTATTTAAGCGGATTGTTGACCTCGCCCCCAAAAAGCTATCCACCCGGGCCTCGCGGCGCGCCGTTGAGAAAACACTGCACGAACCCGAGATTTTCAAAGCGTCAAAAATCGGCATCGACCGAAAGCTCGCCTCGAACGCCGCCCTGCGAACTGTGGAAGACCTGCAAAAGGCCGGCTTTCGTGCCTTTATTGTGGGTGGTGCGGTTCGTGATCTGCTGCTTGGCATCCGGCCCAAAGACTTTGATGTGGCCACCGATGCCGAGCCCGAACAAGTGCAGCGGGTATTTCGGCGGGCCCGCATTATTGGCCGGCGGTTTCGCCTGGTCCATGTGATGTTTGGCCCAGAGACCATCGAGGTGTCCACCTTTCGTGCGCTTCAGTCTGATGACATCGACGTAGACGAGCATGGCCGAGTGCTGCGAGACAACGTGTTTGGTGAGCAGCACGAAGACGCCACGCGGCGCGATTTCACGGTTAACGCCCTGTATTACGACCCAGTCAGCGACAAAGTGCTGGACTATCACCACGGAGTGAAAGACTTAAAAGCGAAAGTCTTGCGCATGATTGGCAACCCTGATCATCGCTACCGGGAAGACCCAGTCCGCATGCTGCGTGCCATCCGGCTGTCAGCAAAGCTGGGGCTCACCATTGATCCAGCCACCCGCAAACCCATCAAAGCGCTGGCTGACCTGATCAAAAATGTGCCCAATGCCCGTTTGTTTGATGAAATGCTCAAGCTCTTGCAGTCGGGCAATGCCTACGAGGGCCTGCATCAGCTTCGCAATGAGGGCCTGCATCACGGCTGTCTGCCACTGCTTGATCTCGTCTTTGATGCGCAGGCCCCAGAGTCAGAAAAATTTGTCACGTTGGCGCTGAAAGCCACGGACGCACGTATCCATGACCGCAAGCCAATATCGCCCGGATTTTTATTTGCGGCGCTGCTGTGGAACCTGGTGCGTGAACGCTGGCAGAAACGCCATGCGGCAGGCGAGCATCTGATCCCTGCACTGAATGCGGCAATAGATGAAGTGACTGAACAACAGTTGGATGCACTGGCCATTCAGCGGCGCTATGTCTCGGACATGCGCGATATCTGGTTGATGCAGCCACGGTTTGAAAAGCGCCAAGGGGCAACAGCGGCTCGCCTGGTCGAACACATTCGTTTTCGTGCGGGCTACGATTTTTTACTCCTGCGCGCAGAATCTGGTCAGATCGATTCGGCACTGGCCGACTGGTGGACGGACTATATTGCGGCTGATGCCGCAGGCCGCGCCGCCTTGATCAGTCAGGCGGCTGCCGAGCGCTCGGCGAATAAATCCGGATCAACGGGAAGTGGCGGCACTGGCGCAAAGCGGCGCAGACGTCGGCGCAAACCCACGGCCAGCGAGCCGGCGTCGAATACGGACCAATAAGCACCCGCACACCTTTCGGGTGACAAGAGTCCCATCATGATCGAAACGGCCTATATTGGGCTTGGAGGCAATCTCTCAGATCCATTTTCAGCCATTGCCCAGGCGCTCGATGTCTTGCGTCAATCCCCCGGCATTGTTGGTGTGCGGTCATCGGCCTGTTATCGCACCACTCCAGTCCAATCCAGTGGGCCAGATTTCTGTAATGCCGTTGCCGAAATCAACACGAATCTGACGGCGGCCGAGATCTTGACCTTGTTGCTGTCGATTGAGCAGCAGTTTGGGCGTGCACGCTCGGTTCGCAATGCCCCAAGAACCTTGGACCTGGACTTGATTGCCTATGGTCACCAGCGACAGACGGACCCGTTTGTCACCATTCCCCACCCCAGGGCGCATGAGCGGGCCTTTGTGCTGGTTCCGCTATGCGAACTCAATCCCAATGTGCTGCTGGGGCCGCCCGAGCATCCGGCACTCATGCCTGCCGCCCATTGGAAGGCCTTGTTGACAGCGTCTCAGCTTGGGGAAGTCCGGCCCTGGTGATGCGACAATAGTCGCCATGAGCACGATTCCCGCACGCCCAACGGCGCGCCCCCCCTGGGCAGACCGCTTCCGATCCATTGTGATCGAGGGGCCAATTGGCGTGGGCAAGAGCAGCCTGGCCATTAAATTTTCTGAGCGATTCGGCTACGCGCCTCTGCTCGAGACCCCTGCCGAGAATCCGTTTTTAGCGAAGTTTTATCGCGACAGCAGCCGCTACGCACTGGCCACCCAATTGTTTTTTCTGTTTCAGCGGGTCGACCAGCTGCGCGACATTACCCAGCGAGATCTGTTTGCCGAGCATGTGGTGAGCGACTTCATGATGGAAAAAGACCAGCTTTTCGCGGGTCTGACCCTATCCGATGAGGAACTCGCGCTCTATCGAAAAATATACGAAGTGCAGCAGCCGCAGGCCCCACAGCCCGATCTGGTGATTGTGCTGCAGGCCACGGCCGACGCCCTGATTGACCGAATTCGTCAACGTGGCATTGCCATGGAGCAGAACATGTCAGAAGACTACCTGCGCCACTTGGCCGACGCCTATACCAATTTCTTTCATCACTACGATGCGGCGCCTGTGTTGATCGTGAACACCGAGCAGCTCAACCCCATTGATCGGGAAGAAGACTTTCAAGCCCTGGTACAACAGATTGCCAATTTCAAGGGGCGCCGCAGTTACTTCAACGCCCTGCATAACTAAGCCAAACCCCGCATGAAGATTGTTCATACGATTGCCGAATTGCGCGCCCAACTACGCGGCCAATTGCGCACTGCCTTTGTGCCCACCATGGGCAATTTGCACGAAGGGCACCTGTCACTCATGCGGCTTGCGGCCAATCATGGGGACCCAGTCGTAGCGTCCATCTTTGTCAACCGGCTTCAGTTTGGGCCCAATGAAGACTTCGACAAATATCCGCGGACAATGGACGACGATATTGCCAAGCTTGAAGCAGAAGGCGTCTATGTCTTGTTTGCCCCGAACGAACGAGAGATGTATCCCGTTCCCCAAGAGTACCGGGTGAACCCGCCCCATGATCTGGGCGACATTCTGGAGGGAGAATTTCGGCCTGGCTTTTTTGTCGGTGTCTCCACCGTGGTGATGAAGCTCTTTCAGTGTGTGCAGCCGCAGGTCTCAGTCTTCGGAAAAAAAGACTATCAGCAGCTCATGATTATTCGGCGGATGTGCGAACAGTTCTCGATTCCCACCCAGATCATTCCCGCAGAGACAGTTCGTGATCAAGATGGTCTGGCACTCTCTTCACGTAATCGATATCTCAGCCCCAGCGAGCGCCAGGAAGCCATCTGGCTCTACAAGACCTTGCAGCAGGTGGCCCAGCGGGTACGCGACGGCCAGGCCAGCACACAACTGCGGCCAGATGATATTGCCGATTTAGAATCCGCCGCCAAACAGGTGTTGGATCAACGTGGCTGGAAGACCGATTACATCTCGATCAAACGCCGGCGGGATTTAAAAAGCCCAGAAGCCGCCGATCTTTCCCAGCCCGATCAACTGGTGGTGCTCGGTGCAGCCAAGCTTGGCGCCACCCGGTTGATTGACAATCTTGAAATTTGAAACAAGGGATCCTTGAGGTCTAAATTTCTGAATCAGAAGGTGCCAATGAAAAAAGCCTGCGACGAACATCGCAGGCTTTTTAATTTATGCAATTTCAGTTCGGAAATCGCATGACCCGAATCAACTTATCGGATCACGAGTGCCACCACTAGGGCGATCAAAAATATGATCGCCATGGTTTTTAAAATGGTACGGTTGTTTTTCTCGGGTGGGTTCATGCGGCCGTCCTTTGCTGCTGACGCCAGGTCAGCAGCTTACCAACAGCAATGACGAACACCACGCCAATCCACGCCAGGGTGTGGGTGGGGATACTCACAGTGGTCGTCCAGAGGTCTTTCAAGCCCGGGTCGTTTTGAATCATTTCACCGGCCAGGTAGCCCAATAAACCACCGCCCAGAACCACAATCCAAGAGAAGCGATTCATCAAGGACAAGACAATCTTCGATCCCCAAACGACCAGGGGGATCGAGAGCGCCAGACCAAAGACCAACAGGAACATGCTGCCCTTGGCCGCACCGGCCACGGCAATCACGTTGTCCAGCGACATAGCAAAGTCGGCAATCACGATGGTTTTGATTGCCGCCAAGAGCTTGTCTTTGCCCTCGATCTCGTGGCCGTCGTCTTCGGCCTGCGGCATGACGAGTTTCACGCCGATCCAGACCAATAAGAGCCCACCAAATGTTTTGAGATAAGGAATTTCAAGGAGTTGCACCGCGAACGCCGTGAGGACCACCCGCAAAAGAATCGCGGCGGTGACCCCCCAGAAAATGCCCAATCGGCGCTGCTTGGCGGGCAGGTTACGGCAGGCCAACGCAATCACGATGGCGTTATCGCCTGAGAGCAGCAAGTCGATCCAGACGATCTGCAGCAAGGCGATCCAAAACGCGGTGCTTCCGAAATCCATTCGTGTTTCCTTAAAAAATTAGGGGGACAGTTTGATCTGAAACGGCTTTCACCGACTTCGGATGCTGCCCCCCACTATTATGCCGTTGGCATTACATGACTGACTTGAGTAATTTCCCCATCTCCGAGGGGTTCTTGGTGGTCTTGATGCCACAGGCTTCCATGATTTCCAGTTTCGCTTGTGCCGTATCAGCACCACCAGAAATCAATGCACCGGCGTGGCCCATGCGTTTGCCCGGGGGAGCGGTCACACCCGCGATAAAGCCAACGATGGGCTTTTTCATATGGTCTTTGGCCCACATCGCAGCGTTGACTTCATCGGGGCCGCCGATTTCGCCAATCATGATGACGGCATCGGTCTCGGGGTCGTCGTTAAAGAGTTTCAAGACATCGATGTGCTTTAGACCGTTGATCGGATCCCCGCCAATACCAACAGCAGAAGACTGACCCAGGCCCATCTCGGTGACCTGCCCAACGGCTTCGTAAGTCAACGTGCCAGAACGCGACACGATGCCGATACGGCCCTTGCGGTGGATGTGGCCCGGCATGATGCCGATCTTGATTTCTTCGGGTGTGATCAGGCCGGGGCAGTTTGGCCCGAGCAAGAGCGTGCGCTTATTGGCCGCTTTCATCTTGTTGCGCACGACCATCATGTCGCGCACAGGGATGCCCTCGGTAATACAAATGACCAAGTCCAGGTCTGCCTCTACGGCTTCCCAGATGGCATCAGCTGCGCCTGCGGGCGGCACATAAATGACAGAAACCGTGGCGCCCGTTGCACTCTTGGCATCTTTGACTGATGCGTAGATGGGAATGCCCTCGAAGTCTTCGCCTGCTTTTTTGGGGTTCACGCCAGCAACAAAACAGTTCTTGCCGTTGGCATAGTCACGGCACATGCGGGTGTGAAACTGGCCGGTCTTACCGGTGATGCCCTGGGTGATGACCTTGGTATCTTTATTGATCAGAATTGACATGTGGTTCTCCGGCCTTAGGCTTTTTTCGCGGCATCAACAACTTTTTTCGCTGCATCTGCCATGGTGTCCGCGGTGATAATCGGCAGGCCCGAATCCGCAAGAATCTGTTTACCTTGATCTTCATTGGTACCCTTCATGCGCACCACCAGAGGAACCTTCAGGCCAACCGCACGCGATGCGGCGACCACGCCCTCGGCAATGACATCACAACGCATGATGCCGCCAAAGATGTTGACCAGAATGGCCTTCACATTGGGGTTGCCCAGCATGATCTTGAAGGCTTCGGTCACTTTTTCAGTAGTGGCACCACCGCCGACATCCAAGAAGTTGGCTGGTTCACCGCCAAACAATTTGATGGTGTCCATCGTGGCCATGGCCAGACCAGCGCCATTGACTAAGCAGCCGATGTTGCCATCGAGCTGGATATAGGCCAGATCGAATTTCGATGCTTCGATCTCGGCGGGATCTTCCTCGTCAAGGTCACGCATTTCGGTGATCTCGGGGTGACGATAGAGCGCGTTGGAATCAAAGTTCCACTTGGCATCCAGGGCGATCACTTTACCGTCGCCAGTCAAAATAAGAGGGTTGATCTCGGCCAGTGATGCGTCGGTATCCCAGAAGGCCTGATACAGACCCTGCAAGACTTTGCGGGCCTGGGGCACGGATGCAGCGGGAACGCCAATCTTGTTCGCCAACTCATCGGCCTGGGCATCCGTCAAACCAGTTGCGGGGTCAACGAATACTTTGTGGATTTTTTCAGGGTGGGTTGCGGCGACTTCTTCAATGTCCATACCGCCTTCGCTTGAGCCCATGACGCAGACGCGTTGTGTGACTCGGTCGGTCACAACAGCAACATAGAGTTCTTTTTTGATGTCAGCGCCGTCTTCAATCAGCAAACGACGGACTTTTTGTCCGGCGGGACCGGTCTGATGGGTGACCAGCTGCATGCCGAGGATGCTGGATGCATAGGTTTTTACATCGGCCATGGATTTCGCCACCTTCACGCCACCGCCTTTGCCGCGACCACCGGCATGAATCTGAGCCTTGACGACCCAGACCGGACCGCCCAGCTTTTCAGCTGCAGCGAGTGCTTCGTCAACAGAAAAACAGGCAATGCCGTTGGGTACGGGAACCCCGTAGCGGCGCAGAATTTCTTTGCCCTGATACTCGTGTATTTTCATTTTTTAGCCCCCTGAATAACCGGTCCAGTTTATCACGCGAAGCCAGGCCAGCCGGGTGCCGGGGCGGCCCCCTGGGCTTTACTAACGGCCCTGCAGCTCGCGCATTAGCCTGCCAATGGCAGCGCTGGAAAAGCCCCGCTGCATGAGAAAACGTTGCTGTCGGAGAGCCTCTTGCGCACTGGTTGGCGCAAGACCAAATTTCTTCTCCCAGACTTGTTTAAGACGATCGGCCTCTGTGTCTTGCAGCTGATGCAAGACCGATTCCAAAACGGCGTCGGAGACACCCTTTTGCTGCAATTCGTAGCGCACTTTTGCGGCGCCGAACCGGGACCCCCGAACACGGGCGACCGACTCAGCAAACCGGCGATCAGACAGGAGATTTTCGGACTGAAGTTGATCTAAAACCGCAGCAAGTTGATCAGGCCCCTGCGCGAGCGGTGCCAGTTTGCGCTCAAGTTCCTGGCGGGAGTACTCCCTGCGAGCCAAGGCCGCGATGGCCCTGGCCCGCAGAGACTGAGAAGAAAGCGGTTCAGAAGAATTCAGAGGCGATCAAACCAGGAATGAATAGTTGAGGTGGCGTGACGCGTTAATCCTGATCTGCGGGCGCGTTAACGACCGCAGCAGTCTGCCGAGCAGCAACACCAAACTTCTCACGTAGTTTGTTTTCAATCTCGATGGCCATGTCGGGGTTCTGACGTAAAAACTCGCGGGCGTTGTCTTTACCCTGGCCAATTCGTTCGCCGTTGTAGCTGTACCAAGCACCCGACTTTTCAACGATGTCCGCATCTGAGCCGAGATCGAGAATTTCACCCTCGCGAGAGATGCCTTCACCATAAAGAATATCGAAAGAGGCGGCTTTAAACGGGGGCGCAACCTTGTTCTTGACGACTTTGACCTTGGTTTCAGAGCCGATGACTTCTTCGCCTTTTTTGATCGAACCGACACGACGAATATCTAAGCGAACGGAAGAGTAAAACTTCAGCGCGTTACCACCAGTGGTGGTTTCAGGGTTGCCAAACATCACGCCGATTTTCATGCGGATCTGGTTAATGAAGATGACGGTGGTGTTGGTGCGGTTGATGGTGCCGGTGAGTTTGCGCAGGGCCTGGGACATCAGGCGGGCCTGCAGGCCTGGCAGCGAGTCACCCATTTCGCCTTCGATTTCAGCACGCGGCGTGAGTGCGGCTACGGAGTCCACCACGATCAGATCCACCGAACCCGAGCGGACCAGGGCATCCACGATTTCCAATGCCTGCTCACCAGTGTCGGGCTGGGAGATTAAAAGTTCGCTGAGATTGACACCGAGTTTTTGGGCGTATTGGGTGTCTAGGGCATGCTCTGCATCGACGAAGGCGCAGGTGCCGCCGAGCTTTTGCATTTCGGCAATGACCTGAAGGGTGAGCGTGGTCTTGCCCGATGATTCCGGACCATAAATTTCAACCACACGGCCGCGTGGCAGCCCCCCAACCCCAAGGGCAAGATCTAGGCCCAGGGAACCGGTTGAGACCACCTGAATATCGGGGGCGACTTCGTTTTCGCCCATGCGCATGATGGAGCCTTTGCCGAACTGCTTTTCAATTTGGGCCAGCGCGGCCTGCAGGGCTTTGGCCTTTTCGGCACGGGTCTTGTCTTGTTTGTCTTGCATGGTGGTTCCTTTGAATGGGGCTGGCGAAATATTACTGTATAAAAAAACAGGTTACAAGCTTTGTTGAAATTCTAAGAAACCCGACCACCACCCGCCAATCGGGCAAACGCCCTAGATGGCTTGGTCTAGCGGCGGCAGGCCCGCGCGAACATCCCCGCCATGGCCCAGGCAGCCGCCTGCCGCTGGATCTGGGCTCGGTCGCCCCGAAACTGTTGGACCTGGGTATCGGTCCCCGCCGGCCCGGACCAGCCAAACCAGACCAGCCCCACGGGTTTGTCTGGCCGACCACCCTGAGGGCCAGCAATACCCGTGACAGAGAGACTGTAATGGGGGCCACGGTGGCCAAGGGGCAGTTCAGTGTGACGCTGCCGAATCCCATCGGCCATCTGGCGGGCGATCGGTTCACTGACAGCACCATATTCTTCAAGAGCGTGACCACTCACACCAAGTAAGCCCTCTTTTGCCGCATTGGCGTAACTCACCACTGCCCCATCAAACCAATGACTCGACCCCCCAATCGCCGTGACCCAGTGACTCACCAGCCCCCCAGTGCAAGATTCAGCGGCCATGAGGCGGCCGCGATGGCGGCGCAACGCAAAGCCAAGGCTCAGCCCCAACAGCAGCGTAAAGCGGTCCGAGATCTCTGTGGGGTTTGCCATAGGCGGTTTATGGTTAGAGCCAGGCCTGGGCCAGATGAATGAGTCGCAGCAAGATGGCGCAGACCAGCAAGGTGTACGCAGCAGCAACCAAATCATCAAGCATCACGCCCCAACCGTCTTTGCTTAAGCGATCAATCGTGCGAATGGGTGCGGGCTTCACAATGTCAAAAAAGCGAAACAGTACAAAACCGCAACCCTGAATCAGCCACTCGGGCAGGCTACCCATGGCATGAAACCCGGCCGGATCCGTGGCTTTGGGCAGCACCCAGAGCACCAGCCAAAAGGCAATGATCTCGTCCCAGACCATGGAAGATGAATCCACCTGCCCCAGGGCTCGGCCAGTAAACGTGCAGGCTTTTGCGCCGAGCACCAAACCAAAAAATAAGACCGTGGCCCAGGCGAAATCCGTCATGAACGGGTCGATCATGAGAAAGACCACCCAAGCCCACAGCGTTGCGATCGTGCCAGGCGCAAATGGAAAAAGCCCACTGCCAAAACCAAACGACACCAAATGCATGGGGTGCCGCAGGAACAATCCGGCGGGAGTATTAGAAGTGTGTGAATCCACCATCGCGCAATCTTGCATCAAGTGCTGCGGGAATTGGCCTACCCTCAGAGGTAAACCACTCAATCATTGGCACATCCGCCGCGGCCACAGTGCCAATTTTGGTGAGCGTGAGATTGAGCGAGGCACCGATGGCGGCCACCAGACCTGCCCGTTCACTCGGCGCAGCAAACAACAATTCATATTCATCGCCACCGGTCACTGCACGAATTTGCGCGTCTTCTGTGCTGATTCTCCCAGACGATATGGCCGCAGATAACAGCGGCCCAAGAGGAAGCGCCTGCCACTGCATCTTGGCAGCAAAGGCAGAGCCCGCACCACTTCGCATAGAGGAAGACTTCAACAAGTGCAGCACTTCTGACTGCAGGCCATCCGAGATATCAATTGCAGCATGGGCAATGCCGAGTAAGGCGCGGCCCAGCGCCAAACGCGGCTGCGGCCAATTTAATTTTGGGTCGGCAATTCTTTGATTGACGGCATACGCCGCATCGCCAAGACTTCCTGACACCCAAAGCTCATCTCCGACTTGTAGGCCATCGCGACGTAAGGCCTGCCCAACAGGAACCGCCCCCATGACGGTAACCGAAAACACCTGTGGCGCATCCGGTGCTGTTTTAGTGGTGTCACCCCCCACCAACGGACACTGGGCATCACGTGCCAAGGCCAGCATCCCCTCTAAAAACGCGGTCAACCACGGCACGTCAATTGTGCGCAGGCCCGCCGCCAGCGTAAAGGCGACTGGCCGTGCGCCCATGGCGGCGAGATCAGAGAGATTGACGGCCAATGCCTTGTGGCCCAAGGCACGCGGATCAACTTCTGGAAAATAATGTCGGCCCTCGATCAGCATGTCGGTCGACACCGCGAACTGCTCATCAGTAGCCAAGGGCGGAATTAATGCGGCGTCGTCGCCAATACCAAGGGCCAGGGGGTCGTCATGAAATGACTGGCCGCGAGCGGCCTGGGCACGAATCAGTTGATCAATAAACTCAAACTCGCCAAGGCTAGCCATGCGGACGCAGCTGTGCGGCAAGTTTGTCGAGCACGCCATTGATGTATTTGTGGCCATCGGTACCACCAAACGATTTGCCAAGCTCAATGGCCTCGTTGATGATCACGCGGTAAGGCACTTCCGGCGAATATAAAAATTCGAAGGTCGCCAACAACAAAATTGCATGTTCGACTGGCGACAACTCCTGGACAGGCCGGTCACATTGGGCCGAAAACCGTTCGCGCAACAATGCATGCTCGCGAATGGCGCCGTGCAGTAGCCGATCAAAATATTCCTGATCACAACGGCCATAGCTCTCTTGCTCACGCAAAAACGCATCAATCGCACCCGCATCTTCGGCAGAGGCCAGCCACTGGTACAGGCCCTGTACTGCTAGGCTGCGGGATGCACGGCGAGAACCCCGGGCAAGCCGGTCCACACGGCCGGAAGCAGAATTAGTCATCTTCACCGCTCAGTTGATCATCAATCGCAAACAATAAATTGGCCATCTCCACGGCCACCTGCGCACAATCCCGGCCCTTGTCAGCAGCGCGCACCATGGCCTGCTCATCGTTTTCGACGGTTAACACGCCGTTGGCCACCGGAATGTGAAACTCCAAGGCCACCCGTGAAATACCAGCGGCCGATTCATTGGACACCACTTCAAAGTGATAAGTCTCGCCACGAATCACTGCGCCCAAGGCAATCAAGGCATCAAATTGGCCGGTCTCCGCAAGCTGCGCCAGTGTCAATGGAATTTCAAGAGCACCCGGTACCGTTGTGATCAGAATGTCGCTCTGATCCACGCCAAGCGCTATTAACTCGGCAACGCAGGCCTGGCGCTGCGCGGAACCCACCTGCTCGTTAAAACGCGCCTGAACAATACCAACCCGCAGGCCTTCGCCTTCGAGATCTACTTTGAGTTCATTCATGTGTTTCTCCCCCGCGAAAACCGGTAACTTCTAAACCAAAGCCCGTCATGCTGGGCATCTTTCTGGGCTGCGACAGCAAAAGCATTTTGCCCACACCAAGATCCCGAAGGATGGCGGCACCCAAACCGTAGTTGCGCAATTGATTGCTGGCTGCCCCCGTGCCCCACGATGTTGGCGCAGACTGATTTAACTTGGCAAATAATAATTCTGATGGGGGCGCGCAATTCAGCAAGACAATTACACCCTCACCGTGTTGATCGACCTCTTGCAGTGCGGCCGCAAAACTCCAGCTGTGGGTGGTGGCCTGAGTTTCAATCGCATCAATCACGGTAAAGGGTTCATGGACCCGAACCAGCGTTTCACGGTCTGGCTGGGGCTTGCCTTTGACCAGAGCCAGGTGGGGCTGTTGGCCAGCGCGATCCCGATAAACCACCATTTCGAAGCAGCCAAAAGCAGTCTCCACTTGCCGCTCGGTCACCCGCGTGACCAGACTCTCGTTGGCACTGCGGTATTTGATCAGGTCGGCGATGGTGCCGATCTTTAATCCATGGCTCTGCGCGAACGCCACCAAGTCGGGCAGTCGCGCCATAGAGCCGTCATCTTTCAGAATTTCGCAAATCACCGCGGCAGGTTCGTGGCCCGCAAGCTGCGCCAAATCGCAGCCCGCCTCGGTGTGGCCGGCCCGCGCCAACACGCCGCCAGGCTGCGCCTTTAAGGGAAAGATATGACCGGGCTGCACCAAATCAGCAGGCTTGGCCGCAGGTGCCACTGCAGCAGCAATGGTCGTGGCCCGGTCAGCTGCACTAATGCCGGTGGTCACGCCGCTTGCGGCCTCGATCGACACGGTGAAGGCCGTGCCATGAGACGAGCGATTGTCATTGACCATGAGCTGTAGATTCAGCTGCTGACAGCGTGACTCGGTAAGCGTGAGACAGATCAAACCACGGCCATGCTTGGCCATGAAATTAATCGCATCGGGCGTCACGCACGATGCAGACATGACCAGGTCCCCTTCGTTTTCACGATCTTCATCGTCAACGAGCACCACCATGCGGCCTGCACGAATCTCGGCGATTAAGTCAGCAGTCTCAGACAAATAACGTTGCGGCATAAATTAGTGTGATGATTGAATGCGTTGAAGGATGCGTTCGACTTGCTTGGCCAGCTGATCGACCTCGACATTTAAGCGATCCCCCGGCTGACGCAGGTGTAATGTGGTGGACTGCCAAGTATGCGGTATGAGATTTATCGAAATGAGCGTGCCATCGGCCTGATCGACCACCGAGTTCACGGTCAAGCTCACGCCATCTAAAGCGATGGACCCTTTAGAAGAGACATAAGCCGATAAATAATTTGGCAGCAGCACATTGAGTTGCCAGGACTCGCCATGCGACACCACAGAGTCAATCACGGCTGTGCCATCCACATGGCCACTCACCATGTGGCCACCGAATCGATCGCTGGCCCGCATGGCTTTTTCTAAATTCACGGGGCCGGGCTGATCCAAGCGAACCGTGCGCGCCAGACTTTCTTTTGAGACATCAACTTCAAATGATGACGCATTCATGGCCACCACCGTCATGCAGGCCCCATTGATCGCGATGGAATCGCCAATCGCTACATCATCACTGGGCAGTCCGCCAAACGCCACTGACAGCCGCAGTCCGGTGCGATCGCCTGCCGGCGCATCAGGCGACACCCAGGACACCTGAATGGGCCGAACGGATTGGATTTGGCCAAGGGCCTGAACAATTCCGGTAAACATAATGGCAGTCTAGCCTTAGCGCTCAGTTTTCACTAACCGCAGGCGCACCGCATCGCCAATCAGCGCCTGGTCTTTCCACCGCCAGCGGGGTGCATCGGCAACAGATGCCCAGGGGCCAATGCCGGCAGCAATCGGCCGGCCCTCTCCAAGAAACACCGGCGCAAGGTAGACCAACCACTCGTCAATCAAATCATGCCGCATCATGGCGCCGGTTAACTGAGCACCACCTTCGACATGGATCTCATTACAGCCGCGACTGGCGAGGTGCTTCATCAGGGCAGGCAAATCAATCTTGCCCTGCGGCGACTCAAGCGGCAGGTGGATGACTTCCACACCATGGTCACGCAGCATGGCGGCCTTATCGGAATAAGCAGCGGCCGATAAGTCGACCCCCACTGCGAGCAGGCTATTGCCCCCGGCCAGCACAGCCGCCTGGGTATCAATTTCAAACCGCGTGTCGACAATGACCCGAAGCGGCTGCCGTGGGGTGTCCACGGCGCGGACCGTCATCTGGGGGTTGTCTTTGCGAACCGTGCCAATGCCGGTGAGCACCGCACAGGCGCGGGCGCGCCAGGCGTGGCCATCGTCTCGTGCCGTTTTATCTGTGATCCACTGGCTCGTGCCATCTGGCAAGGCCGTGCGGCCATCAATGGATGCAGCTGATTTAGCCCGCACCCAAGGCATGCCGGTGGTCATGCGCTTAATAAAGCCAGGGTTTAAATCAGCCGCCTGCTCAGCCAGCAGCCCACAACGCACATCCATGCCGCGATTACGCAAGGCGGCAAGCCCGGTGCCTGACACCTGGGGGTTTGGATCTTCCATGGCTGCCACCACCCGAGTCACGCCGGCATCAAGCAAGGCCTGGGCACAAGGCGGTGTTTTCCCAAAATGACTGCAAGGCTCTAACGTGACATAGGCTGTGGCACCAACGGCGCGATGTGCCCCTGCGGCTGCGATCGCCACCACCTCTGCGTGGGGGCTGCCTGCACGTTCATGCCAGCCCTCGCCCACAATCTGATCGTCTTTCACCAAGACGCAGCCCACGCGGGGATTGGGCGTGGTGGTGTTCATGCCACGGGCTGCTAAGGCCAGCGCATGTTGCATGAAGAATTCGTCTTGGGGGGTGAACATGACTTATTTTTTGCTGGCCTTGCTCGCGCGGCCTTTGCCGTTTGACCGGCCGTTTGATTTTGTGCTGACCTCGGCGACCAGGTCCTGAAATTCGGCCACGTCTTGAAAGCTGCGATACACCGATGCAAAACGAATGTAGGCAACCTTGTCGAGTTTTTTAAGTTCGTGCATCACCAATTCGCCAATGCGCTGTGATGCCACCTCGCGCTCACCACTGGCAGCCAACTGCTCTTCCACGCGGCGAACAGCACCATCCACAATCTCGGCCGATACCGGCCGTTTGCGCAGGGCCAATAAAAAACTGGCACGAAGCTTTTTCTCATCAAATTCCAGCCGTGCGCCGTTCTTCTTCACAACATAGGGCAGCGACAACTCAATGCGCTCAACGGTTTTAAACCGGCGGCTACAGGCCAGGCAACGACGGCGACGGCGAATCTCAACGCCATCTTCGGACACCCGGGTCTCCGTGACCTGAGTGTCTTCCGATCCGCAGGCAGGGCATCTCATGATGGCGTTGAATTTAAGGTAATAAAGAGCGTTCCGGCAGAGGCTTAACGATAGACCGGAAAGCGCGCCGTTAAGGCTTCCACCTGGCCACGCACTCGGGCAATCACAGCAGCATCTTCAGGTGCTTCGAGCACATCGGCAATCAGATTGCCGACCAGCGTCATTTCCTGCGGGCCAAAACCACGGGTGGTACAGGCGGGTGTGCCCAGGCGAATACCGCTGGTCACCATGGCTTTTTCTGGGTCGTTGGGAATGGCGTTTTTGTTGACCGTGATGTGGGCCTGGCCCAAAGCCGCTTCGGCAGCCTTGCCGGTAATGGATTTGGCGCGAAGATCGACCAGCATGACGTGACTTTCCGTGCGACCAGAAACAATACGCAGTCCGCGGGCCACCAGGGCCTGAGACAAGGCCTGGGCGTTGTCCAAAATTTTCTGCGAATAGACTTTGAATTCAGGCTTTAATGCCTCGCCGAAGGCCACTGCTTTTGCAGCGATCACATGCATGAGTGGGCCACCCTGCAATCCAGGGAACACCGCGCTGTTGATTGCCTTTTCGTGCTCGGCCTTCATCAAGATGATGCCGCCACGTGGGCCACGCAGACTCTTGTGGGTGGTGGAGGTCACCACATCGGCATGCGGCACCGGATTGGGATACACACCACCGGCAATCAGGCCAGAGTAATGGGCCATGTCCACCATGAAGATGGCGCCAATTTCCTTGGCGACTTTGGCAAAGCGGGCCCAATCTGTCTTTAAGGCATACGCCGATGCACCAGCGATGAGTAGCTTGGGCTTGTGCTCGCGGGCGAGCGCCTCCATGCGGTCATAATCAATCTCTTCCTTGGCGTTTAAACCATAGGGCACCACGTTAAACCACTTGCCCGACATATTGAGCGGCATGCCATGCGTTAGGTGGCCACCTTCGGCCAGCGATAAGCCCATGATGGTGTCGCCAGGTTTTAAAAACGCAAGAAACACCGCCTGGTTGGCCTGCGCGCCAGAGTGTGGCTGCACATTGGCGCAATCGGCACCGTAGAGTTTTTTCAATCGATCAATGGCCAACTGCTCGACGACATCGACATGTTCACAGCCGCCGTAATAGCGCTTGCCAGGATAGCCTTCGGCGTATTTGTTGGTGAGCTGCGAACCCTGGGCCGCCATCACCGCTGGGCTTGCGTAGTTTTCCGAGGCAATCAATTCAATGTGGGCTTCCTGGCGCGCATTTTCAGCGGCAATCGCAGCAGCGACATCGGGGTCGACTTGGGTAAGTGAGACTTGGCGATCAAACATAAGAATTCCTATTGGCAGATGGAGAAGCAGGTTGAGATTGGGTATCGGCGGGCGAACGCGCTGCCAGTGATTCATTGGAACGATACTGACTCACGGATAGCACGCACCACTGGAACCAGAGCACACCGAAGATGAGATGCGCCACCAGCAGATGTACGGGCTGGGCGATTGCCGGAAAGCCCAAGTGATTCAGGGCACCACCCAGCAACATTTCAAACGTGACTAAACCCACAAGCCCATAGGCCGCCTTGCCGACAGCAGTGCCGCGCAGACGGCTCTTAAAAACTTTGTAAGTGAGAAAACCAGCCAGGGCCAAAATGACCCAAGAAAAGGAGCGGTGCACATAAAAAATTTGTGGCACTAACTGAATCCATTCATTTCGCTCCACATCGCTTGCGGTCTTGGCAATCCAATCCACGCTTTCACGAATCTGAAGCCCCAGCACAATCTGCACAATCAATGCCAGCATTGTGGCGAGCAACAAATGGCGAAACCAGTTGGGCAGCCCACCCTGAATCTGCTGGGCAAAGCGTTCACGTGCGGCACGCGTGGTGGCATAAATCAAGGCCATCTGCACAAAAAAGGCGCCTGCCATGTGCAAAGAAATCATGACCGGCCGAAGATTGGAGGCCACGACTTTTGACCCCAGCCACCCGTTAAACGCAACGGCCAGAAGGCCCAACACCGCCACCCAAAAGACCGGCGGGTCAATCTTTCGAAAGC
Organism: beta proteobacterium MWH-UniP1; assembly: GCA_036362785.1. Lineage (NCBI taxonomy): Bacteria > Pseudomonadati > Pseudomonadota > Betaproteobacteria > beta proteobacterium MWH-UniP1. The sequence continues at coordinate 1,801,919 of CP143625.1, forward strand.
GGGCTGCAACAAATACAAAGCCAATGATGAGAAAACCAATGGTCACGCCGGTTAGGCGATTGATGTATTCAATCCAGGTCTTGGTGGCATCAAAGGGGGCCTTGTCATAGCCGCGATCCGCATAGATTTCACGCCAATTGGCTGGCAGCTGACTTTCGTGCGTGGGCGGAACAATCTGACCGAAACAAAGCGGCCAATCCGGGCAGCCCATGCCCGCGCCGGTGGCCCGCACCGTGCCGCCCACCAGAATTAAAAAATACACCGCGATCACGGCGATCAGGCCCACGCGCATGACGCGGCGATCTAGGCGGTTGCTTAGGCTCATGTAATGGTCACCCGCGCAAATTTTCGCTTGCCAACCTGCAACACATAAGTTCCTGCGGCCAGTCGCAGATTGCGATCCGCAACTTTTTCGCCGTCTATTCGAACACCACCCTGCTCGATATTTCGAATCGCCTCGGATGTGGATGGGGCAAGCGCCGCCTGCTTTAACGCCGCCACAATGCCCACGGGTGCACCCGATAGCGAGACCTGGGCAATGTCATCAGGAATAGCGCCCTGCTTAAAGCGGGCCTCGAAGTCTTCTAATGCCTGATGGGCGGCCGACTGACTATGAAAACGGGCAACGATCTCCATGGCCAGATCCACTTTCACATCGCGCGGATTTCGACCGGCCTGGACTTCGGCCTTGAGTGCAGCAATCTGCGACAGGGGCCGAAACGACAGCAGCTCAAAGTACTGCCACATGAGCTCGTCTGAAATCGACATCAGCTTGCCGAAAATCTCGGAGGGCTTTTCTGAGATACCGACATAGTTGCCCTTACTCTTCGACATCTTCTCAACGCCGTCTAGGCCAACCAACAGCGGCATGGTCAGAATGCACTGCGGCTCCTGGCCATATTCACGCTGAAGTTCGCGGCCCACGAGCAGATTGAACTTTTGATCGGTGCCGCCAAGCTCTAGGTCAGATTTCAGCGCGACCGAGTCGTAGCCCTGGACCAAGGGGTAAAGAAATTCATGGACCGAGATCGGAACGCCGCCCTTGTAGCGCTTGGTGAAATCGTCGCGCTCTAACATGCGGGCCACGGTGTAGCGGGCCGCCAGTTGAATCATGCCCCGTGCCCCCAGAGCATCGCACCACTCCGAATTTCGGCGGATCTCTGTTTTGTCTGGGTCCAACACCATGGAGGCCTGATTGAAGTAAGTCTGGGCGTTTGCCGTGATTTCCTCGGCGGTCAACGGTGGCCTGGTGGCGTTGCGGCCGGTGGGGTCCCCAATCAATGCCGTGAAATCCCCCACCAGAAAGATCACGGTGTGGCCAAGATCTTGCAGCTGACGCAATTTATTCAGCACCACCGTGTGGCCTAAATGCAGATCGGGGGCCGTTGGGTCTAGCCCCAGCTTGATTCTTAAGGGCGTACCGGTCTTTTCGCTTCGGGCCAGTTTTGCTGCGAACTCGTCCGCAACAAGCAACTCCTCACAGCCGCGAGCAACCACGGCCATCGCCTGCTGAACCGACTCGGACAGGGGCAAGGCAGGGGCATTCGCCGATGGGGCAGCAGTAGCTGATAAAGAGGCTTGATTCACAAGGTGGCTCACAAAAGGCTGGACAGGACGGGCAAGACGGTAAGAGGCTAGAATTTTAGCCCTTATGCCGCGCTTCTCCATTCCAAGGCCCGAGCGCCTGTGGACAATTCTTCCCGGTGTCTTCGGCATCTTCATGACGTTTACGACCACCCTAGGGCTGTCGGGCCTCTCCGAGGCAGAGTCACGCATGTTGTCGGCCCAGGTCAGCCAGGAATTGCAGCCCCAGGGGCTTGCGGCCCAGGTGTCAGCGCTGTCGGTCCACGGCCTGGAACTCACCCGCGAAGACGAAGTCCGCAAGGGGGACAGCATCGATTCCCTGCTCGAGCGGCTAGGTGTTCAAGACCCGGCAGCAAAGAACTATCTCAACAAAGACACCAGAACCAAGGCGGTTTTACGCAGCAATGTGGGCCAGAGCGCCCTGGTGCGGACCGACTTAGATGGCAAGCTGTTGCGGCTGCAACTGCTCAATCGGCTGGATGCCTGGATCGTGGAGCGCACTGGCGAAGGCCAGTATGTCACCCGAAGCGCCCGGCTGGGGGCCGAAAACCGCATTGAACATCGCTCGGTGCAGGTCGGCCGGTCCTTCTTCGGTGCCATGGACGAGGCTGGCGTACCCGACGCCATCACCGAACAGGTGGTGACCCTCTTCGAATCCGATTTGGACTTTCGGCGCCAGGTCAATCCGGGTGACATTGTTCGCGTGATCTATGAAAACCAACTGGTGGGCGGGCGGGACATTGGGGCCTATAAGCTCATTGCAGTCCGGTTTGAAGCGGGTACCAAGACTTACGAGGCGCTTTATTTCGAAAATCCCACTACAGGCAAGGGCAACTATTACGACGCGCAAGGCCAATCTGTACGCCGGGGTTTTCTAGCCGCGCCTCTGCGCTACACGCGGATGTCATCGGGTTATACGACCTATCGGCTCCATCCATTATTTGGCGACCCAAGGGCCCACCGTGGCGTGGACTATGCGGCACCCCATGGCACACCCGTGCGGGCCGTGGCCGATGGCGTGGTGATCCTTCGAGGGTGGAGCACGGGTTATGGCAACACCGTGGAAATCAAACACAACGAACGTTATTCCACGCTGTATGCCCACTTAAGCAGCTTTTCACCCGCCGTTGCCAAAGGCAAAAACGTTCAGATGGGGGACGTGATTGGCTATGTCGGCACCACGGGCTGGGCAACGGGGCCACACCTGCACTATGAATTTAAAGTCAATGGCCGACACATGGACCCAAGCCGCATTCTGGCAGAGAACCCACAGGTGCCAACGCTCAAGGGTGACGAACTCAAACAATTCGCGGTGGTTGCCGCAGATTTGCGCAATCGCTTAACGCTACTGGACAGCGTTAACACCGCGAAAACACAGTAGTCGACACGATCTCTTGCCATTAGCACCCCCGCCATGACCGCCCCCAGCAAACCACAGGCCCAGCATTTCATTGGGGTGATGACGGGCACGAGCCTAGACGCCATTGATGTGGCGATCATTCGCATGGCCGATGAAGTCACACTCGGTCACGTCACGCCAAGCATCCGTCTGATCGGCCTCTACAGCAGGCCACTTGATGGCCCACTGGCCGAAGCGATGCTAGAACTACAAATAAGCGGAGCCGATGAATTACACCGGGCGGCGCTCGTTGCCAATGCCCTGGCCGATGCGATTGGCCGCACCATCTTAGAGGCCATTAGTCTTCATGGTCTGCGCAGCCAAGACATCGTGGCCGCAGGCGTACACGGCCAGACCATTCGTCACCAGCCCCAGCTGGGGTACACGATTCAGCTCAATGCCCCAGCCCGCATTGCAGAGACCACCGGTATCACCGTGGTCTCTGATTTTCGTAGCCGTGATATTGCAGCAGGCGGGCAAGGAGCGCCGCTGGTGCCCGCCTTTCATCAGGCTATTTTTGGCCACGAGCAGAATATTCGGGCAGTACTGAATATTGGCGGTATCGCCAACGTCACAGTATTGAACGACACCCTGATCGGGTTTGATACAGGCCCCGGCAATATGCTGCTCAATCACTGGGCCCAGCGACACCTTGGTCAACCGTTTGACAACCAAGGCGCCTGGGCCGCATCGGGCCATGTCGATCACGAATTGCTAACAGCGATGTTGGCCGATCCGTTTTTTAGCGCCCCACCGCCTAAGAGTACGGGCCGAGATCATTTCGGGGCCCACTGGCTGAATGCCTTTCTGAAGCAGCCTGCATGGGCAAGATTGGCGAGCAAAGACATTCAGGCAACGCTCACACAACTCACCGCCCAAACCATTGCTGATGCACTGAGCAAAAGCCTGGCCCAATCGCTGGGCCAACACAGTGGTCCGCAAAGAATTCTGGTCTGTGGTGGTGGAGTACACAACACCGAACTGATGCGCCGGCTTAGCGCGGCATTCAATACCGATCACAGCCAAGAATTTTTACTCGACTCGACTCAGGCCGCAGGATGGCCCCCGCAGGCCATTGAGGCCGCTGCATTTGCATGGCTTGCGGCACAGACCATGGCGGGACTGCCTGGCAACTGCCCCAACGTCACGGGGGCACTTGGCCCACGAATCTTGGGGGCGATTACGCCGGCTTAATGGCTTTGGCCAAGACGTTCATCCACCCACTCAAGCCAATGCCGAACGGGCACATCGGTGCCAGACTGAATGTGGGTAATGCAGCCCACGTTGGCCGACAAAATCACCTGTGGCTGATGGGCATTGAGCGCCGACACTTTGCGTTGCTTGAGCTCGCCCGAGAGTTCGGGCTGCAATACCGAATACGTTCCGGCAGAACCACAACACAAATGGCTATCGGCCACCGGCACCAATGTGGCGCCACAGGCGGCTAACAAACGCTCCACCACACCGCGAATTTTCTGGCCGTGTTGCAATGTGCAAGGGGGATGAAAGGCCACCCGGTCCCCCAATGTCTTGCGTGACCCAGAATTAGTTTGAAGTTGTGACTGCAGCTCTGGAATCAGCGCTTCCAACAACTCGATGGGGTCTTTCGCAATCGCACTGATACGCGCGGCCTTTTCTGCATAGGCGGCATCATCAGCAAACAAATGGCCATAGTCCTTCACCATAACGCCACAGCCACTGGCATTGGCAACAATGGCTTCCACCTTGCCCTGCGACACCAGCGGCCACCAGGCATCAATGTTTTTGCGGGCATCGGCAAGGCCGCCTTGGGCGTCAGCCATATGATGCTTCAAAGCACCGCAACAGCCTGAACCATCAATCACCAGCGACTGAATCAGCAGTGCATCCAAAACGCGACGTGTGGCGGCATCAATACCAGGCAGCATGGCGGGCTGTACACAGCCCTTGAGCAGAATCACCTGGCGGACATGGGACCGCGTGGGAATGGGGCCCGGTGCGCGATAGGCAGGCACTTTGGCCTTCACCGATGCGGGCAAGATGCCACGCACCGATTGGCCAAGACGCATGGCAGGCGCAAACCAAGATGAGGTGAGCCCCGCCTTTAGTAAGTTGCGCATAAAACGTTCGCCCGCAGGGCGGGCCACGCGCTCTTCCACCATCTCTCGGCCAACATCCACGAGCTTGCCGTATTCCACGCCCGATGGACAGGTGGTCTCACAATTTCGACAGGTCAGACAGCGGTCCAGATGGATCTGGGTCTCGCGTGTGACATCCGCGCCCTCGACCATCTGCTTGATCATGTAGATGCGGCCACGCGGGCCGTCTAACTCATCACCTAGCACCTGATACGTGGGACAAGTCGCGGTACAGAATCCGCAATGAACACAGCGACGCAGAATTTCTTCGACAATTCGGCCCTTGGCCGTGCCGGCATAACGTGGGGCAAGTGTGGTTTCCATTCGAAATCAGATCGTCGCGTTGGTGGGGTGCGGTAGCGTGACCAACTGCATCACAGGCCGGAATACAGCCGTCCGGGATTAAAAATGCCGTGGCTGTCGAGTTCTTGTTTGAGCCGCTGATGAATCTTCATGAGTGCGGGCGAGACCTGGGTAAACGCTCCAATCTCAGCACGGGCCGAGTCGCTGGCGGCACGAAACAAGGTGGCATGGCCACCGTGTTGGCGGGCCAGGGCCCTGATGCGCTCTGCGGACGCATTGGTGTTCAGCCAACGCAATGCGCCACCCCACTCGATCCACTGTGGTGCATCGAGCTCTGCCAGGTGCGGGGTGGTCGACGGCAAGGACAGCCGCCAGAGATGCTCCCCCGATCCCGATGATCCGGCCGAAAAAAACCCATGATCATGATCACGAAGGGCGCGCCAAAATGCATCTGCCTGCGCTTGAGGCACCACTTGGCCGCCAAGTTTTTCAATTGCGCTATTCACTGCGGCGACAGCGCCGGCCAGGCGGACCATCAAGACACCGTCATGCCAGCTCGTGGCCGAGATCGGCAGGGGTTGGCCGCCCCAGGCATTGACCCACTCAATCGACTGGGCCGCCGACACTTCAAATGAGATGGTCGCCTGGGCAGGCGGTAGCGGCAAGACCTTGATGGAAACATCGACAATCAAACCGAGGGTGCCCATGGCACCAGTGTGTAGACGCGATAAGTCATAGCCCGCCACGTTTTTCATGACGGTGCCGCCATAACGCATGGGCGTGGCCTGTTCATCTAAGACGGTCATGCCCAACACAAAATCTTTCACGGCACCTGCCGACATACGGCGTGGGCCCGACAGCCCCGTGGCCATCATGCCGCCCACTGTGCCCTTGCCGTCAAACCGCGGTGGTTCAAAGGCCAGCATCTGTTGAGACGCGGCCAGGACCGATTCCAGTTCAACAATGGGGGTGCCCGACTTCACCACGACCACCAACTCGGTTGGGTCGTAATCCACCACACCCGAATGATCCACAGTCGATAAGACCGTGGCCGAATCTAAAGGCGGTTGGCCATAAAAATCTTTACTGCCATGGCCACGAATTGCCAAGGCGGTTTTGTTGGCGCGGGCTTGATGAATCAGATCGGCAGCCTTGGCCAGCCAATCCGCGCTTTGCGCTTGTGTTGTTGTGCTCATGATTGGCTGCTAGAAACGCGGAAGTTCGGGAAACTTTAATGCGCCACGGTGGACATGCATCTTTCCGTATTCCGCACAACGCGAGAGGGTTGGAATGGCCTTGCCAGGGTTTAACAAGCCCACCGGATCAAAGGCCCGCTTCACTGCAAAAAAGCTCATGCGTTCTTCAGGCGAAAACTGCACGCACATGCTGTTGATTTTTTCTATGCCCACGCCGTGCTCTCCGGTGACCGTGCCACCGAATTCCACGCAGAGTTCCAAAATCTCGGCGCCAAATAACTCGGCCCGATGGAATTCGCCAGGATTGGCCGCATCAAACAAAATCAGCGGATGCAGATTGCCATCACCGGCGTGAAAGACATTCATGCAGCCCAGGCCATACTTCAGTTCCATTTCGGCAATCCGACGCAGCATCTCGCCAAGGCGGCGCCGCGGGATGGTGCCATCCATACAGTAATAGTCCGCTGCTACTCGACCGGCCGCAGGGAACGCATTCTTTCTGCCGGACCAGAAACGCAGGCGCTGCTCTTCAGACTCCGAGACTTTCAAATCGGTGGCGCCACTGCTTGAAAGCACCGCCTTCATGCGGCCGATCTCTTCTTCAACCTCTTCGGGTGTGCCATCGGATTCACACAACAAAATCGCCTGAGCATTTAAGTCATAGCCAGCGTGTACAAATTCTTCAACCGCACGCGTGGTTTTCTGGTCCATCATCTCCAGGCCCGCAGGAATAATGCCAGCGGCGATCAGGTTGGCCACGGCATTGCCCGATTTCTCAACATCATCAAATGAGGCCATGATCACGCGGGCCAGCTGTGGCTTGGGCACCAGTTTGACCGTGACTTCTGTGACCACCGCCAACATGCCCTCGGAGCCGACCACCACGGACAAAAGATCCAAGCCCGGGCTGTCGAGCGCTTCAGAACCAAGCTCGATGACATCGCCTTCGATCGTGATGCCACGAACACGCAGCACGTTATGGACGGTCAGACCGTATTTCAGGCAATGCACACCACCAGAGTTTTCAGCCACATTGCCACCAATCGAGCAGGCAATCTGCGACGACGGATCTGGTGCGTAATACAAGTTAAATGGCGCGGCAGCCTCGGAAATGGCCAGATTGCGCACACCGGGTTGAACACGTGCTGTGCGGGCTACCGGGTCAACCGACAAAATATTTTTGAATTTCGCGAGTGACAACACCAAGCCACCGCGGTGTGGCGTCGCGCCGCCTGACAATCCTGTGCCCGCACCACGGGCCACCACGGGCACATCTAACCGATGGGCAATTTTTAAAATCTGAATGACCTGAGACTCCTCAGTGGGCAACACCACTGCCGCAGGCACCTGCCGGTAGCCGGCCAGGCCGTCACATTCATATGGCCGCAAGGCCTCGGGCGTTGAGAGCAGACTTTTCTCAGGCAGCACCCCAGCCAACTCGAGAATCAGGGCGTCACGTTTGGACGCATCCATGGGTTGCGTGAAATCCGAGAAACGAAGTTCACCCAGGTGAAGCTCGCGCGGCGCATTCATTGGTGTGGCCTTTATGGTTGGACTTAGCGAATAGAATGACGATTTTAGAGGAAAGACTTGGCCCAAAACGCCAAGAACCATTTGATTCTCATGGCCAATCGACTCTCCACCATCACCACACGCACTGGCGACAATGGCATTACCGGCCTTGGGGACGGCACACGCGTGTCCAAAGACCATGCCCGGGTATGTGCCATGGGCGATGTCGATGAACTGAATAGCAGCCTGGGCGTACTCTTGGCCGAACCGCTGCCAGACGACATTCGCACGTTACTGACAGAGATTCAGCATGATCTTTTCGATCTCGGGGGTGAGCTCTCTATTCCTGGCTATGAGCTACTGAATCTGGATCGTCTCTTGGTGCTGGATCAGACCATCAACGACTGGAATGCCAAGCTGCCACGCCTGGCCGAATTTATTTTGCCGGGGGGCTGCCGGGCCTCTGCGTTGGCCCATATATCCAGAACCATTGCCCGTCGCGCAGAGCGAAGCGTGGTCCATCTGACCACCGCATCGCCGGTGCGCAACGAAATCACCCAATACTTAAATCGACTATCCGATCTGATGTTTGTGATTGCCCGTGTGCTTAACCGCCGGCCCGAGTGCAACGGGCCCGGCAGTGATGTGCTCTGGCAGCGCGGCAGGAAGTAAAAACTCGCTGCCTGAGGTCAGCAGTTAATTACCAGCGACTGCAGCTTCGGCCTTGATCCGGCGAACCTTGACTGCGTTGGCCAGGTTTTCCAGAATCTTCATGCTGCCTTCCCAGTCAATGCAGCCGTCGGTGATGCTCTGGCCGTAAGTCAGCGGTTGACCGGCGATAAGATCCTGGCGGCCACCCACCAAATGACTCTCCACCATGACACCGAAGATACGGTGATCGCCACCAGCGACCTGTTGGGCAATGTTTTCTGACACAGGCAGCTGGTTTTCAGGCTTTTTGCTGCTGTTGGCGTGGCTCATGTCGATCATGAGTCGGCAGGCCATATTCGCCGCAGCTGCTTCTTTGCAAGCGGCCTCGACACTGGCTGCATCGAAGTTGGGTGCCTTGCCACCACGCAGAATCACGTGACAGTCTTCATTGCCACCCGTTGACACAATGGCAGACACACCACCCTTGGTCACCGACAAGAAGTGATGGGGATGTGCAGCGGCCTTGATCGCATCAATCGCAATACGCAGATTGCCGTCGGTGCCGTTTTTGAATCCCACCGGGCACGACAGCCCCGAGGCGAGTTCGCGATGGACCTGTGATTCTGTGGTGCGTGCACCGATCGCGCCCCACGACACCAGATCTGCAATGTATTGCGGCGAGATCATGTCCAAAAACTCTGTACCAGCCGGCAGGCCAAGCGAATTGATGTTGAGCAAGAGCTCGCGGGCGGTTCGCAGGCCAAGATTGATGTCGAAACTGTTGTCGAGCTTTGGGTCGTTGATCAGGCCCTTCCAGCCAACGGTGGTGCGGGGTTTTTCAAAGTACACCCGCATGACAATTTCTAGTTCACCGGCATAGCGCTCACGCTGCTTCAAAAGCCGCTGGGCGTAATCCATTGCGGCCTTGGGGTCATGAATGGAGCATGGGCCAATGATGACCAAGAGCCGATCATCCATTTCATGCAGGATGCGGTGGATGGCATCCCGCGTGCCGCTCACGACATTGGCGGCAGTCTCAGTAATGGGAAACTCGCGGATGACATGCGCCGGGGGAGCAAGTTCTTTGATTTGCCGAATGCGAAGATCGTCCGTGCGGGACGGGGTTTTAGGGGCTGTTTTGGTATCCATCGGTTTATTTTAGCCTGCGGTGCCGCCAACGGTCAGGGCCTCAATCCGCAGCGTGGGCTGCCCAACGCCCACGGGAACACTCTGACCCTCTTTACCGCAGGTGCCCACGCCCGAATCAAGCGCGAGGTCATTGCCAATCATGGTGACGCGTGTCAACGCGTCCGGCCCGTTGCCAATAATGGTGGCGCCCTTGACGGGGTACTGAATCTTGCCGTTTTCCACCCAATAGGCCTCGGACGCTGAAAAGACGAATTTGCCGCTGGTGATGTCAACCTGGCCTCCCCCGAAATTCACGGCATACAGGCCCCGATCAAGCGATTCCACAATGGCTTTGGGGTCGTCCTTGCCTGCCAGCATGTAGGTGTTGGTCATCCGCGGCATGGGCAGGTGGGCATAAGACTCTCGACGGCCATTACCCGTGGGGGCCACCTTCATTAGCCGCGCATTCAGACTGTCTTGAATGTAACCACGAAGAATGCCGTCTTCGATCAATACATTGCACTGGGTGGCGTGTCCCTCATCGTCGACATTAAGTGAACCACGCCGATCTTTGAGTGTGCCGTCATCCACCACGGTTACACCCTTGGCGGCCACCTGCTGACCAATGCGGCCTGAAAACGCTGATGACCCTTTGCGGTTGAAGTCGCCCTCGAGTCCGTGGCCCACGGCCTCGTGGAGCAGCACGCCTGGCCAGCCAGGGCCAAGCACCACGGGCATGGTGCCCGCCGGTGCAGGGCGCGACTCCAAATTGATCAGGGCCTGACGAACCGCTTCGTCGACATAGTGGCCAATCAAGGCATCTGTAAACATGGTCAAGTCCTGACGGCCACCACCGCCACTGGAGCCCTGCTCTCGCCGGCCATTTTGTTCAGCAATCACCGTGACGGAAAGCCTGACCAGGGGGCGAATATCCGCGGCCATCACACCATCACTTCGCAAGACCATGACCACATCGTATTCACCGGCCAGTGATGCCATGACCTGAATGACCCGAGGGTCACGCTTGCGGGCCATGGCTTCCACGCGGCCCAATAAATCCACCTTGTCTTGTGATGACAGGGCTGCAATCGGATCAAAATCCCCGTAGAGCACGCTGTGAGGGATCGAGAGTGCTGGGGCGGTCTGCAGTTTTGTTTTTGCCGACTTGCCAGCCCGGGCAATTGCGCGAGTGGTCACCGCAGCCTCTTGCAGGGCCTGGGGGCTTAAGACATCGGAATAAGCAAAGGCCGTTTTTTCACCGCTCACTGCACGAACACCCACACCCTGATCAATCGAAAAGCTGCCGCTTTTCACGATGCCTTCATCCAGGCTCCAGGCCTCGGAACGGGTGTACTGGAAATACAAATCTGCGAAATCGACTCGGTGCTGAAAAATGTCCGCAAGGGCCCGATGCAAATGCTGCTCTGATAAACCATATGGTTCCAGCAGCAGGCTTTGCGCGGTGGCTAAAGAGGCAATGGCGGCGTCAGCAGGTTTCATATCGATTCACATTACGCGATGGGTCAGAGCCGGCAAGTTTAGGCGAATCTCGGCAAGCCGGTCCCGATCGACCCTGCCCACCACCAGGCCTTCGCCCTCGGGCAAGACCGAGATCACTTCACCCCAGGGATCGATCAGCATGCTGTGGCCCCAGGTGCGCCGACCGTTTTCATGGATTCCACCCTGAGCGCTCGCCAGCAGGTAACACTGGTTTTCCACGGCGCGGGCACGCAATAACAACTCCCAATGGGCACGGCCCGTGGTGTAGGTAAAGGCCGCCGGCACGGTAATTAAATCAAGGGGCCCAAAGCCACGGTACAGCTCTGGAAAGCGCAGGTCGTAACAGACCGACAAACCCGTGCGGCCCGCAACTGTTTCGCAGGCAACCGGTGCGGTACCCGGCTCAATCGTGCGGGCTTCGTCGTAAGACTCATCGCCTTTTTGGAAGGCGAACAAGTGGATCTTGTCGTAACGGGCCTGTTCTTTGCCGGTGGGATCAAAGACCAACACCGAATTTCGCACCCGATTCGGCGTGCTGGCCACAAGCGGCACTGTGCCGCCGATCAGCCAGACGCCATGTTGGGCGGCGGTTTCTGCCAAGGCCCGTTGAATGGGCGAACCCGCCCCTTGGCCATGCGGCTCTCGAATTTTCACCTTGTCGGTCTCAGCCCCCATGACACAGAAATATTCTGGCAGGAGTACCAACTGCGCGCCCGCCTGGGCCGCCTGGGCAACCCAGTCCCGCATGCGCGATAAGTTATCTTCCACACGTGGCGTGCTCACCATCTGAACAGATGCCACCACAACTGAATTCGACATTCGGGTCTCCTGATCACTGCAGGCGCTGCAGGTCTATTTTTGAAGCGGTTTGATCTCGGGCGTGTCTGAGCGCATCTCGCGCTTGACCGAATCGACCACCGGGTCCGTCCAGCTACCGGTGACGCGATATTCATAAGACAAGAGTTCGCGCACTGGGTTTCGCAAGATGTATTGGGCAATAAAGGCCCCCAGGCCCACCGCAGGATTAACGAGCGCCGCATAGCCAAGCGAAGCAAGCCCTGCGTTGACTTCCGGCAAGACCAACACCCGAAGATCTTGTGTCTCGGATTTAATGTCGGCCGAGCCCTCAAGCAAGACCGAGGCCTGGATGCCCAGAATTCTTAGGTTCTGTGTGCTGACACGGCCGCTATTGAACTGCAAATCACCGCTAATTTTTTCGTAGGTAAAGCCCTCGGAAAATACATCGCGAAAATCCAACTTGATTCGGCGCGGCAGGGACTGCAGATTCAACACGCCAACCAGCCGCGAGATGCCGGGCTCTGCCTTGAGAAACTGGCCTTGGGCAAGATCCAATTTCAAATCGCCATTGAGCGCAGCACCCGAAAATTCAATGGGGGAGCCAGGCCAAAACAGGCGGCCCTCGATCTTGCCGCTGGTGTCTTTCACGACATTGGGGTAGCCGGAACGCACCAGATAAGCACCACCATTTTTCAACTGCAATTCCACACTGAGTGATGTTCTGGACCGAGGCGCGCCACGGGCAGGGGACTTCAACATACTCCATTGGCCCTGGCCACTTAAAACACCATCGGGATTGGTCAACGCAAACTTCAAGATTTCCCAGCTGCGGGTAGCCGCCACCGGTGAGGCCTGGACTTCCAATTTGCCCCAGGCCCTCTCCCCAACGCGAAAGTCTTCGACCGACAGATCCACCACCGGCCAATCCTCGGCAATCGAATCCGACATCGCATCAGATTCGCTTGCTTCGTCTGATTTTTTAGATTTCTCTAGCCAAAGCCTGGAGAGTCTGGCCTGCAGCACTGCTGCACGGCGCGGCGCCGTGGCCGATTTAGTCGACTTCATTGCCGCCTGCTGCGCCGGAATCCACTTGAATTGTCCAGCCACATCGCGCGAATCCAAATCAATCTGGGTTTCGCCACGGGCGCTTAAACTGCGATTGATCTTGGCATTGACATGCTGCTGATTGCTGGTGATCACCCAAGAATCTCCGCCATAACCACCTGGTGTCGTGGCGGCTGTGCGCTGGAGATCAATTTTCAAACCCCAGTTGTCCCGGGCCTGTTTTTTAAAGGGCCCATAGAAATTAGTCGATAGGCCCTCGAGTGAGGACTCGATTCTTGCCTGTGTGGCGTTACCGCGTGATGTGACCGATGCAGAGTAACGGGCCATGCCGGACATGGTGTCTTTCAATGACATGCCCAGAGACTGCTCAGCCCACTGCTGTAAACCAGCCGCGGTGGCCTGCCCCTCGATCAAAACATTCAGATCTTTACTGCCCTTTGGTGGCGGGCGGTTCGTGATGCGAATAGCGCCGCCAAGGGCCTGGCCCTGCACATCCAGCCCCTGAACCATATCTTGATCAAAAGTGATTTCTGCAAACTGGGTAGAGATCTCTGGAAGCGACTCCGAAAAAAGAAAGGTACTGCCACGCGCCAAAGAGAGTTTGCCGGCCACTTGAGACCGGTCGGTGTTGTCTAAATCAAGCCGTAACGCAAGATTTAAATTCGCGTTACCGCGGGCCCGCATCTCCGCAGTCACGTCGTCAAGGTCTGCTTTCAGTGGCGAACGGTTGGTGGCGTCAATTAATTTTTGCGCATCTCCACTAAGACTTCCGTCCAGCACCAAGATGGGCCTGGCCGCCTCCACATCGTCGATCTTGCCGGTCACTGTCGAAAACGACAAATCGTTTAACTTTGCGCCGGTAGCGTTAATGCGAAAGGCCTGCCGCTCGAAGATCACATTGGCGTGAATATTGGTGATCGCTGGCCAATTTGGCGCGGGGAGAATACTCCCCGCATCGGCCTGTGCCTTGACGATGAATCGATGCTGCGGCTCATCACGAAACGGAAAACGATCCAGTGGCCCATGCAGTGCAAACGTGGCGGTATACGGCTTTGATGCCAACAGAGATTTTTTTAGCCAGGCGCGGGTGTCGGCGCCAACCTGAAGCGGTACATAACGATGAATTTTTGTGGGGTCTGCCCGAAGCACTCGGCCATCTAGGGCAGCAACACCAGCGCCGTGTCCAGGCCAATCAAATTTTCCGGCCACTTCAATGGCGGTGTCACGGTTGGCCAAGGAAAGTTTTTTGATTGACACAGCAAAACTTGGGCGGATCGTCTGGCCATCTGCCGTAAGAATATTTTCTGATCTCCAACTTAACTGCGCGTCCAACCGATCCAAGTCCAATCGCGGCTGCTCAAACACCCCTGGGAAACTCAGCGCGGTAGAGCGGCTATCCAGGCTGAGTTCGCCACCCGACTCCTTGGCTTCGACGCGACCCGACAGGCCGCTAAACCCTGGGCGGGTCTTGCCTGCCGCCAACGACAACTGATCAAATCGACTGTCCAATGAAAAACCTGTGATCTGGGCAGAGGACTCCCGCCAGGTCAGCTTTAGGTCGGTAAACCGGCCCTGCGGCTGCAGCTCTGTGAGATTTTTTTTCCAGGCTGCTGGAAGCGGCACATGCTCGGCAAACCACATGGCCGCCGAGAGGTCGAGTGTCTTGGCAGAAAGCGCAACCGACAAATCACCCGCCTCACTCAGCTGCTCAATATTCAGGCGGGCCGATGGAATATTGATTGCCTCTTGCAGTTGGGCTGAACGCAGCCCGATATTGGTGAGCACCACATCTTGTTTTTTGGCAGACAGCCTGGTCTCTACCCGGCCCGAGAGTTGTTGCAATGTCATGGGTCGGCGTGTGGTGCCCCACTGCAACGACGCCCCGGTGAGATCGAGATCAACGGTTAAATCTTCAATCTGTTGGGCACGCACCACTATCCAAGCCCGCAACGCCCCCTGACCAGCATTGACTTTTAATGGTGTCTGCTCTGGCAAGTGCACAAAACCGAAGAGCTCTGACAGATTGACCCGGTCAAACTGCACAAAGGTCTCGCCGGTCCAATCCCGAATTGCCGAAGGTTGATCAAACAGGCCGTGATTAAATTTTCCTTGTAAGACAAAACCCTCGCCCAGGGCCGACGGTGGTGTCGCCCGCAGGGCCCAGGCATGCCGGGGGCCAAAGTTGTTCATGGCAAAGGTAATGTCGCGAAGCTCGGCTGATTTGTTGCGCTGATCATCGCGCCAGGTCAGCGCACCCCCATCAATTCGTAACCGGCCCTGACGCAACAACCAATTCAAGACCGATGGGTCTGCAGTCTCGCCTGCCAGAGAGAACCCCGCAACAACCATCTCACCCGATGGACGGCGTTCCACCAAAGCACTCGGATTGGCCAGACGAAGCTCTGAAAAAATTGGCTGCCAATGCAAAAGCATGGCCAAAGAACGTGGGCCAAGGATGGCCTGCACCTGATCAGCCGACATCACGGATTGACCATCGGCCCTCAGCAGGCGGATGTCTTTTATCTGTAGCCTGGGCCGATACCAGGATTCCCAGTCCGCCTGGGCCGAACCGATACGAAGTGTCAGCCCCTGGGGCGCGAGCTGAGTTTCAAGCTTGGCCAAGACATCGTTTTGCCACTGTGGCACCGAGGGCCAGAGCCAAAACCGAATGAGCAGCAGGCCAATAAGCAGCATGGCCGAGAATCCGACCGCCAGATAGGCGGCCACACGAATCACGGTCCGAACAACTGGCTCGTAGCGGCCTAGTGCTTGGGTTAGCATGAGCAGAATTCTTGCACAGGACACCTCCTTTCCCTACCAGCGTCGATTGGCCAACTCAAAAAACATGCTGAGCCAAGATCATCTCGTCGATCAAATCCCCGACTTGCCCGGCTATGCTGCTGCCCTGTCCCACTCTGCCTTTGCGCGGCGGGTGCTGCCTGGGGTGCTCGCCCGAGGCCAGGTCATCGATGTGTCCCAGCCCCTGAGCGCTGAGCGGCTACACGCCCACTTTCAAGCCTGCTGGCCATCTGCGGATCCTTGTTCTGACCAAGCCGCCGAAATCATGCCCGGCGCCTTGCGCCAGTTTCGCAACAGTGTGGTGCTGGCCATCATGGCCCGTGACCTTGCCAAACAGGCCTCTTTCGATGAGACGCTAGAAAGCATCACCGCCCTTGCCGAGATGACCGTCAATGCGGCGTATCAGTGCGCGATGACCACATCAATCGCGCAACATGGCATTCCGCGAGATGCCAGTGGTGCGCCCCAGGACATGATGATTATCGGCATGGGCAAGCTTGGCGGTGGTGAACTCAATGTCTCATCTGATGTGGATCTGATTTATGTCTTCTCAGAAGATGGCGAGACCGATGCCAGCACGCCCAGATCAAAATCTGTCGACACCACTACTTTTTTTACCAAAGTCGGTCGGAAAATGGCGGCACTCCTGGGGGAGCTCACCGCCGATGGCATCGTCTTTCGCGTGGATCTTCGGCTGCGGCCCAATGGGGACGCAGGACCACTGGCGGTCAGTCTTGGCATGCTCGAGGAATACTTCATTGTGCAGGGCCGGGAGTGGGAGCGCTATGCATGGATCAAGGCCCGCGTCGTCAACCAGCATCGCGTGCAAGACGCGGCAAGTTTCGCCCAATCGGTGCGCGGTCTTTACGATGTGGTGCGCCCCTTTGTGTTTCGCCGCTATCTGGATTTCAACGTATTGGGCGCCCTTCGCGACCTGCATAGTCAAATTCGGCAAGAGGCATCGCGCCGTCAATCTAACCGCGAATCACACATGGGGGGAGAACGCTCCCCTGTCGATATCAAACTCGGACAAGGCGGTATTCGAGAAATTGAGTTTATTGCCCAACTCTTCCAATTGATTCGTGGCGGCAAGGAAGAGCCGCTTCGGGCCAAGGGCACACGAGAAATCCTGCGTCACTTGGCGCAAAGCGGGCGTCTCGGAAAAGAAGAAGCAGATCGTTTGCTAGAGGCCTATCAATTTTGGCGCGACCTTGAGCATCGACTTCAATACTTTGACGACGCGCAGACCCATGTCTTGCCAGGCAAGGCCGATGCCATTGCCCACATGGGGCGGGCCATGGGCTTTGATGATCCAGAACGTTTTATCGCTAAGTTGGAATCCACCCAGCAGCTTGTTCGTGAGTCGTTTGAGCCCTTGTTTGCGAGTGTTCCGATCGAGCCTGGCGCCCCCGTGGCCAATGATCGGGCATCCCGGCTTGAGCGTTTGTCGGCCAAGATCAAAACCATCGCTGCCGAGTCACCCAACCCAGAACAAACGCTAGCAAGACTGAATCAATTGATTGAAGCCATTGGCCGGCGGGCATCGTATCTGGCTCTGTTTGACGAATTTCCCAACGCACTGTCGCGCGTGGCCCATGTGGTGAGCGCATCGGCCTGGGCGGCAGACTACTTACGCCAACACCCGATCGTGTTAGATGAGTTACTGGACACACGATCAATCGAGACGCCGCCCGATGATCAGGCGTTTCGGGCCGAACTGTCTGCACGCGTTGCTGAGGCTAGCCTAAATGGCGTGGCCGACATTGAGCAACAAATGGATGCGCTGCGTGAAGTGCACCATGCCCATCTCTTTCGGCTACTGGTACAAGATTTGGATGGCCGCTGGCCCTTAGAAAAACTATCCGACCACCTGTCAGCCATGGCGGATGCCGTTTTGCAAGTGACGTTGGATACGGTCTGGCCCACCATGGCCAAGCGTCACCTCGACACGCCGCGTTTTGCTGTAATTGCGTATGGCCGACTTGGCGGCAAAGAACTGGGCTATGCCTCTGATTTGGATTTGATCTTCTTATACGACGATGATCATGAGATGGCCTCTGAGATCTACGCCCGCTTTGCCCAGCGCGTGAATGTCTGGTTATCCACCGCTACATCAGCGGGCACTTTGTTTGAGATTGATCTGCGGCTGCGGCCCAATGGCAACGCTGGGCTTTTGGTGACATCGCTTGATGGCTTTATTGATTATCAGACCCAGCGGGCCTGGGTATGGGAGCAACAGGCTCTGACGCGGGCAAGGTTTTGCGCCGGAGACACCGGCATTGGCGCTGCTTTTGAAAAAGAACGTGAACGGATCCTGCGCTTAAAGCGGGATGTCGCTCCATTGCTTGAAGAGGTGCTGGCCATGCGACAAAAAATGCATGAAGGCCACCCCAACACGAGCGACTTGTTCGACATTAAGCACGACCAAGGCGGCATGGTGGACATTGAATTTATTGTCCAGACCCTGGTGCTGCGCTTTAGTCACGACCATCCGGTGCTTACCGGCAATCTGGGCAATATCGCACTACTCCGAATCGCCGGTGAACTGGGCCTGATTGATGCTGATCTTGGCCAACGGGTTGGCAATGCCTATCGCGAGTTTCGCCGCAGGCAGCACGCCGAACGGCTCTCTGGCGCGGGCTCCGCTCGGGTTGGGCCCGAAGAGTTTGCCCTCCAACGGCAAGACGTAGGTGCGTTATGGGAGTTTGTGTTTCGCGATGCGCCCAGTCCCATTCGTGATCTGCAATCAATTCACGAGCGGGCCAGGACCTAAAGGCCGAAGGCCAGTTTCAAGATCACATAGACCGACAGCCCCGACAGCAAACAGGTGGCCATCTGCCGGGTAAACCACCAGGCCAGTAAAGCCGTTGCCACCGACAGGGTCTTCGGATGCATCAGTTCAAAAAAGCCCGCACTGGCCGGCTGGGCCAGCACACTTGGCACAATCACCGCAGCAATCGCCGCCATCGGCGCAAATCGCAAGGCCCGTTGTAAACGGGGGGCTAAGGTGATGGGCCGCGGCCACACCGACACACCACATCGCGTTAGCAGGGTCATGGCCATCAGGCCCGCCAGGCCAAGCCATATGTACAACTCATGATCCATCTGCGGTGCCCTCATTCGTCAAGACACGCTCCTTAGGTGTTCCATCAAAGACCATGGCCGCTGCAACACCCGCCAGAACCGCCAGCAACAGGCCAAGATTAAGCGGCAGTGATACGCACAGGGCCGCAACGCCCCCCGCAACCCCCACGCAGATCAGGGCCGCCCGATCCGTGATCATGGGCATCAGCAACGCAATCAGCGCCAGGGTCGCCACGAACTCCAGGCCCCAAGCTGACGGAATCCATTGGGCCAAGAAAATACCCGCTAAGGAGCTGGTCTGCCAGACGGCCCACATCATGAGACTGGCCGCCTCAAAGTAGCGCACGGGGGCCTGCTGATCGGCCTGGACATCGTGTAAGAGCGCCGGTGATTCGGCGCGGGCCGGATCAAACCGACGCAAGAGCTGCGCGGCCAAAACATCGACCATGCCAAAGCCATAAATGATGCGGCGGCCTAGCGGCAGGTGTCTGAAAAACGGTTTTGCCGCCACGGCATAAATCACAAAGCGCAGATTCACAATCAAAGCGCTGGCCCAGATGATGGGAAACGGGGCGGAGGCCGCAAAAAGCGGCAGGCTGGTGAGCTGGGCCGAGCCCGCATAGACCATAAACGTCATACCCACCGCCTGAAGTGGGGTTAAGCCCGACTGGACCATGGCCACCCCCGTCACCGCCCCCCAGGCCACCATGGCCACGGCGGCCGGCAACATGTCTTGAACCGCCATCCGGGCATTCGGGTCGGATAGGCTGGTGAAAAGCCGCTTTAGCGCTTGCATGGCCCAAATTGTAGAGGGGCAGGTCCGCTAAAATGTCGGTTTACTTTATTTTGAACAGGGGCAAGTCATGTCAATGGCCGATCGTGATGGCTGGATCTGGTTAGATGGTGAATTCGTGCCTTGGCGCGATGCCAAGATCCACGTGCTCACGCACTCTCTGCACTACGGCATGGCCGTCTTCGAAGGCGTTCGGGCCTATAAGACTTCCTCTGGCCCCGCAATTTTTCGTCTGAAAGAGCACACCCAGCGGCTGATGAACTCGGCCAAGATTTTCCAGATGAAGGTGCCGTTTGATACAACAACGCTAGAGCAGGCGCAGAAAGAGGTCGTGAAGCGCAACAATCTAGAGTCGTGCTACATCCGCCCCATCATCTGGATTGGTTCCGAAAAGCTGGGTATTGCTGCCCGCGACAACAAAATTCACGTGTCGGTATCGGCATGGCCCTGGGGCGCCTACCTTGGTGAAGAGGGGCTGACAAAGGGCATTCGTGTGAAGACATCGTCATTCTCACGCCACCATGTCAACGTATCGTTGGTGCGGGCCAAAGCAAGCGGCTACTACATCAACTCGATTCTGGCCAACCAGGAAGTCTGCGCTAATGGCTACGACGAGGCGCTTTTGCTCGACACCGATGGCTATGTGTCCGAAGGCTCGGGTGAAAACGTATTCATTGTGAAAAACGGCAAGCTCTACACGCCCGACTTGGCCTCTTGCTTAGATGGCATTACGCGTGATGCCGTGCTGACCATGGCCCGCGACCTTGGGATTGAAGTCATTGAAAAGCGCATCACACGTGATGAGGTGTACTGTGCTGACGAAGCCTTCTTCACTGGCACTGCCGCAGAAGTCACCCCCATTCGTGAGCTGGATGATCGGCCCATCGGAGCAGGACAGCGTGGCCCCATCACCGAAAAATTACAAAATTTATTTTTTGATGTGGTGGCCGGTAAAGCATCGCAGTATCGCCACTGGATCTATCCGGTCTAATCGCAAAAGGAGACCGCATGTCCTCTGATGCAACATCGGCTCAGCAGCAGTCCCCGGTCATTCTCAAGGCCGAGGACCTGCCTGCACACTGCCCCAACCCAAAGATGCCGCTTTGGAACCATCACCCCCGGGTGTTTTTAGACGTCACACATCAGGGCCAAGCACGCTGCCCGTATTGCGGCACGACGTATCAGCTTGAGCCGGGTGCAAAAGTCCACGGCCACTAATTTCAACGGCGGCCGAGCCGCCTTAGTCATCGCACCACAGTGGGTGGGCGATGCCATCATGTCATTGCCATTAATTCATCAACTCGCCCAAGAGTATGGGGCGGTGGATGTCATGGCTGTTCCCGCTGTCAACGCCGTATACGAGTGCTGCCCCGACATTCGCCAAATCCATACCGTTAGCTTTGTCCATGGCCAACTGCAATGGGGACTGCGACGCGACATTGCCCGCAGGTTTCGCGGTCAATATCAGACAGCCGTGGTGCTACCGAATTCGCTGAAATCAGCACTTGTGCCCTGGCTTGCTGGCATTCCCATGCGGCGCGGCATGCTTGGCGAATCACGCTATTGGCTGATTAATGATCGCCGCACACTTGCCCCTGCAGTGGATCAAACCGGGGGGTCAAGACCCTCCATGCTCGACCAATATCTGGCCTTGGCCGATCATGCGATTGATCGATCTGCGATTGATCGCTTCGGCCAGCATCGGCCGGTGATGGTGATGCCCACTGCCATTGCCAGTTTCGGCAACCATGGTTTGGGTCAGCAAGCCTTTGATGCGTTTATTCAAAAGTCGATCATGGCGATTTGCCCGGGCGCTGAATACGGCCCCGCGAAACAGTGGCCCGCGGCCTACTTTGCGCAAGTGGCCAATGACTGGTTAGCAGGCCGAGACGATCGGGCAGTAGTTGTGGTGGGTGGGCCTAAAGATATGGAATCGGCTACGGCCATCTGTGCTGCGGCCACACCAGCGGATCAAATTTTAAATCTCACCGGCAAGACAAAATTGCTTGAGGCCTTTCGGTGGATTTCGCTGGCGCGTGTTGCGGTCAGCAACGACTCTGGTCTGATGCATGCGGCCGCCGCACTCGGTGTGCCTGTGGTTGGCATCTTTGGGTCAAGCGATCCGCATCACACGCCACCGCATGCCAAGACCGCCCGGGCCTTGTCCCTCAATCTCTCATGTAGCCCGTGTTTTCAGCGGGTATGCCCGTTGGGGACCACCGCTTGTTTACGTGACTTGGCACCCCACCAAGTCACGGACGCGGTCAACGGCCTGATTGCTGACGCTCCAACTGTTCACGGCGCAACATCGCCCGCATCGTTGTAAGCCGTGCATCGACCTTAGACAGGGTGATGAAATCGGCATCGGCAGCAGTCCGGGCCAGCGTCAACTGTTCAATCGCGGCCGCATAAGCGCCCGACAACGCATATTGTTCGGCAATAGCCGCATGCTGCGCGGTGCGTTTGCCGCGGGCGGCCTCTGCCCGGCCAAGCAAGGCCCACGCCTGCGGGTCCCAAGGCCACTGCTGTGTAACTTGTCTTGCTGTCTGTGCCGCTGTGTCGGCCGAAGCGCCACTGATTAAGTAGGCCTCTGCTGCGCTTCTAAGCAAAGCACGCGACTCTGAATGCTGGACAACGGTTTGGGATGCGATGCTTTGTAATTCGCGCCGCTGATCCGCATCGGCTGCGGACAGCATAGCGATCTGAAGCTTTAAATAGGCCAGTAAAGGTGTGGTGGCATCGATCACTCGGGCAGTAATCGCAGCCTGCTCTGCCATCTGGTGGTGACGCCGTGCTGCAGTGAAATCCCGTTGCGAGAGTGCTGCCCATGCAATACCGTAATGAATAGATGCCTGCTCAAGCGCGGCATCTGGTTTTAATGACTTCAGGCGCAATTCGAAACGCTGGCGTGCAACTCGCAAGCTATCGACCTTGGGGTCAGCCAGCGCGGTGAGTTTGGCGCGCACCCAATCAAATTCGATTGAGTTGGATTGAGTAGCGGTCAGCTGGGCAACGCGTATCACGGCCGGATCACTCTGCAGCCGCGATTGAATATCCGCAATACGCTCTGTGGTCAGCGGGTGGGTTCGCAGATACGCTGGGGCATTGTTGTCATAAAGCCTGCCGGCTTGGCTCAGCCGCTCAAACATGGACGACATTCCCGTGGGGTTAAAGCCTGACTCGGCGAGAATCTGCAATCCAACCCGGTCTGCCTCGCGCTCAGCATCACGTGAAAACGCCAATTGCTCACGGATTGCCACCGTCTGCCCAAGTGACAACACGCCCATGGCGGCATCGGGGCTACCCTTGGCGGCCATGGCCGCCAACACTGCAGCCGCAATCATCACGGCCGAGGTCTGCCGTTGCTGCCCAAACATGCGTGCAATGTGGCGCTGGGTGACATGCCCAATTTCATGGGCCAAGACGGACATGACTTCCGACTCGCGATCAGAAGCGGTAATCAACCCGGTGTGAACACCGATATAGCCACCCGGCAAAGCAAAGGCATTGATGCTGGGATCTTTGACCAGGAAAAAGCGGAAAGGCCTGCCGTCATAACTATGGCCGAGTGTGTTCGAAGCGGACAACAATCGATTGGCCTGACGGGATAAAAGATCAGTCACCTCGGGGTCGTCATGGACTACCCCCATCCGTAAAAATTCTTGAAAAATCTGATCGCCCAGGCGCTGCTCAGCGGCGGGGCTTAGCTCGTCAACTGACGCTTCGCCAAGCGAGGGCAGGTTGTCAATGCCGCGGCCAATAGACTGGGCGCGCAGCGGACCAAAGGATGTGGCAAGGCACGCCAGCGCCAGGCCGGCTGCGGTCAAACGACGGGAAAACGACAAATTTTTCTTGGGCATACGCTCTATCATAGGGTCTATGACTGACTTCACCCATTTTGATTCCGCAGGCCAGGCCCATATGGTCAATGTCGGCGAAAAGGCCGACACCCATCGAACCGCCGTCGCCCGGGGCAGGATTCTGATGCAGCCCGAGACGCTGAAAAAGATTCGCCAGGGCGATGCCAAAAAAGGCGATGTGATCGGCATTGCCCGCATCGCCGCTATTCAGGCGGCCAAGAAAACAGCCGATCTGATCCCCCTGTGCCACCCACTCATGCTGTCTCGGGTTGCGGTTGAGTTTGAGCTTCATGATCTCGCCGATGGGCAGCGTTCATCCGTTGAGTGCACCGCCACAGTAGAAGTCACCGGCAAAACCGGCGTCGAGATGGAGGCGCTCACTGCTGTGCAGGTGGGCCTGCTGACCATCTATGACATGTGCAAAGCTGTAGACCGTGGCATGACCATGACCGATATCGAGCTGCTTGAAAAGCATGGCGGCAAATCTGGCAGCTATCGTCGACCCTGAGATTTTTTCAATGACGCATTAAAAGAAGAGTTTCTCTATGCAACCCATGGCACTTCAAGGCGTTCGGGTTTTGGATCTCACCCGAATTCTGGCCGGCCCATCGGCAACACAACTGCTCGGCGACTTGGGTGCCGATGTGATTAAAGTAGAAAAACCCGGCGAAGGGGATGACACCCGCAAGTGGGGCCCTCCGTTTGTCACCGGCAAAGATGGCCAGCCCACCACCGAGAGCGCTTATTACCTGTGTGCCAACCGCAACAAACGGTCGATTGCAATTGATATCGCATCCAGTGAAGGCCAAGCACTGATTCATCGGCTTTTGGAAAAAGCCGATATCCTGATTGAAAACTACAAGGTCGGCGGATTAAAGGCTTATGGCCTGTCTTACGAGCAATTAAAAGAGAAGTTCCCGCGGCTGATCTACTGCTCTATCACGGGCTTTGGCCAGACCGGTCCTTACGCACCCCGTGCTGGCTATGATTTTCTGATTCAAGGCATGGGCGGCATCATGAGCTTGACCGGTGAGCCCAATGGTGAACCCATGAAAGTCGGCGTGGCGGTGGCCGATGTCATGGCTGGCATGTACGCTACGGTGGGTATTCTGGCGGCCCTGCGGCACCGTGATCAAACGGGCCAAGGCCAGTACATCGACGTGAGCCTGCTCGACACGCAGATTGCATGGCTGGCCAATGCCGGCACCAACTTTTTAGAAAGCGGAAAAAATCCACAGCGCCTCGGTAACGGCCACCCCAATATCGTGCCCTATCAGGTCTTTCCCACAGCCGATGACCCGATCATCGTGGCGGTGGGCAACGACAGTCAATTCCGAAAACTCTGCGACACGATTGGCGTATCCGAACTGGGGGCGCACCCAGATTACGCAACAAATGTTGCACGCGTCAAAAATCGTCAAGTCTTAATTGAAAAGCTGTCAGTGGCCTTACAACGTCAGGGCCGGCAGCACTGGATTGATGCGCTGGAAAAAGTAGGCGTGCCCTGCGGGCCAGTCAACACCTTGGCCCAGGTCTTTGATGATCCGCATGTGCAAGCCCGTGGTGCCGTGGTTAGCATGCCGCACGAAGCCTCTAGTCGTGGCCATGTCCGAGTGCTGGCCAATCCGATTCGTTTTTCAGAAACGCCCGTGCAATATCGCATCACCCCGCCCATGCAGAACCAGCATGAGCAGGAGATTCTGCGGGACTGGCTTGGCCAATAATGTTTCGGCTCGGCATTGATCTTGGTGGCACAAAAATTGAAGCAGCACTGCTGAGCCCATCAGGCGAAGTGGTCTGGCGCAAACGCATTTCCTCACCAAGACACGACTATGGCGAGACCCTGCGGGCAGTGGTTGGCTTAATTAAGGATGCGCAGCAGGCCCACAGTGCTTCTGATTTTTCAATTGGCATGGGCATCCCCGGTTCGCTCTCCCCCAAAGATGGTCGAGTCAGAAACGCGAATTCCACCTGGCTTAACGGCCAACCACTCAAGACAGATTTAGAGCAAGCCATCGGTCATCGGGTCGAGGTCGCAAACGATGCGAACTGCCTGGCGATATCCGAAGCAACCGATGGTGCAGCCCGCGATGCGACATCAAGCTTTGCAGTCATTCTGGGCACGGGTGTAGGCGGTGGGTTAGTACTGCACAAAAAACTGGTCGTGGGGGCCAATGGCATCGCTGGCGAATGGGGCCACACGCCCCTGCCCTGGCAGCAAGAAGACGAACGACATCGAAACCCCTGCTGGTGCGGTCGGCAAGGCTGCATTGAAACCTTTTTAAGCGGGCCTGCCCTGGTCAAAGAATTTAATGCAGCAAGCCGCAGCACGATCACCAATGTAGAGGCCCTGCTAGAAAAGCGCAGCGCCGGCGATCCGATTGCGATGACCGTGATGGAAAACTTTTTTGACCGACTGGCCCGCGCATTGGCCATGGTGATCAATATCCTGGACCCCGATGTGATTGTGGTGGGCGGGGGCCTTAGCAACATCGATGAGATCTACACAGAAATTCCCAAGCGATGGCAGCAGTGGATTTTCTCGGATCAGCCTACCAAGACCCATCTGCTACCCGCCATGCACGGTGATGCATCGGGTGTGCGCGGTGCGGCCTGGCTGCCCAGCCGGCATGACACACTCCATTCCGATCGTCTGCAACAAGACGAGTCTGGGGACTAGCCACCAATTACTATGGGCTCAAAACTAATTCTTGGCGATTGGGGCAAATGTGCCGAGATGGCCACGCCGATTCGTTTCAAAGTTTTTGTCGATGAGCAACGAGTCCCTGCAGAAGAAGAGCTTGATGAACTAGACGCGGTATCAATCCATGCCGTGATTACGCTAGACGGAGAACCTATCGCCACTGGCCGGCTCTGCCCCGACGGCCGCATTGGCCGCATGGCGGTCTTAAAAGAATTCCGTGGCGAGGGCTTTGGCGGGCTATTGCTGTCCGCACTGATTGAAGCCGCGCGAGACCAAGGCCACCAGGAAGTCTTTCTGCACGCCCAATGTCAGGCACTGGGCTTTTATGAATCGCTTGGGTTTGTTGCAGAGGGCCCCGTCTTTTCCGAGGCGGGTATTGATCACCGGCTGATGCGGCGATCACTCCTTATCGGGTGATGCAAGCCCCACCAGTGTGTCCGGCAAACTCTTGCTCGGCTTTACGCCCAGCTCTTTCAGCATCTCAGCCTGACGAATGACATTGCCCCGGCCGCTGGTGAGCTTGCCGTGGGCTGCATCGTAATCCTGTTGGGCTTGACGAATTCGGTCACCAATTGATTCGAAATCTTTCACAAAGCCAACAAACTTGTCATAGAGCTCCGCGCCACGGTTGGCAATGTCTTGGGCATTACGACTCTGCGCCTCCTGACGCCACAAATGGGCAACAGTGCGCACCACAAAAAGTAAGGTCGACGGACTAACCAACAAAACATTCTTTTGCCAGGCCTCCATGAATAATCCACGATCATGAGTCACCGCTGCCATAAATGCAGGCTCAATTGGCACGAACATCAGCACAAAATCCAGTGATTCGATCCCGTAAATTGTCTGATAATTTTTATCAGAGAGCCCTTTCATATGCTTACGAACTGACTCTAAGTGCTGCTTCACAGCAATTTCCCGCTCGGCGTCAGTCTCCGCTGCAGCAAAGGCATCATAAGCAACCAAGGAGACTTTCGAGTCCACCACCAGATGTCGGCGCTCGGGAAGATAAATCACAACGTCAGGCTGAAGTCGAGAGTTGTCTTCTTGGGTGTGGCTCTGTTGAACCACATACTCTTGCCCCTTGCGCAGGCCAGAGGCCTCGAGCACTCTTTCCAAGATCAATTCGCCCCAATTACCCTGAGTCTTTGCCGAACCCTTTAAAGCACTCGTTAAATTTTTTGCATCATCGCTCAGCAGCTTGTTGAGTTCCATGAGCTGCTTAACTTGTTCGGCAAGGGCGGTTCGATCCTTACCCTCTTGCACATAGACTTCTTCGACCTTGCCTTGGAATTGTGAGAGCCGCGTCTTAAGTGGCTCAAGCAGTTCGCCCAGGCTTGACTTATTTTGCTCGCTAAATTTTTTTGATTTTTCCTCAAGAATCTCGTTGGCCAAATTTTTGAACTGATTCGAAAGATCTTCCCGAGCAGCCTGAAGCATCTGCAATTTCTCAGAAGACTGCCGACGCTCAGCATTCAATTCTGTTTCTAACCTAGCGATTTCGGCTGCGCTAGCTGCTTTCGCATTGGCAACCTCGCTTGCAGATTGAGTTGACACCGCCGCAAGCTGCTCCGCATTCCGGCGTTGTGCATTTGCAAAACGCCAACCCATGAACGCGGCACCGAGCGCAACGCCAACAAGAAGCATCAAAAGAGAAGACATTTCAAGCATAAAAATTGGTCCTAAAACACGCGATTAACTGGAACGATACGACAGGAGAGGCTCAACAAATGACTTAGCCCGAGTGACTGATTGAAACAGGGCCGGCGCAAAGGCAAAACTAGGGCTTTTTCTCTTGTCAGAAAGGATAAGCCCCCTTATGATATCTATCATTGAGACATACCAAAAGAGCCAAGCCCTCATGGATAGCGCAAAAATTTTCCAAACCGGACGCAGTCAGGCAGTAAGACTGCCAAAAGCCTATCGCTTTGCAGGCAAAGAGGTTTACATCAAAAAAACAGATCAGGGAGTTTTATTAATCCCCAAGGAAGACGCTTGGTCGATCGTGGAAGCGGCTGTTTCTGAATTCGAGCGGGGGTTCAAAGTGGAACGGGAACAGGCCGGAAATCAGTCACGACCAGAGCTGCGTAAATGAAAATCCTGGACACCAATATCTGTATCTACATCATTAACGAGAAACCAAAAGAAGTGTTCGACCGCCTCCGTCAACACACTATTGAGGAAATCGCATTGTCGAGTATCACTGTGGCTGAATTGGCGTTTGGCGTCGAAAAATCCCTTTCCAAAAAGAATCAAATTGCGCTTGAAAAGTTTATTGCTCCCCTCCAGGTGGTGGATTTCAATAGTAATGCCGCTTGGGTCTACGGAAGAATCCGTCATGCCCTGCAAAAGAAAGGGCTGCCCATCGGCCCCATGGATCAGTTGATCGCAAGCCAGGCGATTTCTCTAAATGCAACACTCGTCACGAACAATGAACGCGAGTTTCGAAGAATTCCGAACCTCAAGTTAGAGAACTGGCTTCGCTAGGCAAAAAACAAAGTCGCCAGACCCAGGAAAATGAAAAAGCCCATGGAGTCGGTGCTAAAGGTCAGCAGCACCGACGAGCCAATGGCCGGGTCTCGGCCAAGCCGCTCGAGTGTGAGCGGCACCAAAATGCCAATGAGCGCGCCAATGAGCAGATTCAGCAAGATCGCCAGCATCATGGTGAGCCCCAGCATGAGCCCTTGATCTGAGTCGCTGTAAAGCCACCAGGCAAAGAGCCCGGCAATCGAGCCCCAGACCAGCCCATTTAAGCCGGCAATGCCAAACTCTTTGGCAAACACACGGGGCGCATTCTTGGCATTGACCTGACCAAGCGCAATGGAGCGAATAAACAACGTCATGGTCTGATTACCCGAATTGCCGGCAATCCCTGCCACAATCGGCATCAAAGCTGCCAATGCCACCACCCGTTCAATCGTGCCCTCAAAGGCCCCAATCACGCGGGAAGCAAAAAATGCCGTACAAAGATTTAAAGCCAGCCAGAGCCAGCGGTTCTTTGCTGACTCCCATACCGATGAAAACAAATCCTCTTCATCGCGCAGACCGGCCTGGGCAAAGACATCGGACTCGCCCTCTTCACGAATCACGTCCACCACTTCATTCACCGTGAGTCGGCCCAACAGTCCCCCGTGGTGATCGAGCACGGGGGCGGACACCAAGTCATATCGCTCAAAAGCCTGGGCTGCTTCGCCCACATCGTCATGGGGATGCAGGGTCATGAACTCCCGAACCATGACATCGCTGACCATCGTCTCTGGCTCGTGCACCAGTAATTTCGAAATCGGCAGTGAGCCCAACAACTTCTCATCGCGGTCTACTACAAAGACCTGATCGGTATGGTCAGGCAGTTCATCGAAACGCCGCAGATAGCGCAACACGACTTCAAGCGTCACATCATCACGAATGGTAACCATCTCGAAATCCATACGGGCGCCCACACTACCCTCGGGATATGACATGGCCGCGCGAAGCTGCTCGCGCTCTTCGATGGACAACCCCTCACTGACCTCTTCCACCACCTCTTCAGGCAGGTCAGGCGCAAGGGCCGCAAGATCATCTGTGTCGAGCGTCTCAACCGCTGCGACCAGCTCTTCCACATCCATCGACGCAATCAGCGTTTCTCGGACAGCGTCGGAGACCTCCACCAGAATTTCACCCTCGCGGTCGGCGCGGACCAGATCCCAAATCGCGAGACGCTCTTCGCGTGGTAGTGCTTCTAAGATGTAAGCAATATCGGCCGGGTGCAATTGATCGAGTCGGCCCTGCAGAGCCGCGTGCTGCTGCTTGGCCACCAGCTGCTCGACCAAGGCCTGACGATCGGAACCTACCGCATGCTGCTCACGATGCACGATCTGACTCTCGACCTTCTGGCGCGCCAATAACTCCTGCACTTCGACGAGTGCAAGCTGCGCGGCCTCGGGGTCGCGTATCGGCGTTGGAGTCAGGTTCTGTTCGGTCATTAAATCAACAGGTCAAGATTGCTTTGATCGCCGCTTTTCGTGGCCAGAAAATTAAGTTGCCGCTAACTGTAAACGCAATTGGCTCAGGACCGAAGCAGTTTCTGGCCGGACACCCCGCCAAAGACTAAACGCCTCGGCGGCCTGCTCCACCAGCATGCCCAGGCCATCGGCCACCATAGCCGCACCGGCCGCCTGGGCTTGTTGCAGAAAAGAGGTCATTGATGCCCCATACATCATGTCCACGACCAGGCGGGCATTGGCAAATCGAGACGGATGGATCGCAATCGTGGCACCCGCAAGGCTGGCCGATGTCGCATTGATCACGATCTCATCTAACTGCCGTTTATCTGGATCTTCAGCGGAGAGCTGTTCCGCCTCGGCGAGTAACTCTAGCGGCATGGCCGACAGCCACTCGGAAGA
Source organism: beta proteobacterium MWH-UniP1 (assembly GCA_036362785.1). Taxonomy (NCBI): domain Bacteria; kingdom Pseudomonadati; phylum Pseudomonadota; class Betaproteobacteria; species beta proteobacterium MWH-UniP1. Next base: position 1,832,794 of record CP143625.1, read on the forward strand.
AGTGGCATCAATTGCCGCCCAACGGCTAACCACTGCTTGGGCTTTCTCAAGGTTGCGATTGGCAATTCGAATGTGGCGCACACCAGCAGCCCGCAGCGGCCCAATGACCCCTTGGGCCGCACCACCGGCACCGATCAGCAAGACCCGCTGATCATCCAACGCGCCTGTTGCCCCCAGTAAACGTTCAAGATCTCTGACCAATCCTATGCCGTCGGTGTTGTCTGCCGAGACAAAACCATTGGCGCCGAAGCACAGTGTATTGATCGCATTGGCGGCCATGGCCCGATCCGACACTTCCCAATCCTGACTCTGGGCCAGCGCAAAGGCCTGTTCTTTGAGCGGCACCGTCAGGTTAACGCCACCATAACCTGCTTGAATCAACCGCTCTAGCTCGCTGGCCAGCTGCTCAGGCACGACTTCAATCGCCTGATAATCCATGGCCTGTTGGGTCTGGTCTGCAAATTGACGGTGAATCCATGGTGATTTGCTGTGTGAGATGGGATGCCCAAGAACAGCATAGTGTTCACTTAAACTCATCGGTTCTTCCTCCGTGGCAACACCTTGGGATGTGACGGCTACAAATTTTGCCTGCAGAGCAAGCTCCAATGCATCGGCTGCCAAGAGCTCCACTTCTACTTCCACGCCGGGACTCAAGACGGGGGCATCAGGGCAGCGAAACACAATGGGGGCTCGGCGCAGCCGGAATGCACCCTCACGCAGCGCAACCGCCCGCTCACGCACCGACTTGGCCTGGGCAATGGCAGACCAAGACTCTTGTTCAATCAACCCATGCTGCCGACCAATCCAACGCTGGGCCCAATAGCGCTCAATCAAATCCTGAAAATCGCCATATTGGTTGTAAACCGTGTCGAACTGGGTCACGGTCGAAAATAAATCGGCCTCATTGCCTTTAAAGACCGGCGGCCGCTGGCCCAGTACAGCAAGAATCTGCCACTGATTGATCAGGTCGCTATAACGCCGCAGTGGCGATGTTGCCCAGATGTAGTTGTCGACCCCAAGGCCCTGATGTGGGCCGGGTTGGGTCTGCATGCGCACACGGCCCATGGTCTGCACACGGTAGATTCCCGGTAATCGTGCAAGCGCCAAGACATCGCCCCAGGTCGTATTGGCCAAAATCATGAATTCAGAGACCAAGACATCAACGGGCGAACCACGGCGCCGCTCCACAATTCTTGGCACACCGTCGCCATGAAGGCTTGCCTCAGGGTTGTTGGTATTCCAATCGACGTAAAAATTAAAGTCCACCCGGCCTGTGATTTCAGGTTTGCCCCGGACTTGCTCGCGTTTTGCACGCAGGCCACGGGCAATCATGAGCATGGGTTTTAACCCGGCCCAGGGCAACGCTTGTGGATCAATCTCATCAAAGGCGGAATCAAGTACTGACTCCCAGTCCCCAAGGCGAATGTTTTTCTCGATTCGCACCCGCTCTACTTTGGAATAACTAGATCGCTTTTCTCCCGTCGCATCGAACTCCACATAAAGCGATAACGCCGGCTGTTCACGGCCCTCGTCAAGAGAAAATGCGGCCACAATGGGTTCGGGCAGCATGGTGATCTTGTCGCCCGGAAAATACACGGTCGAAGCACGCTCACGGGCAAACTTTCCCAGAGCACTCTCTGGCGTAATGCCAATGCCCGGTGCTGCAATATGAATACCAACCCGCCAACCACCGCCTTCGATTTCCTCTAAAGAAAAGGCGTCATCTATTTCCGTGGTGGTGCTGTCGTCAATGGAATAAGCTGGCCTGGTGGCCTGCGGTAAAGACTGCTTGGCAGCCAGCTCTGCTGTGGCCTGCAGTTCAGAATCCGTAATCGAACACCCAGTGCCTGCCGGAAAACATTGGTGCATAAACCGGGCCCGATGCAGGCTGTAGACCGAATGCAGTGCGCCACGGTCCAGCAGTAGTCGGGCCGGGTTGGTCTGCAATGCATTGGCCGCCGCCTCAAGCGCCTTGTAGGTGATCGATTGCTTGTCGGGCCGAATTAATAACGACAACGCCTGCGCCTGTATCTCGGCTGGCATACCGCCCGCCACGATCGACTCTTGGAGCGCTTGCTGAGCCTCGGCCGCCAATCGCTTGCGCTCTGCCCCGGCGAGTGCGGCCTGCAACGACTCGATTGGTGCGCGCCGATATTGGCCACGGCCCTTGCGATAAAAATACATCGGGGCCTGGTGCAGGGCCAGCAGCAGCCCGGCCGACTCGGCCGTGCTCGGTGTTTCAGAAAAGACTTCTTTAGCAAAGTCTTGAAAGGCGAATTCTTCAGCTGGGGCGCACTCCCAAAGAAACTGCGGCTCTAATTGCGCAGCAATTTCCTGAGCCTGCGGCAGCAAGGCATCCCGCGCCGGCGTGGTGAACATCAACAACACCGTATTGCGTTTGATTTTGCTGCGCTTGCCTGTGGGGGTCTCGACCTGAATGGTGGCATCGGCCTCGGAAAAAAGAGTGGCAACTTTAAAGCTGCCATCTTCTTCAAATAATACAAACATGGTCTGATCGCTTTAGTGGCCAACACCCGAGCGCGGTGTCTGACACCCGGCCGCACCCGACCGCAGGGCCGAAAGAATTTTTTCGTGAATTCCGCCAAAACCGCCATTGCTCATGACCAAGATGCGATCACCGGGTTTTGCCGCTAAGGCAATTGCAGCCACCAAATGGTCCATGTCTGGGTGAACCTGAGCGCGCAACCCAAGCGGCGATAAAGCCGAAGTCAGGTCCCAATCGATACCCCCTGAATAGGCAAAAGTCAGTTCAGCATCCGTCAGGCTGTCGGCAAGCTTGGCCGCCATGACCCCAAGCTTCATGGTGTTGGATCGCGGCTCGATCACCGCAAGGATGCGGCCAGACTCTCCGGCACGGCGCATCTGGTCTTTTAATCCCGCTACTGTCGTCGCGATGGCCGTTGGATGGTGGGCAAAATCATCAAGTACGGCAATGCCGTTGACATCGCCGCGCACTTGCATGCGGCGCTTGACACCTTCAAAGCGCGCTACCGAGGCACAAGCCGTGGCTGCCGGCACACCATAAGCAACCGCCGCAGCAATCGCTGCCAAGACATTACTGCGATTGTGCGCACCAGTCAGGGGGCTTTCCACATGGCCCACGATCTGCCCTTCGAACCAAACATCGAATCGGTCCATGCCATCAATCGATCTTGCTGAATTGGGAGCTGTCTTGTTGTCGGGCTGGAACTCATGAATGCACCAGCCTGCCGGGTCGTTGAATGCGTTGACCGGTGTCCATGCGCCCTTGGCGATCACACGGGCAAGGGCGGACTCTTGATGGTTCACAATCAGCCTGCCTTGCGAAGGCAGAGTCCGTACCCAATGGTGGAACTGAGTCTCAATGGCCGCAAGATCTGGAAAAATATCGGCGTGATCGAATTCAAGATTGTTCAGAATCGCGATCTCTGCGCGGTAATGTAAAAACTTTGATCGTTTGTCGAAAAAGGCGGTGTCGTATTCGTCGGCCTCGATCACAAATGGCGGCCGGGTATTACTGGCTGCCGACAATCGCGCAGAGACGCCGAAATTTTCCGGAACGCCGCCAATCAAAAAAGATGGCGAAAGGCCAGCGTCTTCCAACAGCCAAGCCAGAATCGAACTTGTGGTGGTCTTGCCATGGGTGCCTGACACCGCAAGGATACGATGGGTACTCAAAATATTTTCAGCCAGCCACTGGGGCCCGGACTGTAGCCGCGCCCCCTGATTCAACAGCGCTTCAATCAAAGGCATGCCCCGACGGGCCACATTACCCACCACCCAGACATCGGGCTTAAGCGCCAATTGATCTTCAGAAAAGCCCTCCATCAGGGTGATGCCCGCCTGCTCGAGCTGGGTGCTCATTGGCGGGTAGACATTGGCATCGCAGCCCGTGACTTTGTAACCGCAGGCGCGGGCCAATTGCGCCACACCGCCCATGAAGGTGCCGCAAATACCAATAATGTGAAGATGCATGCGCCCATTGTAGCGATGGGCATAATGCAGCCCATGGAATTTATCGACCCAACCGCCACAGGCCTGCGGGCAGAGATCGCCGCCGCAGCGGCCAGCCTGATCGCAGAGGACGGCTTTGATTACGAGAGTGCCAAGCGCAAAGCCTATGAGCGACTCACTGGCGCAAAGGGCAGTCGTATTGCCCGCGAAGTGTTGCCCTCAAATGAAGAGGTTGAAGATGCGGTACGCGAGTATCAGCAGATTTTCCAATCAGACACGCAGCCCGCCCGATTGGTTAGCCTGCGTCGAAAGGCCCTGGCACTCATGGAACTGCTTCGGGACTTCGCGCCAACGATCACGGGAGCCATTGCCAATGGGACAGCGGGCGAACACAGCGACATCCACATCCAATGTTTCGCCGATAACGCCAAGGCCCTTGGGCTTTTTTTGATCCATCAAGGAATCTCAGCTGAGGCTGGTACCCTGCCCCACTTTCGGCCTGGCCAGCCAGACGTGGAAGCCTTGGCCATGCAATGGCAGGGTGAATTGGCCACGATTGCCGTCTACCCTGAGACCGACCAGCGGGGTGCCCTGAAACCGGATGGCCGCGGCCGTGTCCAACGACTGGACTTGGCTGGCCTGAAGTCTCTTTTGGCACAGACCACCGCTTCCACTGACCCAGAAAATCATCATGAATAAAAATCGCCGATCTCTTCTCGTGGCCGTTGGCCTCATCACCCTGATTGCCGGAGTCGCCATTGGCCTGTGGCGGATCAAGCCAAACACGGTATCCACCCCGGCCGACTGGGTTTTTGAGTTGAGCTTCCCCGACCCAAAAGGCCAGACCACCCCGCTACGTTCGACCCGCGGGGAAAAGCTCACCCTGGTGAATTTCTGGGCCACCTGGTGCCCCCCTTGTATCGAAGAGATGCCAGAACTTTCACGATTTCACAGCGAAATGTCGTCAAAAGGTATCAAAGTAGTGGGATTAGCCGTTGATTCACCATCCAATGTCCGGGAATTCCTGCAGAACAAGACGTTTAGCTACCCCCTGCTGATTACCGGTGGCGCGGGAACCGAGTTGGCCAAAAAGATGGGGAATGCCGTTGATGCCCTGCCTTATACGGTACTAATCGACGAGAAAAACCGAATAATCAAGCAAAAAGCCGGCAGGATACGCGAAGAAGAGCTCAAATCATGGATTTCTGAAACGCGCTAAAATCCACGGCATCGAATCCTTGGGAGGGTTGCCGATGTCGTCATCTTCGTTGATCTGGGTCCTACATGGCCCGAACTTGAATCGACTTGGCCTTCGCGAGCCCCAAATTTATGGGACCACCACGCTCGACCAAATTAACCAAACCCTGGTTGAAGAGGGCAAATCCTTGGGGCTAAATGTCGAGTGCTTCCAAAGCAACCACGAGGGCGAGATCATTGATCGCCTGCACCAGGCACCCGCCAAAGGCGTGAGCTTTATCCTGATTAACCCCGCCGCTTTTACGCACACCAGCGTCGCAATTCGGGATGCGATGGCCGCTGTCGCCATTCCTTTTGTCGAAATCCACCTCTCCAATGTCCACCGTCGCGAGGCATTTCGCCACCACTCCTATTTTTCCGACCTGGCCGAAGCCGTGATCTGCGGCCTTGGGCCAGCGGGCTATCAGGCCGCTTTGCGGTTTGCTGCCCAGAAAGTTCACCAATAAACAATGAACCAATCAAAGAAACAAGTCGCAAAGGAACGATCCACCATGGACCTAAGAAAACTCAAGACCTTGATCGATCTGGTTGCCGAATCTGGCATCTCGGAACTTGAAATCACCGAAGGCGAAGACAAAGTCCGTATCGTTAAATCGGCCGGTGGCCCACAGACTTCCCATATCAGTCATGTCTACGCCGCGCCGACTGGCGTGGTGAGTGCTCCAGCACAGGCCGCCCCCGCTTCTGCGACAGAGTCGGCTGGTGCCGCTACTGCCGCAGCCGCCCCCGCAGCGCCTGAGGGCAAGGTCATCAAATCCCCCATGGTCGGCACCTTTTATCGTGCCTCGGCACCAGGCGCAGAGCCTTTCGTGTCGGTCGGCGCCAGTGTCAGCGAAGGCCAGACAGTCTGCGTGATTGAAGCCATGAAACTGATGAACGAGATTCCCGCCGATATGTCCGGCGTGGTGAAAGAAATCCTGGTGGAAAACGGCCAACCCGTGGAATTCGGCCAGCCATTGTTTGTGATCGGCTAACAGGACGCATTCATGGCTCTTTTTGAAAAAGTCTTAATTGCCAACCGCGGCGAGATCGCACTGCGAATTCAGCGGGCCTGCCGCGAGCTTGGCATCAAAACAGTGGTTGTCCACTCCGAGGCCGACACCGACGCCAAATATGTGAAGCTGGCCGATGAGTCCGTCTGTATTGGACCGGCACCATCACGCCAGAGCTATCTCAATGTGCCGGCGATCATTGCAGCAGCTGAAGTCACAGACGCCGAGGCCATTCACCCTGGCTATGGTTTTTTGTCAGAAAACGCCGATTTCGCAGAGCGTGTCGAACGCAGTGGCTTTAAATTCATTGGCCCAACCGCTGATGTGATTCGCATGATGGGCGATAAGGTCGCCGCAAAGCGGGCCATGATCGCTGCGGGCGTGCCCTGTGTGCCCGGCTCAGACGGTGCCCTGCCCGATGACCCAAAGGAAATTATCCGCACCGCCCGCAGTGTTGGCTATCCCGTCATCATCAAAGCGGCCGGCGGTGGCGGTGGACGCGGCATGCGTGTCGTCCACACCGAGGCAGCCTTGCTTAATGCCGTTGCAACGACGAAGTCTGAGGCGGCCGCAGCCTTTAACAATCCCGAGGTCTACATGGAGAAATTCCTGGAGAACCCTCGGCATATCGAGATTCAGATTCTGGCCGACCACCACGGCAATGTCGTCCATCTGGGCGAGCGGGACTGCTCCATGCAGCGTCGCCACCAGAAAGTGTTAGAAGAGGCCCCCGCACCCAAATTGCTCGCCCGGCTTCGCGACAAAACCGGTGAGCGCTGTGCGGATGCCTGCCGGCGCATCGGCTATCGCGGTGCTGGCACGATTGAGTTTCTGTTTGAAAACAATGAGTTCTACTTTATTGAGATGAACACGCGGGTCCAGGTGGAACACCCTGTGACTGAACTCATCACCGGCATTGATATTGTTCAAGAGCAGATTCGCGTGGCCAGCGGCCAGAAGCTTCGCTTCAAACAAAAAGATGTCCACTTCAAGGGCCACGCCATCGAGTGCCGAATCAATGCGGAAGACCCCTATAAGTTCACGCCCTCGCCGGGGAAAATCACCACCTGGCATGCCCCGGGCGGGCCAGGGGTTCGTGTGGATAGCCACGCCTACAGTGGCTATGTTGTGCCACCCCACTATGACTCCATGATTGCCAAGCTCATCGTCTATGGCGACACGCGCGAGCAGGCCATTGCACGGATGCAGATCGCCCTATCCGAAACGGTGGTCGAGGGCATACAAACCAATGTGCCACTTCACCGTGAACTCATGCGGGATACCCACTTCATTGACGGCGGAACATCGATTCACTACTTGGAGCACATGCTGGCCGCACGAGAACGCGATCGATAAGCCCCATGCGTGAACTGGTTTTCGAGACCGAGCTCGACGATACCGATGAGATTTCAGATCTTCTGATGGCGCTTGGCGCACTCTCGGTCACCGTGGAGGATGCGCAGGCCGATCGGCCCACCGAGCAGCCGATTTTTGGGGAGCCCGGCATGCCACTGGATGTCCAGGCCTGGCCCTCTTCGAAGTTTGTCGCACTGCTGGACCAAGACACCGACCCGGTGTCGTTTTGGAAAGACTTCTGTGCCCAGGATTCACGATTTGAATCCGCGGCCATGGAGATCCGTGAGATTGCCGACCAAGACTGGGTCCGTGAGACCCAACGGCAGTTCACACCGCTGGTCATCGGTCAAACACTATGGGTTGGTCCAAACTGGACCGAACCACCGCCTGAATTCAAAAAGCAAGGGATCGTAATTCGTCTCGACCCTGGCATGGCGTTCGGCACGGGAAGTCACGCCACGACACAACTCTGTCTCGAGTCGCTGATTCGCGTGATGGACAAGGGGCCCAAACCTGCCAAGCACGGCACGCTGCGCGTCTTGGATATGGGCTGCGGTTCTGGCATTTTGGCCATTGCTGCCGCCAAGCTTGGCGCGCAAGAGGTGATTGCCGTAGATATCGATCCCATCGCTGTCCAAACCGCAAAAGACAACGCTGCTGCCAATCACGCCAACATCATGGCCTTTGATGCCGAACAAAACCTGCAAGGCAGCTTTGACATCGTGCTGGCCAATATTCTGGCCCAACCTTTAAAGGTGTTGGCACCAGCACTCACACGATTCACCCGCCCGGGCGGGGCCCTGCTGTTATCTGGGATCCTGGCCCGCCAGGCCGACGAGATTTTGGCCTGCTATCAGCCGCTGTCACAGCATTTGGGGACGCTTGAAGTACTGCAGGAGCGAGACGGGTGGGTCTGTATTGGCACACTCGGCCAGATGCCACAATAGGATTCGTTCGCTCGAATACCGGGTGCGTGGCCTGTTTATTTCCAACCGTTTATTGCAAAGAGAGTCTTTATGTCGGTTCAAATCAGTGGTTCGATTGCCTTTGACACCATCATGGTGTTCGAAGGCCGCTTTCGTGAACATATCTTGCCCGACCAGGTACACATGCTGAACGTGGCCTTTCTCGCCCCGCAAATGCGACAAGAGTTTGGTGGTTGTGCAGCAAATATTGCCTACACCCTGCGTGGGCTGGGCCAGCCTTGCGGCCTGCTTGGCGCGATCGGTAAAGACGGTGCGGATTATCTGCAACGCTTACAGCAGCTTGGTATTCACACCAGCCAGGTCTTATCCGCCGATGATTGTTTTAGTGCCCAGGCCTTTATCACCACCGACATGGATGACAACCAAATCACGGCCTTCCACCCTGGCGCCATGAGCCGTGCGGGGGAAGTCGGTCTACCAACCGAAGAGATTCGCCTTGGCATCGTCTCTCCCAATGGCAAAGATGCCATGCTGCGCCATGCCCGCGAATTCGCCGGCCGCAAGATTCCATTTGTCTTTGATCCGGGCCAGGCCATGCCCATGTTCAACGCTGACGAACTCGATGGGTTCGTTGAGCAGGCCCACTGGGTCGCAGTGAACGACTATGAGGGCCACATGCTGGCCGAAAAACTTGGTACATCGCTTTCTGCGTTGGCCAAACGGGTGCCAGGCGGGCTAATCGTGACCCGGGGTGCAGAAGGGGTGGACCTGATTGAACAATCCGGCATGACGCGTGTCGAAGGCCTAGATGCAGCAAATGTTTTTGGTCACAAGGCGGTGGATCCAACGGGCTGCGGCGATGCCTTCCGTGGCGGCCTTCTTTTCGGCCTGGCAAAGGGCGCCTCATTGATCGACAGTGCACGCTTGGGCAATATCATGGGTGCTATGAAAGTGGTGCATCGTGGCGGCCAGAACCATCCGGTGGACCCGCGTATCGTTGCACAGCATCTGAAAGCGCTTTACCCCGATTCGGCAAGCCGACTTGGGTCACATCTGGAATAACCCAGTTATCGACTACTTGTGGAGATCATCATGACCCCATCTGTATCCATCCCATCCAAGAAACAGCCATCGTTGCGTGCCATGGTCGGCGTTACCGCAGCACTCGGGCTTGCTGTTCTGGTCTCGGGCTGTGCCACCCAAAGCAGTTCTTCTGCCGTCTATCGTGCTGATGAGACACAGCGGGAACAGACCGTGCGTATGGCCACGGTGGAGTCCGTTCGCAAAGTCATGATTCAACGAGACAGCAAAGGCATCGGTGTGATTGGTGGTGCCGTGGTGGGTGGCCTGGCCGGCAGTTCAGCCGGTGGCGGTCGTGGGCAAGATATCGCCACTGTCTTGGGTGCCATCGGCGGCATGGTGGCAGGCCAGGCCATTGAGAACCAGTCCAATCAGCGCGAAGGCTTAGAGGTGATCGTGAAATATGACTCGGGCGAGACCCGTGTGATTGTTCAAGAAGCGGATGTGGACGTGAAAGCCGGTGATCGGGTGCGCGTGATCAGCGGCGGTGGCGTACTGCGAATCAGCAAATAAGTCCGCGCCGCCAGAACAAGGCGGCGATCAAACCACTAAAACAAGTGCCGCATCACGCCGGATTCCATTTCGGCGATGACGGCACTTGCAATTTGCAGCATCAAAAAAGCGCCAATCGGCGACAGATCTAGGCCTGCCTGACGGCCTGGCCCCCGGCCCATAAGTTTTTGAAAAGGCAGCAGCATCGGGGCCACCAACAGGTCAAACACAGGCTTTAATGGATGCAGCGGGTTTAACCACGACAGCGCGACACTCACGATCAGCAACACTACCGCCAGCTGGAGCGACCAAGACAGCATCCACAGGGCGGCCAAGGCCACCAACCAACCAAAAGGACGCACTGGTTTTTGTAGAGAGGGGCTGTCGGCGAAGAGCCCCACCCCCATCAGAAAATAAAAAATCACCACCAACACCAGGGCAATCAACAGCCCAGCCAAGGCGCTTGCCCAGTCAAACCCGCCAAACCCAGGCAGTAAGCGCCGCAACGGCAGCACGATCCAATCCGTCATCTGAAAAGTTAGTCGACTAATGGGGTTTTGCGCATGCAGGCGCACCACCTGAAGATAGGCGCGCAGCAGGCAGGCCACCACAAATAGGCTTCCCACTGTCTTGATGGCTAACCAGAGAATATTCATAGTGGCAATGATACGGGCAGACGGAGGAGCATAAAAAAAGTCCCGCCAGGGCGGGACTTTTAAGGTTTCGAATCAGAAAATTCTGATCGAAAGACTGCTTACGGACGGCTGCCCGTTGGGAACGGCCAGGTGCTCGACAGCGTTGCAGCAGCGGCAGGCGCAGCAGCGGCTTTCTTAGCGCGCTTCTTGCCAGCTTTACGCTTAACGCCGGCTTTCTTAGCAGCGGGCTTCTTAGCAGCTTTACGCTTAGCGCCAGCTTTCTTGGCAGCAGGCTTCTTAGCGGCTTTACGCTTAGCGCCAGCTTTCTTAGCGGCAGGCTTCTTAGCGGCTTTACGCTTAGCGGCAGGCTTCTTAGCAGCTGCGCGCTTTTTAGCGGCGGGCTTCTTAGCAGCCTTACGCTTAGCGCCAGCTTTCTTAGCAGCAGGCTTCTTAGCAGCTACGCGCTTTTTAGCGGCAGGCTTCTTAGCAGCTGCGCGCTTTTTAGCAGCAGGTTTCTTGGCCGCAGTTTTTTTCTTTGCTGCGGGACGCTTCTTTGCTTTCTTCTTTGCTTCTTCAGCCATGGAGTACTCCTTCAAGCTAGAACAAAAGGGGATTCGCACCGGACGGTCCGAACCATTCATTTGCGCAAGAGAACAAGCCCCCAACGCTAATGAATTCTGTGTGGCGCAGACCTGGAGTCACCCTTTTGTCACTCCCAGGACAGTGCGCCGCCCGTCTGATACTCGATCACACGGGTTTCAAAGAAATTCCGTTCCTTTTTCAGGTCGACCATCTCGGCCATCCAGGGGAACGGGTTTTCCTCGTTGCCGAAAATTGGCTCCAGGCCAATTTGCTGGCAACGACGGTTTGCGATGTAACGCAGATAGGACTTGAACATCGACGCATTCAAGCCCAGCACACCGCGTGGCATGGTGTCTTCAGCGTAGCGATATTCGAGCTCTACTGCCTTTTGGAACAGGCCCCGCAACTCTTCCCGGAACTCGGGCGTCCAGAGGTGGGGGTTTTCCAGCTTGATGGTGTTGATCAGGTCGATGCCGAAGTTGCAGTGCATCGATTCGTCGCGAAGAATGTATTGATACTGCTCGGCAGCACCCGTCATTTTGTTCTGGCGACCCAAGGCCAGAATCTGAACAAAACCCACATAGAAGAACAGACCTTCCATCAGGCAGGCAAATACGATCAGAGACTTGAGCAGCTTTTGGTCGGCTTCCGGTGTGCCAGTCTTGAATTCCGGGTCGGTCAGCGTATCGATAAAGGGGATCAGAAACTCGTCTTTGTCCCGAATCGAGGCGACCTCGTGATAGGCGTTGAAGATTTCACCTTCGTCCAGGCCCAGGGATTCCACGATGTACTGGTAGGCATGAGTGTGGATGGCCTCTTCAAAGGCCTGACGCAGCAAATACTGGCGGCACTCGGGCGCGGTGATATGGCGGTAGGTGCCCAACACGATGTTATTGGCCGCTAATGAATCCGCGGTCACAAAAAAGCCCAGGTTGCGCTTAATCAGGCGGCGCTCGTCTTCGGTCAGTCCGTTGGGGTCTTTCCATGTCGCGATGTCGCGCGACATATTGATTTCTTGGGGCATCCAATGGTTGGCGCAGCCGGCCAGGTACTTTTCCCAGGCCCACTTGTATTTAAACGGCACCAACTGATTGACGTCGGTTGCAGCATTAATAATGCGCTTGTCTTCAACACGGACGCGGCGGGCTTGCGCAGAGTCCTGTGAAGGCACAGCGGATGCGGTGCCGACACCAGCAGGCGCTTGGGCCTGCGGCGTGAAGGACGCAGCGACCGGCTGCAAGGCCGGTGTGGCATTCAAAGCACCTGTCGCCAGGTTTGGCGTTTGTGCGATGGCGGTGGAGCTATCTTCCCAGTTCAGCATTTCGACTCTCACTTTACTTTTTCCCCCTCTTTGCCAGAGAGGTCTGACGATCACAGATTAGAAAACGGTTGTATCGACAAATGAAAGCAACGTGAGATTCGGTTGTTGTACACAGCGCGAATAATGCAAGAACATTTTTCACGTTGCAATCATTTTTTTAATTTTTTTTTAAATTCAAGAATGCGAGCACATTCGTGTCGCATTCTTGCCACTCCAAAACATCACTCCATCACTGACAAGCCTCGCACTCTGGATTGTCGATGGAGCAAAACTTCACATCGCTGCCGGCAGCCGAATCGGCAACTGCACCAGCGACAACACCGCCCGCGACTGGCACTGCATTTAACTGGCCGGTCGTAATGGTGGATTTCTCAGCATGCGTTGCACCCATGGTCCGCAGGTAGTAAGTTGTTTTCAGCCCGCGCAGCCAAGCGAGTTTGTAGGTTTCGTCTAGCTTTTTGCCAGAGGCCCCCGCCATGTAGATGTTGAGCGACTGGGCCTGATCGATCCATTTCTGGCGGCGGGCAGCACACTCCACCATCCAGCGAGTGTCGACCTCAAAGGCGGTTGCATACAGCTGGCGCAGCTCAGGCGGCACCCGGTCAATCTTGGCCAAGCTGCCATCGAAGTACTTCAGATCGGCGACCATGACCTCGTCCCAAAGGCCGAGCTTCTTTAAGTCCTGCACCAGATACTCGTTGACCACCGTGAACTCCCCAGAGAGGTTCGACTTCACGTAGAGGTTTTGATAGGTGGGCTCGATGGAGGCCGAAATGCCAACGATGTTCGAAATGGTGGCGGTCGGCGCGATGGCCACGCAGTTGGAATTGCGCATCCCATGGGTCTTGATTCGGCTGCGCAGCGACTCCCAGTCCAGGGTCGATGACATATCCACTTCCACATAGCCGCCACGCTCGTCGGCTAACATCTTCAGGGTGTCGAGCGGCAAAATGCCACGGTCCCAGAGCGAGCCACGGAACGAGGAATACGCGCCGCGCTCTTCTGCCAACTCGGTGGAAGCCCAATAGGCGTTGTAGCAGACCGCCTCCATGGAACGGTCTGCGAACTCCACGGCCTCTTGGCTAGCGTAGGGCACGCGCATGGCGTGCAGGGCCTCTTGGAAGCCCATGATGCCCAGGCCGACCGGGCGGTGACGGATGTTCGAGTTACGGGCCTTGGCAACCGCGTAGTAGTTGATGTCGATCACGTTGTCGAGCATCCGCATGGCCGTTTTAATGGTGCGATGGATCTTGTCGAGATCGAGCTCAAGTCCGGGCCGGCCAACGGCAGGCTTTAAGTGATGGACCAGGTTGACCGAACCCAGGTTGCAGACGGCAATCTCGCTGTCATTGGTATTGAGCGTGATCTCCGTGCAGAGATTGGATGAATGCACCACGCCAACATGCTGCTGGGGGCTGCGAATATTGCAGGGATCTTTGAAGGTGATCCAGGGGTGGCCCGTCTCAAAGAGCATGGTCAACATCTTGCGCCACAAAGACAGGGCCGGCATGCGCTTGAAGTGTTTGATGTCACCACGGTCAGCCTTGGCTTCATAGGCCACATAGGCCTCTTCAAACGCCTTGCCGAACTTGTCGTGAAGGTCTGGCACATCCGAAGGCGAAAAGAGCGTCCACTCACCGGCTTCCATGACCCGCTTCATGAAGAGGTCAGGAATCCAGTTGGCGGTGTTCATGTCGTGGGTGCGACGGCGATCGTCACCGGTGTTCTTGCGCAGCTCCAGGAATTCTTCCACGTCCAGGTGCCAGGACTCGAGATAAGTGCAGACCGCGCCCTTGCGCTTGCCACCCTGGTTCACGGCAACCGCCGTGTCGTTGACGACTTTCAGAAAAGGCACCACACCCTGGCTCTTGCCGTTGGTTCCCTTGATATGGGCGCCAAGTGCACGCACCGGCGTCCAGTCATTGCCCAGGCCGCCCGCATATTTGGCGAGCAGGGCATTTTCTTTGATCGCCTCGTAGATGCCATCGAGATCATCGGCCACCGTTGACAGGTAGCAAGACGACAGCTGGGAGTGGGTGGTGCCCGAGTTAAAGAGGGTTGGTGTTGAGCTCATGAAATCAAAGCTCGACAGCAGCTGATAAAACTCAATGGCTCGGTCTTCACGGTTTAGCTCATTTAAGGCCAGGCCCATGGCGACCCGCATGAAAAATGCCTGAGGCATCTCGATACGGCGGCCCTCGCCGCTGAAATTGTCGTTGCGATCAATCAGGAAATAGCGGTCATACAGGGTCTGCAGGCCCAAGTAATCAAACTGCAGGTCGCGCTTGGCATCAATCGCTGCAGCCATTTTCTGCAGGTCAAAACGGGAGAGCTCTTCGTTTAGTAGGCCAATCTCGACGCCCTTCTTGATGAATCGAGGGAAGTACTCCTTGTAGCGACTAGACATTTCGGCCTGCGGGACATCGGCCTGCAGGATTTCCTTGCGAATCGTGTGCAGCAACAGACGGGCGGTGACTTTTGCATAGGCGGGATCCTTTTCAACAAGTGCGCGGGCCGCCAGGATGGCGGATTTGAAGACCTCTTCGAGCGGCACACCGTCATAGAGATTCTTAACGGTGTCTTCCATCACGGCGTCAGCGCTGACCGCATCGCCAAGCTCGGCGCATGCCGAGGTGATGATGTCGCGCAGCCAAGCCTGATTGAGTGGCTGTGGCTGGCCGTCGACCAGCATACGCAGTGCTGTGGGTGCATGCTCGACCGAAGATGGGTCTGCCTTTTGTTTGGCGGCACGCTCCTGAGCGCGACGCTCGCGATACAGCACATAAGCGCGGGCCACTTCGTGCTCGCCCGAACGCATCAGGCCAAGTTCGACTTGGTCTTGGATGTCTTCAATATGCAGGGTGCCGCCAGCCGGCAGGCGGCGCAACAGGGCCATCACCACCTGATTGGTGAGTGACTCCGTGATCTCGCGAATACGTGCAGAAGCCGCACCCTGGTTGCCCTGAACAGCCAAAAAGGCCTTGGTCATGGCCACCTGAATTTTGGATGGCTCAAACCCAACAACGGCTCCGTTTCGCCGAATGATCTTAATGTCCGAGATATTGGCCTGCGCAGACAGTCCGCCCAAGGTTTGACCCGACTCGCCCATGCTGCCTGGCATGACGCCAGATGGGGGGTTGGTGGTTTGTGATTCTGCGCTCCATTGCATCATGGACGAACTCCCTCAATTTATTGATTTGTTTGGTGGTGGTTGCGATCGGGGCGCTACGACGGGGCGCCTAAAAACACTAGATCTAGTAGTTTTTATGTCGTTCGGGACCTAATTCTAGTAGTCAGGAGAAAAACGGAGCAAGTGCTTTTTTTTGAGAAAAAACCCCCAGAGACACCGCATCTTCAGCCCAAAGCCTTATGCCAATTGGAAAAAATATTGAAGGCCCATATAGAGCGGGGCTTGCAGACAGAAAAGTCCGAGAAAGGCGCTTAAATTGGGCCTCTCCCAAACAAGCGCTTCGTTAGAACTGCGGAAAAACCCTTAGAGCGAATCCGGCAATGGCCGATGCAAAACACAGCCTCGGTTTTTCAATCGGCCAAGAAAGTCAGACCAAGAGAAGTTTGGTCCAGGGTCTGTCTTGCGACCAGGTGCGATATCGCTGTGGCCGGCTACCCATCGCAGGCTAGGAAGTTGATCGGCGATCGCCGCCGACAATTTGGCGAGCTGGGTCATCTGCACTTCGGCGAAAGCATCTGAATCACAGCCTTCCAACTCGATCCCCACTGAAAAATCATTACAGGCTGTGCGCCCCTGAAATGCTGACTGACCAGCATGCCAAGCCCGCCCATAGAGACCAACAAATTGAACGATCACCCCATCACGTCGAATGAAAAAGTGTGACGAGACCCGAAGCCCCGCCAAATCCGAAAATGACGGATGGGCCTGTAGATCAAGCCGGCCTTGAAACAAGGCCTCGATGTGGCCGCCTCCATAGACTCCTGCAGGCAGACTAATGTTGTGAATGACCAAAAGATCGATGGGCAGCCCGGTAGGCCGCTCATCTGCATGAGGCGATGGGATTTTTTCTGCGCCATCGATCAACCAGCCCTGGGCATCAAATCGAAGCTCCATGTTCAAAACCCGTGGCGCAATCGAACGCTTAGAAAAATGGGCTATCGGGGGCCAAGATTACGATGGGTCATGCTGCAATAGCCCTGGCCCTCTTTCCAAACGGCATCGGTTGCAGGAAGCCTTGCGCCGCAGTGGGCGCATTGAATCAGTTTGGCCTGATTGGCCGCCTGATCGCTCGGGGGTGGTCTGCGTGAGCCCATGGTTTTTTTCAGCAGCCATAAACCAAGGCCCACCAACACCATGATGATCAGAATGCGTCCGAGCATGGCTATTCCTTATCGCTTGAGCAAGACTTCTAAAACGAAACTCGAGCCCACATAGGCCAGCAGCAGCGCAATAAATCCCGCAAGTGTCCAACGTGCAGCCACCTTGCCGCGCCAGCCCCACCAGCGATGGCCCAGCAGTAGGGTCAACGACAGACACCAAGAGGCGATCGTAAAGACCGTCTTGTGGTCCCAACGCAGCAAGCCATAGCCACGCTCAAGGCTAACCGCCATTCCAGAAATCAGGGTGAACGTCACCAGTGCAAAGCCAAAGAAGACCACGCGAACCAGCATCTGATCCAGGCCAATCAAGGGTGGCAGGCCCTGCCACCAGCCAGGCTGATCGATTGAAAACTTGCGTGTCTGATGCAGCGCCTTTTCCATGGCCAACATGACCAGGGCCGTGGCAGCGGCAATCGTGAACGTGCTGTAGGCCAGCATGGCCAAAAGCAAATGAATGCGAAAGACGCCGTCCACCGAGCTAGTCAGCAGCCTGCCCGGAAAGACCATGGGCAACACGACCGACACCGCTGCCGCGATGAATACACCACGTGTAATCGGCGGCAGTCGCTGAAACCAAGACTCAATCCAAAGCAGCACCACCGCCAGCCAGAGCGTCCAGGAAATCGAGATGGCAAAGCCAAACTTCAGGCCATTTTGATGAAACCAGTTGGGCAGTAGCGATGCGCCATGCAGCCCAATCACCAGAAGCAGGCCAATCTGGCCAGCCCGGGACGCCAAGGGCATCACCGCAGCCTGGCCGCTAGAGCGGTGCAGCCAGGCCAGGCCAAAATAGCCGATGCCAGCAAGCAGGGTCACAGCGCCGTAAAATGTGGTTTCCATACTGATTGCAGTGTAGCGCAGCATGCTCGAAAACCTAACTGAACGGCTCGCCCGGGTTGTCAAGACCATCAAGGGTGAGGCCCGCCTGACCGAATCCAACACGCAGGACATGCTGCGTGAAGTTCGGCTCGCGCTTTTGGATGCCGACGTTGCGCTCCATGTGGTCAAAGACTTTATCGCCAAGGTCAAGGAAAAGGCCCTTGGTGAAGAAGTTCAGAGCAGCCTGACACCGGGCCAGGCGCTGGTGGGCATTGTGAACCGCGAGCTTGTGGCCCTGATGGCGGGCGAAGACGATCCGCTCCAACTGCGCCGCGGCCTGAATCTGGCCACCACACCGCCCGCGATTGTCTTGATGGCCGGCCTTCAGGGTGCCGGTAAAACCACCACCGTCGGCAAGCTCGCCAAATGGCTTAAAGAAACTCAGAAGAAAAAAGTACTCACCGTCTCTTGTGACGTCTACCGACCCGCCGCCATTGAGCAGCTGCGTCTGGTCAGTGAGCAGGCCGGGGTGGACTTCTTCCCCACGCCCGAGAATGCCAAGCCAGTCGATATCGCCAAGGCGGCGGTGGATTGGGCCAAGCGCCATCTGCATGATGTGGTCTTGGTCGATACGGCTGGTCGATTGGCCATTGACGAAGCCATGATGCAAGAGATCGCCGCACTGCATCGGGCACTCAATCCAATTGAAACGCTCTTTACCGTCGATGCCATGCAGGGCCAAGACGCGGTCCGGACCGCATCGGCGTTTAAAGACACCATTCCGCTCACCGGCGTCATGCTGACCAAGATCGATGGCGATTCCCGTGGCGGCGCGGTGCTCTCCGTTCGTGCCGTGACCGGCTGCCCCATTAAGTTCGTCGGCACATCAGAAAAAATTGATGGCCTAGAAGCCTTTGATGCCGAGCGGATGGCCAACCGTATTCTGGGCATGGGTGACATTCTGGCGATCGTTGAACAGGCCCAGAAAACCGTTGATCTGAAATCGGCCGAGAAGATGGCCGAGAAATTTAAGTCGGGCGGCAAATTCGACTTAAATGATTTCAAAATGCAGATCGGCCAGATGCGCAATATGGGCGGCTTATCGAACCTGATTGATAAGCTTCCCGCCCAAATGCAGCAGGCGGCCAAAGGTGCTGATCTCTCCCAAGCTGAAAAATCCATTCCTCGCATGGAAGGCATCATTAATTCCATGACCCCAAAAGAGCGGGCCCATCCTGAACTACTCAAAGCCAGCCGCAAACGCCGCATTGCCGCAGGCGCTGGTGTGAGCGTGCAAGAGGTCAACCGCATGCTCAATCAGTTTGAGCAGATGCAAGACATGATGAAGAAAATGCAAAAGGGTGGCATGGCCAAGATGATGCGGGCCATGGGCGCCATGAAGGGCTTGGGTGGCATTGGCGGCATGGGTGGGTTTGGAAAACGATGAAATTTCTCTGCAGACTGTCATTCGAGTGAAACGACTACCAGAAGACACCCTTGGGGCCCTGCTGCTTGCAGCCCTGCTTTTGATCACCCTGGTCAATGTTTTTGTTCGGTATTTCACCGACCAGTCCTTTGCCTGGACCGAGGAAATCTCCAGCTTTCTAATGTTGGTGTTGTGCATGGCCGGCAGTGCTTCTGCAATTGCCCGGGACAGCCACATTCGTGTGGAATATTTTTTCGATGGCGGTGGCGCAACGCGTCGCTCCCGACTCGCAAAAGTCTCAGCCATTGCCAATGCCCTGTTCTTTCTGGCTTTGGGCGTGCTTTCGGCACAAATGGCCTGGGATGAGTTTCGGTTTGATGACACCTCGCCTGCCATTGGCCTGCCCAAGTGGTGGTATTCCGTCTGGCTGCCCATCTTTTGCGGAATTCTTTGTGCACGCTCGATCCAGCGTTTTCGCCAACGCGATCAAGACCAAGGCATGGTCGAACACGATCCCAGCAAAGGCAGCCTATGATCGGCGGGCTCTTGTTCACACTGTTTGTGGTGCTAATGCTGGCGGGCGTGCCCATCGGCGTGGCCCTGGGCATTGGCGCGGCCGTGGCGATCGGCCTGGCCAATGTGGACACCGCCACGTTCGGTTTGTTGGCGGTGCCACAGAATTTTTATGCCTCGCTGACCAAATACCCCTTACTGGCGCTGCCCATGTTCGTGCTGGTGGGATCAATCTTTGACCGCTCCGGTGTTGCGCAACGCCTAGTTAACCTCGCGATCGCACTGGTCGGCCGTGGGCCCGGCATGTTGCCGGTGGTGGCCATTGCAGTGGCCATGTTCCTGGGCGGCATTTCGGGATCTGGCCCAGCCAATGCTGCGGCAGTGGGCGGTGTCATGATCGCGGCGATGGCGCGGGCGGGCTATCCCGCCGCATTTTCTGGCTCAGTAATCGGCGCAGCAGCTTCAACCGATATTTTGATTCCGCCATCCATCGCGCTGATTGTGTACAGCATTCTCGTGCCGAGTGCTTCGGTCCCCGCACTTTTTGCAGCAGGCATGATCCCCGGCGTGCTCGTGGGGCTTGCACTGATGATCCCTGCTTTTTGGTTATCGCGCCGACACCAATTCGGTGCCCATGAGGCCAAAGAACCAAGGCCACCTCTACTCAAAAGCCTACAAGAGGCCTCTTGGGGATTGGCTGCACCTGTATTAATTCTGGGGGGCATGCGACTGGGGTGGTTCACCCCCACAGAGGCCGCTGCCGTTGCCGTGGGCTACGGACTGTTTGTGGGGATGGTGATTCACCGCACCATTGGCGTGCGCGATCTTGGATTGATCTTTCGCGAAGCAGCAGAGTTGTCGGCCGTGATTCTGATGATCATTGGCTTGGCATCCATTTTTGCGTATTCACTCTCAACCCTGTCGATCATTGACCCAATCGCCAAGGCCATTCTCTCGAGCGGAATCGGCAGCGCGGCGGCCTTGGCCTGCATTGTGTTGCTGCTCTTGATCGTTGGCATGTTCTTAGATGGCGTATCCATCTTCCTGATTTTTGTGCCGCTACTCACGCCGTTTCTTCTGGCCTTTGGCTGGGATCCGGTCTGGTTTGGTATTCTCATGACCATGATGGTGGCGGTTGGCCAGTTCACACCGCCAATGGCCGTCAATCTGATGGTGTCTTGCAAGATGGCCAAGGTTTCCATCGACCAAACATTTCCGTGGGTTTGGTGGTTCGTCATCGCCGTATTGATTGCGGTGGCCGCCGTCATCGTGTTTCCAGACTTGGCGCTCTGGCTGCCCAGATCAATGGGCTACTAAACCCGGTTTCCTTCCACATCAAAAAGGAGTTGTTCGCATGACATTTCTTTCCAAATCTATGGTGCGTGGTGTCGCCCTGATCGGCATGGCGCTTGGCTTTGGGCTGGGCGCTGCCCACGCCCAACAAGCGGCTGTCCCAGCAGGCTACAAGGCCGAGTACAAATTGTCTGTGGTGCTGGGCAACGCATTCCCCTGGGGCAAGGGCGGCGATATCTGGGCCGATTTGGTTCGTGAGCGCACCAAGGGCCGCATCAACATCAAGATGTACCCCGGCACATCACTGGTTGGCGGTGACCAGACCCGCGAGTTCACCGCGATTCGCCAAGGCGTGATTGATATGGCGATTGGGTCTTCCATTAACTGGTCACCCCAGGTGAAAGAGCTCAACCTCTTTTCCTTGCCTTTCCTGGTCAAAGACTTCAAATCGATTGATGCCCTAACCAGCGGCGAAGTCGGCAAAGATATTTTTGGCACCCTGGAAAAGTCTGGTGTCGTGCCACTGTCATGGGGCGAAAATGGTTTTCGTGAGCTCTCCAACTCCAAACGGGAAATTAAAGTACCGGCTGACTTAAAAGGCATGAAGATCCGTGTGGTGGGCTCCCCGCTCTTTATTGACATGTTCACTGCCCTTGGTGCCAACCCCGTGCAGATGAGCTGGGCCGACACGCAGCCAGCCTTGGCTTCGGGCGCGGTAGACGGTCAAGAAAACCCGCTGACGATTTTCACCGCAGCAAAACTTCACACCGTGGCCCAGAAGCATCTGACCATGTGGGGCTACATGATTGACCCGCTGATTTTTGTGGTGAACAAAGAGGTGTGGAACAGCTGGACACCGGAAGACCGCGAGATCGTTCGCAAGGCCGCCATTGACGCAGGCAAACAGCAAATCGCGATTGCCCGCACTGGTCTGGTGGAGCCCGGCAAGCCACTTCTGAAGACTATTGAGGGCCTGGGCGTAAAAGTGACCACCCCGAGTGCTGCAGATCGTGATGCTTTTGTAAAAGCCACACGCGGCGTTTACAACAAATGGAAGTCGCAGATTGGTGCCCCGCTGGTCGACAAAGCCGAAAAGAGTCTGGCTGCGGTGAAGTAACAAACCCGTGTGCCGTCAACGACGTGGCCCTAGCGTCACGTCAGAATCACCGAAACAAAACGCCCGAAACATTCGGGCGTTTTGTTTTTTGTGGTGCCGCTTGAGTGAGAACCCTGGTTTCCCCGGTGATGTTCTTACATCAGGGCACGCACCGCCGAAACAACATCCTTGCGCTCGCAGGCCGATGCCACCATGCCCGTGCGTTTTAATAATTCCAGCTTGCCTTCTTTGAGCGAACGCTCTCCAACCGTAACCCGCACTGGCACGCCAATCAACTCCCAATCGGCAAACATCGCACCCGGCCGCTCGTCACGATCATCAAGAGCCACATCAATACCCGCCGCCAACAGCTCTTGATAAATCGCCTCGCTTTCGGCCTTGACCAGCTCTGACTTTCCCGCACCCACCGGGCAGATCACCACCTCAAAAGGCGCAATACCAACCGGCCAGGCAATGCCTTTGTCGTCGTGGTTTTGCTCAATGGCCGCGCCCACGATCCGTGTCACACCAATGCCGTAGCAGCCCATCTCCATGAGCGCGGGCTTGCCGGTCTCATCTAAATAAGTTGCCCGCATGGCCTCGGAGTACTTGGTCCCCAAATAAAACACATGGCCCACTTCAATGCCGCGTTGAATGGCCAGTGTTCCTTTGCCGTCAGGCGAGGGGTCACCCTCCACGACATTGCGAATATCCGCCACCATATCGGGCTCGGGCAGATCCCGGCCCCAGTTCACGCCACGAATGTGGTGATCCCACTGGTTGGCCCCCGTTGTGAAGTCACTCATATTGGCCACCGTGCGATCGGCAATCACCGTCACCGGTTTTAGTGTCTTCACCGGACCAAGGTAGCCGGGCTTGCAGCCAAAGTGGGATTCAATTTCTTCAACCGTGGCAAAACGAAAACCGCTGGCAAAGCCATCTAACTTGCCTGCCTTGACTTCGTTGAGATCGTGGTCACCACGCAGCAGCAACAGCCAGACCTTGGTGGCCACCACATCGCCTTTGTCGTTCTTGGTGTCGGTGGCCAGCACAATCGATTTCACCGTGCGTTCAATCGGCAGGCTAAGCAAAGCGGCCACATCAGCGCAAGTCGATTTGCCTGGCGTGGGCACAATCTGCATGGGCTCAGCTGGTGCAGCACGTGTTGTCAGCAATGCCACGGCTTCGGCCAGCTCGATATTGGCGGCGAAGTCTGAGTTCGGGCAATAGACAATGGCGTCTTCACCCGTGTCGGCAATGACTTGAAACTCGTGTGATCGCGAGCCACCAATGGCGCCGGTATCCGCCGCCACGGCGCGATACCGCAGGCCAAGACGATCAAAGATACGGCAGTAGCAGTCAAACATAATGTCGTAGCTTTTTTCTGCGCCCGCCACATCTCGGTCAAAGGAGTAGGCGTCTTTCATGGTGAACTCACGGCCCCGCATCACGCCAAAGCGCGGGCGGCGCTCATCCCGGAACTTGGTCTGAATGTGATAAAAGTTCTTGGGCAGCTGACGCCAACTCTTCAATTCTTGGCGGGCGATATCGGTAATGACTTCTTCGGAAGTCGGCTGAATCGCAAAGTCACGGCCATGGCGGTCTTTCACGCGCAGCAATTCAGGCCCCATCTTGTCCCAGCGGCCCGTCTCTTGCCAGAGTTCGGCGGGCTGGACCAGAGGCATCAGCAACTCAATGGCACCCGATCGGTTCATCTCCTGGCGAATGATGTTTTCCACCTTGCGAATCACCCGCAGGCCAAGGGGCATGTAGTTGTAGATACCCGCGCCAAGACGGCGGATCATCGATGCGCGCAGCATCAACTTGTGGCTAATCACCTCTGCGTCAGAGGGGTCTTCTTTCAAGGTCTGAAAGTGGAACTGGGAAATGCGCATTGCGGCCCTTTTAGAAATGTCGACAAGCCCGCCCGGGCAACAAATGGTTTCTTTTGCCGGAGTGACTCTTATAATCAGCGCAATTCTATGATTAATCGGACAACCGTCACTGCGCAGTCCCATGCTTGACGAACACGGCTACCGACCCAATGTCGGCATTATTCTGATCAACGCCAAGCGCCAGGTCTTCTGGGGCAAGCGGGTCCGTGAGCATTCCTGGCAGTTTCCCCAGGGTGGCATCAAGTCCGGGGAAGACCCCGAGCAGGCCATGTACCGGGAGCTTGAGGAAGAGACCGGCCTAAAGCCCCACCATGTCGAAGTCATTGGCCGCACGCAAGACTGGCTTCACTACGATGTGCCTGACCGCTGGGTGCGCCGCGAATGGCGTGGCCATTATCGGGGCCAAAAACAGATCTGGTTTTTGCTGCGTATGCTGGGCCAAGATTCGGATGTCACCCTGAAATGTGATTTTGAAAAGCCGGAGTTCGATGCCTGGCGCTGGAATGATTTCTGGGTGCCCCTGGACTCTGTGATCGAATTCAAGCGCAACGTCTATAAATCTGCCTTAGATGAGCTTTCCAGGTACATCTTTTCGGAAGACGAACTGGTGCGGATCCACCGACTGGCAACCGAGACCTTTACCCAGGCAGTGGATCAGGCTGTTCACGCCAGCCTGTCGATCGCCAATGCCATGATGGGTGGTGCTAGTTCGATTGCCACATCGCCCGCAAACGCTGACGCCAAGCAATCTGCTAGAGCGACGGACGACTCAATAAAATAAGGTTGTCACGGTGGATGAGCTCAGTCTCTTCCACAAAGCCAAGAATGGCCTCGATCTCTGCAGTGGGTTTGCGCAGGATACGGCGGGTATCCGATGACCCATAGTTCACCAAGCCCCGAGCAATCTCTTGGCCTTGGGGCGACACGCAGGCCACCACATCACCGCGCTCAAACTCACCCTCGACCGCCACAACACCAATCGGCAGCAGGCTTTTCCCTTGATCGAGCAGCACCTGGGCGGCACCCGCATCCAGGATTAATCGGCCCCTGAGTTGGAGCTGATCAGCCAGCCACTGCTTTTTAGCGGCAATCGGCGCCATATCCGCGACCAGACACGAGCCCAAGACCTCGCCGGCCGCCAGGCGCGGCAAAACATCTGATTCGCGGCCACTGGCGATCAGGGTGGCTGCACCACTGCGGGCAGCGCGCTGAGCAGCGCGGACTTTGGTCAACATGCCGCCGGTTCCGATGCCACTTCCTGCGCCACCGGCCATGGCCTCGATTGCCGGGTCATCGGCGCGGCCATGATCGATCAGCGCGGCGTTCGGGTCTTTGCGCGGGTCTGCCGTAAACAGGCCCTCTTGGTCGGTAAGGATAACCAAGACATCGGCCTCAATCAGGTTGGTGACCAGCGCGGCCAATGTGTCGTTATCACCGAGCTTGATCTCATCGGTCACGACCGTATCGTTTTCATTAATGATCGGCACCACGCCGTACTGCAGCAGCGTGTTGATGGTGGAGCGGGCATTGAGATAACGCCTGCGATCGGCAATGTCTTCGTGGGTCAACAAAAGCTGTGCGGTTTTGAGCTGCCACTTGGCAAAGCCAGACTCATAGGCCTGGGCCAATCCCATCTGGCCAACTGCCGCGGCCGCTTGCAATTCATGAATCTCGTGCGGGCGCGACGTCCAGCCCAGCCGCTTCATGCCCTCGGCAATGGCGCCACTCGACACAAGAATGACCTCCCGGCCCTGGGACCGCAGCGTCGCTATCTGTGCGGCCCAAAGGGCGATGGCCTGGGGATCAATCCCCTTGCCACCATCAGTCACTAGGCTGGAGCCAATTTTGACCACCCAGCGTTGCGCAGAGCGCACAACCTGGCGGTTGGAGTTTGTGTGGCTAGTTTGTTCAGACGACATCATCACGATCCTGTGGAGCGGCAGTGTCCAACACATCTTCATTCACAAATCGAACATCGGGCTGGGCCGATTGAATTTCAGCGATTCGTTGGGCATCAAGCCAGCGCTGAATGTCCATCATGAGTTCTTCGCAGCCCTGACGTGAGACACCCGACACGCAATAGCCAGGGCCTTTTGATCGCAAGGTCTTCAACAGGGCTGCCTTGATTTCCTCGCGCAGCTCTTCGCTGATCAAATCAATTTTATTGAGCACAATCCAACGTGGTTTTTTCGCAAGGCCAGCGTCATAACGCTTCAACTCCGCAACAAGCGACTTGATCTCGGCTGCGAGACGCTTGACCAACGCCGAGATGTCCGCTGCCGAATCCAGGCTGCTGCCCGGCGGATGAATGTCCACAATGTGCAGCAACAGCCGCGTGCGCTGTAAATGCCGCAGGAATTGATGGCCAAGTCCTGCGCCCTCGGCTGCGCCTTCGATCAGGCCAGGAATGTCGGCCATGACAAAGCTTTTGGCCGGGCCGGTGCGGACCACGCCAAGATTCGGGTGCAAGGTGGTAAACGGATAATCTGCAATCTTGGGCCGGGCGTTTGAGCACGCCGTGATCAAGGTGGATTTACCAGCGTTCGGCAGGCCCAGCAGGCCCACATCAGCAAGAACTTTGAGCTCTAGTTTTAGTTTGCGATGCTCACCTTCGGTGCCCTTGGTGGCCTGACGGGGGGCGCGGTTGGTACTCGATTTGAAATGTAGATTGCCAAGGCCCCCTTGGCCGCCCTTGGCCAGGACCAGCCGCTGCCCATCCATAGACAAGTCGGCAATCAACTCACCCGTTTCAAAATCTGTAATGACGGTGCCCACGGGCATGCGCAAGACAATGTCTTCTGCAGCCGCACCATAACGATCAGAGCCCTGGCCGTGTTCGCCACCACGTGCCCGATGCAGACGGGCATAGCGATAGTCAATCAGGGTATTGATATTGCGATCAGCAACGGCAATGATCGAGCCGCCGCGGCCGCCGTCCCCGCCGCTTGGGCCACCCTTGGGAATAAATTTCTCGCGGCGAAACGCCACAATGCCATTGCCGCCATTACCGGCATGGACTTCAATCGTGGCTTCGTCGATAAATTTCATTGGATTGGGTCTGGTCTTGGACGAGATCGCTTCATTAGGTTTATAAACAAAAAACCCCGCGTCGTGGCGGGGCTCCTTGCAGATTAACGGCGAGAAACCGTTTGGTCTGTGCTTCTTACTCGCTCACCACGCTTACGGTGGAACGGTTCAGAGGGCCGCGCACACCGAACAAAACCTTGCCATTGGTGAGTGCAAACAGGGTGTGGTCTTTGCCCATGCCAACGTTTTCACCCGCATGAAACTGGGTGCCACGCTGCCGAACGATGATGCTGCCAGCGGCGATCTGCTCGCCACCAAAAACCTTGACACCCAGACGTTTTGCTTCTGAGTCACGACCATTTCGCGTACTGCCGCCGCCTTTTTTCTGTGCCATTTTGCTTAGCCTTTGTTGATCTGATCAATGCTGAGTTCAGTGTAGTTCTGACGGTGACCCTGAGTCTTGGCGTAATGCTTACGACGACGGTGCTTGAAAATGCGCACTTTGTCGTGACGGCCCTGGGACAGCACGGTGGCGCTGACCGAAGCACCGTTCACACGGGGTGCACCGACCACAACGGACTCGCCCTCGCCAACCGCGAGTACTTCGGATAGCGTGACTTTGCTGCCGACGTCAGCGGTCAGGGACTCTACTTTTAGTTTCATTCCAGCGGTAACGCGGTACTGCTTACCACCGGTTTTAATCACGGCGTACATGGTTTGTGCCTAACTCTAAGGTGTCGATTAACTGTTTGGAATTCTTGGCGGCAAGAACCAACGCCGCAGAACCCGCTAATGTAGGGCTAAGTGGCTGTTTTGTCAATTAAAAGCCGGCCGGCGGCGCCAAAAAATCAGGGGGGTGTCATAATTTCGCGGTGAACGCGATCGCCTCCCCCACCCCCCTTTCAGACCATCCGCCTTCTGGCCAAGGCCCCCAATCTATCGTTGCTGCGGAGATGTCCGCAGTCGACCAGGTCATCCGCGACCGGCTGGCCTCGGACGTGGTGCTGATTGGTCAGATTTCGGAATACATCATTCAAAGTGGAGGGAAACGGGTTCGACCATCCCTGCTTTTAATGGTTTCTGGGGCACTAAGTGCTCACTTACAAAAGTCTGGTAAGCCCATGGGGCTGTTGGATCCAGGGCGGTCCAGAACCATGGCCGCCGTGGTGGAGTTTATTCACACGGCCACCCTGCTGCACGACGACGTGGTGGACGAATCTGGCCTGCGCCGGGGCCGGCCCACCGCCAATGTGCTCTTTGGCAATGCGGCCAGCGTCTTAGTCGGTGACTTCCTGTATTCCCGGGCCTTCCAGATGATGGTGGATGTGGGCTCGCCCGGCGTGATGGCCGTGATGGCCGAGAGCACCAATGTGATCTCAGAGGGCGAAGTCTTGCAGTTGATGAACTGCCAGGACCCTGACGTGACCGAGGATCGTTATCTCACCGTCATTCGATTCAAAACGGCAAAACTCTTTGAGGCCGCCGCCAAAGTGCCCGCGGTACTGGCCGATGCGCCCCCGGCGGTCATTGAAGGCTGCGCGGCGTATGGCCGCCACCTGGGCACCGCCTTTCAATTGATCGACGATGCGCTGGATTACGCTGGCAGCGAATCCGAGATTGGCAAACGGGTTGGCGATGACCTACGCGAAGGCAAGCCCACTCTGCCGCTGATTCGCATCATGGACCAGGGCACCCCGCAAGAAAAAGAGTTGGTCCGTAATGCCATCGTCAACCCAGACGAGGCCAACTTTGATCAGGTGGTGGCCGCCATTCACCGCACCGGCGCCATGCAATACACGTTGGACTGCGCAGCCCGCGAGTGCGAACTAGCCAAAAATGCGATCGCTGTCTTAGAAGACTCGCCTTACAAGCAGGCCATGACCACGTTGCTGGACTACGTGATCGAGCGGCGCAGTTAGCGCGTGCTAGACTTCTGCCTTCATTTCGGGGTGTAGCTCAGCCTGGTAGAGTACTGCGTTCGGGACGCAGGAGTCGGAGGTTCGAATCCTCTCACCCCGACCATCACACATTAATTAACGCGCGATTCTCCGCGTGTTAAAAACCGACCGCCATTCCGTCTCGCCGGTGGTCCGATCCCGATACATAGCCCTTTTGGTGATCCGCCGCATCAAGCCGTGCAATGCCCTGGGCGCTTCCAAAATCCAGGCTATCAGCGGGCATCACAGCGACCTGGTGGCCCAATGCGCGCAGGCCATCCACCACGTCTTTTGGCATGTTGTGCTCGACCGTGAGATTGCCGTTGTCATCAATTCGCCAGCGGGGCGCGTCAGAAGATGCCTGCGGGTTTAATTGCTCATCAACAAAGCGCATCACAAATTGCAGATGGCCCTGCGGCTGCATATTGCCGCCCATCACACCAAAGGCCATGACCGGCTTGCCCGACTTGGTTAAAAAGGCCGGGATGATGGTGTGAAACGGCCGCTTGCCAGGTGCGACTTGATTCGGGTGGCCGGGCACAAGCGAGAACCCGCTGCCGCGATTTTGAAACGCAATACCACCAGGGGCGACCACACCAGAACCGAAGCCTTTGAAATTGGACTGGATATACGAGACCATCATGCCCGATGCATCTGCTGCGCAGAGATAGACGGTTCCACCAGAATGGGGCTGGCCCGCACCGTAACGGTCGGCCTGATTCAAACTAATTAAGGCGGCGCGAGACTTTAGATAGTCCCGATCCAGGAGTGCCTTGGGATCAAACTTCATAAAGCGTGGGTCTGCCACATGGGCATGAACATCGGCAAATGCAAGGCGCATGGCCTCGATCTGCAAATGAATACGCTGGGCTGAGTTTGCAGGATATTGCCGCGCATCCAGAATATCCAAAATGCCAAGTGCAATTTGTGCCGCCATGCCAGAACCATTGGGCGGAATTTCTAACAAAGTGTATTCGCCGTAGTTGGATGCCAGTGGCGCCACCCAGTCGGCCTGATGGGCAGCAAAGTCTTCATGCGTCAACACGCCGCCGGTGCGTTTTGCAAAAGCCACCATGCGATCAGTGATGGCACCGCGATAAAACGCCTCGCCCTTGGTGGCGGCAATCTCAGCAAGCGTGTCGGCCTGGGCTTGAAAGCGCCATATCTCGCCCGCAGTCGGTGATTGGCCATTTTTCAAAAAAGAATCCGCAAACCCGGGCTGGCTAGACAACGTATCGCGTGCGGTTGCCCACTGGCGCGCAATCACTGGCGACACAGGAAAGCCATCTTTTGCGTAGCCAATTGCCGAACGAAACAATTGCTCAAAGGGCAGCTTGCCAAATCGCTGCGACAGACTCACCCACGCAGAGACAACGCCCGGCACCGTCACACTGCCCCAACCAATTGGCGGCATCTTGTCTTGGCCCGCAAAAAACTCTGGTGTCCAGGCGGCCGGGGCGCGGCCAGATGCATTAAGCCCATGAATTTGATTTCCATCCCAGATGATGGCGAACGCATCGCCACCAATGCCGTTCATCGTCGGCTCAACCACCGTTAAGGTGATGGCAGCCGTCAAGGCGGCATCGACTGCGTTGCCCCCTTGCGCCAAGGCATTTAAGCCAGCTTGCGCTGCCAGTGGCTGAGAGGTGGAGACAACATTTCTGGAAAAAAGCGGTGCACGTGCGCCGCCAAACGGAATCGGAAATTTCATGGGGGTTCGGGATCTAAATGAAAAAGCCTGGCTGTAGATGAGTTTAACGTTGGCCAATTTGATCACACCCGCCCTGTCGTGCCTTGCAGTAAAAACCCCGGCCAGAATCGGGTAGTCTTTAGGGGTGTTGAACTAACGGCCAGGCCTGATGCTGCCGGCCCCAATGCATTGAACGAGCTACCCCTGTGGACCCATCTCACCGCAATCGTGGTGTTGCTCTTGGTGTCCGGATTTTTCTCGATCTCTGAGACCAGCCTGATGGCGGTCAACCGGTATCGAATTCGCCACCTGGCGAGCCAGGGCAAAAGCGGGGCAAAGCGGGTGCTCGCCCTGCTCAACCAGACTGACCGGCTATTGGCCACGATCTTATTGGGCAATAACCTGGTCAACTCTGCGCTCACGGCCCTGGTCACGGCGCTTGCCATCCAATCCTTTGGCAACAATGACAAGGTGCTGGCGATCGCGACAGGTGTGGTGGCCTTTGCCATCATTATCTTTGCTGAAATCACGCCCAAGATTGTTGGCGCCAGCCGGCCTGAGCCAATCGCCATGGCCACCAGTTTTGTACTGGCACCCCTGGTGCGGGTGCTCTATCCGCTGGTCGTGGTGATCAACGGCATTGTTTCAAGTATTTTGAGAATCACAGGCCTGAAAAAAATTACTCAAGCCCCCTCGAATCAGGCCATGTCCCCGCAGGAGCTGCGCACTGCCATCTTAGAGTCAACACGACTCATTCCGGCAAAGCATCGCAGCATCATGCTCAATCTGTTTGATATCGAAGATCTAACGGTTGACGATGTCATGATCCCGCGTAGCCGGATCGAGGCTCTTGATATCGAATCAGACCCACAGGCACTGATGGACCAACTCGGCACCTGTTTCCATAACAAACTGCCTGTTTATGAGGGGGATATTCACAACATCATCGGCATTTTGCATGTCCGCAAGGCGGTCTCACTCATGTCCCGGGAAGACCTGACTCACGAGGCCATTCGAGACATATTGATTGACCCTTACTTTATTCCGAGCGGCACGCCTTTGTTCACGCAAATGCAGTACTTTCAAGAAAACAAACAACGCATTGCCTTGGTCGTTGACGAGTACGGCGAGATCGAGGGCTTAGTCACGCTGGAAGACATCGTGGAAGAACTGGTCGGCGAGTTCACCACCAATGCGCCGGGTGCCCATGCCACAGGGCTGCAATGGGGCGACGACAACACCGTTGAGCTGGATGGCACGTCACCGATTCGCGACATTAACCGTCAACTTGGGCTAGACCTACCCATGGAAGGGGCAAGAACGCTCAATGGGTTGTTGCTTGAAACGCTTGAAGATCTGCCTGATGCCCACGTGTCGGTCAAGATTGCAGATGTCCCTATCGAAATTTTGCAAACACAGGGCCGACTCATCCGCCGAGTAAGACTGACTCGGCCCGAGACCACTGAGACATGACACTGGGTCATCAAATCAGTGCTGCCTGCTCTGCCGCACTCATGGCGTTGCTGATTTTTCCAGTCGCCTCAAGGTTTGGCCAGCGGGGTGTCGATCAATGGCTCTCAGAAGAGGAGCGCCAGCGATTGGGGTCAATCGGCCGGCCCTGGTGGGTCACCACAGCGATCGTTGGTGGACTGGTCTCATGGCAGGCTCTTTTTCCCCTATCAGCACAGGTGGGCGCCATGAGCCTGGCCTGGCTTACCCAGAACGCTTTTATCGGCAGCTACGCAGGAATCCTGATTGCATTGGCCAGAATCGATCTGGCCAGCCGCCTCTTGCCCGACCAGCTCACGGCAAGCTTGGTGCTTTCTGGTCTCATGTTTCACTGGCTATTTGACACTGGTCAGCTGATGGCCGGCATTCAAGGGGCTGCTCTGGGCTACGGGCTTCTTTGGATTTTGGCCCGACTCTTTGAATGGCTAGGCGGCCGAGAGGCCATGGGCCGTGGTGATTTTTTTATGGCAGCAGGCCTTGGCGCATGGCTGGGCTGGCAGGGTCTGCCCATGGTGCTCATGCTGGCAAGCCTGTCGGCCCTGCTGGCCGCATTGGTGGCGCGACTCGCCAGGCCGAATCCAGAAGATCCGGGTCTGGCCGACGCTGGGCCGGGCTTTTTAAAGCAAGAAATCGCCTTCGGGCCAGCCCTGGCGTTCGGGGGCATTGCCGCCTGGATACTGATTCATGGCTAAGCGGATTTTCATTCTGACTGGCGGGATCGGCTGTGGGAAAAGCGTCGTCGCCCAGGCCTTTTCTGACCTGGGAATTGGCGTGGTCGATGCGGATGTCATCGCCCATGAACTCACTGGCAGTGCCGGAGACGCCATGCCCGCCCTGAGAGAGCTGTTGGGTGCGCAGGCCGTAAACCCCGATGGCAGCCTGAATCGGCCCTGGGTCCGCCAGCAAGCCTTTCTTAACCCGTCCATTCGGCAGCGGCTCGAATCAGTCCTGCACCCCATGATTCAGGACAGGGCGCTCACAGCTCTCTCGGCAACACCAGGGCCATACGCGATCTATGTTGTGCCCTTGTGGCTTGAGAAATACGGCAAAGCGGGTCAGCCAGGGGCCAGCCAGGGGCCAGACGCTGGGCAAAAAGCCGTCCCTAAAATTCTTCCCGAAGCAGTCATCGTGGTCGACTGCCCCGAAAGCCTTCAAATCACGCGGGTCTGTGAACGAAGCGGACTGGCTGCCAACGAGGTCCGCGCCATTATGGCCACGCAAGTCAGCCGATCTGAACGCCTTGCCGCCGCCGACCACGTGATTGAGAACGACGAATCGATTGAGTCGGTAGTAAGCAAAGTTAAGCTTCTGCACAAAAAGTTAATTGCTTCATAATCCACTCTTATGAGTGACCCGATGGCATCGCCCGTCGCCGCCCCGCCGGGCTGGATGACTTTTGAATTCCCATGCAACGAGCGCATACGCTCGCTGATGCGGATCGACAGTCTTTTTAAGCGCTGCTTGTATTTCACCACGCAGGCCCAGCCTGCCGATCACCAGGCCGCGCTATGGTCCATATTCGAACTCTTTGATTTGGTTGGTGGCCGCGGCGACATCAAGTCCGAACTGCTGCAGGAACTCGAACGGCAACGCAGCCGTTTAAACCAATACGTAGGAAGACCTGGGGTCTCGAACCAGGCACTTGAAGAATTGCTCGAGCAGATTCAAAAAATCTTTGCTGACATCTCTTGTGTTCAGACTCGGCTTGGTCAACACATTGTTGAACACGAATGGTTGCAATTGCTCAAAGGCCGTTTCGGCATCCCCGGGGGCATCTGTGAGTTTGACGTGCCGTCGCTGCATGTCTGGCTGCATCGCCCTGTTGAAACCCGTCAGG
This sequence comes from beta proteobacterium MWH-UniP1, assembly GCA_036362785.1. Taxonomy (NCBI): domain Bacteria; kingdom Pseudomonadati; phylum Pseudomonadota; class Betaproteobacteria; species beta proteobacterium MWH-UniP1. The sequence goes on from CP143625.1 coordinate 1,866,781, forward strand.
CCATGCTCAACAACTGGCTGGAAACCCTGCGGCCGGTTTATAACGGCGTGGAGATTGTATTGCGGCTCTTGCGAGAGGGCACACAGCCTGATTCTTACCTGGCAAGCCGCGGCTACTTTGAATTGTCGATGGACGGCAGAACCATTCAAATTATTCGGGTCGCAGTTCCAAAGCAGCCGGAAGTCGTGGCCGAAATTAGTGCCAACAAGTATGTGGTCTCAGTCCGCTTCCGCCAGCCCGAAGCAGATATGCGCTTAAAAACGATTGAGCAAGACATTCCGTTCCAGCTCAGTCTTTGTAATTTCTAAACCGAAACTGCGCTGCCTGCCCCTACCGGCCAGTCGATCTAACGCAGACGCGTTTGTGCAATAGCACCCTTGCGAATTTGCTCTAGCAGCGGAATGGTTGCCGGTAACACCGGATAGGGCCAGGCATCATGCAGTCCCACCCAGAGTGTGTGCTGGGCTTCAAGGCCGGCAGGTTCTCCTTGCCACTCGGTTACCCAGTGAAAATGAAGTTGCACATGGGCATGCGGATACTCATGATCAACATGCCAAGCATAGGACTCACGCAACACCCGGATGTTGATTTCTTCGGCGAGTTCTCGAGACAAGGCATCGGCCGATGACTCATCGCCCTCGAGTTTGCCGCCAGGAAATTCCCAGTAGCCTGGAAAAGGCTTACCAGCCGGGCGCGAGGACATGAACACCGCGCCATCTGGTCGGCACAACATGCCCACCGCCACCTGAACCAACTTTGCTGATGTCAATGACGGCCCGCCCAGTCACGGGCAAAGTGCAAGGCCACGCGGCCAGAGCGCGAACCACGCTCAAGCGCCCACTGCAATGCTGGCTGGCGTGCGGATTCAATCTTCGCAGCATCGCAGCCGAACCGAGCAAGCCAATAGGCCACAATGTCCAGATAGTCTTGCTGGTTAAAGCTGTAAAACGAGACCCACAAACCAAAACGTTCAGACAGCGACACTTTTTCTTCCACGCTTTCGCCAGGGTGAATTTCACCATTGGCCTCGTAGCGTGTTTCCAGGTTGTCGCTCATGTGTTCGGGCATCAGGTGCCGGCGATTCGATGTTGCATAGATTAAGACGTTGTCGGACTGCGCTGAGACCGAACCATCCAGCACGGTCTTTAGTGCCTTGTAACCGGCATCGCCCGACTCAAACGACAGGTCGTCACAAAACACAATAAAGCGATACGGTTGGGAGGCCACCGTTTCAACAATCCGCGGCAGATCGACCAGGTCCTGCTTTTCTACCTCGATCACCCGCAGGCCCTGCTTGTGAAACTCGGTCAGACAGGCCCGCACCAACGACGACTTCCCCGTGCCACGGGCGCCGGTCATCAACACATTGTTAGCGGGCTTCTTAGCCAAAAACTGCCGGGTGTTTTGTTCAATCAAACCACGCTGACGCTCGATATGCTGCAGATCTTTAAACCAGATTTCAGCAAAATGGGCCACCGATTCCAGATACGAAATATGGCCCAGCAGCGTCTGGCGGCGGACCCAGCGAAAAGCCTTCGCAGAGGCGTACTCCGGCGCTGGCGGAACCGCTGGCAAATAGGCGTTGAGTTTGTGCAGAAGTTGGCTAAGCGAATCCGTAGACATGATGAGACGCCTTGTTAACCTTATGAGCGGTAATCCGCATTAATGGATACATAGTCGTGCGACAGGTCACAGGTGTAGACCACTGCCTCTTCGGTACCGCGAGCCAAATCAATCGTGATGGTGATTTCAGACTGCTGCATGACACGCTGCCCATCGGACTCGGTGTAAGCAGCCGCACGGCCGCCCTGCTCTGCCACCAAAACATCATCCAGAAAAACTCGGATCTTATCCACGTCCAGACCGGCAACGCCGCTATAGCCAATGGCCGCCAGAATACGGCCAAGGTTGGGGTCACTGGCAAAAAATGCGGTCTTCACCAAAGGTGAATGGCCGATCGCGTAGCCAATCTGTTTGGCCTCTGCCTTGGATGCGGCCTGTCGAACACGAATCGTGATGAACTTCGTGGCACCCTCGCCGTCACGCACAATGGCCTGCGCCAAAAGCCGACACACACCAATCACGGCGTCGCGAAATACTGGCCAGTCAGCATCTGCGGCTGACTCAAAACGAATGCCCGACTGATTGGTGGCAGCAATCACGAAAGAGTCGTTGGTCGATGTATCACCATCAATCGTGATGGCGTTAAACGACTCATCTGCCGCGTCCTTTGCAAGCTGCGATAAGAGCGCCGCATCAATACCAGCATCGGTAGCTACATAGCCCAGCATGGTGGCCATATTCGGCCGAATCATGCCAGCACCTTTGGAGATACCGGTAATCGTGATGGTCTTGCCACGAATTTGAATCTGAGCGGACGCGGCCTTGGGCTGGGTATCGGTGGTCATGATCGCGTTGGCCGCATCTAACCAGTTCGCCTGACCCAGATGGGCTGCTGCGCTTGCAATACCTGCCTGTAGTTTGTCCATCGGCAGGTGCTCCAGAATCACGCCCGTGGAAAACGGCAAGACCTGATTGGCCTGAACCCCCAGCGCCTTGCCAACCAACAGCGTTGTGTCAATCGCATTCTGCAGGCCGATTGCACCGGTACCTGCGTTAGCACAGCCGGTGTTGACCACCCAGGCTCGCATCTCCTGGGTAGTGGAGAGATGTTTGCGACAGATCTGAACGGGTGCCGCACAAAAAGCATTCTGCGTGAATACACCCGCCACCTGTGAGCCCGGCGCCAGGCGCACCAACAAAACATCTTTGCGGCCCGCTTTGCGAATGCCAGCGCTGGCAACACCAAGCTCAACCCCAGGGACGGCATGGAGTTGATCTGCAACTGGAAGGGGAAGATTTACCGGCATAGGTCTATGGCCCTAAGAAAATTACAAGAAGACGATGGTCGGAAAAGAAAACCTGCCCTTAGGCAAGTTTTCCATGACACTGCTTGTATTTCTTGCCCGAGCCGCATGGGCAAGGATCATTGCGGCCAACCTTAGGCTCTCCCCGACGCACCTGCTCAACACCCTCGACACTACCGGCCGCATCACCCGATGCGCCAATGGGCTGCTGGGCGGCCAAGGCCAGGGCTTCGGGGTCCTCGCCTGACAACGCAGCCTGAGCATCAAAGTCAGCATGCTGATATTTCACATCCGCCAAGACAGGTGCCTCGGGAACCGCCTGCTCCACCTGCTCTGCCGACTGAACTTCAACGTTCATCAACACACGGGTGACATCATGACGAATGCGATCCAGAGTTTGCTCAAAGAGTGCGAAGGCCTCGCGCTTATATTCCTGCTTGGGGTTTTTCTGAGCATAACCACGCAGATGGATGCCCTGACGCAAATGATCGAGCGCTGCAAGATGTTCACGCCAGGTCGTATCCACAGCCTGCAGCAGTACGGAACGTTCGTAATTGTTAAACGGCTCGCGGCCCACCGGCTCGACTTTGTCGGCATAGGCCTTGTCTGCAGCCTCGACCACAAGCTTTAATACATCGTCATCGTCAAACGAATCGGTCGATTTCGCCGCCGATTGCAAGTCGATTGGCAGGCGCCATTCGTCGGCAAGTGTGCGCTCTAAGCCGGGCAGATCCCACTGCTCTTCAACACTTTCGGCAGGAACAAAGCCACGGACCACTTCTTCCATCATGCCCTGGCGCAGACTCATCACCAGGCCAGCCAAGTCATTGCTCTCTAGAATCTCATTGCGCTGGCTGTAAATGATCTTGCGCTGCTCGTTGGCGACATCGTCGTATTCCAAGAGCTGCTTACGCATATCGAAGTTGCGGTTTTCAACCTTGCGCTGTGCCGACTCAATCGAACGAGAGACCATGCCCGCCTCAATGGGTTCTCCGCGAGGAACGCCAAGCTTGGTCATGATGGCCTTCATCCGATCGCCGGCAAAAATGCGCAGCAGCGGATCGTCCATCGACAGATAAAAACGCGAAGAGCCTGGGTCGCCCTGACGACCCGCACGGCCACGCAGCTGATTATCAATGCGGCGGGACTCGTGGCGTTCGGTACCAATGATGTGCAGGCCACCCGCTGCAATCACCTGATCGTGCAAAGACTGCCACTCCGCACGCAGGGTATCGGCTTTGGCGTCTTTCTCGGCATCGGAGAGTTGATCGTTGGCCCGCAGGCTATCGATCATTTTCTCAACGTTGCCGCCCAGCACAATGTCAGTGCCCCGGCCAGCCATATTGGTGGCGATTGTGATCATGCCGGGGCGGCCTGCCTGGGCCACAATCTCGGCCTCGCGCTCATGCTGCTTGGCATTGAGCACCTGGTGCGCAAGCTTTTCTTTGTCCAGCATGCCAGACAAAAGCTCAGAGTTTTCAATCGAGGTCGTGCCCACTAGGATCGGCTGGCCACGGCCGTGACGCTCTTGAATGTCTTTCAGAATGGCTTCGTATTTTTCTTCTACCGACTGAAAGATCTGGTCTTGCAAATCCAAACGCACCATTGGTCGGTGCGTGGGAATCACCACCGTCTCAAGGTTATAGATCTGTTGAAACTCATAGGCCTCGGTGTCGGCGGTACCGGTCATGCCCGAGAGCTTGTCGTACATGCGGAAATAATTCTGGAAGGTAATCGAGGCCAGGGTCTGGTTCTCAGCCTCGATCTCGACACCCTCTTTGGCTTCGATGGCCTGATGCAGGCCCTCGGACCAACGACGGCCAGGCATGAGACGGCCGGTGAACTCATCCACAATAATGATCTTGCCGCCCTGCACCACATAGTGCTGATCCTTGGCAAAGAGCGTGTGAGCACGCAATGCCGATGTTAGGTGGTGCAGCAGAGAAATATGGGCGGGGTCATACAGACTGGAGCCCCCTGAGAGCAGGCCCATCTCCGCCAAGATCGTTTCAGATTTCTCAAAGCCAGCTTCCGACAAAAAGACCTGGCGGGATTTCTCATCAACCCAGTAATCGCCCGGCGACTCTTCAGTGGCCTGTGGTTGAAGCTTGCTGGGGATTGCATTTAAAACCTGATACAAATCGGTCTGGTCATCGGCATGGCCCGAGATGATCAGCGGTGTTCTGGCCTCGTCGATCAAAATGGAGTCAACTTCGTCAACGATGGCAAAGGTCAGACTGCGCTGCACACGGTTGGCTTTATCCAAAACCATGTTGTCACGCAGGTAATCAAAGCCGTATTCGTTATTGGTGCCGTAGGTAATGTCGGCTGCATAAGCCGCCTGCTTCTCCGCATGATCAAGCCGAGAAAGATTGATCCCCACCGAGAGCCCCAAAAAGCTGTAGAGCTTGCCCATCCAGGTGGCATCACGTTCGGCCAGATAATCGTTGACCGTAACCACGTGAACGCCCTTGCCGGAGAGCGCGTTGAGATAAGCAGGCAGTGTGGCCACCAGGGTCTTGCCCTCGCCCGTGCGCATCTCGGCAATCTTGCCGTCATTGAGTACCATGCCACCGATGAGCTGCACATCAAAATGCCGCATGCCCAGAGCACGTTTACCAGCTTCGCGGCAGACCGCAAAGGCTTCGACCAGCAGGCTATCCAGCGTTGCGCCGTTGGCGACACGCTGTTTAAATTCCTGTGTCTTGGCCCGTAACTGCTCGTCTGACAACGACTGGATGCTCGGTTCGAGAGCATTAATCGCCGCGACACGCTGGCCGTAGGATTTCACGAGCCGGTCATTCCGGCTGCCAAAAATTTTCTTAAGTAATTGGTCAATCATGGACAAAAGATCTTAGCATGGGGGTATGTCCCTGACCGCCTTCAAATCATTGACTGCCGCCCTGACCCAGTCGACCGACTGGGCCCCGATTGATCGCGCCTGGCAGGAAACCGAGGGCCTGACCGAGGCACTGCGGGCCCATATCCCTGCCGCGCTATTTGCCCAGGTCACCCAGGTCCGCCGGGGGGACCCCAGCCGGGGGATCCGAGGCAGCCTGCTTACCGTCGTGGCCAAGAACTCAGCCGCCGCCGCAAAGCTTCGACTGGCCCTGTCTGATTGGGATCAAACGCTTCGGGCAGCAGGATGGGGGATTCAGCAGATCAAGGTCGTGGAGGCCCGGCAGCAACCGCTTGGCACAACGCCGCAGCCCACGGTCAAACGGGACCCAATCCCGGCACAGGCCAAGACTGCCTTTGGGGCCTTGGCCCAGGAAATGCCCAATCAGGCCCTGAAATCGGCTTTATCTCGGCTGGCCAAGCGGGGCTAGACCCAGGACCATTGTCGAGCCCAGGCCACTGGGGCGTGCTGCAGGTCTTCAAACGTTGTTTCTCGCCACGCGGTTGGGGTTCGCATGAGTTCGCGCAACAGCAAGTTATTCAAGGCATGGCCCGACTTAAAGGCGGTGTAGCTGGCCATCAGTGGGTTACCGAGCAGGTACAAGTCACCAATCGCATCGAGTGCTTTGTGCATGGCGAACTCGTTGGGCTGTCGAAGCGCGCCGGGATTCAATACCCGCACCTCATCCATCACGATGGCGTTGTCCAAACTACCACCCAGGGCCAAGCCGCGGGAACGCAACATATCGACATCGCTGACAAAACCAAAGGTGCGGGCCCGAGCGATATCGTCAACGAACGATGTGTTGGCAAAATCAATCAACACATGTTGGCCAGTGGTGTCCACCGCCGGGTGTTTGAAATCAATCGTAAATTCGAGACGAAAGCCGAAAAAGGGTTCGAGCCTGGCCCACTTTTCTCCGTCCCGGACCTCGACGGGAGCCAGCACCTCGATAAAGCGCTTGGGTGCACGCTGCTCTTCCACGCCCGCAGATCGCAGCAGATAAACAAAGGTGGCGGCACTGCCGTCCATGATGGGGATTTCTGCAGCGTCCACTTCAACAATCGCATTGTCGATGCCTAGCCCCGAGAGCGCCGACATCAGATGCTCCACCGTGGCGACTTTTATATCGCCCTCAGAAATCGTGGACGCCATGCGGGTGTCGCCCACCGCACCGGCATTGGACCGGATTTCTTTGGGCGGATCGACATCCACCCGCCGAAAGACAATCCCATGATCGGCTGGCGCCGGCCGCAGACAAAGACTCACCGGCACACCGCTATGCAGGCCAATGCCCTTTGCGCAGACTGTTTGGCCGAGAGTTCTTTGTCGTAACACGCGTGAATGACCTAAATAGAATCAGAGCTTCGCCAACACGGCCTCGGCACTGCTGACCTCGAACTGGCCGGGGGCCTCAACGGCGACATGCTTGACGATACCGTTTTCAACAATCATGGCATAACGATTGGAACGAACACCCATGCCACGAGCCGTCAGATCCAGCGTCAGATCCACGGCCTTGGAAAACTCGGCGTTGCCATCGCCCATCATGCGGACCTTTCCCTTGGTGCCCTGATCCCGGCCCCAGGCGCCCATCACAAAGGCATCGTTCACGCTGACACACCAGACTTCATCAACACCCTTGGCCTTGAGTTTGTCAAAGTGAGCCACAAAGCCTGGAACATGCTTGGCAGAGCACGTCGGCGTGTAGGCGCCGGGCAGACCAAAAATCACAATCTTTTTACCCTTGACCAGATCGGCAACCTGAAAGGCATTGGGGCCAATGCTGCAGCCGCCGGTTTCTTCGTCGAAGAATTCATACAGGGTCGCGTTAGGGATCGCTTGACCAACTTGGATAGGCATAGTGAGACTCCTTTGGGAAAACAAAGACTATGCCAAAAAAGAAAGGCCCGGGGGCATCGGGCCTTTCCATAGGTAGGGAAATTCACCGGGCCGCAGGCGCAGGCGCTGATCAGGCCGCCTGGCCGCGCTTACCCGTCACATCAAGGACTTCAGTCGGCTTGCTTGCGCAAAAACGCCGGGATGTCCAATCGATCAACACCGCTTTCCGTCATGGCTTCTACCCGCGCTGCTGCATGGCTGCGGGGGTCACGCCAGACCGTCGGCGAGTCATAGGCACCGTAATCAGGGCCTTGAACTGCCGGGGCACTGCCCATGGCCGCACCCACTGGCTGAGACTGTCCCACTGCGGCTCCCGGAGCTCCCACAGGCATTGGAAATCCAACGTTGTCCGTGCCAGTCCGCTGCCCTACGGCAGTCTGCGGCGTGCGAACAAGCGTTGGTTTGCGATTACGGCCCAGACCAGTGGCCACCACAGTCACGCGGACCTCATCTTCAAGGGAGTCGTCATACACCGTGCCCATGATGATGGTGGCGTCTTCGGCAGCAAAGGCGCGAATGGTGTCCATGGCGATTCGGGTCTCTTTGAGTTTCAAGCCACGGCTTGCGGTGATGTTGACCAAAATGCCGCGGGCACCAGAGAGATCCACGCCCTCGAGCAGCGGACTCTGAACTGCATTTTCTGCGGCAATCCGTGCACGGTCTTCGCCGCTTGCGGTGGCAGTACCCATCATGGCCTTGCCCTGCTCGCCCATCACGGTCTTCACGTCTTCAAAGTCAACGTTGACCAAGCCCTCGACATTAATAATTTCCGCTATGCCTGCAACTGCGTTGTTCAGGACATTGTCGGCTGCGGCGAATGCCTCGATCTGGGTGATGTCATCGCCGAGAACTTCTTCGAGCTTTTCATTCAACACAATAATCAAAGAATCCACCCGGCTCTCAAGTTCAGCCAGGCCGTGCTCGGCGGCATTTTCGCGGCGCACACCCTCAAAGCTAAAAGGCTTGGTGACAACGGCCACCGTGAGTGCGCCCAGCTCTTTGGCGATCTCGGCCACAACCGGCGCAGCACCGGTGCCGGTTCCGCCGCCCATGCCCGCAGTAACAAACACCATATGGGCCCCACGTAAGGCATCGGCGATACGCTCGCGATCAGCCTCGGCCGCTGCACGGCCCGCCTCGGGTTTGGCGCCCGCGCCTAACCCAGTTCCGCCAATCTGTAATGTGCTGTCGGCCTTGGATTTCGCGATCGCCTGCGCATCGGTGTTGATGCAGATAAATTCCACACCCTGGACATTGCGCGACACCATGTGATTGACTGCATTGCCGCCGGCGCCACCAATGCCGACGACTTTAATGACAGTGCCTTGTGTATCGGTTTCAAACATTTCGAAGTTCATTGAATTCTCCTGATCAGAAATTAAAAGTTCCCTACAAACCACGCCTTCATCCGCGCAAGGGTGTCCTTGTACGACCCACTGCTATGCACATCCTTGCGGCCCCGGATCCATTGAGTCCGCGCCTCTTCCAATAGGCCCATGGCCGTGGAGAATCGCGGATTACTAATCACATCAGACAGATTGCCCCGGTATGCCGGCATACCGATTCGCACCTGTTTTAAGAAAACATCTTCACCAAGTTCCACCATGCCAGGCAGCATGGCGCTGCCCCCAGTAATCACAATGCCGGAGGACAGCAGCTCCTCGTAACCCGACTCACGGATCACGTGCTGTACCAATGAGAAGAGTTCTTCGACACGCGGCTCAATGACTGCGGCAAGCGCCTGACGCGACAGAGTACGTGGTGCACGATCGCCCAGACCGGGCACTTCAAACCAGGCTTCCGGATCTGCCAGGGCCTGCTTGGCAATTCCATGACGAATCTTGATTGCCTCGGCCTCGTCCGTTGGTGTCCGCAAGGCCATGGCAATGTCATTGGTAATCTGATCGCCTGCAATCGGAATCACCGCAGTGTGCCGAATCGCTCCGCCAGAGAAAATTGCAATGTCTGTTGTGCCACCGCCGATATCGACCAGTGCCACGCCCAGATCTTTCTCATCTTTGGTGAGTACCGCATGGCTTGATGCCAGAGGCTGCAAGATCAACTCATTCACTTCTAAGCCACAGCGACGAATGCACTTCACAATGTTTTGCGCAGCACTCACCGACCCGGTCACGATGTGCACGCGGACTTCTAGCCTTACCCCGCTCATGCCTAATGGTTCGCGAACATCATCTTGGCCGTCGATCATGAACTCTTGTGGCAAGACATGGAGCACCTGCTGATCCGACGGCACACTGACTGCGGTTGCCGTCTCGATCACGCGGTCGACATCCGTCTGGGAGACCTCTTTGTCTTTAATCGCCACCATTCCCGTTGAGTTAAAGCTTCGGATATGACTGCCGGCAATGCCAGTCCAGACGGCCGCAATCTTGCAATCCGCCATAAGCTCTGCGTCTTCAAGCGACTTTTGAATCGCCTGAACTGTGGCATCAATATTGACCACCACACCTTTTTTCAGGCCCTCGCACTCGGCCTGGCCAAGGCCAATCACCTCCATGCGCCCGTCATCCATGACCTCGGCAACAATGGTCACGATTTTGGATGTGCCAATGTCTAGGCCAACAATCAAATTTTTAGATTCGCGTGTCATAGCTTGTCCCTTTGAACGTCACGCACCATAAAACTCATGTGCTTACTCCAATACAAAGCGGTTCAGATTCATTGGTCACGGCACTCGCTGTGCCCACCGTGGTCTGAAATGCATAGCCAATGGCATATCGCAGATCAGCCTTCATCAGACTTCCTTTCTCATTTTTTGCGGCCAGGCGCTCGGCAAGCCAGGGCTGTGTCTTCACAAACATTCGAACGCGCTCCTCAATAGGCGTTGCCAAGGAATCACGGCCCAACTCCAGAGTCACACCGCCTGCCAGTTCCGCTGTCCAGGCATACTGTTCTGACAGGGTTAGCGACTGTAATGGTCGATTTAAAGGAGCAAGCCACTGCGTCAACTGGCGAGCACGCTCTAGCACCAGACGTTGGCTGCCCGCTGGGCCATAAAGCGGAAGTAGTCGACACGAGTCGTCATGATCGGCTGCTGCGCCCACAAAGACCTCGCCCATGTGATTCACAAGCCGGCCCTGGCCCCATGTGCCCACGGCCCGCTGCTCCTCGATGCGCACCAACAAACGATTTGGCCAAATACGCCGAACGCTGACGGACTTCACCCAAGGAATGGCCTGTAAGGCCCGATGAATCACCGTGAGATCAGCCGATAGGGTCGTGCCATTTAATGCTTCAGCAACGGCGTCGTGCACTTGTGAGGCAGAGACATATTTCAATTCAACTTGGGGGCTATCGACAATCACACGCTTGACCACGAAGACCGGACGATTGGCCATCCAGATGCCGAGCAACACCAACAGCGCGGCCAGCGAAATGCCAATCAGGCTACCGGCAATCCGATTCATTAGATTGGGCGAGTGCCAGAAATCGCGCAATGGCGTCATCGTCATTGGGCGCGCTCCAACTTCAGACTAGCGCCTGCTGCGACTTGCATGACCAACTGTTCATAAGTTATTCCGGCCTGACGTGCCGCCATCGGAACCAAAGAATGGTCGGTCATGCCCGGTGCCGTATTGATTTCTAAAAGCGTTGGACCAAGTTCCGCATCGAGCATTAAATCCGCCCTGGCCCAGCCTTTGCAGCCCAATGCCTGAAAGGCCTGCACGGACAAATCGCGCATCTGGGACTCCAGTGATGCTGAGATGGGCGCCGGGCACAGATACTTGGTGGCGGTACCGAAGTATTTGTTCTGATAGTCGTACTCGCCCTTGGGTGCCACAATTTCAATGACGGGAAGCGCCTGCACACGGCCCGGTGCGGTCTCGAGCACTGCGCAGGTAAATTCACGGCCCGAGATAAAAGCCTCTGCAATGACTTGCTGATCGTAACGACATGCGAGCGTATAGGCATCGTGCAGCTCGGCGGTCTCGTTGACTTTCGAGAAGCCCAACGAAGAGCCCTCGATGGCGGGCTTGACCGCAATGGGTAGCCCCAGTGCCGCAACCACTGCGTGGGGGTCCATGTCAGGCCCAAGCATCTCAAATAATGGTGTTGGCAAATCAAAGGTTCGCCAGATCCGTTTGGTCATTGGTTTATCCAAGGCCAGCGCACTCGCCAACACACCACTGCCCGTATATGGAATTTTCATGAGCTCAAGGGCACCCTGGACGGTACCGTCTTCACCGAAGCGGCCATGCAGCGCAATAAACACGCGATCCACCGATTCATCTTGAAGTTCATGCAGGCCACGCTCGGCAGGGTCAAAGGCAAATGCATTGACGCCCGAGCGCTGCAAGGCCGCCAACACGCCCGCCCCAGACCGCAAAGAGATCTCACGCTCGGCAGACTCGCCCCCCATCAAGACCGCAACCCGGCCAAGCGCCTGCGGTGAGATCGAATTAATGATCATGTGGTCTTGGCTCATGCTGTCTTGCCCCCATGGCCATCAAGGGCGACTGCAAAGGCTTTGAGTGCGGCGGGCACACCACCAATGGATCCCGCGCCCATCGACAAGACCACATCGCCATCACGCGAGAGTTCGCGAATGCGCTGAGGCATCTCACCAATAGTTTCGACATAGATCGGTTCAACTTTTCCTGCAACACGAATGGCACGGGCCAAGGCCTTGCCATCGGCAGCAGTGATGGGGGCTTCTCCGGCGGGATAGACCTCGGCCAAGAGCAATTGATCGGCCTCCCCCAACACGCGAACGAAGTCTTCGAACAGATCTCGGGTTCGGCTGTACCGATGCGGCTGAAATGCCACCGTTATGCGACGGCCCGGAAAGGCCCCACGGGCTGCAGAAATCGTTGCCGCAATCTCGGCAGGGTGATGGCCATAGTCATCAATCAAAGTGAACTGACCGCCCTGGGCGCAATAGTGTTCGCCGCAGGGCTGGAATCGGCGGCCAACGCCTTTGAAATCACGAAGTGCCGCGACAATCGCCTGATCTTCCACGCCAAGCTCGGTGGCAACCGCAATTGCAGCCAAGGCATTGAGCACATTGTGTCGGCCAGGAAGATTCAGCAGCACGGTCAAGGGTGGTTCAGACTCGCGCATCACCTGAAATTCCATTGCCCCGGCGCGCTCCACTACACGATCCGCACGGACCTGTGCGTCATCGGCAAACCCATAGGTCACCACGGTCTTGGAAATAAATGGAATGATCTCTCGCACATGGGGGTCGTCTAAGCAGACCACTGCGGTGCCATAAAACGGCAGACGCTGGGTAAAGGCGATAAAGGCCTGTTTTAACTTAGCGAAGTCATGGTCATAGGTGTCCATGTGGTCTTCATCGATATTGGTGATGACTTCCATCATGGGCAGTAGATTCAAGAATGAGCCGTCGGATTCATCAGCCTCGGCCACGATGTAATCCCCCATGCCCAAACGCGCGTTTGCACCAGCGCTATTGAGCCGGCCACCAATCACAAAGGTGGGGTCCAGGCCGGCCTGCCCCAAAATGCTGGCCACCAGGCTTGTCGTGGTGGTCTTGCCGTGGGTGCCTGCAATGGCGATGCCTTGCTTTAGCCGCATCAATTCGCCCAACATCAAGGCGCGCGGCACTACGGGAATACGACGCTGCCTGGCCGCCAAGACCTCGGGGTTGTCATTTTTCACGGCACTGGAAATGACCACGGCATGGGCATCTCCCAAATGGTCTGCAGCGTGACCAATAAAGATTTTTGCGCCTTGAGCGGCAAGCCGATCGGTTGACGCATTCTTGCTGAGATCGGAACCCTGGACGCGATAGCCCAGATTCAACAACACCTCGGCAATGCCCGACATGCCCGAGCCGCCAATACCCACAAAATGAATCGTTTCAATTTTGTGTTTCATGGCTGCCCCTTCTGGGTCACATTGCGCACAATGGTCGTGACCTGCTCTACCGCATTTGGAATTGCACGCTGACGCGCGCGCACGGCACGCTCTTGCAATGCGTTTCGATCAAGGCCAGCGATCAACTCACCTATCTGGTTAGTCAGATCACTGCTTTGCGGAATCAGCCAAGCGGCATCCGCCTGGCTCAGATAGCGGGCGTTGGCCGACTGGTGGTCATCAATAGCGCTAGGCAAAGGAATAAAAATGGCGGCGACGCCAGCAGCGGCGACCTCGGTCACTGTCGATGCGCCTGCACGACAGACCACCAAGTCAGCGCCCTGGTAAGCCGCATCCATGTCATCAATAAATGCAGTGCATTGCGCGACCAGGCCAAGCGACGCATATCGGGCTTGGACTTCCGCCAATTCTTTCAACCCAGTCTGATGATGAATCTGTAACTCGCAGCCTGATGCGGCAGCCTTGGCAAATGCATTCGGTAAGTGATGATTCAAAGCAGAGGCACCAAGGCTTCCGCCAATCACCAAGATACGCAGTGGACCAGTTCGGTTAGCGTAACGCTGCACCGGATCGGCAAGCTGAACGATTGATGGGCGCACCGGATTGCCGACCAATCGGGCATTGGGCGGCGAGAATTTCGTCTCTGGGAAACTCACCATCACCACGCGCGCCATTTTTGCAAGCCAACGATTGGCCGTTCCCATCACTGCGTTTTGCTCATGAACACACAAGGGCACTCGACGCAGCCTTGCCATCAGGCCAACAGGAAATGTGACATAGCCACCAAAGGCCACCACCACCTGCGGCTTGGCCCGATCAAGAATGTCTGCAGCACTTCGCAGTGCAGACCAAAGCCGAAACGGCAGGCTTAACCAGGCGGCTGCGCCCTTACCCCGCAGGCCAGCAAAATGCAGAATATGTAGGCCAATGCCCGTTGGGGGAATCACGCGGGACTCCAGCCCACGATCTGACCCCACCCACTCGGCGTGCCAGCCCATCTGTTTCAAGGCCTGGGCGACAGCGAGTGCGGGAAACACATGGCCCCCGGTGCCCCCGGCAGCAATTAACACGCGGGGTGTGCTCATGTCTTGGCCCCCCGCACGTGCGCACGATTTTCACAATCAATCCGAATCAAGGTACCCATGGCAATACAGGCCGCCAGCATGGAACTGCCGCCGTGACTAATAAAAGGCAGGGTTAAGCCCTTGGTCGGCAATAAACCGGTATTCACACCGGCATGAATCAGGGTCTGCAGCCCGATCCACACGCCGATGCCTTGTGCGACAAGCCCTGCAAACAAACGCTCTTGTGACATGGCAGTACGGCCAATTTCAATGGCACGACGGACAATAAAAGCAAACGCCAGAATCACCAGCGTGACACCAATAAAACCAATCTCTTCGCCCATCATGGCGAAAATGAAGTCCGTGTGCGGCAGCGGCAGATGGCCCATCTTGGCGATTCCTGTGCCCAGACCCGAACCGAAAAAGCCGCCCCGGCCAAATGCAATCAAGGCACCACAGAGCTGAAAGCCCGTGGTCTGAACCTGACTCGGATCACAGGGACTTAAGTAAGCAATCAGGCGCATCAAACGCCATGGCGTTAACCAGACCATGGCCACAAAGACCGCAACCAAACCCAACAAGAGCGGGATAAAGATCCGCATGCTCATGCCGCCCAGAAATAAGATGGTGGCGGTGATCAGCATGATCACCATGGTCGATCCCAGGTCGGGCTGATAGAGCAGCAGCAACATCACGAACGACATCAAGACACCAATTGGCAATAGTCCCCGCACAAAGGTGTGCATGCGGTCCTGACGGCGAATCACATAAGCGGCCGCGAACAACAAAGCAAAGTACTTCATCAGCTCGGCAGGCTGCAGGGTAAAAAATCCCAGTGGGATCGCCCGGACCGCGCCATCTTTCAAGATGGCACTGCCCAGAACAATCTTCATGCCAGCAATGACCACGAGTAATGCGATACCGAAAAAGAATAATGGCGTTGACATGGCATGCAAGACTGCCGTCGGAACGCGGGTCATGATCAGCATAGCCACCAGCCCAATGGCCAAATGAATCGGATGGCCACGCATACTGCGCCAAAAGACCGACTCGGTGTTTTGGCTCGGCAGGGGCAGATTGGCGGAATAGACCATCACCAGGCCAACCAATAACAGGGCCGCAAAAACAGAGATCAACGCCCGATCTGCATGAGCGATTGAACCTGAATCGAAGGACCGCTGATTTAGCATGCGACTCCCTGCGATTGAGCCAGCGCATGGACCGCGTTGTGGAATGCTTTTGCCCGGGCAACGTAATTGGCAAACATGTCAAAACTCGAACAGGCCGGTGACATCAAGACCACACCGCCAGGCTTAGCCAACGCAAAGGCCTGTAAAACGGCCTCTTCCATGGATGCCGCTGCAAACGCATCGACATGAACCCCACGCGCGACTTCCGCGATTGCTGGGCCATCCTGACCAATCGTTACCACCGCCTTTGCGTGCTGACGAATCGGCTCGGCTAGCGGAGAAAAATCTTGTCCTTTCCCAACACCACCGGCAATCAGCACCAGCGGGAGCGCAAGCCCCTTGAGCGCAGCCGCAGTCGCGCCCACATTGGTGCCCTTGCTGTCATCCACAAAATCAACTCCGTCAACATGAGCCACCCACTCCATGCGATGGGCACCACCACGAAACTCACGAAGCCCATGAAGCAAGGGCGCCAGGACCGGTGTGACCGCACGACTCAGCGCCAGTGCCGCAAGGGCATTGGCAGCGTTATGGCGGCCCCGAACACGCAAGGCGTCAGCCGGCATCAGTCGATGCAGACGATCAGCATCCGCGCTGTCGCGCATCGCCATCCAGGTCAGGCCCTCTTCATGAAGCCCAAAATCTCCGGGCTGCTCTGGCCGGCCGCTGCCAAATGTGATCACAGACCGCTGGCCCGTAATGCCTGCCATAGCCATGCTGTCATCACGATTCACCACACACAACACATCGGATGCGTCTGGATCAATACCGATGCCAAAGACCCGATGCTTGGCCTGCATGTAATCCGACATGTCGGTATGCCAATCAAGATGGTCTTCAGTGATGTTTAATAAGGCCGCTGCCGTCGGGTGAAAATGCTTGGCAATGGCAAGCTGAAAACTAGAAAGCTCCAACACCCAGACCTGCGGGAAAGAACTTTCATCTTCACGCGCCATCACCGCATCTAAAAGTGATGGACTGATATTGCCGGCTTCCTGGGCGTCAAACCCAGCCCGGCGCAACAAGGCCACCGTCATCTGTGTGGTGGTGGTCTTCCCATTGGTACCGGTAATGGCCAACACCTTTGGCAATTCCAAAGGCAGCTCCAGATCCAGGCCAGAATTGGCCGTGCTGCTGGCATGCGCCGCATGATGGATAGCCCACTCAAAAAGATCAATCTCACCAAGAATCGATATCTCGCGCTCAGATGCGGCTTTCAATAAGTCCGCAATTGGGCTTTGATGCTGCGCATGGGGCGATAAACCCGGGCTTGGGATCACCATGGTCATACCATCAAGCCAGCTTGATGCCACTGGGGCCGGCACCGCAGTCTGCACAGCAAAACGGTCTGACGCCAAGTCGCGGGCAGCGTCTGCTGCGGGGGGATTGTCTCGCGTGTCGAGTACCGTCACCTTGGCGCCCTTGCGAAGCAACCAACGGCAGGCGGCCAGCCCTGATTCGCCAAGTCCCAAAACCAGCGCGTGCTGATTCGGCCAGGCAACATCCATAGAAATCGCCGGCACCCTGGGTGCAATCGCCACTGATTTTATTTTTTTAAATCCGCCCATCACATCACATTCCTAAAGAGTTTCTTGGCCATCAAAGTGCATCGTGGTTTCAACGTAGCTTTAATGTCGACAGTCCTGCCAACACCAAAATCATGGTGATAATCCAAAAACGAACAACCACTTGTGTTTCTTTCCAGCCGCCCACTTCAAAGTGATGATGAAGCGGCGCCATTTTTAAAATCCGACGGCCCTCACCAAATCGTCTCTTGGTGTATTTGAAGTACGTGACCTGCAGCATCACTGAGAGCGTCTCGATCACGAAAACGCCCCCCATGATGAATAAGACAATTTCTTGGCGGACCACCACGGCCACCGTGCCCAGCGCACCGCCAAGGGCAAGTGCACCAACGTCTCCCATAAAGACTTGGGCCGGGTAGGTGTTAAACCATAAAAAGGCAAGGCCGGCCCCAACCAAGGCCGCACAAAACACGGTCATCTCACCCGCGCCAGGGATATATGGAATCAAGAGATACTTTGCGAACACCGCATTACCGGTCACATACGCAAAGACACCAAGTGCACCCGCCACCAAAACGGTCGGCATGATCGCCAGACCATCAAGGCCATCGGTCAGGTTGACGGCATTGCTGGAACCCACAATGACGAAATACGTCAGCACCATGAAGCCCACCACGCCCAAGGGATAGGCCACCTGCTTAAAAAACGGCACGATCAGATCCGCGCGCTGCGGCAGCGTGATCGAAAAACCGTTATTCACCCATTGCAAAAAGAGATCGATGGCCTGGGCATTGCTCTGGGCCGGCACCGAAAAGGCGAGATAGATCGCCGCAACCACGCCGATCAGTGACTGCCAAAAATATTTCCAGCGGGCCGCGAGTCCCTTGGGGTCGCGATAGACGACCTTCCGATAATCATCGACCCAGCCCACAGCACCAAACCCCATCGTCACCAGAATCACGGCCCAAACAAATCGATTGCTCAGATCCGCCCAGAGCAGCGTGGTGAGCCCGATGGACAGCAGAATCAAGGCGCCACCCATGGTCGGCGTACCCGCCTTGACCAGATGGGTCTGCGGACCATCGTCACGAACGGCCTGCCCCACCTTCATCTCGGTGAGTTTGCGAATCACCAACGGCCCAAGGAACAAACCAATACCCAGGGCCGTCAGTGCGGCCAAGACAGCACGCAGGGTGATGTAGTTGAAAACATTAACAGCTCGAATATATTGCTCAAGCCAGTCAGCCAGTATCAAGAGCATGTGGCGGCCTCTCCTATTGGGGATGACAGCGCCTGCACAACACGCTCCATCTTCATAAAACGGGATCCCTTCACCCAAATCGAAGGCGACTGCTGGGCGGCCTGTTGTTCTGTCGACCAGGCGCGTAAGCCGTCAATTAATTCATTCACCTCACGAAAGTGATGTCCGATGCCCAAAGAACGAGCAGCCTGCTCAAATGCAGTGCCATGGAGCCAAATCGATGCGATGGCTCTCTGGTTGGCGTACTGCAAGACTTCTTGATGAAACGCATCGCTTTGATCACCCACCTCTCCCATATCCCCCAGCACCAAAGCCTGAGGGCGCGGCATGAAAGCCAAGGCATCAATCGCTGCGCGAACCGAATCGGGATTGGCGTTGTAGCTGTCATCAATCAAGACACCCCCGCCCGCCAAGGCGCAACGTTGACCCCGGCCCTTCATGGGCTCAAACGCATTTAGACCCCGTGCGATGATCGCCGGTGAAATATCCACTGCGTAAGTGCAGGCGGCGGCCGCCATGGCATTCAGAGCAAAATGCTCCCCCACACCGCGCAGCCGGAGGTAAATCTGCTGTTGATTCGGAAATGTGATCTGCAAAACGGTCTGCCCATCGGCTGCATCAGTACGCCAAGCACCCAAGACCTCTTTTCCATGAAACAGATCGTCAAAGCGCTCGCCAAAACCGAAACGAATCATGCGGCGATGGCCAGTAAGCCCAAGCCAGATGGACTCATGGGCCGCGTCTTGTGGAAATATGGCCACACCATCGCTGGGCAGGGCTTTAAAGACCTGACCATTTTCCTCTGCAGCAGCAGCAACCGATTTCATGAACTCTTGATGCTCGCGCTGTGCGTTGGTCACCACCGCCACGTGTGGTGCCGCAATTGCCGCTAGGCCAGCAATCTCATTGGGATGATTCATGCCCAGCTCTAAAACCGCCAACTGATGGCCTGCCGACAGGCCCAAAACAGATAAGGGCACGCCAATGTGATTGTTTAAATTCCCAGGCGTAGCCCATGCATGTTCTTGGCCGACCGCCTGCGTAAAAATGGAGGCAATCATCTGCTTGACGGTTGTTTTGCCATTGCTACCCGTTACCGCAACCAGACACCCTGTCCACTGGCTTCGCCAATGACGGGCCCACTGCTGAAGTGCTGCTAACGAGTCCTGCACCTGGATCAACGGGAGGCCAGATGCCTGCATGTCATCATCCATACGTGTTACCACTGCCGCAACAGCACCGCGCTCCTTGGCCGCCGCAACAAATGCATTGGCATCAAAATGGGGGCCACTTAGCGCAAAGAACAAAGCGCCTGCTGACAGAGTGCGTGAATCGGTACTGACAGAATTAAAGACACAATCCGCCGCCTGCTCCGACATGCAGACGGCCTGTGGGTTCACCTGGGCAAGAAATTCACGCAGCCTAGGCATGCGCAACTCCCAGGCCAGTGGTCAGCGGCGTCCATGCATCAATCGCGCGTCGCGCATGATCAACATCGCTAAATAAAATTTCTTGATCGCCAATTTTTTGATAGTTCTCGTGTCCTTTGCCCGCCAACAAGACCAAGTCCGCGGGCTGGGCCCGAGCAATAGCCTGTGCGATAGCCAGCGCGCGATCGGATTGCCGCGTGACCTTGTGGGCCAATGCCGTGGGTACGCCAGATTGGATTGCGTCCAAAATTACTTCGGGCGGTTCAGAGCGTGGATTGTCAGATGTCAGCACGACTTGGTCGGCCAATTCAGCAGCGACCCGGCCCATCATGGGCCGCTTCACAGGATCGCGATCCCCGCCGCAGCCAAACAAACAAATCAGTCGGCCCCCGCGCATGGTGACCAAGGGCCTGAGGGCTTCAAGCACTCGGGAAAGAGCATCTGGTGAATGGGCGTAATCCACACAACCCCAAGGTGCCGATGGGCTGGTGATCATTTGTAGACGACCAGGGGGCAGGCTGAATTCCGTCAGGCTCTGAAAAATGGTGGGGACATCCATTTTTAGCGCCAACAGGCATCCCGCAACAAGCAATGCATTGTCAACGTTGTGGCGGCCATACACAGGCAATGCGACTACGCCATCAAGACCGGCCGCCTTACCCGTGCCATGCAGTGTCAGTTGCCATCCGTGTTCAGTCGGTTGGGCAATCGTTGCTTGAAGTGAAGCGTGGGCGTTTTCCGGGATTTTGCTGCCAATTCCAATACGCGCAATATGTGGATCGTCTGCCTTCCACATGGTCATTGAATAGTCGTCATCCGTATTGATCACAATCGCATCTAGACTGGGGGACTCAAACAGATACGATTTGGCCTTGGCGTACGCTTGCATGCTGCCGTGTAAGTCAAGGTGGTCGTGACTGAGATTGGTGTAAGCCGCGACTTTGATGGCGCAACCACGCAGGCGGCCCTGAACAATCCCGATTGACGAGGCCTCCAGACAGACCGCACGAACACCACGCGACTGCAGATGACGCAGGGTGCGCTGCAGATCAACTGGATCGGGTGTGGTCAGGCCTGCGGTGAATCGATCATCCCAGACCGGCATGAAACCGGCATCGCAACCGGCTGGAAACACACCAACACCAAGAGTGCCCACTGCAGCCGACTGCAGGCCCGCCCGGGCAAGCGCATGGGCCAGCGCAGCAGTTACCGTTGACTTTCCGTTGGTGCCGGTGATGGCAATTAACTGAATTGCCATGCTTGGCCGGCCATAAAAAACAGAAGCGATCATGCCCATACGCTCAGCCAAACGTGGCACTCGAAGCGTCGGCACCTTGGCTGCCACTGGTTCAATGGCAGCTGCATTGTCATCAGCGGGAAGCACAATCGCCGAGGCGCCAGCGGCAATGGCCGATTCCACGTAATCGGTTGCCTTTGTTGACTTTCCTGGGCGGGCCAAAAAACCATCGCCGCGCGTTAGGCGGCGGCTGTCGGCACAAAGATTGGCACTGGCGGGCAAATGCTCGGACAGCCATTGAGCGGCCTGATCGGAGATGGCGTCACGCAACGCTAACGGGTGAAGCGGCTGATAGAAACCGGCGCTCATTGGGTCCCCTCGCCAATCAATGCGACCGCAGGAAGAATTCGAACCGACGGATCCGGCGAGATCTGTAAACGACGCAGGGTGTCGTTCACGATCTGTGAAAACACCGGTGCTGCGACCTGACCGCCATAGTGCTGACCAGCACTAGGCTCATCGACCATGACCGCAACGACAAACTTTGGTTTGTCGGCTGGGGCAAATCCAACGAAAGACGCAACATATTTGTTCTTGGCGTAGCCGCCCCGTTCCGGTTTATAAGCGGTTCCGGTTTTTCCGGCCACACGAAAGCCGGCAACTTGCGCCTTTGGCGCAGTCCCCTCTGGGCCAGTTGCACGCTCCAACATGGCGCGAACAGTTCGCGCCGTTTCTGGTGAGAACACGCGCAGGCCCGTGACCGGCCCCGACTGGGGAACAAAAGACAGGGGGGCTACATCTCCGTCTCGCGCAAACACGGTATAGGCCCGTGCCAATTGCAGCAATGACACCGAGACACCATGGCCATACGACATCACCGCTTGATCAATTGGCACCCACTTATCCGGGTTACGTAGACGCCCTGTGACAGCGCCCTTTAGGCCTACATCCGGCACACGCCCAAAACCCGCCGCAGAGTAAAACGCATGCATTTCCTGGGGCCGAAGCTTCTGGGCAATTTTTACCGTGCCAACGTTGCTTGATTTCGCCAACACCTCTTCGACTGTCAAGACACCGTGAGGATGCGCATCCCCAATTGTTCGGTTGCCAATGGTCAGCTTGCCGGGCGCCGTTTGAATCTCGGTGGTCGGTGTCACACGGCCCAATTCCAAAGCAGCCGCAATGGAAAACGATTTCATTGTTGAGCCCGGCTCAAAAGTATCGGTAATCGCACGGTTGCGAACCGTATCGACATTAAGTCTTGCGCGATTATTGGGATCAAACGATGGCTCATTGGCCAACGCCAAAACTTCGCCAGTCTGCACATCCACCACCACCGCCGAGGCGGCCTTGGCCCGATGCTCGGTCATGACATTTTTGAGTGCGTTTTGAACAATTGTTTGAATGCTGGCATCAAGCGAGACCCGAAGATCTTTGCCAGGTGCAGGGTCCACAATGGAGGCATGGCCCACCGGCCGGTTGGTGCGGTCGACCACATGGCGGACCTTGCCAGGTGTGCCCTGAAGTTCACCATTTAACATGGCCTCAATGCCCTCGGCGCCTTTTTCCTCGGCATTGGTAAACCCAACGACATGGGCAAATGCATCGCCATAGGGGTAATACCGCCGAAAATCAAACTCTAAGACCACGCCATCAAGACGAAGGGCACGAATACGATCTGCTTTTTCCGCATCGAGCCCCTTGGCCAAATAGAAAAACTTTTTAGATCCAGCAATCTTTGCGCGTAACTCCGAGGCCGGCATTCCCAAAATCTGAGCCAGCGCGTCAAGCCGTTTGTCGTTGAGCCGAGTACCCGCGTTTTGCTTGCCCGCCTTCGATGCATTGGCGGTGTTGTCTTTTGCCGTGTCACCAAGAAAACGTGAGGGCACGATACCGAGCTGCTCTTCTCGAACACTCGAAGCAATCACCGCACCATGCCGATCCAACACCCGACCGCGCGTAGCCGGAATTTCCTGTGGCCGTTCGAACCGTTTTTCTGCTCGGCTTTGCCATTGGTCCGCATTGACCAGCTGCAACATAAAGGCGCGAATCACCACAGCCAAGAATCCGACCATGAGCAACAGCAGCACAACTTTTGAGCGCATCTGAGTTGCACGCCAAGTCAGCACCGGCGCTGCGGACTTGCCGACCGCGCTGGATTTGAAGCGGCCGGGCATGGCGACCGTGCGCACGGTCATTCAGATGCTCCCTTCTCACCCGATTTGGGTTTGAAGTAGTAATAAATCTCGGTCGGCTTGAGTGGCACCATCTTCAGATCACGCCGTGCCGCACTATCGATACGGCCGAGATTACGCAGGGCCGTTAATTCCACCTGAAGCACTTCAATATCCGACTCGAGCTTTTGGGTGCTGCGATCCACACGATCCATCTGCGTATACAGCCGGCGCTCGTGGTAACGGGCATTGACCAACGCAAGGGCGGAGATCGTGATGAGCATGACCAGAATCCATTGCTGTCGTGTCATCTCGCCCCCTGCGATGCCGAGCCAAGGCGCTCCGCAATTCTTAAGGTAGCCGAACGGGCCCTGGGATTGCGACGAACCTCTTCCGTTGATGGACGAATACGCCCCAGCAAACGCAAGCGCGGTTGGCTCACCGGATGGCCGCCACGCCGGACAGCCTGATCCTGAATGCTGTTTAAAAATGCCTGCTGCCCGCGGCTTAGTCGACGGTCACCCGAGGACGCTACTGCCTTGCCGGATTGATCACGAAAGAACTGCTTAACGAGCCGATCTTCGAGCGAATGGAAACTGATGATCGCAATGCGCCCAGACTCACGCACGATTTCGACTGCGGCCTGAAGGAGCGATGTGAGTTCTTCAATTTCGCTGTTGATGTAAATCCGTAAAGCCTGAAATGTTCGAGTGGCTGGATGTTGGCCCGGCTCTTTGCGGGCCCCACAGCGGCGCAATGCTTCGGCCACCAAGTCCGCAAGCGCCTTGGTCGAGTCCAGGGGCTCAGCCTCGCCTCTTGCGTGGGCTGTGCAGCGCGCTTTAATCGCGTCTGCAATCTGAAAAGCAAACCGTTCTTCACCATAGCCTGCGATCACCTCTTTTAATTCTTGCGTTGATGCCTGCGTAATCCAGTCGGATACTGGTACACCGCGCGTTGGATCCATACGCATATCGAGCGGACCATCTGCCCGAAAACTAAATCCACGTTGGGCTTCATCCAGCTGCGGTGATGAGACACCAAGATCTGCCAGCAATCCATCAATCTGGGCAACGCCACGCTCAGCGAGCGCTTGCTGCAGCTGACTAAATGGCGCATGAATAATTTCAAACCGGGTATCGGTAATGCGCTTTGCGTTTTCCACAGCAGCAGGGTCACGGTCAAACGCAATCAGCCTGCCTTTTGGCCCTAGGGATTGAAGAATCAAGGCGCTGTGTCCGCCGCGTCCATAAGTGGCGTCTACGTAAATCCCTTCAGGAATAATCCGCAAGCCTTGCACTGCTTCATCTAAGAGCACCGACAGGTGGGCAGCAGATTCCGAGAAAGGTGGTGTTGCGCTATCAGAAGGACTCGCCAAAGCAGCGGTCACGTCTAGCCTCCGCCACGCTTACGATGACGAACCGCCTGTTTGTGCGATTCAAGTGATGCCGCATCCCAGATCTCAAAATGAGTTCCGACACCGAGAAGAATGACATCGCGCTGAATATGTGCCCCATCGCGCAAAACAGGATTGATCAACACACGGCCTTGCCCATCCATGTCGGGGGTATCACTCAATCCCAACCAGAAACGACGGCGTTCGGCGTCGGACTCCTCTTCACTAAACGTGGCGATTTTTTGTTCCCAAAGTGACTGGGCCATCAGCAGTAGACAGCCGTCGTCACTCTCCACTAAGGCAAGTGCACCTTTGGATTGGGCCACCAAGGCGTCCCGATAGCGTGTCGGGATCGCCATGCGACCCTTCGCATCCAGACTAAGCGCCGTAATACCGGCAAATTGACCCAAAACCGCCAAAGATGACTCCCCACAAAAAACCACTTTTTTGCACGTTTTCCCACTTTATGGAAAAGCAATCAGGCGGTCAAGTAAAAAAGGGAGTTTTTCTTTCTAAAACAATGACTTAGCGCTCTTTTTGCGAGTCAAAATTTACCAAATAATCATTAAAATCAATGAGATAAAAATGGCTTATAAAGTGATTTATTACATAAAACAGGAATAACCCCCAATCCGACGGACTGATGTGGTGAGATTTGCTCCCCGATCTGGCTACTGCAGTGGGGTCTTGAGTAGCTTGCCAAATGGGATGGCCACTACCGGGATGCCCTCTTCGGCGAGCTCCTGGGCGGTTTCAAAGTCGGTTTGGCCATGAATTGGTCGGGCCGGAATGTCATTGGTATGCATTGCACGGGCCTCTTCAGCGAAGCGATCGCCCACATCTTCACTAGCCGCCAACATCTCACGAACCAGCTGGATGGCCGCAGCCAAAGAAGGCGAGGCTGCCCCCGCGGAGGCCATGACGGCCTGGCCGGGTTCGGCAGGCGTTACCTCTGCAGCCGGTTTCAACACCGAGGGCTCATCTGATGCGCCCAGCAAGTTCAAGCGGGGCGCAGAGAGAGTCTTTTCCACTGCCCGACTGTCACACACCGGACAAGACAGCAAGCCCTGAGCCTGCTGGGTTTCAAACGCCGCATGGTCTTTGAACCAACCCTCAAAGGGATGGCCGTGCTCACACTTCAGATTAAAAACTTTCATAGCCGGATTTTAAGAGATCCCTCGAAGTTCATCTCGAGCCGTTGGACCATCGAGGTGGTCTGTAATTCCCCAATCAAGCACTTCTAGAGAAAAATCAGAGGCCAGTAACCGCTGAATGCCTGCGTTTGGAATCGGCCAGTGCCGAGACGCTTGAAGATCGATCTGATTGGCCAAACGATAGATCATGTCTAACACGCCCCCATGGCTAAACACAGCCACGGTTTGACCGGGGTGTTGGCCAACAATTTCTCGGATGCCCGTTTCCACACGGCCACGAAAATCCACCAATGACTCGCCGCCCTGGGGGCAAAACTCTGGGTCACGGTCTTGCCAACGACGATAGTCGTCTGGATACCGGCGCGATATTTCTTCGGGCGTTAACCCCTGAAACACACCGAAGTCACGCTCGGCCATCGCGGGCACCAGCTGAACCGAACGTTGCTGATAGGCCGCCAGTGGGGCAGCCGTCTGCGTGGTGCGTGCCAGCGGGCTTGTATAGATCGCATCTAACACAACTGAACCAAGCCGTTTGGCTACCGAAGCTGCCTGGGCATGGCCCAATGCATTTAAGGCAATGTCAGTGCTGCCCTGAAGACGCCGAGAGGCATTCCAGTCTGTCTCACCGTGCCGCACCAGCCAGATGGTTGTTTTCAATCACCGATCCAGTGTCTTAAAGCCCGTGCTGAATCAGCTCTATTTTGTAGCCGTCCGGATCTTGCACAAACGCAATGACGGTCTCGCCACCTTTGACTGGCCCAGCCTCTCGGGTGACATTGCCGCCTGCTTGCTTAATTTTTTCGCAAGCGGCATACGCATCAGGAACCGCAATCGCAATGTGGCCATAGGCGCCACCCATCTCGTAGCTTGAGACGCCATAGTTGTAAGTCAATTCCAGTTCGGCCTGGCCTTCTGCATTGCCCTTTCCGAACCCAAGATAGGCCAATGCATACTGCTGATCTGGTCGATCAACCGTACGCAGTAAATTCATACCAAGCACCTTGGTGTAGAAATCAATCGACCGCTTCATGTCGCCAACACGCAACATGGTGTGTAAAAAATTCATGGCTAGCCCCAGATAAAAAGAAAAATCGAAGCAGATCTGTAGGCCGGATTCTGTTACGAAACACCGATTGCTCGGCGCTTTATAGCGATCATCCCTCTAGGCCCGCTGTTACCAACGGGCTCAAGCCACCTACCCGCGCGCATCGGGCGGGACACCCTTTACAGCCGAAGCTGCACGCGCGCCTATTTGGTGTTGCTCCGGGTGGAGGTTGCCGCGTTTCACGTCCACGCGGTTGCCCGCGCTTACTCGTCTCTGTGGCCCTATTCCTCGCCTTGGGTGCCCTTGCAGGCACTTGCTGCGTACGGCCGTTAGCCGTCACCCTACCCTGCGGAGTCCGGACCTTCCTCTTCTGCGAATGCAGCAGCGATCGCCCGACCTGCTTCGATCAGCTAATCATATAGGGTTTTAACTATTGGGTCACGGGGCATGTGATCGATTATGCTTTTCTCGGTCAGTGATCTTCTCAGCTCCTTTACGTGAACCGCCTCTTACATCTGCCTGACGCACGTTTCGTCACATTCGTCTCCAGTTTTAAAACGTCCTTAGCCCAGGGCGAAAAACATCTCTCTACCCGAATCTGGTCCCTCATTGGCAATGGACAGCCAATGAGAAGAACGCTCTTACTGCTGGCGATCATTCCAATGGTGGTGGTACTGATTGCTCTTGGGCTATCCATCACCCATGTTGTGCGAAAGCAAATAGAAAAAGAGCGAGGCGAGCAGCTCAGGACTTATGCCGCTTACTATGCCGAGAGTCTTGACCAATCGGTTCGTCGTCACTTAGTCGATATCAAATCTCGTGCGGCCTTGCTAGCAACGTTCAACTTACACGATGACCACTCGCAACTCGCAACATGGATGTATACCGTTCAGAGCCAAGTCACCGACTACGCCTGGATTAGCTTTGCTGATCGTCATGGGCAGGTGCGGGTCTCCACTCGCCCGACAAACCCTCAAAATGACGTCAGGGCAACATCA
Source organism: beta proteobacterium MWH-UniP1 (assembly GCA_036362785.1). Classification (NCBI taxonomy): domain Bacteria; kingdom Pseudomonadati; phylum Pseudomonadota; class Betaproteobacteria; species beta proteobacterium MWH-UniP1. The sequence continues at coordinate 1,894,783 of CP143625.1, forward strand.
TGGTTTCAATATGGGCTGACACAGCCAGCAGTCATTGAAGCACCCACTACCAGCCCTTCCCTAGACAATGCATCCGGTCCGTCAGACAGCAATCCGAAAGCTATTCATTTGGTTGCCCCTGTTTATAGCCGGCAAAGTGATGTCGCGGGTGTGCTCAAGGGGCATTTGGATTGGAATTGGCTCGTTAGTCAGCACAAACGGTTTCTACAACAAGTCGCGCCAAACCAAAATATCGAGGTGTTTATCGCCGCAGCAGATGGTCAGGCCAATCTCGTCTCCGCTGACACCACGAGCTTTGCACTACATAAAATCGGCAGCTTTCAGCTCGCCCAAACGGGCGACCCCGGCTGGCACAGAGAGACTTGGCCAGATGGAAAAGATTATTTGGTAGGTTATGCCAAATCTGAACAGCTTCAGGGCCTTCATGGCGCAGGCTGGACGACCCTGGTCCGCGTGCCTGCAGGCGCTATTTATGGGCCTATCGACCAGCTCATCAACGGTCTATGGCTATTAATTATCGCGACTATCGTTGGCTTTGTGCTGATGACACGCCTGCTGTTGCGAGTCACCCTCCAACCCATCGAGCAATTGGTCAGCACGATCAACACAGTGGCAGACCACGGAGGGGTGATCCCCACCGGAGGGCCTGCCCCAAGTGAGTTTCAGGTGCTGACGCACGCCGCCAATCGAATGATCCAAGCAGTCCAAGACCGTGAGACGGCCAATCAAGCAAAAACCCAGCTTATTGCCGACATGAGCCATGAAATTCGTACGCCACTTCACGGATTGATTGGACACGCAGAACTGCTGAAGGGACGACTCCAAAGCCCACAAGATCAGGCAGATGTCAGTCGGATGATTAACTGCGCAAAAGACATGACCGCACTGGTGAACGATGCCATCGATTTGGCTGCACTTGAGCAGCGAGAAGTTCAACTCAACCCCCAGCCAATCCTCTTAAAAGAGTTGGTCGAATTTAACGCAGAAATTTTTCGGTCGCTGGCAACGCAACAGGGCCTGTATTTCGACTTGGAAATCACCGCCGATGCGAACCTGCGACTGCTCGCCGACCGGCTTCGATTTGGGCAGGTTCTGCGCAATCTGTTTTCTAATGCAGTGAAGTTTACGGTCCATGGCGGTGTCCGGGTAACTGTAGAAGCGGTGCCGCTTGATTCAAAGGAGACCGATGTGTCTCAAGGCACTCGCGGGGAAGTGATGCTCAAGATTGACGTACGGGATAGCGGTATCGGGATTCCAAAAGATCAGCAATCAAGAATTTTTGATCGGTATCGTCGCGCCCATACCGCAACGGCCGACCATCAAAACGACTCCAAAATCGGAACTGGGCTGGGTCTGTCCGTGACCAAAGGTCTGGTCGAGTCCATGCGGGGCAGCATTGTCGTGGAATCAGAACCAGGCTGCGGCACTCGCGTGACCGTAGATCTAAAGCTACGAGTTGCGCCTGCAGACGCGGCCACATCAGAACCACAAATGCTCCCCAAAAATCCGTGCGGGTTGCGCGTGCTTCTTATTGAAGACAGTCGACAAAACCTGGACGTGATGGAACGATGGCTGACACAACAGGGCCATCAAGTTATGACCGCCCAATCAGGGTCGTCGGGCTTGGGCCTGATCATCGAACAAACTTTCGATTTGATTTTGCTTGATATCGACCTGCCAGACATGAATGGGCGTGAACTGGCACAACGTGTTCGTAATAGTTCGCATGCGAATGCCAGGGCGAAAATCTTCGCCGTATCAGGGCTAGCCTTTGACGAAGATCGTCAGGCCTCGCTGGCGGCCGGCATTGATCAGCACATCAGCAAACCCTTGGACTTTGATCTTTTTCGTCATCAACTCGCCCTGCTTAAGCGAAACACTTTCGGATCGGCATAAAAGTCCTCGGCCTGATTTGCCGCATCCCATCCCGGCACCCCCATAACGGGTAATGGGCGAAAGATGGCTGTGTTCATCCCAAGGTGGACGCGGTCCGAGAGCACAACATCAAGTTGGTGTCGATCGCGACTAGACATCTCTTGCACAATCGCGTGGCCGGTAATCGCCTTATAAGGGCTTGCGAGTTTTTCTAAAAGCGCATGACCAAACGGAACAAGATGCCACCGCGTGTGCCAATGTGAACGATTCTTTAAAAAGAGCGTTTGCCAATCATGTAAATCCAAGGCGGCCTGCAACTCATTGGCGGACTCTTGGGCCAAGACAACGACAAGATTTTCGTCCCACAGGGTGGCTGCATCGCGCACCGGCCCTCGTTTGCCTGTCATGCCAAGCCGATCAAGCTCACTAGCCTGCACGGCATTTAGCTTTGCCTTGGTTTTCGGAAACGTTAGCCACATCAAGGCGTTATAACGATCATGCAGATTGTCCCGAGTCGGGACCTCGCCGGTCTTCGCGATCCAGGACTCGTAGGCGATACCACTGGGAAGTTGAGACTGGGGCACGAAGGACAGGGGTGCCCCCCGGCCGCTCACGATGCCCGTGCCCTGCGCACGATCATTAAGCCAACTCAGTAGCCGATCAAATGACAGGCCATGAATTGCCGCGAGCACCTCAGCATCAAATGATTGCCACCACGGCGATTGGTGTTGCAGCGAATCAGACAAGGCCTTGAAAACGCCAGGCCAAGCGCTCGCCAGAGGCAAGGGGCACGATCTGGCCTTCAGCATACGGGAGTACTGCATCAATCTGTTGGCCAGACTTCTGAAGAGTAATTTTCGATGTATTGCGGGGTAGGCGATAAAAATCTGGCCCATAAAAACTTGCAAACCCCTCGAATCGGTCAATGGCATTAACGGACTCAAACGCCTGTAAATACAACTCTAAGGCATAGGGTGCCGAAAAGCAGCCGGCGCAGCCACAAGCAGCTTCTTTGGTCGACTGTTCATGGGGCGCGCTATCCGTGCCAAGAAAAAATTTAGGGCTGCCACTGGTGGCAACCTGCAACAGCGCCTGTCGATGCACCTCGCGCTTCAAAATCGGCAAGCAGTACCAATGCGGACGAATGCCGCCCTGAAAAAGCGCATTACGACTGTACAAAAGATGTTGCGGTGTGATCGTGGCCGCGATCGGACCAGATGCATCGCGAACGAAGTGTGCGGCTTCTCGCGTGGTGATATGTTCAAACACAATCCGAAGCTCAGGAAAGTCGTGCCGAAGTGGTGCAAGCACCTGATCAATAAACACGGCTTCCCGATCAAACACATCAATTTCAGATGCGGTCACTTCGCCATGAACACAAAGCGGCATGCCGGCTTGTTGCATGGCTTCTAATACCCGATAGCAATGCTTGATGTCCGTAACGCCGCTATCAGAATTGGTGGTGGCGCCCGCGGGATAGAGTTTGACTGCCTTGACAACCTGACTGTCGGCGGCACGACGAATCTCATCGGCCGAAGTGTTGTCTGTTAAATAGAGTGTCATGAGCGGCTCAAAGCCATAGCCCTGCTCAAGCAGGCTTTTGGGAATCATGCTGGTAATGCGTTCAGCGTAGGCGATCGCCTGATCCGTCGTGGTGACTGGCGGTCGCAGATTGGGCATGACAATCGCACGGGCAAACTGCCGAACGGTATACGGCAATACCGATGCCATCTGCTGTCCATCACGCAGATGCAGATGCCAATCATCGGGACGGGTAATGGTGAGTTGTTGTTCCACAGTTAGAGCACCACGATGGCGCGATAGTCATTCACATTGGTTCGAGTTGGGCCTGTTGTAATCACGGCATTCATTGGTTCGAATAGACCCAGACCATTATTGTCGTCGAGTAGCGCCCTCAATGACATGCCCTGCTGCCTTGCTCGCCGCACGGTATCGGGCATAAGTACGGCGCCGGCGTGTGGGCTCACCCCATCAATACCATCGGTGTCGGCAGCGACCGCAGCAATCCGGTCGGCCACGCCCAACTCATCGGTCGCCAGGGCCAAGGCCAGCAAGAACTCCACGCATCGGCCGCCACGGCCCTTGCCGCGAACCGTGACTGTACATTCCCCGCCCGAAATGAGTGCCACGGGGCGTTTCATCTGGGGATCAGAAAAAAGCGACAACTCCCTTACCCAGGATGCGTAGACCCCAGCCACATCTCGGGCCTCGCCGGTAACAGCATCACCGAGAATAACGGGCCGGATTCCCGCTTGCGCGAAAACCTGTGCGGCAGCCTGCAGACTGGCCCTGGCCGTTGCAATAACACGCGTATCCGAATGCGCCAATCGGGCATCCCCTGGTTTTGGTGTTTCAGGAATCTGGCCATTCGCCCCGGCCTGCAGATGTCGCGCGATCGAATCCGGCGGTGTCACGCCCCAACGGCGCAACACGTCCAACGCATCTGCATACGTGCTCGGGTCTGGGGAACAAGGGCCCGACGCAATTGCCGAGGGGTCGTCCCCCACCACATCCGAGATCACCAGACCACAAACGGGCGCACGAGACGCCAAGGCAAGGTGCCCCCCCTGAATTTTCGAGAGATGTTTACGAACAATATTCATGTCCGTAATCGGCGCACCCGACTTTAAGAGTTGTTGGGTGAGCGTTTTAAGATCAGCCATGCTGACATCTGCTACAGGCAAGGCCAGCAGACTCGAACCACCACCGGAGATTAAAACGATCAATTGATCTTGCGCAGTGAGTGCCGAGACACGATTCAAAATCTCTTGCGCCGCCCGCTCACCCGCCTGATCTGGCACCGGATGTCCAGCCTCGATGCATTCGATACGTTTCAGGGGCAGTCCGTGGACATAGCGGGTAATGACGATTCCTGACAATGGCGCATCGGGGGGCCACGCCGCCTCAACGGCAGCCGCCATACTGGCCGCAGCCTTGCCAGCGCCAACGACCAGTGTCTTGCCAGACCTGGGCGGCTGCGGAAGATGTGCAGCAACAATCTTGAGTGGATCTGCGGCCGCAACTGCCGCATCAAAACTGCTTCGCAGCAGCTGTTCTATCGCGGAGGCGGTGTTGATGCCCAAATTTGTTAAACAACTTTTGCGCAGGCCACGGCGTTGGCAATCGCCTTGCCCACATCTACCGTGTTGGCCGTGCCGCCAAGATCTCGGGTCTTCGGACCAGAACGCAAAACTTCTTCAATGGCTTGCAAGATCACATCGTGGGCCTTGGGGTAGCCAAGAAAATCCAGCATCATGGCGGCTGACCAGATCTGGGCGATTGGGTTCGCAACGCCTTTCCCGGCAATATCCGGAGCCGAACCATGAACCGGCTCAAACAAAGACGGATAGCGACGGTCAGGGTTGAGATTGGCCGAAGGCGCAATACCAATCGTGCCGGTGCAGGCTGGGCCAAGGTCCGACAAAATATCACCAAACAAATTACTGGCCACCACCACATCAAACCAGTCGGGATGAAGCACAAAATTCGCCGTCAGGATGTCGATGTGGTACTTATCGACCTTTACATCGGGGAACTGCTTGGCCATCTCAACCACTCGGTTGTCCCACCAAGGCATGGTGATCGCAATGCCGTTTGATTTTGTTGCCGATGTGAGGTGTTTTTTGGGCCGCTTCTGGGCTAGCTCAAACGCAAACTTCAAAATACGGTCGGTACCGAACTTACTCATGACCGTCTCCTGAACGGCGACTTCACGTTCCGTGCCCGGAAACATAATGCCGCCCACCGCAGAGTATTCCCCCTCGGTATTTTCGCGGACTACAAAAAAATCAATATCGCCCGGCTCGCGGCCCGCCAAGGGACACCTCACACCGGGCATAAGACGCACCGGCCGCAGGTTGACGTACTGATCAAAGTCGCGACGAAACTTCAGCAGCGACCCCCAAAGGGATACATGGTCTGGCACCGTTGCGGGCCAGCCCACAGCGCCAAAAAAGATCGCATCATGGCTGCCGATCTGCTCTTTCCAGTCTGCCGGCATCATGTCGCCGTGCTTTAGGTAGTAATCACAAGAGGCGAAATCAAATTCATCAATGGCCAGTTTGATGCCAAATTTTCTGGCAGCTTCATCGAGAACACGCAGGCCCTCGGGCATGACTTCCGTGCCAATTCCGTCTCCTGGAATGGCGGCAATTCGAAATGTAGACATGGCGTTCTTTACGATTTAGTGGCTCAGAATCTTGGACAAAAATTCCTGGGCACGTGGGCTGCGCGGCGCACCAAAGAACTCGTCTTTACTGCAGTCCTCCACGATCTTACCGGCGTCCATAAAGACAACTCGGTCCGAGACTTTTCTGGCAAAACCCATCTCGTGAGTCACCACCATCATGGTCATGCCCTCTTTGGCAAGTGCCACCATGACATCCAACACTTCGTTGACCATCTCGGGGTCTAGGGCCGATGTGGGTTCGTCAAACAGCATGGCCTTAGGGTCCATGGCCAATGCCCGGGCAATGGCCACACGCTGCTGCTGCCCACCAGAAAGTTGGCCGGGAAACTTGCTAGCATGAACACTCAGACCAACCCGTTCCAGCAAAGACTTGGCTTTTTGATTGGCCTCATCTTGAGACCGGCCAAGCACCTTGACCTGACCAATCGTCAGATTTTCCATTACAGACAGGTGGGGGAAGAGTTCAAAGTGCTGAAACACCATGCCAATGTGCGAGCGAAGCTTTGGCAGGTTGGTCTTTGGGTCTCCGACCGACACGCCGTCAAATAAGAGTTCCCCTTTTTGAAAAGGCTCGAGACCGTTGGCACATTTAATCAGGGTTGACTTGCCAGAACCAGAGGGGCCGCAGACCACCACCACCTCGCCCTTAGACACATGGGTCGTGCAGTCATCAAGAACTTGAAAAGAGCCATACCACTTACTAACGTTTTTAAATTCGATCATGGACGAAACCGTTTCTAAATTATCGAATGATGGAGATCCGAGCCTGTAAGCGTCGGACATACCAAGATGCTGTGAAGCAGATGATGAAATACACAAAGGCCGCAAAGGTGTACATCTCAACAAGTCGACCGTCACGGTTGGCCACCTTGACCGCAGCGCCCAAGAAGTCGGTGCTGGAAATCACGTACACCAAAGATGTGTCCTGAAACAGAATAATGGTCTGTGTCAGCAGCACTGGCAGCATGTTCCGAAATGCCTGAGGTAGCACCACATAAGACATGGTCTGACGATAATTCAGGCCAATGGCGTAGCCGGCAGCCACCTGCCCTTTGGGAATCGACTGAATACCGGCCCGCATGATCTCGCAGTAAAAGGCCGCCTCAAACATAGTGAAGGTAATCAAGGCGCTGGCAAACGCACCCACCTTAATCGGCTGATTGCTGCCCGTAAGCCAGCCGCCAATATAGGGCACCAAAAAGAAGAACCAGAAAATCACCAACACCAGGGGCAGCGAGCGCATGAAATTGACATAAGCGGTTGCCACACCGCTGAGCACGCGATTCGACGAGAGCCGCATTAATGCCAACAATGTTCCCAACACCACGCCACCCAACATGGCCAGCGCAGTCAAGGTCAAAGAAAAGGTCATGCCATCTCGAAAGAGATAGACGAAAGACCTCTGAATAACATCAAAATCGTAATTACCGAACATGATCAGTGCCCCGCTTGCGGCACTTGGCCAGGAGATCCAATAAACCCTGGCACGCGCAACTTCTGTTCCACAACACGCATCGCCATGACCACCAGAAGGTTCACCACCAGATAAATCGCCGTTGCTGCAGCAAAGGCCTCGAAGACTTGGAAGCTGAATTCCTGCATTGCACGGGCGCGCGCAGTGAGCTCCATGAGACCAATCGTCAAGGCCAGTGACGTGTTTTTGATTGTGTTTAAAAATTCAGATGTCAACGGCGGCAAAATGATTCGAAACACCATCGGTAGCAACACATAACGATAAGTCTGAAAGCGCGTGAGCCCGATGGCAAGACCGGCCATCTGCTGCCCCCTTGGCAAAGACTGAATGCCCGAGCGCACCTGTTCGGCGACTCGGACCGACATGAAGAGGCCCAGGCAAAGAACTGCAGGCACCATGGAGGCCCAGGGCGGCGGCATCTGTTTGATGGCGGTACCCAGATCTTGCGGCAACATCTCCGGCAGCACGAAATACCACAAAAACATCTGGACCAGCAAAGGAATGTTTCTAAACAACTCAATATAGGCAAAACAAATTCGCTCAATTCCTTTGTGCCCGGTGGTACGCAAGGTGCCCACCACAACGCCAATGATTAATGCCAAGGTCCAGGCAAAAATGGCGGTCACCACAGTCCAGCCCAGCCCCCCAATGAGATACGAGAGATACGTTCCCGACGCGCCCGGCTCGAGCTCGAAAAATATTCCCCAATTCCAGTTGTAATTCATAACTATGTGACCTTTTCTAGATCAGGCGTTATTCAAACACGCCGTTACTGCTGCCTTGGCCAACGCAACCGTTGCATCGATACAGAGATGTTGGGTGGACAGCTTATCCACCACCAATGGTAACTCGGTGCAACCCAAGATCAGCCGCTGGGCACCACTTGCGAGCAATTCCTGTGCCACCTGATCGACAATTTTAGCCGCTGCGTCGTGTTGGCCCGATTTTAAAAAGGCGATCGCTGCCGCTAAGGCCTGCTGCGACGCCGCCTGCGGCACAACCAGACGCAGCCCCAAGGCCGCAAGCCGGTCCGCGTAAAACCCGGATTGGACCGTGCCATGCGTGGCCAGTAGCCCCACACAACGAACGGGAGTTTCAGACTGGGCCAACTGCGCATGTACGGCATCAGCGATATGAATAATTGGGATGGCAGTGCTTTCCTGCAGCTCGCGATACCAATGGTGGGCCGTATTGCAGGCAATCACAATCTGCTGGGCACCCATTTGCTCCAGCCCACGTATGGCTTGAGCCATCGCGACAAGAGGGGATTCACCACCACCAATAATCGCAGCAGTTCGATCGGGAATCTGAGGCACATTCCAGACCACCACTGGCAAATGTTCTTGGTCTTTCTTCGCAGGGGTTAAACGAAGAACTTTCATTTGCAAATCAATGGCGGCTTCCGGTCCCATTCCACCCAAAATTCCAAGTCGCTTCACACTCATTTCCTGTTATTGATAATTCTCAATCAGAATGAAAAAGGGGAACCCGAGGCTCCCCTTTTTGAACAACTAAACTGCCCGAATTACTCGTAAGCTTTCGGATCTGGCGAATCCGTGGGCTTGGCCACAACCTTTTTCAGGTTGGCGCTCATGGGAATATTCATGGTGATGTTCTTCGGCGGGATCGGCTTTAAAAACCACTTGTCGTAGATCTTGTTGATCTCACCCGAAGCCATCAAATCTTTAATGACTTTATCTGCCAAGGCCTTGAACTTAGGATCGTCTTTGCGAACCATGATGCCATAGGGCTCCACCGACAAAGCTTCTTCGGAGATTTCAAAGTCGCCAGGGTTCTTGGAAGTTGCTACCAAGCCAGCCAGCAAAATGTCATCCATTGCGAAGGCTGCGGCACGGCCCGTTTCCACCATCAGGAAGGCTTCAGCATGGCCGTTTGCTGACACGATGTTCACGCCAAGATTCTTTGCCGCATTGATCTCGGTCACGCCCTTGATGTTGGTCGTACCCGCAGTGGACACCAGGGTCTTACCCTTTAAGTCCGCCAGCTTTTTGATGCCGGAGTTCTTTTTGTAAACGATGCGGTTTGCCGTTACGAAGGTGGTGGGCAGATAAGACACCTGCTTTTGACGATCGGCGTTATTGGTGGTGGAGCCGCACTCGATATCGACAGTGCCATTGGCCAACAGAGGAATACGGTTTGCAGAGGTCACCAACTGGTACTTCACATCCAGGTTGGGCATGCTCAGTTCTTTTTTAACGGCATCAACAACCTTCATGCAGAGATCCATGGAATAACCAATGGGACGCTGTTTGTCGTCGTAGTAGGACAAAGGGATAGATGCATCACGGTGTCCGATCGTGAACGATCCAGACGACTTTACTTTGGCCAATGTATCAGCAGCAGCGGTGCCGGATACGGCCAACGCAGCAATGCCCATTGCCAAAACGGCAAATTGCTTTTTCATAAACTCACCTCGAGGTTAAAAAATAAAATCTAACACCTAATGGTACAAGCTATCATTGGGCAGATCGGTCACTACCCTAGAGAATCAGGGAAACTACTGATTTGCCCCAATCTGGCGCCGAACAGGATTCATTGCGGTGCATGAAAGGATTCTCGTGCCTGCAACTCCCACAACTCGGCATAGCGGCCACGTTTGGCCAAAAGATCTGCATGACAGCCTGATTCCACCACCCGACCGTCTTCTAAAACCACGATCTGGTCTGCGTCCACAATGGTGGACAGCCGGTGGGCAATCACCATGGTGGTGCGGCCGCGGGAGATTTCCATCAGTTCTTGCTGGATCGCCTTCTCAGACTCAGAGTCCAGGGCCGAGGTTGCCTCGTCAAAAATGAGCAGTGCCGGCCGCTTTAAAAGCGCCCTGGCAATGGCCACGCGTTGCTTCTCCCCGCCAGAGAGTTTCAAGCCCCGTTCACCCACCCGAGTGGCCATACCATCGGGCAAAGACGCAATAAATCGGGCCAAATGGGCGGCGTCAGCCACTGCGGCCACTTCCGCGTCAGAGGCGCTTGGCCGACCATAACGAATGTTGTATTCCAGAGTGTCGTTAAACAACACCGTATCCTGGGGCACGATACCGATTGCGGCCCGAAGCGATGCCTGGGTGACCGACCGAATATCTTGGCCATCGATTCGGATCGCGCCATCCCCAATGTCATAAAACCGATACAGCAATCGTGACAGGGTCGATTTGCCAGCGCCCGATGAGCCAACGATTGCGGTGGTTTTCCCTGCCGGAAGTACAAGATCAACCCCCTTGAGAATTGGCCGGGCGGGATCATAAGCAAAGGAGACATTCTCAAACCGGACTTCGCCCTGCGAAATCTGCAAAGGCCGGGCATTGGGGTCGTCGTCAATCTCGCGGTGCTCTGCCATCAAGCCAAACATCCGCTCCATGTCGGCCAAGCTTTGTTTAATTTCTCGGTACAGAACACCGAGAAAGTTCAGGGGAATGTAGAGCTGGATCATGAAGGCATTCACCAGCACGAGATCGCCAAGGCTCATGCGGCCTTCGACCACGCCAACGGCCGCCCGCCAGACCATGAGTGTGACCGCTACTGAAATAATCAGGGCCTGACCAACATTTAAAACAGACAAAGATGTCTGGCTTTTAATGGCGGCTTCCTGCCAACGCTCCATGCTCTGGTCATATCGCCGTGCCTCGAACTGCTCATTATTGAAGTACTTCACAGTTTCGTAGTTCAACAACGAATCCACAGCCCGGGTGTTGGCGCGGGAATCCAAATCATTCATGGTGCGGCGAAAATTAGTCCGCCATTCCGTGACCGCAAAGGTATAGACCACGTAGAGCACCAAGGCGACTACGGTGATGACTGCGAACCAGATCTCGTAATGCAGCACCAACCAGGTCAACACCATTGCCACTTCGATGATGGTGGGCAGAATCGAATACAGCGTGAACGACACCAGGCTCGACACACCACGCGTACCACGCTCGATATCACGCGTTAGCCCCCCGGTCTGGCGATCCAGGTGAAAGCGCATAGATAACGCATGCAAATGCTCAAAGACCTTGAGTGCAATGCGCCGAACCGCCTGCTGCGTGACCCGGGCAAAGACGACCTCCCGGAGTTCAGTAAACAGTGTCGACATGACCCGCATCAGGCCATAGGCCATGACCAGCCCAACCGGCACGGCCAGCAAGGTCAACTCTGGCTTGACGCTCACTGCATCAACAATGTCTTTCAGAATAATCGGTACAGCAACGTTGGCCACTTTGGCCAGCACCAGAAACGACAGGGCAATGCCCACACGCCATTTGTACTGCCATAAATAAGGCAGCAGTGTTTTTAAAGTCTGCCACTCACCCTTGGGAGCGCCAGGGGGAGATGGGTAGGCCTTGGTGGGACGTTCAACAGCAGAGTAGTGACGCATCTTCCAATCTTACACAGAGGCAATCCAGCCCTCGAGCGGGTCTAGATCAGTGGGGAAACCATAGCCCGGCGTTGCCATCGCATGCGCGGCCTGCAAAGCACAGATGGCAGCATCCATTAGGTCGCCAGAACCGTCTGCAATGAATTTCTTGTGCCAGCTCGCGCTAAGCGACAATGCCACCGAAAGGCCCGCCTGGCCATCAACCAGCGCTGAGACAATCTGCCGACGAACGGCCCGGCGCTCTGGCGTTTGTTTGGCCGGGTCATCACTCTTATAAGAAAGTTTGGATACTTTTCTGGCTGTGAACCCAGGATAGGCCTCGAGGGCTACGCGCCGTTGATCAGACGCATCACGGCCAAGGAAAAGCCCAGGCACATGCAGGCCAGACTCAAGAATTCGGGGGGCTCCCGCATGCAGCATCCAGGCCACCGGGGGATTGGTCCATCGCATCGCCGGGCTTGAACCGGCAGGCTTATCCGTGCGCCGATAGACATATTTATTGCCAACTGGTCGGGCATCACAAAACATTTTGAAATGCTGGCGCAGACTCTCTCGCGACTGGCTTGCGTACCAACGAATAAAATCCGGCCACTCGGTAGGCCAGCCATAATGTTCAATCAATGGCCGTGGCAGACTGAATGGCAAATCAAATCCGGCCACCCAAGGGCCCGGGTGCATCAAAAAATCTTCAAAGGCTTGCAGGCTTGTCAGGCCGACCACCTGATCCAAGAAATAAACCCCACCACGCACTTCCCCCACAGCCACCGTAATCGGTTTACGAGTGCTTGGCGCGGAACTGAAGTCCACGCCATAAACCCGCGTCGATACGGATGAGCCCGCCAGTGGTGTCGGTGCCGACGGATCCATTTAACGAATCCGAAACCCGGTGCCGCTAAAGGCGATAAAAATTCGCAACGCCATGAGTGAAAATGTAATGGCCGCCGCCCGCGCCAGGCCGCGCAAAGGACCACGCCGAACCACCAAGGGTTCGCGCTTTGCTGAAATGGATATCGCTGCCTCTAACTTTTCCCGAAGCTGCGCCGTTGCGCTGGCGTCATCGGCCACCAGATTGGCTTCCAGAGAGAGCATGAGCGAAAAAGGATCGATATTCGATGAGCCCACCGTCATTGCATCATCGATCACAGCAACCTTGGCATGCAAAAAACTCTCAGTATATTCATAGATCTCAATACCCGCCGCCACCAACTCGCCAATGAGTGCTTGCGTCGCCCAATGGGTCCACCATTGGTCGCTGTTGCCTTGCAAGAGCAGCCGAACACGAACACCGCGGCCGGCGGCCTCGATCAAGGCCTGCCGAAAACGGTAGGTGGGTACAAAATAAGCATTCGCGATAAGAACGTCCCGCTTAGCAAAACGAATCTTCCACAAATACCAGCTCTCGATGCTGCGCCGATGACGCAGATTGTCTCGCAGCAACAGTCGCGAGCGCCGTGACACATATTTCCGAGCGGGCGGCCCCCGCCAGCGTAGATGTCGGCGCGTACTACGCCAGGCCTGACGGACCCGAATCAGTTCTTCGGCACGGCGCTCTGATTCCAGCAGCCGCTTAAGACTGCCACGCAGTGAGTTGCGTAAGCTCGTGCGCCACCACAGCCGACGCATCACCCGAGACATGGCATTGATCACTCGGGCCGAGCTAACCCTGACAGCGAAATCTAGTCTTGGCGACTTCAGATCCCCATGTACAAGATCAAAACGATCCCCAATCAAATTGATGCCACCAATAAAACCGACACGCTCGTCGATCATGACAAGCTTGCGATGAATACGCCGCCATGTCTTTGGCGCGAGCCAACGAACACCAGGCCGATAAAGTTCCACCTCGACTCCGCTGGTATCGAGCCGCTGCCCAACCCACGCCATGGCACCGGCTGCGCCAAAACCATCAAGCACCACATGCACACGCAGTCCGCGTTTGGCGGCCCGCACCAATGCCGCAAGCACCTCATTGGTGGGCGGGTCGTCGTGAATCAGATAAGACTCAAGATAAATCGCATGCTGGGCACGATCAATCTCGCTGATCAAAGCTGGGAAATACTCGTCAGCGCCTTGCAAGATTTCAATCAGTGGTGTGCCGAGTTCAGCCACGTTTCAGCTCAAGATCAACAATTACGGGCACATGGTCGGAAAGCTTTGACCAGCCACGAGCGTTGTGGATTTCAGGGGCTGCCTGACGGGCAGTGCCGCAAAAAAGAACTGAAAACCCCCGCTGGAAAATACGGTCCATGCGCATCAGGGGCATCAGGCTTGGAAAGGTCCGCAGTGGCCGCCTTCTTCCAGAACGCATGACCTCGGCCATGCCAATCTCAGTGACCAAACGATGGCCAAGCACCAAGCGCCAATCATTAAAGTCACCGGCAATAAGCACTGGCGCATTGGCGGATACTTCCTGCTGTATCCATTGCACAAGGGCCGTCTCTTGACGCCTGCGACTTCCTGAGAATAAGCCAAAATGCACTACAAACACATGGACATGCTGGCCATGAACATCTAAGACGGCATGTAGCGTTGCCCGCTGCTCTAACACATGGTCAGAAAAATCCCGTGTCTCGGTCGACACGATTGGGTAGCGACTCAGGATTGCATTTCCGTGGTGGCCATGCAGATAACTGGCCGTAGTGGCATAGGCAACGTAATAGCCAGATGGGGCCAGAAAATCATGTTGGCCACTGCTTGGCCAATCGCGATAGCGAAGGGCGTGGCGATCATGGCGCCCCTGGACTTCTTGCAGGCAGATCACATCTGCGCCGAGCTGATGAATCGCTGATTGCACCTCGTGGATACTCAGCTGTCGTCTGAGCTTTGGCAAAGCGCGTTGTCGCCCTTTGTGAATGTTGTAAGTGGCCAGTCGAAGTTGTGGTGGCGTTACGGAAAGGCGGCTCGGAAGTTCTCGAATCGCCTTGGCGTTACTCCATGAAAAACAACGCTCTGCGGCTTCCTGCCAGGGCAACCACTGATAAGAAAGGTGCTCTCGCGGAGCAAGTCGAACCGCGATGCTTTTCGGCACACAGACACTAAACACATGCTCGGTGTTGTGCGTGACGCCATCGGGATAGCGATGACGCCAATGCGGAAAAATTTCATAAACCTGCTGAAAGCCCCAATCCATTAGTGGTTCAACGGCAGGATCATCCAGCCCAATTCCTGTTTCTTCGAATAACTCTCGTCGCGCCGTCTCGGCCAATGGTTCGTCATAAGAATCGCGACTTCCGGTAACAGACTGCCAAAAGCCTGGATGGTCGGCACGCTCGAGCAACAAGACGTCCATGTCCGAGGAATGGATGATTACAAGAACCGACTGTGGAATTTTGGTGCCTGCCATGGAATAAAAGCGGCAATCTACGTTTTAACGATAGGCCAACAAGATCGGAAACCAAAAGGCCACGGTTGCCACCACAAAGAAGAGTCGACTGGCGTAACGCAGCGTTCGAAAGCCGCGATCCGTTTCGCCATGAGTCATTAGGCGCCACGACTTCCATGCAGGCACCGCAGCACTGACCACCCAAAACATTGGGGCCGGCAGCAACCCAACCAGACACAACATCGTGACCACAAAGACTGCGGCGTAAAGCAGTAATACCCCTGCCTTTAGATTGGCGAGACTGCGACGGCGGACAAACCAGGCGGCCACCACAAGGGGGGCCGTAGCGGCAAGCGCCGCCAGTAGTGTCGCCATTGACTGGGCTGCCGCACCCCCAATGGCCACCAACAGCAACAGATAGCCCGGCGGCCCAAACAAGGAACTATCCCGCGATCTTTGGCGCTTCGCGCAGGCGGATATGCAGCTCACGCAACTGCTTTTCATCCACCGCCGAAGGTGCCTGAGTCAGCAAACACTGTGCACGCTGGGTCTTGGGGAAGGCAATCACATCACGAATGCTCTCGGCGCCCGACATCAGAGTCACGATACGATCCAAGCCAAAAGCAATACCGCCATGGGGAGGCGCGCCATATTGAAGCGCATCCAACAAGAAACCAAACTTCATCTTGGCTTCTTCAGGGCCAATCTTCAGAGCACGAAAGACCTTGCTCTGGACTTCTTCGCGGTGAATACGAACCGAACCGCCACCCAACTCCCAGCCGTTTAGCACCATGTCATAGGCTTTGGCCACACATTTTCCAGGGTCGGTGTTCATGAGATCTTCATGACCATCTTTCGGTGCGGTAAACGGATGATGGACAGCAACCCAGCGGTCCTCTTCCTCGTCGTGTTCGAACATGGGGAAATCAATCACCCACAAAGGTTTCCACCCTGCCTCAAAAAGACCATGTTGTTTTGCAAAATCACTATGGCCAACTTTCAGACGCAAGGCACCAAGCGCGTCGTTGACAACTTTTGCACGATCCGCACCGAAGAAAATCAAATCGCCATCCTGGGCACCGGAGCGCTCCAGGATCGCTGCAATCGCATCATCGTGCAGGTTTTTGACAATTGGTGATTGCAAACCATCGCGGCCTTTGGCGCGGTCATTGATCTTGATCCAAGCCAGGCCCTTTGCCCCATAGATCTTGACGAATTCAGTGTAACTATCAATTTCCCCGCGGCTAATCGATGCGCCCCCAGGGATTCTCAAGCCTGCAACACGGCCCTTCGGGTCGTTGGCTGGATCAGAGAAGACTTTGAAATCCACTGATTTCATGGCGTCGGTCAACTCAGTGAATTCGAGCTTGACACGCAAGTCTGGCTTATCGGAACCGAAACGTTGCATTGCCTCGGAATAGGCCATCACCGGGAAGGAGTCGGGCAATGCAATCTGGATGGTGGTTTTAAACACATGACGAATCATGCGCTCGAAGAGATCACGGATCTGCTGCTCGGTGAGAAATGATGTCTCACAGTCAATCTGAGTGAACTCGGGCTGACGGTCTGCACGAAGATCTTCATCTCGGAAGCATTTGGTGATCTGATAATAGCGATCAAAGCCCGACACCATGAGTAGCTGCTTAAAGAGCTGGGGCGATTGGGGCAAGGCAAAAAACTGCCCCGCATTCACTCGGGACGGCACGAGATAGTCACGCGCACCCTCGGGCGTGGACTTGGTCAGCATGGGCGTCTCAATGTCGACAAACCCTTCGGCATCGAGATAGCGACGCACCTCCATGGCCACGCGATAACGCAACATCAGATTCTTTTGCATCATCGGCCGGCGCAGATCCAACACACGGTGGGTCAGACGGGTGGTCTCTGACAGGTTGTCATCGTCGAGCTGGAATGGTGGCGTAACCGAAGGATTTAGGACCGTGATCTCATGGCAGAGAATTTCAATCTCGCCACTTTTTAAGTTGGAGTTGATCGTGCCTTCGGGCCGCTTACGGACCAGACCTGTGATCTGGATACAGAATTCGTTGCGCAGCGTTTCGGCCGTTTTGAACATGTCAGGCCGGTCTGGGTCACAGACCACCTGAGCCAGACCTTCGCGATCACGCAAGTCAATAAAAATCACACCACCATGGTCACGCCGGCGATGCACCCAGCCGCATAAGGTAACCGTCTGTCCAAGTTGCTCAGCACAGACTGAGCCAGCGTATTGAGAGCGCATAAAAGTTCCTGAATGGATCTAGATCATAAAAACGAGAAAGCAGAGATGGGCCAATCAAGCCTTGGGCTTTTTTGGTAACGGCGGTACCGTTCCCATGCTCACGACATACTTCAAGGCAGCATCCACGCCAATGGATAACTCCACGACTTCTGATCGGGGAATCATCAAAAAGAAACCCGATGTTGGGTTTGGTGTTGTTGGCACATAAACCGACACACAATCAGTGGGCAGATGTTGCGCGACATCTGGGGAAGGCGTGCCCGTTAAAAATGCGATCGTCCAGGCGCCCTGACGGGGGTATTGGATCAGCACCGCCTGACGAAAGGCCTGACCATTTGGCGACAAAATCGTGTCGCTGACCTGCTTCACCGATGAGTAAATTGAGCGGACCAGCGGGATGCGCTGCATGGTGGCTTCCCAGATATCCACTAGCTTTTGGCCAAGAAAGTTTGCCGCCAAAAAACCGGTGATCAGGATGAATAACACCACCACCAGCACGCCAAAACCGGGGATGTGCACACCGAAGAGCGACTCTGATCGCAAGGCGATCGGCAAGATGCTGTCGAGAAGATCAAAAATCCAGGTGATCACCCAAATGGTGATCGACAACGGCGCCCAAAGAATCAGGCCCGCAAGGAAATAACGCTTAAAGTTTGTCTGGGTGAGCACAGTCTGATCCCGATCGCGTGACGTCAGGTCGTTGAGGGGGGTGTTGCTGAACTCGAGGCGCTAGGGGCAGCTGGCGCTGGACCGCTGGCCGATGCGCTGGTACTCGTTGCCGTAGTACTCCCGGCAGTGTCTGCAGCCGCCGAGGTTTTTTTACCCTGGTCTCGGAAATCTGTCACATACCAGCCAGACCCCTTCAGCGCAAAACCTGCGGCGGTCACCTGCTTGACGAGTTTCGGCTGTCCGCACTCCGGACAGTCCACCAATGGTGGATCAGAGAGCTTTTGAAGGGCGTCTTTCTGAAATCCGCACCCTTCACAACGATAGGCGTAGATCGGCATGATGGTCACTTCCCGTAAAAAAGACGCGCGCCGCAAAGGCGGCGCGATAGATGGAAATAAACCAAGATTTTACCCGTGAAAGCGCCTGTTTGGGCGAATCAACGGGCAAGCCCTGCTTGGGAAGAACGCCCCTAAACAGCCAACTTAAAAGGGAATATCGTCGTCAAGCTCGTCAAATCCCGGGGCCTTGGCGGCCGACTTGGCGGTGCGGGCCGGCGCAGAGGCTCCGCCGCCGCCCATATCTGGGGCATCTCCCGAAGACTCATCCCGACGGCCGCCAACAAACTCCAACTCAGTGATCCGGGCGCGCAGTGAAAAGCCCTGGCCTGAGCCGTCTTTCTTGTCATAGGTCTCGATATGAGGCTCTGAAAGGGTGACAAAGACCTGGGAGCCCTTGGACAGGTAAGGCTGAAGCTTCTCAACGCGATCCCCCCACATGGCGGCATTGATCCACTGGGTTGGGCGACGGCCGTCGCTGCCTTTTCGGCCGTAATCAAAGGCCAACGAGATATCCATGACCGCCTTGCCATCGGGGGTATAACGGGCAACCGGTTCGTTTCCAATTCTTGCAACACCAACCATCAACATAGTTTTCTCCTAAAAAGCGCCCGACATCGGGACCACCCCAGCATGGATAAGCACCCGCGTTTTGACGATCCGGTATTTGGATTAGCCAGACGCCTGACCCATCGGGTCAGCCGGTTTGGGCTTTCGGGGGCCTAATTCTTTTAAACCAAACGAGATAATGCCCCAAACCAGGATCGTCGCGGCGCAGACCAGATAGACCGCGGTCTCACCAAAGGCCTTGGCCATAATGCCCCCGAGCAGGCCCCCAGTGAATAGCCCGAGTGACTGGGTTGTGTTGTAGACCCCAAGCGCTAGGCCGCGATGCTCTGGCGGCGCAACTCGGGATACCCAAGAGGGCAAAAAGGCCTCTAAGAGATTGAATGACGTGAAAAACAAAAACAGGACGGCCGCCCATATCCAAATGACATGGGGAACGAAGGCAAAGCCGGCGATCGCGGTGCCCATCAGGCCGATGGCTGCCAAAAAAGCAGGCTTGTAATGGCCGGTCCGCTCAGCCCAAAAAATAGGCGGAATCATGGCCAGAAAAGACAGCATCACGACAGGCAGATAGATCTTCCAGTGCTCGGGCAGTGCCGTGCCCATATCGATCAGGGCCAGGGGAATCACCACGAAGATGGCCGTCTGGGTCATGTGAATCATGAAAATTCCCAGGTTTAGCCGCATCAACTGGCCGTTAGATAGGACAGTTTTCTTGGCCTGGTCCATGGAAGCGTCCATGGCCTTTTTTCGGGCGGGTTCCTTCATGCGAACCACGGGAATCATTGCGGCAAGGACTAAAAGCCCAGTGAGCCAAAACAACCCCTCCATGCCCATCACGGCAGACAAGGCGGGTGCCACGATCAAAGACAAGGCAAAGGCCAACCCGATCGTTCCACCAATAAGCGCCATAGCGCGCGTACGCAGTTCATCCCGCGTGGAATCCGCAAGAAAGGCCGTGACTGCTGCAGAGATTGCGCCCGCGCCCTGTAGGGCCCGGCCGACCGCAAGGATTTCAATACTTGTCGCCAGTGCAGCAACAAAGCTGCCCAGCGCAAAGACTGCCAGCCCCACCAAGATTACTTTTCGGCGGCCATAGCGATCCGAAGCGATGCCAAACGGGATCTGCAACAGGGCCTGTGTCAATCCATAGACGCCGACCGCAATACCAATCCAAAGCGGATCAGCGCCACCGTCTAATTTTTTTGCCTCGGCAGCCAGGATTGGGAAAACCAAAAATAGGCCAAGCATCCGCAAGCCATACAGCATGGAGAGCGCCAGGCAGGCCCGCCATTCATCCCGTGTGAACCGAAGTTTTTGAGGTGCTTTCGTCATAAGCGGGAGTTATAGTATTCGATTGGCCTAATCCAAGCGAACTATGCGTGACGCGATACGGGTGCGCGGTGCCCGAACCCACAACCTCAAAAGCATCGATCTCGATTTACCCCGCCACCAGCTGGTGGTGATTACTGGACTGTCTGGTTCCGGAAAGTCGTCGCTTGCCTTTGACACCCTTTACGCAGAAGGGCAGCGCCGCTACGTGGAGTCTCTGTCGGCCTATGCCCGGCAGTTTCTCCAGCTCATGGAAAAGCCCGATGTTGATCTGATCGAGGGCTTATCGCCGGCAATCGCGATTGAGCAAAAAGCCACCAGCCACAACCCACGGTCCACGGTGGGCACCGTGACCGAGATCCATGATTACCTTCGGCTTTTGTTTGCGCGGGCTGGTGTGCCACACTGCCCGGACCATCCCCATCATCGCCTTGAGTCTCAGACCATATCGCAGATGGTGGATCAGATTCTGAGCTGGCCTGAGCAATCGAAGCTCACGGTCATGGCACCAGTACTCAGTAATCGTAAAGGCGAGCACCATGATCTGATCAATAGCTTGCGGGCCCAAGGCTTTGTTCGGCTACGAGTGCAGACAGAGCACCAGCCACCCGTGCTGTGTGACATCGATCAGATCGGAGCCCTGCAAAAAAATCAACGCCACTCGATTGATGTGGTGGTTGACCGCCTGAAAGTAAAACCCGATATCGGCCAGCGGCTTGCGGAATCTCTTGAGACTGCACTTCGACTTGGCGATGGCCGTGCCTTGCTCGATTGCGAGCCCGCCGTTGCGAATACCAAAGAACATGTCTTCTCAACAAAGTTTGCCTGCCCGGATTGCGGATTTAGCCTGAAAGACCTTGAGCCACAGCTCTTTTCGTTTAATAGCCCCGCAGGTGCATGTACTGCGTGTGATGGTATTGGCGTAGTGGACTATTTTGATGAAAAGCGGGTAGTGGCTTTCCCAAATTTAAGTCTCGCGTCTGGGGCAATCAAAGGCTGGGACCGGCGAAATGCCTTTTATTTTCAGCTGCTGCAGAGTCTGTCAGAACACTATGGCTTCGATCTTGAAACACCATTTGAAGCCCTGCCCGATCACATTCGGCATGTGATCCTGCACGGTTCAGGCGAAGAAGAGATTCCGCTTCGGTACCCCGGCGATCGCGGCAAGATAGTGATCAAGAAACATGCTTTTGAAGGAATTCTTCCCAATATGCTTCGCCGCTGGCAGGAGACCGATTCTTCGGCAGTGAAGGAAGAGCTTGGCCGCTATCGAAGCGAGCAGGCCTGCCCTGAATGCGCCGGCACACGACTTAAGCGAGAGGCCCGTTTTGTTCGGGTGGGCGTGCCCGGCGACGACATCAATCTGCCAGAACTCCTCCGCATGCCGCTGCGCGATGCGGCAAATCGTTTGTCGCATCTGGTATTGCCCGGCATGAAGGCAGCGATTGGCGAAAAAATTCTCTCTGAAATCACTGCCCGGCTTGGTTTCTTAGTGAATGTGGGGTTGGATTACCTGACCCTGGATCGGCCTGCTGCGACACTGTCGGGCGGGGAGAGCCAACGGATTCGTCTGGCCAGTCAGATTGGCGCTGGTTTATCGGGTGTGATGTATGTCTTGGATGAACCATCCATCGGCCTGCATCAGCGGGACAACGATCGGCTGCTCTCAACCCTGCAGCACCTGCGTGATCTGGGTAACACCGTGATTGTGGTAGAGCACGATGAAGATGCGATCACTTCTGCCGATTATGTGGTGGATATGGGACCTGGTGCGGGCGAACATGGCGGCCGTATCATCGCCCAAGGCCCCCCTGCAGAGATTCTGCAGCACCCCACATCACTCACGGGGCAATATCTCTCAGGCCGCAAGACGATTGCGATTCCAAAGCGCCGTCATGCCCCCAGCGATCGGGTGATTAAAATCATCGGGGCCCACGGTAACAACCTAAAACAGGTCTCGGTCGATATTCCATGTGGTCTGATGGTCTGTGTGACGGGTGTTTCGGGCTCCGGGAAGTCAACGCTGATTAATGACACGCTGTATACAGCAGCGGCCAAGAAAATCTACGGCTCAAGCGCAGAGCCAGCGGGCTTTGATTCCATTGAAGGTCTTGATCATTTTGACAAAGTCATCAATGTTGACCAAAGCCCGATCGGCAGAACACCAAGAAGCAATCCCGCGACCTACACCGGGCTATTTACGCCAATACGCGAACTCTTCGCGCAGACCGCCACCGCCCGTGAACGTGGCTATGATGCTGGCCGCTTTTCATTTAACGTCAAAGGTGGCCGATGCGAGGCCTGTCAGGGGGATGGGTTAGTCAAAGTAGAAATGCACTTTCTGCCCGATGTCTATGTGCCCTGCGATGTCTGTCATGGGCTACGTTACAACCGAGAGACCCTAGATGTTCGCTATCGCGGGAAAAATATTGCGGAAGTCTTGGACGTAACGATTGAGCAGGCGATGGAGTTTTTCCGCGCAGTGCCCAATGTGGCCCGGCGACTGCAGACCCTGATGGATGTCGGTCTTGGCTATGTCAAGCTTGGCCAGAGTGCCACCACACTATCTGGTGGTGAGGCCCAGCGGGTAAAGCTTTCTCAAGAGCTATCCAAACGCGATACAGGTCGCACGCTCTATGTGCTCGACGAACCCACCACTGGTCTGCATTTTCAAGATATTGAATTACTGCTCAAAGTCTTGCATGCCCTGCGCGATGCCGGCAACACGCTGGTCATCATTGAACACAATCTTGATGTGATTAAGACTGCGGACTGGATTATTGATCTGGGGCCCGAGGGTGGCGATGGCGGTGGACAGATTGTGGCCACTGGAACTCCCGAGACGATTGCCGAGCAAAAAGGAAGTCATACCGGCCAGTATCTGGCCAAGGTATTGCGGCGGTAATGTAAAAAGAGTCCGGCTCGCGGACTCTTTTTTGCATTTAAAAAAACAACGGCTTACTTTTTGCGAACACAGTAATAGCCACCGCCCTGGAACTCATTGCCGTCAGGGTCCTTGGCGCGGGCGTGGTACCCGGTTGGCACGTAGACATCCTTGCCCGCATTCATGGCCGCACAGACTTTGCGGCCGGTCTCCATGAGTTCAGCCGGTACTGGCCCAAAAGCCGAGGGGTTGTCCCAGACCCGAAAACCATCTTTCATAATGAGCTGTGGTGGCACCTTGGCCTGTGCCTTGCCTGGGCCCTGCTGGGCGATCGCAATACCACTCATCCCAAGCCCGCAGGCCAACACAACAGCAGTCGCTAATGAAACACGTTTCATGTCCTGTCTCCCTTATTCATTGACGAGCAGGCCGACGGTCTGCTTCAAGGCTGATTCTATTTCTGATCAGCTGGGTTCAGACCAATCTACTTGTGGGAAACCGATGGTTTTCTGATCTACCTCAAAAACAGGCGTCCCAACTAAAAGCTGATGCCCTTGGCCAACACCTTTAGTGGTTTACCGGGCGCATCAAACTGGGCCACGATCATCTCACCCATGCCCAGATAATGACTAGTCAGACTGCTGATCACCACTTGATGTGACACCCATACTTCGAACTGGCCCACGCTTTTTCTCAAAGCGATCGCCCGAGCAGCTGCCACTGCCTGCGCCAGCTGTTGGTCACGGTTTCCCTGGCCCTGGAAAAACGAATTCAACGCAACCCATGGCTCAACCGGCAACTCTGCCCCAAAAATTTTTGGATCGAATGCGGCCCGCGCCGTATTTAAACAGCGGCACCACTGACTCGATTTCACCGCAGTGGGGCGAAGCTGGTGCTTCACAAACCACTGGCCAAAACGACGGGCCTGGGAGTAGCCCGCATCGGACAAGTCGCGTTGGCTTGAGCAATCATCCAGACGCATGCCAGGTGGATCACCAATGCCGGGCCCCGTCTGGGCATGCCGAATCAACACCACACAATTGCCGCGACGCAAGGCATCGACGTATTGCTGCTCATTAGTGGTCGCCCACAACGACTTTGGGCCCAACACGGACACTGCCCCTGCAGCGGTTAGAAATTCACGGCGTGATGGTTTGGTGGGCATATCAGTTCAACCAAACAAATCATCTAAAGCTTTTTTGGCCGAATCCACATCACCACCGGATCGGCCACTAACCCGCACATACTCTTCAGCGATTCGATCCTCCCAATACGTGGTTGGATTCGGTGCGTTACAGAATCGGCGAAAGACCTCGTTGGGTACGGCCTGATAAGAACGCACAGTGCCTTCTTGAAAATGAAGATCAAGCTGTCGCGTGGACTCGTTGTAATCAGCGCGCACAATACGCCCGACAGAAAAAGTTTTGGTCACCATGTCTCATCCTGGTCTGCAATGGCTTCTTTTCGACGATCTGTACGGATCTGCACCACTGGCAAGGTCTTGATTGCCTTACGAAGAATTTTGTAGACATCAAGATCAAAGACCGGTTCCCCGGCGTCTAGTAACTCATGGACCTGCTCATCAGAAGATGCCGCGCCGAGATAACACCAGGACTCGATCAGGTGAATGACACCCCCCTCTTTTAACCCGACCGGCCCGGGGTAGGGCCAGGTAGGGATTTTGTGCCGGGCCATCGCCATCAACAAACGCAGATGATGGGCCTGAGGCTTCTCCTTACCCACGCAGGCGCCCTTGCATTGCCTGAGTTGATAGCCAAAACAGGGGGATCCAGCCTTGATTTTTTCTAGACCCAGAAGTCCCTTGCAAAGCTTTTCTTCCTTAGCAAGTTCTGAAAGCATCTCTAAGGCATCACGCTGACTTCTAAAGACACCGAACAAATCCGGCTGGGCTCCCAGATTTAGATCCCGTGCCCAGACCAACTCAGGGGCTACCTGAGGCAAAGTGTCAAGCGGGGTGTCTGACACCTCGGATACGGGTACAACGTTAAGCTTGGTGTCAGGCACGGTGTCTGACACCGTGTCGGATACCAACGGAGAAATACGCCAGGAGCAGAGCTCTTTATTTCGGCGAAGCCTGGTGTTGTGGCTGGGCAGAAGCGACTTCACCAAGGCAGACTCTTTTAACAGCGCCGAGATCTCACCAGCCGTCTCAATCCACTCCACCCGACGGACCTGAAGCGACAGACTCATTTCCTTGCCGCGCGAATGATCAGAAGAAAAGTGAGACATGACCCGTTTGCGCAGGTTGTTACTCTTTCCAACATAGAGTGGAAAGTCGTTGTCCCCATAAAAAATATAGACCCCATGGGACTCTGGCAGCTGATCAGGAAGATCTGGATCGAGCTGAGAAGGCAAAGCCGGCCGTGCCGAGAGCTTCTCGACTGCAGAGATCAGAGTTTCGGCATCCCACTCGCCCTGAAGCTTTTCCCAAAACTGGAAAATCAAATCAGCGTCCGCCAGAGCACGATGGCGTGCCGACTGAATCAAGCCATGGCGGGCGATCAATGCATCCAGATTGTGTCTGGCCTCGGCGGGATACAAGAGCCGAGAGAGTTTGACAGTGCACAAGACCCGAGCCCGGAAATCGATGCCCAGTCGTTTGAATTCGTTTTTGAGAAAACCGTAATCAAACCGGGCATTGTGGGCTACAAATAATTTACCGTTAACTCGCGCCAATACATCATGTGCCACGTCTTCAAAACGAGGTGCATCGGCCACCATCTCTTCAGTAATCCCTGTGAGACCCTGAATAAACTCTGGAATGCGGCACTCAGGGTTGATGAGTTGGCTATAACGCTCGACACCCGATTCTGTGACTTCGACAATGCCAATCTCGGTAATGCGATCTTTGGTGGCAGTGGCGCCCGTCGTCTCTAGATCAAGAAAGACCATGGGCTGAAAACCAGTACGCATCGAACTAAACAGTCCTGATCATGGGCTTCAAGCGATGAGTTGGCTTAGGCGCTCAAGACCACGCCGAAGGGTCTCTTCTTTTTTGGCAAAACAAAACCGAATGGTTTTGTTTTCTGTGGGGGCCTGATAAAAACTCGACATGGGAATGGCGGCTACACCAATTTCTTGCGTCAGCCACTCACAGGCCTGCCGCTCGTTTTTGTTGGCAAGCTGGGGAACACCGGCATAGTTCACGATTTGGAAAAACGTACCCTCACAGGGGTAGAGATGAAATGGTGTCTGGGCTAGGCCTTGCCGAAAAAAGTTGCGTTTGCGCTGATAGAAATCAGGCAGCTGCAGATAGCGTTCCGGGGCGCCCATGTAATTGGCAAGCCCCACTTGCACCGCACTATTGGCCACAAAGACATTGAACTGATGGACCTTGCGGTATTCCGACATGATGTGACTGGGGGCTGCCACATAACCCATCTTCCAGCCAGTCACATGAAAGGTCTTGCCAAATGACGACACCATGATGCTTTGATTGGCCAAGCCCGGATATTGCGCCACACTCTGATGCGACTCTTGGTCAAACACCATGTGCTCATAGACCTCATCGGAGATCACCAGCACGCCGTGCTTCAGAGCGATCGCCTCTAAGGCGTTCATATCGGCATCCCGCAGAATCAGGCCAGATGGATTGTGTGGCGAATTGACAATCATGATGCGCGTCTTGGGTGTGATCGCAGCTTCCACACGGGGCCAATCCACCCGGTAATCACTGCCCATCGGCACACAGATAGGGGTGCAGCCCGCCAAGGCAATGCCTGGCAGATAACTGTCAAAGGCTGGCTCAATGATCAATACATCGTCACCCGGCTGGGTCAGGGCCATAATTGCCGTGAAGATGGCCTGAGTCGCACCCGCCGTGACCATGATTTCAGTGTCCGGGTTGTACGCGTGGCCATAGAGCCGTTGCAGTTTTTCCGTTAACGCCTGGCGCAAGATCGGCATACCGTTTAATGGCGCATACTGATTAAAGCCTGCCCGCATAGCGGCATTAACTTCGTCGAGCAAGAGGGGATCCGGACCAAAGTCTGGAAAGCCCTGGCCAAGGTTGACTGCGCCACACTCGGTAGCCATGGCGGACATGACCGTGAAAATATTGGTACCAACGTGGGGAAGCCGAGATCTCATGGCCATAAAGATACACGATCCAAATTCACAAAAAACAAGGGCCCCGACAGGAGCCCTTGAGAGAAATGCCACAGCTGAAAGCCTGATGCATTAACGCGGCAGCGTCGAACTGCCCATTAAGAACTCATCAATTGCACGGGCGGCCTGGCGGCCTTCGCGAATCGCCCAGACCACCAGCGACTGACCACGACGCATATCGCCTGCGGCGAAGACTTTTTTGACATTGGTGGCGTAACAACGATCACCATCCGTCGTGGCCTTTGCGTTACCACGGGCATCTTTATCCACGCCAAAAGATTCGAGAATAGACCTGATCGGTGACACAAAGCCCATGGCCAGGAAGACCAGATCGGCTTTCATGATTTTCTCGGTGCCTGGCACCTCGATCATCTTGCCGTCTTTCCATTCGACATGAACACTCTTTAGGCCGGTGAGTTTTCCGTTTTCGCCCAAAAACTCTTTGGTTGCAATCGCGAACTCACGCGTACAGCCCTCTTCGTGGCTCGACGATGTCCGCAGCTTGATCGGCCAGTACGGCCAAACGAGCGGCTTGTTTTCCTGCTCGGGTGGCTGGGGCATTAACTCAAACTGGGTCACGCTGGCAGCGCCATGGCGGTTTGATGTACCAACACAGTCCGATCCGGTGTCACCACCGCCAATCACGATCACATGCTTGCCGTCTGCACGAATCTGCGAATCAAACTTATCCCCCGCATTGACCTTGTTTTGTTGTGGCAAAAACTCCATGGCGAAATGAATGCCAGAGAGCTCACGGCCAGGAACCGGCAGATCACGTGGCTGCTCTGCACCACCCGTTAACAAAACCGCATCAAATTCGGCCATCAGGGCCTGCGGCGAAATGGTCTCTTTGGCCCAGTTGGTGACCTTGATGTCTTTGGGCAGCTCCGCTACCAGCACGCCCGTTTTAAAGGTCACACCTTCCGCCTTCATCTGATCAACACGCTGATCGATATGATGCTTTTCCATTTTGAAATCTGGAATGCCGTAACGAAGCAGGCCGCCAACGCGATCATTCTTCTCAAACACGGTCACCTCATGGCCTTCGCGAGCCAGCTGCTGTGCCGCTGCCAATCCTGCGGGACCGGAGCCGACAATTGCAACCTTTTTGCCGGTCTTGGCCTCGGGGGGCTGGGGCACCACCCAGCCCTCCTTCCAGCCGCGATCAATGATGGCGTGCTCAATGGATTTGATGCCGACTGGCAAGTCATTCACGTTCAGGGTGCAGGCGGCCTCACACGGCGCCGGGCAGATTCGGCCCGTGAACTCAGGAAAGTTATTGGTGGAGTGCAAAACATCCAGTGCACGTTTCCAATCCTGTTGGAAAACCAAATCATTAAAGTCAGGAATGATGTTGTTGACCGGGCAGCCGTTATTACAAAACGGCGTGCCGCAGTCCATACAACGGGCCGCCTGGGCCTTGGCCTGGTTGTCATCTAGCGCAATCACAAACTCTTTATAGTTTTTTAACCGTGCCTCGACAGGCAGATAGCCCTCTTCTTGGCGCTGAAATTCCATAAACCCAGTAATCTTGCCCATTACGCAGCTACCTTTTCTTTTTCAGATGTTTTCTTCTGAGCGAGCTCAGCAAGTGCGCGCCGATATTCATTTGGAAAGACCTTGACGAACTTCTCACGAGCCGCTGACCAGTTGTCCAGCAGCTCACGGGCCCGACGGCTGCCCGTCCAACGATGATGGTCCTCGATCAATTTCTTCAATGTTGCGTCGTCTTCCATTGGCGTCTTTTCAAGGGTCACCATGGCCTTGTTACAGCGCTGGTCAAATAGCCCATCTTCGTTATAAACATAAGCAAAGCCGCCCGACATGCCCGCTGCAAAGTTGCGGCCAGTCTTGCCAAGCACCACTACCGTGCCACCCGTCATGTATTCACAGCCGTGGTCGCCCGTACCTTCGACGACTGCTGTAGCACCAGACAAACGAACTGCAAAGCGCTCGCCGGCAACGCCGCTAAAGAATGCCTCGCCAGAGGTTGCGCCATAAAGCACGGTGTTACCGACGATGATGTTGTCGTGGGCCACGCCGCGAAAATCAATGCTTGGGCGAACCACAATACGCCCACCTGATAAGCCCTTGCCCGTGTAGTCGTTGGCATCACCAATCAGATAGAGCGTGATGCCCTTGGCCAAGAAGGCACCGAAGGACTGACCACCAGTTCCCTCTAGCTGAATCCGGATGGTGTCATCCGGCAGACCCTCGGGGTGGTGCTTGGTGACTTCGCCCGAAAGCATCGCGCCCACTGTGCGGTTCACATTACGAGCCACTTCCATAAACTGGACGCGTTCGCCTTTTTCAATCGCTGCTTTGGACTTCTGAATTAAGACATTATCCAGGGCCTTATCCAACCCATGGTCCTGAGTCTCGGTATGGAAGCAAGCCTTGGCAATCGTTTCTCTGAGCTGATAAAAAATCTTAGAAAAATCCAAACCCTGGGCCTTCCAGTGGGCAATGCCCTTGCGGGTATCGAGCAGATCAGCACGGCCGATCAGTTCGTCAAACGTAGCGATGCCGAGCTGGGCCATGATCTGGCGGACCTCTTCTGCAATAAAGAAGAAGTAATTCACGACATGCTCAGGCTTGCCGGTAAATTTCTTGCGCAGCACAGGGTCCTGGGTGGCCACACCCACCGGGCAGGTGTTGAGGTGGCATTTGCGCATCATGATGCAGCCCTCGACCACCAGTGGTGCAGTCGCAAAACCAAACTCGTCAGCACCCAAGAGCGCACCGATCACCACGTCACGGCCAGTCTTCATCTGTCCGTCGGCTTGCACACGAATACGGTTACGCAGACCATTCAACACCAGCGTCTGTTGGGTTTCGGCAAGGCCAATTTCCCATGGCGTGCCCGCATGTTTAATCGAAGACCAGGGCGATGCGCCAGTGCCGCCATCATGGCCAGAAATCACGACGTGATCACTCTTGGCCTTGGCCACACCCGCGGCCACCGTGCCCACACCAACTTCTGAAACCAGTTTGACTGAGATCGATGCATGGGGCGCCACGTTCTTTAAGTCGTGAATGAGCTGGGCCAAGTCTTCGATCGAATAAATATCATGGTGCGGTGGTGGTGAAATCAGTCCCACACCAGGAACCGAATAACGCAGTTTGCCGATGTAATCAGAGACCTTGCCACCAGGAAGTTGGCCGCCCTCGCCGGGTTTGGCGCCCTGGGCCATCTTGATCTGGATTTGATCAGCAGAGACCAGATATTCAGCGGTGACACCAAAACGGCCCGAAGCCACCTGCTTGATCTTGGAACGCAGCGAGTCACCCTCACTGAGTTCGTAGTCGGCCTCGACCACATCTTTGCCGATGATGTCCGAAACCTTGGTGCCCCGCGTAATCGAGATGCCTTTGAGCTCTTGGCGATAACGGTTGGCATCTTCGCCCCCCTCGCCGGTATTGCTCTTACCACCGATGCGGTTCATGGCAATGGCCAGCGTGGTGTGGGCCTCGGTTGAGATCGATCCGAGCGACATGGCGCCGGTCGCAAACCGTTTCACAATTTCTTTCGCTGGCTCCACTTCATCTAAGGGGATTGCCTTTGCCGGGTCGACCTTGAATTCAAACAAGCCGCGCAGCGTCATGTGACGTTTACTCTGATCATTAATGATCTGTGCGTACTCTTTGTAAGAATTCCAGTTGTTAGCGCGTGCCGAGTGCTGCAGCTTTGCAATCGCATCTGGCGTCCACATGTGGGCCTCGCCACGAGTACGCCAGGCGTATTCACCGCCCGTGTCCAGCATGCCCGCCAAAACCGGATCATTACTAAACGCTGCGGTATGGGTGCGGATGGCTTCTTCGGCAATTTCGAATACACCAATGCCCTCGACCTGACTGGATGTGCCCGTGAAATATTTGTCGATGGTGTCTTTGTTAATACCAATGGCCTCAAAAATTGCAGCGCCACAGTAAGACATATAGGTGCTGATGCCCATTTTGGACATGATTTTGGAAAGCCCCTTGCCGATAGCCTTCACATAGTTGTAAATCGCTTTTTCAGCAGACAGATCGCCGGGCAGATCGTTGTGGATTGCTGCCAGAGTCTCCATGGCCAAATACGGATGTACCGCTTCCGCACCATAGCCTGCTAGCACTGCGAAGTGATGGACTTCTCGCGCTGAACCGGTTTCCACCACCAGGCCCGCAAGGGTGCGCTTGCCTTCGCGAACCAAGTGCTGATGAATGGCAGAGAGTGCCAACAGCGCAGGAATCGCAACATGCTTGGCGCTGATATTGCGGTCACTCACAATCAAAATGTTCTTGCCGGAATTGATGGCATCGGTGGCCTCGGCGCATAGTGACGCCAGCTTGGCCTCAACCCCTTCGCGGCCCCAGTCCAGCGGGTAGGTGATATCCAAGA
This sequence comes from beta proteobacterium MWH-UniP1, assembly GCA_036362785.1. NCBI lineage: Bacteria > Pseudomonadati > Pseudomonadota > Betaproteobacteria > beta proteobacterium MWH-UniP1. Next base: position 1,926,576 of record CP143625.1, read on the forward strand.
CATAGCTCTTGAACTTGCCCTGGGTGTGACGCTCGATTTCACGAATCCGCTGCATATCGGCGAAATCCAGAATCGGCTGACTGACTTCTAAACGCAGGGGCGGGTTGACCTGGTTGATGTCCAACAGGTTTGGCCGGGGTCCAATAAAGGACACCAACGACATCACGATGGCTTCGCGGATCGGATCAATCGGCGGATTGGTGACCTGGGCAAACAGCTGCTTGAAATAGTTGTATAGGGGCTTACTGCGATCAGACAATACGGCCAGCGGGGAATCATTTCCCATGGAACCAATCGCCTCTTCACCATTGGCGGCCATGGGTGCCATTAGAAACTTAATATCTTCTTGGGTGAATCCAAAGGCCTGTTGGCGATCAAGCAACTCCACTCTTGATACTGGCGGCACATTAGCGGGAGGTGAGTTTGCCCCCAAAGACTCCAGCCGAATACGCAGATTTTCAATCCACTGCTTGTAAGGTTTGGCCTTGGTCAGAGATGTCTTTAACTCTTCGTCGTCGATCATCCGGCCCTGCTCTAAATCGATCAGAAACATTTTGCCGGGCTGCAGACGCCATTTGCGAACGATCTTGCTCTCAGGAATTGGGAGCACACCGGATTCCGAGGCCATGATCACGAGATCATCATCCGTGACGCAATAGCGCGAAGGACGCAATCCATTGCGATCTAAAGTCGCGCCGATCTGGCGGCCATCGGTAAACACGATGGATGCGGGACCGTCCCAGGGCTCGAGCATGGCGGCGTGATATTCATAGAAGGCCTTGCGGCTCTCGTCCATGGTGGTGTGCTGCTCCCAGGGTTCCGGGATCATCATCATGGCAGCCTGCGCCAACGGATAGCCTGCAGCCACGAGCAATTCAATACAGTTATCGAAAGTTGCGGTGTCCGATTGATTTGCAAAACTAATGGGATAGAGTTTGTGCAAATCGTTGCCGAGTACTGGCGATGACATCACCCCCTCGCGCGCCACCATCCAGTTGTAGTTGCCCTTCACGGTGTTGATTTCGCCGTTGTGGGCGACCATACGATAGGGGTGAGCCAGTGACCAACGTGGGAAAGTATTGGTTGAGAAACGCTGGTGAACCAAGGCCAGTGCCGACACGCAGCGCGGATCCTTCAAATCTAAGTAGTATTCGCCGACTTGATCTGCAAGGAGCAGCCCTTTGTAGACGATAGTGCGGCTTGACATGCTCGGCACGTAATACTCTTTGCTGTGCTTGAGTTTCAGTTTCTGAATTGCACTCGATGCCGTCTTGCGGATCACGTAGAGCTTGCGCTCCAACGCGTCTTGCACAATCACATCCGTGCCGCGGCCAATAAAAATCTGGCGCATCACGGGCTCTTCTTTGCGCACCCGGGGGGACATCGGCATCTCTCGGTTGGTGGGCACGTCGCGCCAGCCAATCACCACCTGGTTTTCTGCCCGCACGGCTCGCTCCAACTCCTGCTCACAGGCAAGACGCGAGGCCTGCTCCTTGGGTAGAAACACATTGCCCACCCCGTATTCGCCAGGGGGCGGCAGGGTAATGCCCTGCTTGGCCATCTCTTCTCGGAAATAGGCATCGGGGATTTGGATCAAGATGCCTGCCCCGTCGCCCATCAGGGGGTCAGCGCCCACCGCACCCCGATGGTCCAGATTGCGCAGGATGTTTAAGCCCTGGGTAACGATGTCGTGGGACTTCTTGCCCTTGATGTGGGCAACGAACCCTACACCACAGGAATCGTGTTCGTTTTTCGGATCGTAAAGGCCTTGGGCTTGGGTCATGGTGCGTGGCAATAAACAAAAATGGGCCTGCCAATATAGCCCCATCAATGCCGCACATCAATCTAAAAAGAGTCTGAAACCCTTATAAAATATGATTATTAAATGGGGTCAGACAAATATTTATTGCGCCCTAAATTGGTGAAAACTAATAATAGTGACGTATCAAAATGGTGCGTCTTATGTATCGACCAGGCTCGATTTTGACGGTCTGCCACGCGGGCGGCGCACCCAACGCTGCCGTTCTTCGGGCGACAAACCCGCCATGGTCTGCTCTGTGACCCAAGGCCGGCCGCTGGACAGACCCTTGCGGATCGTCTCCCAGGTGGCCTCTGTAATCGACTGCTCAATCACCCCGGGATAGCGGGCCTCCCGCTCAAAGGGGGTGTTACCGAGTGCCCAATAACTGGGCAAGGCCGCCAATCGGGGTTCCGGGGTAAGGCCAAGGTGAGTCTGAAGACTTGACCATTTCCAGTCGACCGGTCTGTGGACCAGACCATCACGGACAGCAAGCCACTCAATCGCACGTTGGGCCAGCAGGCCGAAGGCCGGCTCGTCGATCCAGTAGGCGCGGTAGCGGCCCTCCCAGAGCGTGCCGTGTCGAGACCAGCGGGAATTGAATCGGCGGACATAGCTGCGGCCAACTTGTTGAACGACATCGGCCATGGCATCAGCCCGATGCGGCGTAACCAGCCAGTGGGATTCACTGGTGAGCAGACAGTAGGCATGCACGCGCAAACCGAACCCAATGCCGGCCTGCAAGAAAGACTCTAAGTAGGCCTTGCGGTCCTGATCGTCGCGGAAGATCTCCGCATTATCGTGACCACGCTGTACAAGGTGATAGGTCCGCCCGGGTCGTGCGTCACGCGCCTGTCTTGCCATCGAACCCTCGTGGGTACTCTTAGGATATGACTATCATGCGCCCGAGTCGGCTGGGGATGCAATCGCTTTTTGAATGACTTTGATGATTTCGTCGTCATCGACGGCCTGCATGTCCGCGTTTCCCATGCTGCGCAGCACCACATAACGGACCTTGCCTGCCTTTGATTTTTTGTCATGAGAGATCCAAGACAGATATTCAGAGGCCGGCCAGTCAGGCGGCACGGTTGGCAAATTTGCACGCGCAATCAATCGCGTGATGCGGTCCTGCATCTCTACTGTGATGCCCCCGAGACGACGAGACAGATCAGCCGCCAAGACCATGCCGCAACCAACCGCCTCGCCATGCAGCCACTTGCCATAGCCGAGTCCCGCCTCGATCGCATGGCCAAAGGTGTGGCCGAAGTTCAGAATTGCACGGCGAGCTGATTCACGCTCGTCTGAGGCCACCACCTGCGCCTTGAGTTCACAAGAGCGATAAATCGCGTAAGACAAGACCTCGGGATCGCGGGCCATGAGCCGGTCCATGTTGGCTTCCAACCACTCAAAAAAAGCCATATCAAGAATGCAGCCGTATTTGATAATTTCTGCAATGCCCGCACTCAATTCGCGATCCGGCAGGGTATTGAGCATGTCAATATCGATCAGCACAGCAACAGGCTGATAAAAGGCACCGATCATGTTTTTACCAAGGGGATGGTTAATCGCGGTTTTGCCCCCCACCGAGGAATCCACCTGAGACAGCAAGGTGGTGGGAATCTGCATAAACCGAATGCCACGCTGATAACAAGCTGCCGCGAAACCCGACATATCCCCAATCACACCACCGCCCAGGGCGACAAGCGTCTCACCGCGCTCAATACGCGCCTGCATCAAGACATCAAAAATCTTGTTCAGATTCTGCCAATCTTTAAACGCTTCCCCATCGGGCAGGGTCACCCGCACCACATGATGGCCGGCGGCTTCGATATTGCCGGCGACCATATCCGCATAAAGGGGGCCCACGGTTTCATTGGTCACCAACGCCACCCGCCCGGGCGCAAGCGCCTGCTTCCACAAGACGCTGTCTTTCGCAATGCCTGAGCCGATCCAGATTGGATAACTCCGATCGCCAAGACTCACCTGCAAGGTCTTCATATCGACAACACTCCCGCCTGCTTTAAACCATTTTCAATTGACCGCATCACCACCGAGACCGATGCACGCGTGGTGGGCACGACTAAATCTGCCACGGAACGATACAGCGGATCGCGTTTGGCATGCAGGGCAGCCAGCGTTGCCCTGGGGTCCTCAGATTTTAGGAGCAGGGGCCGGGAGGTGTCCGTTTTTAGCCGCTGCCAGAGCTGCTCGGGGTCTGCGTCTAGGTAGATCACAAATCCGGACGCTAGGGCCTGCCGGTTTTCGTCGAGCATGATGGCCCCACCCCCGGTGGTGATGACGTGACCAGAGAGCGACATGGCGTCGGCCAGGACCTTGGCCTCACGCCTGCGAAAGCCCTCTTCTCCCTCCAAATCAAAAATGGTGGGGATACTGGCCCCGCAGCGCCGCTCAATCTCGTGATCGGTGTCCAGAAAGGGGAGCCCATGGCGCTTGGCCAGGCGCTTGCCCACCGTGGTTTTTCCCGCCCCCATCAGGCCAACAAAAACGATATTCCGCATGGTTTGGAGTCTATCAGGCGATAAACTCTTGCCCATGAAAACGTTTTTGCGCTGGATGGCCTTTGGCCTGTCAAGCCTAGTGGCCGTGATCGCCATCGGTCTGCTGATCATCGCCTTGGCAACCCCAAGGCTTCCACCCATCACAACGGTGGCCGACTATCAGCCCAAGATGCCCCTGCGCATCATGACCGCCGACGGCGTGCTCATCGGCGAGTTCGGAGAAGAGCGCCGCAGTCTTGTGCGGCTGCCTGATGTGCCCAAGCATTTGGTTCAGGCCATTCTTGCCGCAGAAGATGATGGCTTTTTTCAACACCGTGGCATTGACTTCTACGGAATCGCACGGGCCATGGTGGCCAATATCTTTTCTGGCAGCAAATCCCAAGGCGCAAGCACGATCACCATGCAAGTCGCCCGAAACTTTTATCTATCCAGCGAAAAGACCTTCACCAGAAAAATTTATGAGGTACTGCTGGCCTCTGAGATTGAACGCAAGCTAACGAAGAACCAGATTCTTGAGCTCTATCTGAATCAGATCTATTTGGGCAAACGCGCCTATGGATTTGCTGCAGCATCCCAGACTTATTTCGGCAAAGACATTCGCCAGATCAGCCTTGCTGAAGCAGCAATGCTCGCGGGCTTACCCAAAGCGCCGTCTGCCTATAACCCTGCAGCCAACATACGTCGAGCCACCCAGCGGCAACACTATGTCTTGGGCCGCATGGAAAAACTTAATCTCATTAAAAAAAGTGAAGCTAACGCCGCACGTCAGGAAAAACTCAACATTATTGGCCGCAGTGATGACTACCCTGTGCGCGCACCCCACGTTGCTGAAATGGCACGGCAGTTGGTCTTTGAACAGTTCAAAGACGAGGCCTATACGCTTGGTCTCACGGTCTACACCACCATCACTGCCGAAGAGCAGCGGGCCGCGTATAAGGCGGTTCGCAATGGCCTGCTCGATTTTGATCGCAGGCAAGGCTGGCGCGGGCCAGAGGCCTTTATTACCCTGCCAAGCGGTAAAGATGCGATGGAAGATGCGATCGAAGATGCCCTTGAGGAGCGGCCCGATAGCGATGATTTGCTGACTGCGGTTGTGATGGATGTGAGCGAAGAAAAAGTAGTGGTACGCCGCAGCCGAAACCAACGCGTCGACATTACAGGAGAGGGGCTGAAATTTGCGAGCCCTGGCTTGTCATCCACCGCCCCGGCCGCCAAACGGCTGCGCAAAGGTGCCATCGTTCGAATCGCCCGGATGGACAACGGAGAGTTTGAAATTACACAGATGCCCCAGGTCGAATCCGCCTTGGTATCACTGCATTCTCAGACCGGCGCCATTCGATCTCTGATCGGTGGGTTTGACTTCAATCGCAATAAATTTAATCGTGTGACGCAGGCTTGGCGGCAACCTGGTTCGGCCTTTAAACCCTTTGTCTATTCCGCTGCGCTGACTCGCGGGTTTTCTCCTGCAACCATTGTCAACGACTCGCCCGTGAAATTTGATCCCGGCCAGACTGGGGGCCAAGCTTGGGACCCCAAAAACTACGACAACAAATACGAAGGGCCGATTAGCCTGCGTATGGGCCTGGCCAAGTCAAAAAACATGGTCTCGATCCGTATCTTGCACAGCATCGGCCCGCGATACGCCCAGGACTACGTCACGCGATTCGGATTTGAGCCCGAGAAAAATCCGCCCTATCTCACCATGGCGCTTGGTGCGGGCTCGGTAACTGTGATGCAGATGGCCCAGGGCTATGCGGTCTTTGCGAACGGTGGTTATCGCGTGAACCCGTATTTGATTGATCGTATTGTCGATCTGAAAGGCAGCGTCGTGGCCCGAGCCAAGCCGATTCGCGCCGGAATAGAGAGCCAACGGGTGATGGATCCGCGGCATGTCTTTATCGTGGATAGCCTGCTGCAAGAGGTTGTGAAATCAGGCACCGGCAGCCGGGCAGCCTCGCTCGGCCGGCCCGACCTTGGGGGCAAGACCGGCACCACCAACGACTCCCACGACGCCTGGTTCGCGGGCTATGGCACAAATGTCGCAAGCGTGGCCTGGGTCGGTTATGACCAACCCCGCAAGTTGGGTGACCGGGGTGAAACGGGGGGTGGCCTAGCCCTGCCCATCTGGATGGATTACATGAAGGTGGCGCTGGCTAAAACACCGCCAGCCACCCGCGTGATGCCAGCGGGCGTGCTGAATATTGGCGGCGAGTACTACACCCAAGAGAGCCGGCCAGGCGTTGGGGTAGCAAGCGTTGGCCTGCGCTGATTAAAAAGCCTAATCGATCGCACGGCCAAGAATGAGCTTGGCCTGTTCAGCCAATACCGCCCAAAAGTCTGTTCCGGTGCGAGTGTCCACCCATTGGCCCCCTTGGCACTGGAAATGAAACGCACCGTGGGGCGAGGCCAGCCAGATCTGTTGCATCGGCGTCTGGGGGTTAATGACGATCTTGCGGCCAGAATCAAACTCGATTTCTAAGACAGGCCCAACCCGACAAGCTTCGACATCTAAATCCTGCTCGTCAGCCCAGAGGTCGACCTTTGACTCAACGCCCCGCCAGACTGTAGCGACCTGATCCAAAAACTCAGTTTCCGTCATACTCTCATCCCATGGCGACACGACCACATCACCCTATTTTTCAAAAGAAACGCCGCGCATATCAAACGCTTATCGCGGCCATGCTATCGAGCGCAATTTTAGTCGGCTGCGGGCAAAAGGGCCCATTAACCCTGCCCAAGCCCCAGTTTCCGGCGCCGCCTGAAGAGCCGGCCAGCGGCGGTGGCGGACCCGGCCAAACAAAATAAGAACTTACAGCCCAACGCAAGAAATAATGAGTCAGCACCCTTTTACAAACGGCCCCTTAAAAGCATCTGCCTTTACAAGAGACGATACCGGCACCCTTTGCTGTGAAGGCCGGTCGCTCGCGCAGATTGCGGCCGAATTCGGCACACCCACCTTTGTGTATTCCGAGCGCATGATTGCCAGTGCCTACCAGGCCTTCGCCGAACCCGCGACAGCACAACGGGCACTCATTTGTTACGCACTAAAGGCCAACTCCAATCTGGCCATCATTCGCTTACTTGCCAAACAAGGCGCTGGGTTTGACATTGTGTCGCTTGGAGAGCTTGAACGCGTGCTTGCAGCAGGTGGCCGTGCCGACCGAATCGTATTTTCCGGCGTGGGGAAAAAACCGGCAGAGATTCGTGCAGCACTCACGGCTGGCATTAAGTGCATCAATGTTGAGTCTGAAGCGGAGCTTGAGATGGTGTCGCAGGCCGCAGTTGCCCTGGGTCTTTCCGCGCCCATTTCTCTACGCGTTAATCCAGACATTGATGCAAAAACGCATCCTTATATTTCCACTGGACTAAAAGAAAATAAGTTTGGTATTCCCATGGCCGAGGCGCTGCGGATCTATCAAAAGGCCATCAGCCTTCCCGGTATTTCGGTACAAGGCATTGATTGCCATATTGGTTCTCAGATCACGACCTTGCAGCCGTTTCTGGATTCGCTCGATAAAGTCTTGTTGCTCACCGACCAGCTACGGCAAGCCGGTATCGTCATCCACCATCTTGATCTTGGCGGTGGCCTTGGTATTTGCTACGACAACGAAACGCCGCCCGCCCCTGCAGAGATGTTAAACGCGCTCTTTGCCCGCATTACGGGCTGGGCCAAAGCCAATCAGATTGCCACACCCGAAATTTTGTTCGAATTTGGCCGGGCCATTGTTGGCAACGCCGGCGTGCTGCTCACCAGTGTCGAGCTTTTAAAGCCCAGCCCTGAGAAAAACTTTGCCGTGATCGATGCCGCAATGAATGACCTGATGCGGCCAGCGCTCTATGAAGCTTGGCATGGTGTTGAGCCCGTGAAAACAGGCCCGCACACTTCCGAAGCAAAGCCTTGGGATCTGGTGGGGCCGGTCTGCGAAAGCGGTGACTGGCTTGCCAAAGACCGTCATCTGGCACTTCAGCAAGGCGATGTGCTTGCCCTGCTATCGGCAGGTGCGTACGGCATGAGCATGAGTTCCAACTACAACAGCAGGCCTCGGGCAGCAGAAGTGTTGGTGGCGCAAAACGGTGATCTGCATCTCATTCGACGCAGAGAACAGTTTGAAGATTTAATTGGGCCCGAGCGTATCCCAAACTATTTGCGTGACTGAGCCAAGAAAAATCGTGCGGCGAAAAGTCCTGCAATCACCGTGAGGGCAATCAGCGGGTCTAAGAAATTATTTTTTCCCGCCCGGTGTAAAAAGAAATGCAGGCAAGACAGCAGGGCAACAGCATAGACGGCACGATGTAATTGCTTCCAACGGGGACCAAGTGCCCGCATTGATTGTTTGTTGGAAGTGATTGCCAGTGGCACCAGCAGGGCAAAGGCCGTTAGGCCTACCGTCACAAAAGGCCGCTTCAGGCCGTCTTGCAACACGGCAAACCAGACAAAATCGTGCTCAAAGGCCCAGAAACACAGCAAGTGAACCACCGCGTACGCAAAGGCCCACAGGCCGAGCATGCGTCGCACGCGAATCAACTCTGGCCAATGCCACCAATGTCGAAGCGGCGTGACGCCCAGCGTGACCAGAAGTAAGACCAGGCACCAAGTGCCCGTGGCCCGCAATAAAGTCTCCTGGGGATTTGTGCCGAGCTGATTGACAAAAGTGCGCCACACCAAATCCAGCAAAGGCATGGCCGCCAAGCACCAGAGGGCAAACTTTAATCGGACAATCGGGGCCAACGCAGTCGACATGGCGGCAACGAGGCCCTGTTGAGTTGGTTAATAAAACTTCTTCAGGTCCATGCCCGCGTACATATTACCGACGAGATCGGCGTAGCCATTAAAGAGCTGGGTCTTACGGCGGGGGCCAAAAATTCCCATGTTCTCGCCACCAAGCACACGCTCGGACGCCTGTGACCAGCGCGGGTGAGCAACATCCGGGTTCACGTTGGAATAAAAACCATATTCGTGTGGCGCAGCCAGGCTCCAGCTCGTGCTGGGCTGGGTGTCAGTAAAACGAATTTTCACAATGGATTTAATGCTTTTAAAGCCGTACTTCCACGGCACGACCAGGCGAATGGGCGCGCCATTTTGTGCTGGCAAAACAGATCCATACATGCCGAAGGTCAAGAGCGTTAAGGGGTGCTGGGCCTCGTCAAGACGTAATCCCTCTTGGTAGGGCCAACGCAATACGCGCGAGGACAAACCAGGCATCTGTTTGGAGTCCGCCAGTGTGGTGAATTCAACAAACTTTGCCGACCCAAGCGGCTGCACCTGCCGAATCAATTCAGAAAAAGAGTACCCCACCCAGGGGATCACCATCGACCAGCCCTCGACACAACGCAGCCGTGTAATGCGCTCTTCCATCGCGGCGAGCTTGCGTAAGTCGTCGACATCAAACACCCTTGGTTTGGCCACCATGCCCTCGACCGATAATTTCCAGGGGGCTGTTTTTAAACGACTCGGTGCATTTTCAAAAGGGTCTTCTTTTTCTAAACCAAACTCATAAAAGTTGTTGTAACTGGCCGCGTCTTCAAATGGAACAGGCTTTTCCATAAGCGAGTAGCGGCTAGGCTTACCCGGCAATGGACCAAGTTTTACAGGTTTAGATGACGCCAAAGCGGGAGTGGCGCCCACCGCAGTGGCCAAGGGCACTGCTGCTGCAACCCCTTGGCGAAGCGTGAAGCCCGTAAAGGCCGCGATTAATGAACGTCGTTGCTCATAAACCGACTGTGGTGTGATTTCTTTGTCTAAATCACTGCCCAGCAGACGGCGACGATCAGAGCGTGCCATAGGAATGCAGGCCCGAGAGGAACATGTTCACACCAAGGAATGCAAAGCCGGTAATCAGCAGGCCCACCAAAGCCCAGTAGGCCGCCACCTGACCACGCAGGCCTTTCATCATGCGCAGATGCAACCACGCTGCGTAGTTCAGCCAAACGATGAGTGCCCAGGTTTCTTTCGGGTCCCACTGCCAATACGTGCCCCAAGCCTCTGCAGCCCAGAGGGCACCAAGGATGGTGGCGACCGTAAAAAACGCAAAGCCCACCGCAATCGCACGGTACATGACATCGTCGAGAACATCTAATGAAGGCAGCGCATCACCAATGCGACGACGCAGGGCGACAATAGCGCCCACTAGGCCAGCGGAGATACCAAAGTACAAGGCCCAGTAGTCGGGCAGCCCCGAGCGACGAAATACCAAAGGCTCTGCGCACAAGAGCACCCCCAGAACAAATAAAGGGGCAAGCTTCCAAGTAGAGCGTGTGTGGGCGTTTTCTTTGATCAGATAGGCAAAGCCGACCATCGCAGCCAGAGAAAATGTACCGTAACCCACGAAGTTCGCGGGCACATGGATTTTCATCCACCAAGACTGCAACGCAGGCACCAGCGGCTGAATCTCGTGGGCTGAGCGGGCACCGATGTACCACAGCAGAAATCCCACTGCCGCCGAAATGATCAACAACACGAAGCCGCCAAGGGCGCGGGTTTTGTAGCGGCCTTCGTAGTAAAGATAAAACAAGGCGGTGATCACCGAAAAGAGAATGAAGACCTCGTAGAGGTTGCTAACTGGAATGTGGCCGACGTCTGGACTAATGAGATAAGACTCGTACCAACGCACCAAGAGGCCAATAAAGCCCATGGCACTTGCAGCCCAAGTCAGCAGGCTACCCATCCAGAGTGCTGTTGCGCCCTTGGATAACAGCCCAACCCAATACACCACTGTGGCCAGCGCAAAGAGTGCGCACATCCAGAGAATGGCGGACTGAGAAGAGAGGAAGTATTTCAATAAGAGATTGGTTTCGGCAGACGCAGAAGAACCGCCATACATCATGACGGCCGCCACCGATGCAATCGCACAGCCCAAGATGTAGGGCCGCAAGGCCGCCCAGAGGTAGCCCAAAAACACGACACCGGGTACACAGGCCCAAAGAATCACCAGCTCATAGATATCCATGAAGGACGCGTAACGCTGAGTGGCAAATGCCGCCCCCAGGCCAGCAATCAGTCCGATGCCCAGATCACGCAGACCCCACTTGCGTGCCGAGGCACTGGGGTCCGACGAAAGATTCGTAGCTAAAGTGTTCATGACTCAGGCGTCTCCTGCTAAATGCTTTTTACACGGTGTTATTCGATTTGACCGCAACGGTACTTCCCAATTGCTCTGTGACCTGACTTAAAGACGAAAATTCCTTTTGGAAATCCATGGTGAGACGGGGTGTGGAAGCGGCCAATTTCAACGTGGTGCGATCCCCATTGGGACTGAGCCAAATCCAGATCCGACGCTCCTGGATGTAGAGCATCGCGAAGATGCCCAAAGTAAGCAACAAACACCCCAGGTAGACGGTGGTCTTGCCGGGAGAGCGGGTGACCTGAAACACGCTGGCCTTGACCTCTTCAAACTCTTTTAGGGACACCAACATTGGCGCTCCAAAGAGTTGGGCGTCGCTGACCGCAGTCAAGGAGAGCTGGGCAAACTGCATGTTCTCGTCGTTTCTGGGCAGTGCCGGCAGGCCGTCTTTTACCCGGGCCTGTTGCCAGACTTCCCAGAAAGACCCGGCCAAAAGCCTGAGCACGACCTCGGCAGCCCGTTCGCGCTCGGCTTCGGGAACGGTGCTTTCCAGGATCCGGCCAAGCCCGTCAATCCCCCCTTCGGCGACCGCCGTTAGCGCCTTTTCTGCGCTTTCGGCCAAGGCACCCGAGACACCCGCCGGCGCCGAGCGGTCAGCAAATCGTTTGGCTGCAATTTTCCGAACGGCGGGATCGGTGAGCGCAGCCCGTATCCGCATGAATTCGTCGAGACTGTCTTTGGCATCTGCAGGGATGCGCAGGTACTTAAATTGCTCGTCTGGCGAGTTGCGAACCCCTGCTAAAAATACCCGAACCCCCTCAAGTTCAACCGGCAGCATGTAGGTATGAAACTCACGGGCTTGCCCGCTTTGATCGCGCAGCTTGTAGTTGATCGAGGGGCCGACATTACGGAGTGTGTTGGCCTTGTTGGTATTGACCGCGGGAGACAACACCGTGGACACATGTTTTTGAAATGGGTCTTCCGTGGCCGCGTTGTCGGTCGGTCCCCCCATGTTTTCGACATTGATGGCCTTAAAACCAGAGATTTCCAAAGAAATGTTCTGAGTGGAATTGCGCAATCCGATGGATTGGCCCACGTTAATGTCAATTGGCAGTGGATTACGCAGCGGGCCCATCATTGGGTAGGCCGCAAGTTTTAACTTCGATCCGCCATCGTCAAAGCTTGATTGGTAGATGGCAATGCCACGGTGAATCAAAGGCTTGTTCACCTCGATCGTGGCCGCCTTTTCTTCACCGGTTGCTTTGTCTTTCAGGACAACATCGCTGGCAAATAACTTCGGCATGCCTGTGGGGTAGTACTCAATCCGAAACTTGTTTAAGTGCAGCTCAAATGGCAAATCTAAGAGCAAAGCCCCATCGCCTTGCGGCACAACGGCCACATCAACGGTTGCCCCCTCTGGCACGAGTGAGTTGGCACGATAGGTCGGCGTGCTCACAGGAAGTCTTGCGCTTGCGGGCACCTCGTTACCACCAAAGGTGGCCATTTGTAATGGCTTTTTATCCCACCACCATGCGGCTGCTTTCAGTGGCAGTTCGCTATCTAAAAGCCCCCCAAGAGAGATCACCACAATCGAGAGGTGGGCGGCAATGTAACCAAAGCGGTTCGACGTGCCCTTGCGGGCGACCAACACCGGCTGGTTGGCGGATTCGGCCCCGGTTGCCTGACGCAACTTGTAGCCACGGCTTTCTAAAAATTTTCCAAGACTAGCAACAGCGCCTGTCGCGTTTGCTGGTGCGACATCGACCGCGACACGATGCTTAAATGCAGGGAACGTGGTGTCACGGACTTTTTCGCGCCAGGAGCGCGAGTCCTTTAACATTTTTGGTGTGTTGCGGATCAGGCACAAGCTGGTCGAAACCAACATCAGGCCCATGATCACCAAAAACCATGGTGCGTTGTAGACACGAAACACATCGAGCGCCGCTAATACTTCTGCCCAGAACGCGCCAAACTGATTCACGTAATTGATGGGTGCCGCGTTTTGTGAAACGACAGTACCAATCGCACTGGCGATACACACCACCATTAGGGCAGAAATCGCAAACCGCATAGAGCTCAACAGCTCTACGGTGTCGTCGATCCAGCGGCGATTTGTCGACAGCTCAATGCCGTGAGTCGATTGCGGCGCCGGCGGGAGATCAGAAGGTTGTGGATTGCTCATAGACGTTGGGGCGGTGTGGCCTCTTGCTCAGAAAACAAAGACGCCCCTGGGTGAGCAACCGGGGCGTCTTGTGGATCAAACTGAATTAACGCAGCGAGGCGATGTATTCAGACACCGCTGCGATATCGGACTCTGACATCTTTCCAGCAATGGTCATCATCTGAGCGCTGTTTTTGCGCTGACCAAGACGGAAGTTGTTCAGCGTGCCCTCGGTGTACTCGGGGTGCTGCCCAGCAAATCTGGGGTATTGGGCACCAATACCCGCACCGTTAGGGCTGTGGCAGCCAGCGCATGCTGGCACACCTTTTTCGGGAAGCCCGGCGCGATAAATCTTTTCGCCCACTGCCAGCAACTCTTTGCGTTTTGGCGACACTGGTTTCGGTGTCTGTTGTGAATAATACGCAGCAAGATTGGCGATGTCGTCTGGCGTTAGCATTGCTGCAAAACCGGCCATCACCGCGTTCTCGCGCTCAGCCACTTTTGCACCAGGTTTAACGCGGAAGTTGTGTAACTGTTTTTCTAAGTAGGCAGCATGCTGGCCTGCCAGAATTGGGTTCTGAGGAATCATGCTGTTGCCATCGGGCATATGACAGGCGGCACAGACTGCCGCAGCGGTGGCTTTACCCTTGGCCAAGTCGACTACCTTTTTGGCGGGCGCAGGCTCTGCCGCTGAAACAGGCGCGACCATCATAAACGAGGCTGCGGCGGCAGCCACGGTCAATAGCTTTCGGCCCATTGCGGCAGACTTTGATAAACGGCTTAGAGAAAGCATGTCAAACTGGCAACGCATAATTACTCCCGGCATATTTATTAATCGGTCTATTTTAGTCGAGTCCTTATCCCACATGTCGCTCCAATCCCAAAGCCCACTGCCCCCACTCAAGGATTGGATCCACCAGATCGCCTTTCTTACCAGCGCCGCAAAATCTGGTGATTTGCCAGCCATTGGGGCGGGCGAGATCGCTATCGCGGGACGCTCCAACGCAGGCAAGTCGTCGGCCCTGAACACCATCTGCAACCGCCGGCGCTTGGCGTTTAGCAGCAAAACACCCGGCCGAACGCAGCTGATCAATCTCTTTACGCTGCAATGGCAGGGCGAGGAGCTTGGGCGGCTGGTCGACCTGCCTGGCTATGGTTATGCGGCCGTTGACCATGCCACCAAGGCCCGCTGGCAGGCAGAACTCGCTCGATTTTTAGACAGTCGGGTGAGTCTCGTCGCCCTGATCTTGGTTATGGATATCCGACACCTTTTCGGTCCGTTGGACGTGCAAATGCTGGAATGGTTCGGTCGTCGTCAGCAGCCCATTCATGTCCTGCTCACCAAGGCCGACAAACTCACTCGAAATGATCAGAACAAGGCCTTGTTTGCCGCAAAGAAAATCATTGACGAGCATGCCTCCCAGTGGGGCAACCAGGTGTCCGTCAGCCTGTTTTCAGCAACCAGCAAGATGGGCCGAGACGAAGTGCTCGAAAAAATCGGACAATGGTGGGGACTGATGGATAAAAAAAACCCGGCGACACCGTCGCCGGGTAGGAACGCCTAAATTCGATAGGCACCCGCTCAGGGAGGAGAAGCGGGAGACGATATTCTGTCTGTGTCTATATTATGTCCAAGACATAAACTTTTCAAATATTAACCATACTGAGAGTAATGTTATGAGTCATGCCGCTAAATTCCCCACTGTTCGAATGCGCCGAAACCGGCGTGACGCTTGGTCCAGGGCTCTTGTTAGTGAACACTCATTATCAGTTAATGACTTAATTTATCCAGTTTTTGTCACGGAAGGGACGGGTACCGTTATTGACGTTCCGTCTATGCCAGGGGTTCAGCGTTATTCGTTAGACAAGCTCCTGCCGGTGGCAGAAAACGCGGCCAAGCTTGGTATCCCCGTGCTGGCCCTCTTCCCGGTGATTGAAAATTCGAAAAAAACGCCTGATGGACGTGAGGCTGCGAACCCCGCGGGCCTGGTGCCCCGGGTTGTCGCGGCTCTAAAAAAGCATGTGCCCGAGATTGGGGTCATGACCGACGTGGCACTCGACCCGTACACCAGTCACGGCCAGGATGGGCTTATTGACGAAGAGGGCCGCATTCTGAACGATGAGACCGTGAAGGTCTTGGTCGAGCAATCCGTCATGCAGGCACAGGCCGGAGTGGATATTGTGGCGCCATCCGATATGCAAGACGGGCGCATCGGCGCGATTCGTCAGGCACTCGAGGAACGAGATCTGATCCATACCCGCATCATGTCTTATGCGGCGAAATATGCATCCGCGTATTACGGGCCCTTCCGTGATGCGGTTGGCAGTGCTGGCAATCTTGGCAAATCCGATAAGAAGACTTATCAGATGGATCCGGCCAACACCAATGAAGCACTACGAGAGGTGGCGCTCGATATCGAAGAGGGCGCAGACATGGTAATGGTCAAGCCCGGCATGCCGTATCTCGACATTGTCTGGCGCGTCAAAGAAACCTTCGGCATGCCCACCTTTGCCTATCAGGTGAGTGGTGAGTATGCGATGCTGAAAGCGGCCGCAGCCAACGGCTGGCTTGATGAAAAAAAGACTGTATTAGAGGCCATGATGGCATTCCGCCGGGCTGGTGCTGACGGTGTGCTGACCTATTTCGCACCCGATGTTGCCAAGTGGATCAAGGAAGGTATTTAGGATTTTAGTTTCAACAAGTTCTCGCTTGCTTAATGAGTAACGATATGCCCGATACCATCGCGCCACTTCGTCAGTTTGTTCTCGATGCCACCCGAATCGTCTCGGAGTACTCCCTTGAGTCCGAGATCATCTCGGCAATAAAGATGCCGCTTGCCCAATTGATTGAGCGGGATGATTGGCTTCCCGATGCATTTGCCAAACCCCACCCACAGTACTACCAGCAGTACTTGTTGTACTGTGACCCGCAGGAGCGCTTCTCGGTACAAAGTTTTGTATGGGGCCCCGGACAATCCACACCGATTCATAACCACACGGTGTGGGGCTTAGTCGGGGTGCTACGTGGCGCTGAACTCTGTCAGCGCTATCAACGTGATGCACGTGGTGTGGTGAGTAAAGATGGCCCCAGCGTCATGCTCAAGGCCAAAGAAATTGATGCTGTGTCGCCCGCTATTGGCGATCTGCATACGGTTGCCAATGCCCTCACGGACCGACCATCGATCAGTATCCACGTCTACGGAAAAAACATTGGCAACACGATTCGCGGAGTCTTCAAAGAGGGCAGTAGCGAAGAGAAAGCGTTTGTCTCGGGCTACTCAAGCGATGTGGTTCCCAACCTGTGGAATCAGGCTGACGAGATACGCGCGCGTTTAAATTGATCAATACGCCCCAGCAGGCCGGGTTTGCGTAAAACTCCAGAATTGCGTCTCAATGAGCACCGACAAAAATGAAAAAAGCCAGATGGGAATCTGGCTTTTTTACTGTCGCATCGCGTGGTTAGACGGATGCGAGAAACACAGACTGCGTATTTAAGCAGCCTTTTCCGTGTCGACTGCCTCGGTCACTTCGGGGCGATCTACCAACTCCATGAGGGCCATCGGCGCGTTGTCACCGGCACGGAAACCAAACTTCAGGATCCGGCAGTAGCCGCCTGGACGCGTGGCGTAACGGGGGCCGATTTCTGCAAAGAGCTTGCCCACCATCTCGCGGTCACGCAGACGATCAAAGGCAAGACGACGGTTGGCCAGGGTTGGGGTTTTGCCCATCGTGATGAGCGGCTCCACAACGCGACGCAACTCCTTTGCCTTGGGCAGAGTGGTTTTGATCGCCTCGTGGCGCAACAGTGCATTGGCCATGTTGCGGAACATCGCCAAGCGATGGCTAGAGGTTCGGTTGAGTTTGCGTAATCCGAGACGGTGACGCATGGGTATTCTCCTTAATTCTTCGCGGGTAAACGCGTATTAACGGTCAAGACCTGCGGGTGGCCAGTTCTCGAGCTTCATGCCGAGCGTCAGGCCACGGGATGCCAGGACTTCTTTGATTTCATTGAGCGATTTACGACCCAGATTGGGGGTCTTCAACAGCTCATTTTCGGTGCGCTGAATCAGGTCACCGATGTAATAGATGCTCTCGGCCTTCAGGCAGTTGGCTGAGCGCACGGTCAGCTCCAAGTCGTCGACCGGACGCAACAGCATCGGATCTACGCTGGCACCACGGCCCACTTCAGCGACCTGTTCACCACCCTCGAGCGCGGCAAACACCGACAGCTGATCCACCAGGATTCGAGCGGCACGACGCACGGCGTCTTCCGGATTGATCACGCCGTTGGTCTGTACTTCAATGACCAGGCGGTCCAAGTCGGTACGTTGCTCCACACGGGCGCTCTCAACGGTGTAGCTCACGCGACGAATTGGTGAGAACGAGGCGTCTAACACGATACGGCCAATGGCGCGGCTGGTGTCGTCTGACAGCTGACGCAGGGTGCCTGGCACATAGCCACGGCCTTTTTCAACACGGACCTGGAGCTCCAGTTTGGTGTTGTCAGAAACGTGGGCCAACACGTGGTCGGGATTGATGACTTTGACATCGTGTGGCAGATCAAAGTCAGATGCCTTGACCACGCCACCGCCTTGCTTGCGCAGGGAGATCAGCACGTCGTTGCGGCCTTCGAGGTCGAAGACCACGCCTTTTAGGTTTAACAAAAGATCAACAACGTCTTCCTGCACGCCTTCGATCGTGGAGTACTCGTGCACGACACCAGCGATTTGAACTTCCGTTGGCGCAAAGCCTTCCATAGAGGACAGCAGTACGCGACGCAGGGCGTTACCCAGGGTGTGGCCAAAGCCCCGCTCAAACGGTTCCATGATGATTTTGGCCGAGTTGTTGCCAGTCGGTTCAACTTCAATAATGCGCGGCTTAAGAAATGCTGTTTGCATAAGAATCCTTCGCAATGATTAGCGGGAATACAACTCGACGATCAAGCTCTCATTAATTTCTGCGGAGAGATCGGAGCGATCAGGCACTTGCTTAAAAACGCCTTCCATTTTCTTGGTGTCGACCGACACCCAGGAAGGAAATCCATTTTGTTCAGCGAGCTGTACTGCGGAAATCACACGGGCCTGGCCCTTGGACTTCTCGGCGATAGAGATCACATCGTTCGGCTTGACGTGGGCCGACGGGATATTGATCGGCTTGCCATTGACTAGCACGGCCTTGTGGCTGACCAGCTGGCGTGCCTCGGCGCGGGTTGAACCAAAGCCCATGCGATACACCACGTTATCTAAACGCGATTCCAAAAGCTGCAGGAGGCTCTCACCCGTGTTGCCTTTTTGTTGGCT
Organism: beta proteobacterium MWH-UniP1; assembly: GCA_036362785.1. Classification (NCBI taxonomy): domain Bacteria; kingdom Pseudomonadati; phylum Pseudomonadota; class Betaproteobacteria; species beta proteobacterium MWH-UniP1. The sequence goes on from CP143625.1 coordinate 1,945,415, forward strand.
GGCGTTGGCGAAATAACGGCGGAACTGGCGCTCCAGCATGCCGTAGATACGCTTGACCTTCTGTTTTTCACGCAGCTGCTTGCCGTAGTCCGAAAGGCGGGCACCCGAGGTGCGGCCATGCTGACCGGGTTTGCTGTCTTGTTTGCACTTGGAGTCCAGTGAGCGGCGGGCGCTTTTTAATCCAAGGTCGGTGCCTTCACGGCGGGATAATTTACAACGTGGTCCAGAGTAACGTGCCACTTCGATTTCCTTTCGAAAAACGCTAAACGATTAATTCGTTAGCGCAGTGTTGGGCGCAAATGCCCAACGGTGGGCTTTTAATAAACCCGAAGGCCTGTTCGGCCCCGGGGACTTGTACTGCGAATTAAATGCGGCGACGCTTTGGTGGGCGGCAGCCGTTATGGGGTACTGGCGTGATGTCCGAGATCTGGGTGACCTTCATGCCAAGCGCGTTCAGTGCGCGGATGGTGGACTCTCGGCCGGGGCCAGGGCCAGTAATTCGAACTTCAACGTTCTTTACACCGCACTCAAGTGCCACACGGCCAGCGGCTTCTGCTGCGACCTGAGCCGCAAAGGGCGTGCTTTTACGCGAACCCTTAAAGCCAGCACCACCACTCGATGCCCAAGACAATGCGTTGCCCTGGCGGTCAGTGATCGTGATGATCGTGTTGTTAAACGATGCGTGGATGTGGGCCACCGCATCGGTGACGTTCTTGCGAACCTTTTTGCGGGTGCGCTGAGTAGTGGTTCCTGCCTTAGCCATAAGTACCCTCTTGGATTATTTCTTCAGTGCTGCTGCAGCCTTTTTCGGGCCTTTGCGCGTACGAGCATTGGTGCGAGTGCGCTGACCGCGAACGGGCAGGCCGCGACGATGACGCAAGCCGCGATAACAGCCCAAGTCCATCAGACGCTTAATGCTCATGGAGATCTCACGACGCAGGTCACCTTCAGTGGTGTACTTGCCGACTTCGGCGCGCAGACGCTCGAGTTCGTCGTCGGTCAGATCTTTGATCTTTTTGGTGTAAGCAACGCCAGCAGCGTCACAGATGACGCGGGCACGAGGGCGCCCGATGCCGTAGATGGCGGTCAGGCCAACGTCGGCATGCTGATGGTTCGGGATATTGATACCGGCAATACGTGCCATGTTCGACTCCTAGATGTTCCGGAATTGGTTAGCCTTGACGCTGCTTGTGGCGCGGATCTGAGCAGATCACGCGGACCACACCGTGGCGCCGAATAATTTTGCAATTGCGGCAAATACGCCGAACTGATGCCAAAACTTTCATGATGTTTCCTTTACTGTTCCTGCATTACTTGGCACGAAAAACAATACGTGCACGGGTTAAATCGTAGGGGGTCATCTCTACTGTGACCTTGTCGCCGGGAAGAATACGGATGTAGTGCATCCGCATGCGACCGGAGATATGGCCAAGCACCACATGACCGTTTTCTAACTTCACGCGAAATGTTGCATTGGGGAGGTTCTCAATCACCTCGCCTTGCATCTGAATCGCATCGTCTTTCGCCATTGACTACCTAATCTCGCTTCGCGTTATTTACGTCGGTCCGAACTCATGAATTAGCGGGAAAACCCGCCGCCCTTAAAGTGCGACTTTTTCAACAGGCTGTCGTACTGCTGGGACATCATGTAGGCCTGTACCTGCGCCATAAAGTCCATAGTGACCACCACAATAATCAAAAGGGATGTGCCACCGAAATAAAACGGAACATTCCACTTCAGCACCATGAACTCGGGCAACAAACAGACCAGGGTAATGTAAATCGCACCCACCAGAGTTAGACGCATCAAAATCTTGTCAATAAAACGGGCGGTCTGATCGCCAGGGCGAATGCCTGGAATCAACGCGCCAGACTTCTTGAGGTTGTCTGCCGTTTCCTTGCTGTTAAAGACCAGAGCGGTGTAGAAAAAGCAGAAGAAAATAATCGCGGTAGCGTACAACGCAATGTAAAGCGGCTGTCCAGGCGACAGAGATGCAGCGATGTCTCCCAGCAAGGTCGAGCTGCCGTCGCTCGACGAGCCAAACCATGAGCTTAAGGTTGCGGGGAACAAAATAATGCTGGAAGCAAAAATCGGGGGGATCACACCCGCCATGTTGAGCTTCAAAGGCAGATGGGATGTCTGACCGGCATAGACCTTGTTGCCCACCTGACGCTTGGCGTAGTTCACCAGAATCTTACGCTGACCACGCTCAACAAAGCAGACAAAGGCCGTGACCAGAACCACCAGGACCACGATGATCAACAGTGCAATGGCGCTCATTGAGCCAGTGCGGACCAATTCAAACAAACCGCCAAGGGCGCTGGGCAAGCCAGCTGCAATACCGGCAAAGATGATGATCGAAATGCCGTTGCCAAGACCGCGCTCGGTGATCTGTTCGCCAAGCCACATCAGGAACATGGTGCCGGTGACCAAAGAAGTAACCGTGACAAACCGGAACATCAAGCCCGGATCAATGACCAGGCCAGGCTGCGACTCTAGCGCCACCGAAATACCGATCGCTTGGAAAATCGCCAACGCAACCGTTGCGTAACGGGTGTACTGAGTAATTTTGCGACGGCCAGCTTCGCCTTCTTTTTTCAAGGCCTCGAGCTGGGGCGACACCACGGTCATCAACTGCATGATGATCGACGCAGAGATGTAGGGCATGATGCCCAGCGCAAAAACAGTAAAGCGCGATAAAGCACCGCCCGAGAACATATTAAAGAGGCCCAAGATGCCGCCACTTTGCGACTTAAACAACTGGGCCAGCTGATCGGGGTCAATGCCGGGAACAGGAATGTGCGCGCCGATCCGATAGACCACGAGCGCCAAGACAAGAAAGATCAACCGCTTGCGCAGATCGGCAAAACGGTCAGTCTTGATTGCTGGATTGGCCATATCGGTCAGTTCTCTTATTGCTTTGATCGATCAAACGTTGGTGAATTAAGCGGCCGCAGGCGCATCAACCACCACCGTGCCGCCAGCGGCCTCGATGGCTGCCTTGGCACCAGCAGTTACGCCCAGACCACGCAAGGTGATCTTGCGGGTCAACTCACCGGACTTGATCACTTTTGCAGCACGAGTCAGCTCAGCAACAATGCCGGCCTGCTTGAGTGCCAGGAGATCAATCTCGTCGATGGGCATGCGCTCTAAGTCGGACAAACGGACTTCGGCGTTAAATTTAGCAAAAGGCGCAGTAAAGCCACGCTTGGGCAGGCGACGATGCAAAGGCATCTGGCCGCCTTCAAAGCCCACCTTATGGAAACCGCCGGAACGCGACTTCTGACCCTTGTGGCCACGGCCAGCCGTCTTACCCAAGCCGGAACCGATACCACGACCCACACGACGCTTGGCGTGCTTTGCGCCTTCGGCGGGAGCGATGGAGTTCAAGCGCATCGATGTTTTATTTGCGTTATCTGTCATGGCGATCTCACTCAACCTTCACGAGGTAAGAGATTTTATTAATCATGCCCCGCACTGCCGGCGTGTCTTCAAGCACACGGCTGGAGCGGATCTTTTTCAAGCCCAGGCCAGTCACCGTGGCGCGGTGCGATGCACGCGTACCGATCGGGCTTTTAACCAAGGTTACTTTTACTGTTTTCTTTTCCATGGCATTTCTCCTGATCAGTTCAGGATTTGTTCAACCGACAGGCCGCGCTTGTTAGCGACTTCTGCTGGCGTTTGCATGTTGCGCAGGCCATTGATCGTGGCGCGCACCATGTTGTAAGGGTTTGTCGAACCCAAGCTCTTGGCGACCACGTCGGTCACACCAAGCACTTCGAAAATGGCACGCATTGGGCCGCCCGCAATAATGCCGGTACCCTTTTGTGCGGGCGAAATCATCACTGTCGATGCGCCATGCTTGCCGGTCACGGTGTGATGGAAAGTGCCGCCTTTGAGCGGAACCTTGATCATCTTGCGGCGGGCTTCGTCCATTGCTTTTTGAACAGCAACCGGGACTTCACGGGACTTGCCCTTGCCCATGCCGATACGGCCATCGCCATCACCGACCACGGTGAGCGCTGCGAAACCGAGGATCCGTCCGCCCTTCACCACCTTGGTGACGCGATTGACGGAAATCATCTTTTCACGAAGGCCGTCGTCGCGATCTTCTGTGGTTACTTTTGCTTGCATCTTTGCCATGAGGTAACTCCGTTATTCCTGTGTCTGTCGTGGGCGCCGATTAGAACTGCAGGCCGCCTTCACGAGCTGCTTCTGCCAAGGCTTTCACACGGCCGTGATACTTAAAGCCAGAGCGATCGAAAGCTACCGAGGTAATGCCTGCTGCTTTGGCCTTTTCGGCAACTCGCTTGCCCACCATTGCTGCGGCCTCGATGTTGCCGCCCTTGCCCGACAATGCTTTTCTCAACTCGGGCTCGGCCGTCGACGCTGCCACCAGGATCTTCGAGCCCGATGGATCGATGATGCTGGCGTAAATATGTGTGTTGGTGCGATGCACGGACAGACGATTGACCCGCAACTGTGCAATCTTGAGTCGGGTTTGTCTGGCGCGGCGCAGCCTGCTTTGTTTCTTGTCCATGATATTGATCCTGGTCGCTATATTCTTCGCTGATTCGGTCGATTACTTCTTCTTGGTTTCTTTCATGATCACCACTTCGTCCACATAGCGAACGCCTTTGCCTTTGTATGGCTCGGGCGGACGGTATGCGCGAACTTCTGCGGCAACCTGACCAACCTGTTGACGATCGATACCTTTGATCACAATTTCAGTCTGCGAAGGGGTTTCTGCCTTTACGCCCTTGGGCATTTTGTGAATGACCGGGTGCGAAAAGCCGAGCGATAAATTCAATGCGTCGCCCTGTACCTGGGCACGATAGCCCACGCCGACCAAGGACAGCTTGCGCTCAAAGCCCTTGGACACGCCGTGAACCATATTGGCCACAAGAGCACGCACCGTGCCGCTCATTGCTTTGGCGTGACGGGAACTGTCTGCAGCTGCAAACGTGAGTTGTCCGTTGTCGAGCTTGATCGATACATCACCCTTGAGCTCCTGGGTTAACGAGCCCAGAGGACCTTTGACGGTGATCGCACCAGCAGTAATGTTGGCTTCAGTGCCGGCAGGCAACGCAACGGGATATTTGGCAATACGTGACATCTGATTTCCCCTTTACGCGACAATGCCGATGACTTCGCCACCAACACCGGTTGCACGTGCTTTACGGTCCGTCATTAGGCCACGCGGTGTTGACACGATGGCCACGCCGAGTCCGTTCATGACGGTGGGCAATTGATGGCGGTTTTTGTAAATACGCAGGCCGGGACGGCTGACACGCTCAATCTTTTCAATGACCGGACGGCCAGCGTGATACTTCAGGCCGATTTCGAGATCAGCTTTGGCACCCGACTGATGGACATTGAAATGCTCGATGTAGCCTTCGTCTTTTAACAACGTGGCGATAGCGATTTTTAACTTGGACGCCGGCATTGCAACAGAGGGTTTCTCAACCCGCTGTGCGTTGCGAATACGCGTAAACATATCGGCGATGGGATCACTCATGCTCATGGTTTTGTCCCTTCTTACCAGCTGGCCTTGGTCACGCCAGGTACCTCGCCACGGAACGCGATCTCACGGATCTTGGCCCGGGCAAGCCCAAACATACGGAACGTGCCGCGAGGACGGCCCGTCAATTCGCAGCGATTACGCAGACGCGTGGGGCTGGCATTGCGGGGCAATTTCTGCAGTGCCAGACGCGCTTCGTAACGCTCTTCTTCAGTCTTTGACTGGTCTTTAATCACTGCCTGAAGCGCAGCGCGCTTGGCAGCATATTTCTTGACCAGCATTTCGCGTTTCTTTTCGCGATTGATAAGTGACAACTTAGCCATGAGGTTCCTCAGTGCCTGGAATTAGTTACGGAAAGGGAAGCGGAAAGCAGCCAAGAGCGCTTTTGCTTCTTCGTCGTTTTTAGCGGTCGTTGTGATGCTGATATTCAGACCACGAAGCGCATCTACCTTGTCGTACTCGATTTCAGGGAAGATGATCTGTTCTTTAACGCCGATGTTGTAGTTGCCACGGCCATCAAATGCCTTGCCCGAAATACCGCGGAAGTCACGGACACGGGGCAACGCAATGGTGATGAAACGGTCGAGGAACTCGTACATTCTGGCACCACGCAGTGTCACCATACAGCCGATGGGATAGCCCTCGCGGATCTTGAAGCCGGCGATGGCCTTGCGGGCCTTGGTCACAACAGGCTTTTGACCAGCAATCTTGGTCATGTCCCCAACCGCGTGCTCAATAACTTTCTTGTCACTGACGGCTTCAGACAGGCCCATGTTCAGGGTGATTTTTGTCAAACGGGGGACTTCCATCACGCTCTTGTAGCCAAACTTTGCCTTGAGCTCAGGAACAATCTTTTCCCGGTAATGTGCATGCAAACGCGCCATGATGCTTTTCCTTTTGCGTTATGCGAGTGTTGAGTTGGGAACGGGTTCGCCGTTGGACTTGAAGACGCGTGTCTTCTTGCCGTCTTGCTCGACCTTCACGCCAACACGATCAGCCTTCTGCGTGCTTGGGTTGAAGATGGCAACGTTCGACTGGTCGATGGGCATTGTTTTTGACTCAATGCCGCCCGTGGTGTTTTTCATTGGATTGGGGCGAACGTGCTTTTTAGCAACGTTGATGCCTTCGACCAAGAGATGGTCGGGACCCACGCGGCTGGTCACGATGCCACGCTTGCCTTTATCTTTTCCGGTGATGACGATGACCTCGTCACCTTTGCGAATTTTGTTCATTCGGTTGTTCTCCGCCGACTGTTCTGGGCTTAAATAACTTCGGGCGCCAACGACACGATTTTCATGAACTTCTCGGTACGCAATTCACGCGTAACAGGTCCGAAAATACGAGTGCCAATGGGCTCGAGTTTGGCGTTGAGCAGCACAGCTGCATTGCCATCGAACTTAATTAAAGAGCCATCAGGACGACGAACACCCTTAGCGGTACGCACCACTACGGCGTTATAAATTTCGCCTTTTTTGACTCGGCCACGTGGGGCTGCGTCTTTAATACTGACCTTGATAACGTCTCCAACGCCGGCATAGCGACGCTTGGATCCACCAAGAACCTTGATACACATGACTGAACGCGCGCCGGTATTGTCAGCGACGTCCAGACGCGATTGCATCTGAATCATGATTTTCTCTTCCCAACTTAACCGTCAACCTGCCCGCCCAACATGGCGAGCCCACAACGGTCAGTCTTGGTCCCGTATTTCGGGGTGACACACCAGGCTTTTGGGCGCCAACACAAGGCCACCACCCAAAAACCCACCTATTTTGGCCCGCAACCACAGGGCCCCTGCTTGGTTTTCCATTGCGATCAGGGCCAATTGAATTGCCCCCAACCGGCATTAATTCCGGAAAGCCTTCTATTCTAACCGCAAAACTACGATACTGCCAAGCCCTGCGACACGGTCCGCCCGGACAAGAGCCCGGGCAGCCGATATCAAATCACAACTGCTTCGGAAATCCGGCGGGTGACCGCCCAAGCCTTGGTCTTGGAGACCGGACGGGTCTCAGCAATCTCGACCACATCACCAACTTTCAGGCCGTTGTCTTCGACGTGGGCATGATATTTCTTGGAGCGGGCCACGATTTTGCCGTAAAGCGGGTGCTTGACCTTGCGCTCGACCAGCACAGTCACAGTTTTGTTCATTTTGTCGCTCACGACACGGCCCACCAGGGTCCGCTTGAGCGCTTCTTTTTCAGCGGAGGCGTTCATGCGGCCTTCCTTTCACGAATCAGAGTCTTCACCCGGGCGATGTCACGACGAACCTGGCCAAGCTGGGAAGTGTTGGCCAGCTGCTGGGTTGCGTGTTGCATACGCAGGTTGAAATGGGCACGAAGCAGGTCCTCGAGCTCTTTGCTCAGGGCTGCATCATCTTTGGTTCTTAGTTCAGAAGCTTTCATATCAATCTCCAGTGCGGCAGTCCATCAACGGCCAGGCTGGCGCGTGACAAAAGTCACGGCCAAGGGAAGCTTGGCTGCTGCAAGGCGGAAGGCTTCACGGGCCAGCGTTTCGTCCACGCCGTCCATTTCGTAAAGCACCTTGCCGGGTTGGATCTCGGCCACGTAGTACTCGGGGTTACCTTTACCGTTACCCATACGGACTTCGGCAGGCTTAATCGAGATGGGCTTGTCCGGAAAAATACGAATCCAGATACGACCACCCCGTTTGATGTGTCGGGTCATGGCGCGACGAGCTGCCTCGATCTGACGAGCCGTGATACGACCACGGGCCGTTGCCTTCAGGCCAAACTCACCAAAGGAGACAGAGCTTCCGCGTGTAGCCAGGCCAGTATTGCGGCCCTTTTGCTCTTTGCGGTATTTGCGACGTGCGGGTTGCAGCATGCTAGAGCCTCAAAATTAAGATGCAGGCTTCTCAGCTGCTGGAGCCGAGGCCTTGCGAACACGTTTAACAGGTTTTTTTACGTCTGCGGCCGGAGCATCTGCAGCAGGCGCGGCATCAGCACCCTCTTTGGCAGTAGAACGCTTTGCGGGCGCACGACGGGGGCGCCGATCTTCGCGCTCTTTTGCAATTTCTGGCTCAGCGACCACCGGGGCATCACCACGGCCAAGCGTGTCGCCTTTGTAGACCCAGACTTTAATACCAATGATGCCGTAGGTTGTCTTTGCTTCAGAGGTGGCGTAATCGATATCGGCGCGCAGGGTGTGAAGCGGCACACGGCCTTCACGGTACCACTCACGGCGGGCAATCTCAGCGCCATTCAATCGGCCAGAGCTCATGATCTTGATGCCCTGAGCACCAAGACGCATCGCGTTTTGCATGGAACGCTTCATGGCACGACGGAACATGATCCGCTTTTCAAGCTGCTGGGCAATGCCATCAGCGATCAATTGTGCATCGATCTCAGGCTTACGGATTTCTTCAATGTTGACATGAACGGGAACGCCCATCATGCCGGCAAGCTGAGACTTCAGGTTCTCGATGTCTTCGCCTTTTTTGCCGATCACCACACCAGGACGTGCGCTGAAAATTGTGATGCGGGCATTTTTTGCTGGGCGCTCAATCAGGACCCGGCCAACTGCAGCGGACTTCAGGCGGCCACGCAGAAACTCACGGACCTTGATGTCTTCGTTGAGCATGCGGCCATAATCGCGGTGGTTGGCAAACCAGCGGGAAGACCAGTTACGGGAGACCGCAAGACGGAACCCGGTGGGATGTATTTTCTGACCCATAGTTATCCTTGTTTACTCTTTCGTTGCGCGCCGGGTTAATTGCCCACGATGATCGAAATATGGCAGCTCGGCTTTTCAATCCGAACGCCACGACCCTTTGCGCGAGCATCAAAACGACGCAGCTTGGTACCACGCTCAACGGTGATGGTCTTCACCTTGAGTTCGTCGATATCTGCACCGTCGTTGTGCTCTGCGTTTGCAATCGCAGACTCCAACACTTTTTTCACGATCACAGCCGCTTTTTTGGGCGTGAAGGTGAGCGTGTTGAGCGCCTGTTCAACCGATTTGCCGCGAATCATGTCCGCCACCAAACGGCCCTTTTGGGCCGAGAGGCGAACACCGCGAAGAACTGCACGAGTTTCATTAGCCATTTCAGATGCCCCTTACTTCTTGGCTTTCTTGTCGGCTGCGTGACCCTTAAACGTACGGGTCAGCGCAAACTCGCCAAGCTTGTGGCCCACCATGTTGTCGGTCACATAGACCGGCACATGCTGTTTGCCATTGTGAACTGCAATCGTCAGACCCACGAACTCAGGAAGAATCGTGGAGCGACGGGACCAGGTTTTGATGGGCCGCTTGTCATTTGTTGAGGATGATTTCTCGACCTTTTTCAAAAGGTGATCATCAACAAAGGGGCCTTTTTTCGTTGAGCGTGACATATGTTTTCCTTACGCCTTATCTGCCTGCTTTATTTCCGCTTGTGACGGCTAGTCACGATCATGGAGGTGGTGCGCTTATTACGACGGGTCTTGTAGCCCTTGGTCGGAGTACCCCATGGGCTAACGGCAACACGGCCCTCACCGGTACGACCTTCACCACCACCGTGTGGGTGATCGATCGGGTTCATGGCAACACCACGAACGGTCGGGCGGATACCACGCCAACGGACTGCACCGGCCTTGCCGAATTGGCGCAGGTTGTGCTCTTCATTACCCACTTCACCAATCGTTGCACGGCACTCGATATGAACACGGCGAATCTCACCAGAGCGCAGACGAATCTGGGCGTAGGTGCCTTCGCGGGCCAGCAGCTGGGCGGAGCCACCTGCTGAACGGGCCAGCTGGGCGCCTTTGCCGGGCAGCATCTCGATGCAATGAATCGTCGTGCCCACCGGGATGTTACGCAAGGGCAAAGCATTACCAGGACGAATCGATGCTTCTGGACCGCTCATCAGGCTTTGGCCGACCGCAATACCCTTGGGGGCGATGATGTAGCGACGCTCGCCATCGGCATAGCACAGCAGTGCAATATGGGCGCTGCGATTGGGGTCGTATTCAACGCGCTCAACCTTTGCAGCGATACCATCTTTGTTACGACGAAAATCGATCAGACGATAGTGCTGCTTGTGACCACCACCGCGATGACGGGTGGTGATGTGGCCGTTGTTATTACGGCCAGCAGTCTTCGACTGAGGCTCTAACAGGGCGTCGAAAGGACGGCCTTTATAGAGGTCAGGGTTGGTCACGCGAACCACTGCGCGACGGCCTGGTGATGTTGGTTTCAGTTTTACGATCGGCATGATTAGACAGCCTCCCCGCCGAAGTTAATTTCTTGACCCGCGGCCAGGCAAACAAAAGCCTTGCGTACGTTGCGGCGGCGACCCTCGGATCGGCCGAAACGCTTTGCCTTGCCCTTGACGTTCAACACGCTGACCTTGTCAACCTGCACTTTGAACATCAACTCAACAGCAGCCTTGATCTCTGGCTTGGTGGCATCCTGCAGCACGCGGAACGCGATCTGATTGTTCTGCTCGGCTACGGATGTGCTCTTTTCTGAAATGATCGGTGACAACAGCACCTTCATGAGACGCTCTTGGTTCATGACAGCATCTCCTCTACTTTGGCAAGTGCCGCGCGGGTAATCAACACACGGTCGAAATACACCAGGGACACTGGATCACAATATTCGGGCTCAACAATCGCAATGCTCTGCAGATTGCGGGTGGCCAAATGCAGATTCTCATCGAACGAATCGGTAATCAGCAGAAGCGAATCAACACCCATCTGCTTGAGTTTCGAAGCAACCAATTTGGTCTTGGGGGCTTCAACTTCAAACTTTTCAACCACAGCCAGACGGTCTTCACGGGCCAACTGCGACAAAATGGAACGCACACCAGCGCGATACATCTTCTTGTTGACCTTGTGTGAGAAGTTTTCGTCAGGCGAATTTGGGAAAATCTTGCCACCACCACGCCACAAGGGGCTTGAGGCACGGCCAGCACGTGCACGGCCAGTACCCTTTTGGCGCCAAGGCTTCTTGGTCGACTTGTTGATTTCTGCGCGACCCTTTTGCGCACGGTTACCGCTACGTGCGTTGGCCTGGTAGGCCACCACCACCTGATGGATCAGGGGTTCATTAAAGTCACGATTGAAAATGGTGTCGTTGGCCTGCACAGAGCCTGCAGCCTGGCCAGCGTCGTTTAAAAGTTTCAATTCCATCTGTGCGCCCCTTATGCGTTCTTGGCGGCTTTTGCTGCCGCACGTACGGTGGGACGAACCACGACGTTGCCGCCCTTGGAACCAGGCACCGCGCCCTTCACGAGCAAGAGCTGACGATCAGCGTCAACACGGGCGATTTCCAGGTTCTGGACGGTACGCTTCAACACGCCGTCATGGCCTGACATGCGCTTACCGGGGAATACGCGGCCAGGGTCCTGGGCCATACCAATGGAACCAGGCACATTGTGCGAGCGTGAGTTACCGTGGGATGCGCGGCCAGAGTTGAAGTTGTGGCGCTTGATCGTGCCGGTAAAGCCTTTACCCTGGGTGATGCCAGTGACGTCGACTTTCTGGCCGGCCTGGAAAATGCCAGCGTTGATCGTTTCGCCGAGCTTGAGCTCGCCGACCTGATCAGCTGCAACCGAGAATTCTTTAATTGCCGAGGCGGCCTGAGCACCAGCCTTGGCCAAATGGCCAGCAACAGGCTTGGTGATCCGATTGGCACGCTTGGTGCCGAAGGCGACCTGCACTGCGGTATAGCCGTCAGTGTCAGCGGTTTTAATTTGGGCCACGCGGTTGTTCGACACGTCGATTACGGTTACGGGCACGGTATCGCCCTCTTCCGTAAAAATACGGGTCATCCCAACCTTGCGACCGAGCAGTCCAAGGCTCATTTTTTCTCCGATCCCGACTTCGATTGGCCGGGGCTAAAAGGTAACAATTGGCTTTTCCGTGTCAGGGTAACCCCCTGATCGCGGGAAAGCCTTACATTATAAACAACTTCTTAGCCCCCCGACAAGGGGCCAAGGCACAACTTTTTACTGCAGCTTAATTTCGACGTCCACGCCGGCAGGCAGATCGAGCTTCATCAGGGCATCCACGGTCTTGTCGGTGGGGTCCACAATGTCCATCAGGCGCTGATGAGTACGAATCTCGAGCTGGTCACGGGAAGTCTTGTTCACGTGGGGGCTGCGCAGAAGATCAAAACGTTTGATCGCCGTGGGCAGGGGCACTGGGCCACGAACCACTGCGCCGGTACGCTTGGCCGTGTCCACAATTTCCAATGCGGACTGGTCAATCAGCTTGTAATCAAATGCTTTTAGGCGAATACGGATTTTTTGTTGCATGGTTTACTTCTCCAAAGAACGAATAAAGAGCGAACTAAACGACTAGGCGACTAGGTTAGCGGGGGCTTACACCCCCGCTAGAACCCTTCATTACTCGATAATTTTTGCGACGACGCCGGCGCCGACGGTGCGGCCACCCTCACGGATAGCAAAACGCAGGCCCTGCTCCATCGCGATCGGGGCAATCAAGGCCACCGAAATCTTCACGTTGTCGCCAGGCATCACCATCTCGGTGCCAGCAGGCAGCTCCACCGCACCCGTTACGTCCGTCGTACGGAAGTAAAACTGGGGGCGATAGTTGTTAAAGAACGGCGTATGACGGCCACCCTCGTCTTTCGACAGAACATACACCTCGGCTTCAAACTTGGTGTGCGGGGTGATCGAACCGGGCTTGGCCAACACCTGACCACGCTCGACTTCCTCACGCTTGGTACCACGCAACAAAATACCCACGTTGTCACCCGCTTGGCCTTGATCCAAGAGCTTGCGGAACATCTCCACGCCCGTGCAGATGGTCTTGACCGTGGGCTTGATACCAACGATCTCAATCTCTTCACCCACCTTCACAATGCCACGCTCCACACGGCCAGTGACCACAGTACCGCGGCCAGAGATCGAGAACACGTCTTCGATCGGCATCAGGAATGCGCCGTCCACAGCACGCTTTGGCTCAGGAATGTAGGTATCCAGCGCCTCGGCCAGCTTCAAAATCGCGCCTTCGCCGAGCTCGCCCTTATCACCTTCCAAGGCCAGCTTGGCCGAGCCCTTGATGATCGGGGTGTCGTCACCGGGGAAGTCGTACTTCGAGAGCAGCTCACGCACTTCCATCTCAACGAGCTCTAACAACTCAGCATCGTCCACCATGTCGCACTTGTTCAAAAACACAATGATGTAAGGCACACCCACCTGGCGGGCCAACAAAATGTGCTCTCGCGTCTGGGGCATCGGGCCGTCAGCAGCCGAACACACCAAAATCGCACCGTCCATCTGCGCCGCACCCGTGATCATGTTCTTCACATAGTCAGCGTGACCCGGGCAGTCCACGTGTGCATAGTGACGGTTGGCCGTCTCGTACTCCACGTGCGCCGTGTTAATCGTGATACCACGGGCCTTCTCTTCAGGCGCCGCATCAATCTCGTCGTACTTCTTCGCCTCACCACCAAACTTGGCAGACAACACCGTTGCAATAGCAGCCGTCAACGTCGTCTTACCATGGTCCACGTGACCAATCGTCCCAACGTTTACGTGCGGTTTGGTGCGCTCAAACTTACCCTTGGCCATGATTTATTTCCTTCATCAATCAAAATTTAATTATTAACAAAGCAGAGGTTAACCCCTGCGGGCTTCGTTACAACTTATTTGCCTCGGCTGGTCACGACCGCCTCAGCAACGTTCTTAGGTGCTTCACTGTAATGCTTGAATTCCATCGTGTAGGTTGCACGGCCCTGTGTCAGAGAACGCAGCGTCGTGGCGTAACCAAACATCTCGGAGAGCGGCACTTCAGCTTTGATCGCCTTACCACCGCCCACCATATCGTCCATGCCCTGAACCATGCCGCGGCGTGAGGACAGATCGCCCATGACCGTACCAGCGTAGTCTTCCGGCGTTTCCACTTCCACCGACATCATTGGCTCGAGCAGCACGGGATTGGCTTTCCTACATCCGTCTTTAAAGCCCATGGAAGCGGCCAATTCAAAGGCGATCTGCGAGGAGTCCACGTCGTGGTAGGAGCCATCAAACAGCGTGACTTTGACATCCACCACTGGATAGCCGGCCATCACACCGCTATTCATGGTGTCTTTAACGCCTTTATCCACGGACGGAATAAATTCGCGAGGCACCACACCACCTTTGATCGCGTCAACGAACTCGTAACCCTTGCCTTCTGGCTGCGGTTCGATTTTGAGCCAGACGTGGCCGTACTGGCCCTTACCGCCCGACTGCTTGACGTATTTACCTTCGATTTCGACGGGCTTGCGAATCGTTTCACGGTAGGCCACCTGGGGTTTGCCCACTGTGGCTTCCACGCCAAATTCGCGCTTCATGCGATCGACAATGATCTCAAGGTGCAGCTCGCCCATGCCAGAAATAATGGTCTGGCCGGACTCTTCGTCGGTGCGAACACGGAACGATGGATCTTCTTTGGCCAAACGGCCAAGGGCAATACCCATTTTTTCCTGGTCTGCTTTGGTCTTGGGCTCAACAGCCTGAGAGATCACAGGCTCGGGGAAGACCATGCGCTCGAGAATAATTTCAGCATCACCGTCGCAAAGCGTTTCACCCGTGGTCACTTCTTTCAAACCAACGCAGGCAGCGATGTCACCGGCCAACACTTCGGTAATCTCTTCACGGTTATTGGCATGCATCTGCAACACACGGCCAATACGCTCTTTTTTGCCCTTGATGGGGTTGTAAACCGTATCGCCAGATTTCAACACGCCGGAATACACACGGATAAAGGTGAGCTGGCCAACGAAAGGATCCGTCATTAATTTGAATGCCAAGGCCGAGAATTTCTCGCCGTCATCTGCTTTCCGCTCGGCGGGCTGGTCGCGTGTATCCAGACCCTGCACCGGAGGAATATCCACGGGCGAGGGCAAGAAGTCGATCACGGCATCCAGCATACGCTGCACGCCCTTGTTCTTAAATGCGGTGCCGCAAAGCATGGGCTGAACTTCGGTGGCAATGGTTCGCGTGCGAAGACCCTTCTTGATATCGGCTTCATCAAGATCGCCGTTCTCAAGATACTTGTTCATCAATTCTTCACTGGCTTCGGCAGCGGCCTCGACCATCTTTTCGCGCCACTCTTTGGCGGTCTCAACCAAGTCAGCGGGAATCTCTTGGTGTTCGAACTTCATGCCCTGAGATGCCTCGTCCCAAATGATGGCCTTCATCTTGAGCAGATCCACCACACCCTTGAAGTTTTCTTCCGCGCCGATAGGAATCACCACGGGGATTGGGTTGGCTTTTAAGCGGGTGCGCATCTGGTCATAGACCTTGAAGAAGTTGGCACCAGTGCGGTCCATCTTGTTCACAAAGGCCAGGCGGGGCACTTTGTATTTGTTGGCCTGACGCCAGACTGTTTCGGACTGGGGCTGTACACCACCCACCGCGCAGTAGACCATGCAGGCGCCGTCGAGCACACGCATGGAACGCTCAACTTCAATCGTGAAGTCCACGTGACCCGGGGTGTCAATGATGTTGAACCGATGCTCGGGATAGGACATGTCCATGCCCTTCCAGAAGCAGGTCGTGGCCGCCGATGTAATCGTGATGCCACGCTCTTGCTCTTGCTCCATCCAGTCCATGGTGGCGGCACCGTCATGGACCTCACCGATCTTATGGTTCACACCGGTGTAAAACAAAATACGCTCGGTGGTCGTGGTCTTGCCAGCGTCAATGTGGGCGCTAATACCAATATTCCGGTAGCGTTCGATCGGGGTCTTACGGGCCATAAAAAATCCTGAACTATTTAAATAATTAACGACAAAGGTCGAGACAATGGGGTGTGCGGCAGATCATGCAGCGCCCCCATCACATCAGAAGCGGAAATGCGAGAAGGCCTTGTTGGCTTCTGCCATACGGTGAACTTCATCACGCTTTTTCACTGCACCGCCACGGCCTTCAGCGGCTTCGAGCAGCTCACCGGCCAAACGCAGATTCATCGACTTTTCGCCACGTTTCTTTGCAGCTTCGCGCAGCCAACGCATGGCAAGCGCAGAACGACGCGAGGGGCGAACTTCGACCGGCACCTGGTAGTTGGCACCACCCACACGGCGACTTTTGACTTCAACAGCAGGCTTGGCGTTGTTCAATGCCTGGTGGAAGATCTCGATTGGGTTCTTGCTGGCTTTCTTTTCGATGAATTCGAAAGCACCGTAAACGATGCGCTCAGCAACGGCTTTTTTGCCGTGGAGCATCACCACGTTAATGAATTTAGAGACATCTTCGCTGCCAAATTTTGGATCAGCGAGAACAATACGTTTTGGTACTTCGCGACGACGAGGCATTTAATTTTCCTTATTCAGTTGAACCGCAGTTGTCTTTGGTTCTGCCCGGCACGTGCTTCTCATGTCCGGGCCCTTACGTGATGCAACACGCAGTTGCGTGTCACACCGGTTAATGAAGGTTGCTTAGCGCAGGAAACCCTGAATTAAGCAGCCTTCGGACGCTTCGATCCGTACTTGGATCGAGACTGTTTACGATCTTTCACACCCTGCAGGTCAAGCGAGCCGCGAACGATGTGGTAACGCACACCAGGCAAGTCTTTTACACGACCGCCACGGATCAGTACGACCGAGTGCTCTTGCAGGTTGTGGCCTTCACCACCGATGTAGCTAATGACTTCAAAGCCATTGGTCAGGCGAATCTTGGCAACCTTACGGAGTGCGGAGTTCGGCTTTTTCGGCGTGGTGGTGTAGACACGGGTACATACGCCGCGACGCTGAGGGCTCGACTGGAGGGCCGGGCTCTTGCTCTTCACGACTTCAGAGGTTCTGGGTTTGCGAACCAGCTGGTTAATGGTGGGCATTGTTCTTAATCTCTCTAAATTTTCTTGAATTCGGTTTCGCTAAATCGCGAAAAGCCTTCAATTTTCAAGGCTTTTCAATAATGCTGTCAAGCACAAACATCGGCCATCGGGGTGGCGCTGACTTTTTAGAGCAGCACCAACCCCGCCAATCGACATCTTGTCCGGTTAAGTTGCCGAAGCACCCTCTTCCGGATTTCCTGCTGGGGTGTCACCTGGCAAAACTGCTGCCGAGGCACCACCTTCTTGCGACTCAACCTCGTCGTCAGCACTCGAGAACAACGCTTCGGCCTCGATCGCTGCCTGCTGGGCGGCGGTCTGGGCTTCGGCGGCCTCGATGGCCTCGCGCTCTTTTCGGGCCTTGTGATACGCCAGACCAGTTCCGGCAGGAATCAGTCGGCCGACAATCACGTTTTCCTTCAGGCCACGCAACTCGTCGCGCTTGCCCATGATGGCGGCTTCGGTCAAGACACGGGTGGTCTCTTGGAACGATGCTGCCGAAATAAAGGAATCGGTAGAGAGCGATGCCTTGGTAATACCCAAGAGCTTGTTTTCGTACATGGCGGGACGCTTGTTCTCAGCAACAGCGCGGTCGTTCTCGTCCAACAACTCGGAACGCTCCACTTCTTCGCCGTTGATGAAGCGGGTATCGCCTGCATCGGTGACGCGGACACGACGCAACATCTGACGCACGATGACCTCAATATGCTTGTCGTTGATCTTCACGCCCTGGAGTCGATAGACGTCCTGGACTTCGTCAACGATGTAACGGGCAAGTGCTTCGACACCCAAGAGACGCAGAATGTCTTGTGGGTCGGCCGGGCCGTCCACAATCAATTCACCCTTGTTCACAATCTGGCCGTCGTGGACCAGAACGTTTTTCTCTTTCGAGATCAGGGTCTCGTACTGCACGCCGTCCATATCGGTAATGATCAGACGCTGTTTGCCCTTGGTGTCTTTACCAAACGACACCGTACCGGTAACTTCGGCCAACATGCCGGCGTCTTTGGGTGAACGGGCCTCGAACAACTCGGCCACGCGTGGTAGACCACCGGTAATATCACGGGTCTTTTGCGACTCTTGCGGGATACGTGCCAGCACTTCGCCAACCGATACATCTTGACCATCACGCACGGTAATCAGCGCGCCGACCGGGAAGGAGATGTTCACGCTGTGGTCGGTGCCGGCGATCTTGACTTCTTCGCCCTTGGCGTCGATCAGCTTCACCTGAGGACGAACGCCCTTGACCTGTGCACCGCCGCGGCGTTTTGCATCAATCACCACCAGGGTCGACAGACCAGTAATCTCGTCGATCTGTTTGGCAACAGTGACGCCTTCTTCCACGTTTTCAAACTTCACCTGGCCGCCGTACTCCGAAATGATCGGACGTGTGAGCGGATCCCAAGTCGCCAACATGGCGCCGGCCTTAACGGTCTTGCCATCCATGGACAACAAGGTGGCGCCGTAAGGCACCTTGTGACGCTCGCGCTCACGGCCATTGTCGTCAGTGATCAAGACTTCACCAGAACGTGAAATCACGATGGGCTCGCCCTTGGCGTTGGTGACATAGCGCATGGTGGGTGTGAAGCGCACCAAGCCATTGGACTTGGCTTCAACGCCGCTGGCCGCAGCAGTACGCGATGCAGCACCACCGATGTGGAAGGTACGCATGGTCAGCTGAGTACCAGGCTCACCAATCGACTGGGCAGCGATCACACCAACGGCCTCACCAACGTTGACCAAGTGGCCACGGCCAAGATCACGGCCATAGCACTTGGCACACAGACCAAAGCGCGTGCCGCAGGTCAGCGGTGTACGCACACGAACTTCATCAATGCCCAGGCGCTCAATGTCTTCCACTGCGTCTTCATCGAGCAGTTTGCCGGATTCAAAGAGGGTTTCCTGAGTCTCGGGGTTGACGACTTCCGCTGCCGTGACGCGACCAAGAATGCGATCACGCAAGGCTTCGATGACTTCACCGCCCTCGACCAGAGCCTTCATGTTGATGCCGTTGCTGGTGCCGCAATCGTCTTCGATCACGACCAAGTCCTGGGTCACGTCGACCAATCGACGGGTCAGGTAGCCAGAGTTCGCCGTCTTCAACGCCGTGTCGGCCAGACCCTTACGTGCACCGTGGGTCGAGATGAAGTACTGCAACACGTTCAAGCCTTCGCGGAAGTTTGCCGTAATTGGTGTTTCGATGATCGAGCCATCGGGCTTGGCCATCAGGCCACGCATACCAGCAAGCTGTCGAATCTGTGCGGCAGAACCACGGGCACCCGAGTCGGCCATCATGTAAATCGAGTTAAACGATTCCTGGCGTGCATCTTTGCCGTGACGATCTTTCACCGGCTCGCTGGCCAGCTGGGTCATCATGGCCTTGCCAACGTCATCACCAGCACGGCCCCAGATGTCGACCACTTTGTTGTAGCGCTCACCCTGAGTGACCAGGCCGGAGGCATACTGCTGCTCGATCTCTTTGACTTCTTTTTCGGCCTTGGACAGGATGTCTACTTTCTGTGGTGGCACCAACATGTCGTCCACACAGATTGAGATACCGGCACGGGTGGCCAAAGCAAAACCAGACTGCAGCAGTTTGTCCGCAAGAATCACCGTGTCACGCAGGCCGCAACGGCGGAAGGACACGTTAATCAGGCGAGAGATTTCTTTTTTCTTCAACGCCTTGTTCATATGAACAAAGGACAGGCCGGGGGGAAGAATCTTGGACAACAAGGCACGGCCAACCGTGGTCTCGTAACGGGTCATCTTCGGCGTCTTGGCCTTGGTCACTGGATCAATATCGACTTCAGCAATCCGCACTGTGATCTTGGTGCCAAGCTCCACCTGGCCGTTGCCATAGGCACGTTCTACTTCCGCAACATCCGCAAAGAACATGCCCTCGCCCTTGCCGTTAACGCGCTCACGGGTTGTGTAATACAGACCCAGCACGATGTCTTGCGAAGGAACAATCGAAGGCTCGCCGTTCGACGGGAAGAGCACGTTGTTCGACGCCAGCATCAGGGTGCGGGCTTCCATCTGCGCTTCGATAGAAAGCGGCACGTGGACAGCCATCTGGTCACCGTCGAAGTCCGCGTTAAACGCAGCGCAGACCAGTGGGTGCAGCTGAATGGCCTTGCCTTCGATTAGGACGGGCTCAAAGGCCTGAATACCAAGGCGGTGCAGGGTTGGTGCACGGTTGAGCATCACGGGATGCTCACGAATCACTTCTTCCAAAATATCCCAGACTTCAGGAACCTGTTGCTCCACCAGCTTCTTGGCCGCCTTAATTGTGGTGGCCATGCCGCGGAGTTCCAGCTTATTGAAGATGAAAGGCTTGAAGAGTTCCAAGGCCATCAGCTTGGGCAGGCCGCACTGATGCAGTTTCAAGGTCGGGCCCACCACAATGACCGAACGGCCAGAGTAGTCGACACGCTTACCCAACAGGTTCTGACGAAAACGGCCGCCCTTACCTTTGATCATGTCCGCAAGCGACTTCAGGGGACGCTTGTTCGCGCCCGTCATGGCCTTGCCGCGACGACCGTTATCAAGCAATGAGTCAACCGCCTCTTGCAGCATCCGCTTTTCATTGCGCACGATGATGTCAGGGGCCTTGAGCTCCAGCAGGCGGCGCAGACGGTTGTTACGGTTGATCACGCGACGATAGAGATCGTTCAGATCAGACGTCGCGAAACGGCCACCATCCAGCGGAACGAGAGGGCGAAGCTCTGGTGGCAGCACGGGCAGCACTTCCAGAATCATCCACTCGGGCTTCACACCAGACTTATCGAAACCCTCAAGCACTTTCAAACGCTTGGCGATCTTCTTGATCTTGGCTTCCGAAGAGGTCTCAGCAAGTTCGGTACGGAGTTTTTCGATCTCATTTTTGAGATCGATTTCGCGCAGCAATTCGCGGATGCCTTCTGCACCCATCATGGCGACAAAACCGTCGCCATACTGCTCTTGCTTGGCCAGGTAGTCGTCTTCGGTCATGATCTGGCCGCGCTTGAGCGGGGTCACATCGGGGTGAATCACCACAAATGCTTCGAAATACAGCACGCGCTCAATGTCACGCAGCGTCATGTCGAGCACCATGCCCAGACGGGACGGCAGCGACTTCAGAAACCAGATGTGGGCAACCGGGCTGGCCAGGTCAATATGGCCCATGCGCTCACGACGGACCTTGGTCAACGTAACTTCAACGTTACACTTTTCGCAGATCACACCGCGGTGCTTTAAGCGTTTGTACTTGCCACACAAGCACTCGTAGTCTTTCACTGGGCCAAAGATCTTGGCACAGAACAGACCGTCCCGCTCAGGCTTAAAGGTACGGTAGTTGATGGTCTCGGGCTTTTTAACTTCGCCATAAGACCATGAACGGATTTTTTCGGGCGAAGCCAGACCGATCTTGATCTTGTCAAAAACCTGGTCTTGCTGAACCTGCTTAAATAAGTCGAGTAGCGCTTTCATGTGTCTACCTTTTTAAGAATTAACCGCGCTCAAGGTCAATGTCGATACCGAGTGAACGGATCTCTTTGACCAACACGTTGAAGGACTCGGGCATGCCGGCATCGATAGTGTGTTCACCCTTGACTAAGTTCTCGTACACCTTGGTACGGCCACCCACGTCGTCGGATTTCACCGTCAACATTTCCTGCAGCACATACGACGCGCCATACGCCTCGAGTGCCCAGACCTCCATCTCACCGAATCGCTGGCCACCGAACTGGGCCTTACCGCCCAGAGGCTGCTGCGTGACCAGTGAGTAAGGACCGGTAGAACGGGCATGCATCTTGTCATCGACCAGGTGATGCAGTTTGAGCATGTGCATGTAACCAACGGTCACGGTGCGATCAAACGGATCCCCGTTGCGGCCATCAAAGAGCTGCACCTGGGTACGGGTTGGCGTCAGGCCAATCCGGGCAGCAACATCATCTGGGTAAGCCAACTCCAACATCTGACGAATCTCGCGCTCTGCAGCACCGTCAAACACCGGGGTTGCAAACGGCACGCCGTCTTTCAGGTTGTTGGCAAGCTCAATGACTTCTTTGTCGGAGAGATGCTTCAGATCTTCTGGGTGGCCGCTGGTGTTGTAGACCTTGTCCAGATACTTGCGGACGTCGCCAGCAGATGCCTGAGACTGAAGCAGGTCACCGATACGCTCACCAATACCCTTGGCAGCCCAGCCCAGGTGGGTTTCCAGAATCTGACCCACGTTCATACGGGAGGGAACACCCAGCGGGTTCAACACGATATCCACGGGGCGGCCATCGGCCATGTAAGGCATGTCTTCCACAGGAACAATGCGTGAGACCACACCCTTGTTACCGTGACGGCCAGCCATCTTGTCACCCGGCTGCAGACGACGCTTCACCGCCAGATAGACCTTGACCATCTTCAATACGCCCGGCAGCAGTTCATCGCCCTGGGTCAGCTTCTTGTGCTTTTCTTCGTAAGCCAAATCGAACTGATGACGCTTCTGATCGATCGACTCTTTCAGGCTTTCCAACTGCTTGGCAGCGGTTTCATCGGACAGACGAATATCGAACCAGTGATAGCGGTCCAGATCAGCCAGATATGCCGCATCAATTACCGTGCCCTTGGCGATCTTCTTGGGGCCGCCATTGGCAGCCTTGCCGATCAAGAGTTTTTCAATACGCTGGAAGGTATCGGTTTCAACAATACGCAGCTGGTCATTCAAATCAAGCCGGAAGCGACGGAGTTCGTCGTCGATGATCTGCTGTGCACGCTTGTCACGCTGAATGCCTTCACGGGTGAAGACCTGTACGTCGATCACCGTGCCGCTCATGCCAGACGGCACACGCAGCGACGTGTCTTTTACGTCAGAAGCTTTTTCACCGAAGATGGCGCGCAGCAGTTTTTCTTCTGGCGTGAGCTGGGTCTCGCCCTTGGGGGTGACCTTACCCACCAAAACGTCGCCCGCCTGGACTTCGGCACCCACGTAAACAATGCCCGACTCATCGAGACGGCCAAGCTGGCCCTCTGACAGGTTCGAGATGTCACGTGTGATTTCTTCAGGGCCAAGCTTGGTGTCACGGGCCAGAACCGACAGTTCTTCGATGTGAATCGATGTGTAGCGGTCGTCTGAGACCACACGCTCAGAAATCAGGATCGAGTCTTCGAAGTTATAACCGTTCCAAGGCATGAAGGCGACCAGCATGTTTTGGCCAAGCGCCAATTCGCCCAAATCGGTCGAGGCGCCATCCGCGATCACATCGCCACGGCCCACCACATCACCACGCTTCACAATGGGGCGCTGGTTGATGTTGGTGTTCTGGTTAGAACGGGTGTATTTCTGCAGGTTGTAAATATCCACGCCAGATTCGCCTGCTGTAGTCTCGTTATCGTTGACACGAATCACCACGCGACGGGAATCCACATAGTCGACAAAACCGCCACGGCGGGCCTGAACGACCGTGCCCGAGTCCACCGCACAGGTGCGCTCAATGCCGGTACCCACAACAGGCTTTTGCGGACGCAGACATGGCACTGCCTGACGTTGCATGTTCGAACCCATCAAGGCTCGGTTAGCGTCGTCGTGTTCTAGGAACGGAATCAAGGAAGCCGCCACCGACACGATCTGCGACGGAGCAACGTCCATGTATTCAATTTTGTCAGCCGTCGACAGTGTGGTTTCACCATTGACACGGACCGAGATCAGATCACCGATCAATTTGCCTTTGGCGTCCATTTCAGCGTTGGCCTGGGCGATCACATAGCGGCCCTCTTCAATGGCCGACAGATAATCAATCTTGTCAGTGACTTTGCCGTCTTCAACCTTGCGATACGGCGTCTCCAGGAAGCCGTATTCGTTCAGTCGGGCATAAAGCGCCAAAGAATTGATTAGGCCGATGTTCGGACCCTCGGGTGTTTCAATCGGGCAGACACGGCCATAGTGCGTGGGGTGCACGTCACGGACTTCGAAGCCGGCGCGCTCACGGGTCAGACCACCAGGCCCAAGGGCCGATACACGGCGCTTGTGGGTGATCTCCGACAGCGGATTGGTCTGGTCCATAAACTGCGACAGCTGCGAAGAACCAAAGAACTCGCGAATTGCGGCGGTAATGGGCTTGCTATTAATTAAGTCGTAGGGCTGAAGGTTGTCTGCTTCGGCCTGGCCCAAACGCTCGCGCACAGCACGCTCCACGCGCACCAAGCCAGAGCGGAACTGGTTTTCCGCCAACTCACCAACACAACGGACACGCCGGTTACCCAGGTGATCGATGTCGTCGATCTCACCACGGCCATTGCGCAGCGACACCAAGAGCTTGATGGTGTCGAGAATGTCTTCGTTGGTGAGCGTCATGGGGCCGGTGACTTCTTCGCGGCCCAGACGACGGTTGAACTTCATACGGCCAACAGCGGACAGGTCGTAAGAATCGGTATTAAAGAACAGGCGATCAAAGAGCATCTGAACCGCATCTTCAGTGGGCGGCTCACCAGGACGCATCATGCGATAGATGGCAACGCGGGCGGAGATTTGATCAGGTGTCTCGTCGATACGCAGGGTCGACGACATGTAAGGACCATGATCCAAGTCATTGGTATAGAGCGTCTTGATCTCTCGGATCTTGGCGTCGCGCAGTTTGGTCAGCAGCTCTTCAGTGATCTCTTCGTTGGCCTTGGCAACAATTTCACCAGTCTCACCATCGACCACTGCATGGGCCAACACGCGGCCCAAAACATAGTCATCAGGCACGCTAATCCGCTTTAAGCCTGCCTTTTCAATGTCACGGATGTGCTTGGCGTTGATACGCTTGTCTCGGCCAACAATCACGTTGCCGGATTTGTCGACGATGTCAAAGCGGGCCTGCTCACCGCGCAGACGATCGGGCACCAGGTCCATCTGGGCGCCTTCGGGCAGAAGCGCGAAATGATCAAAGGCAAAGAAGTGGGCAAGAATCTGCTCAACGTTAAAGCCAAGCGCTTTTAACAGAATCGTGACCGGCATCTTGCGGCGACGGTCAACGCGGAAATACAGAATGTCTTTGGGATCGAATTCGAAATCCAACCACGAGCCACGGTAAGGAATCACACGGGCCGAGAAGAGCAGCTTGCCAGAGCTGTGGGTCTTGCCGCGATCGTGTTCAAAGAACACACCGGGCGAACGGTGCAACTGGCTAACGATGACACGCTCAGTACCGTTGATCACAAATGAGCCGTTATCCGTCATGAGCGGGATGTTGCCCATGAAGACTTCTTTTTCGCGGATCTCTTTGACAGTGGGCTTGGCGGCCTCTCGGTCGTAGATCTTCAGGCGGACTTGTGCACGGATCGGGGCCTCGAAGGTCTGGCCACGCAGCTGGCACTCACGCACATCAAATGCTGGTGCGCCCAGGGTGTAATACAAGAAGTCGAGCTCTGCCATGCCGTTATGGCTTTTGATGGGGAAGATCGACTGAAATGCGGCTTCTAAGCCCTGGACCTTGCGCTCCGTGGGGACAACGTCTTGCTGCAAAAACGCCCGATACGATGCAAGCTGGGTGGCCAGCAGGTAAGGAATATCAAGGACGGGCTTGCGCTTGGCGAAGCTTTTACGAATACGCTTTTTCTCGGTGAAGTTATATGCCATCACGGCTCCTGTTGAGGAATTCTCAAAAAAAACAATTAGAGTTACTCAAGCCCACTGCACTGCTTACCATTCCGAGCTATGCGATATCGACGCGACTAAAAGCAGCATCGACATGGAATAGCCTGCTGGGAGACGGTGTCTGACACCAACAGGTGTCAGACACCGCTTAATGCATTACTTCAGTTCGACCTTTGCACCAGCTTCTTCGAGTTGCTTCTTCAGCGCCTCGGCGTCGGCCTTGTTAACACCTTCTTTAACGGGCTTCGGTGCGCCGTCGACCAGGTCTTTTGCTTCTTTCAGACCCAGGCCAGTTGCGGCACGAACCACCTTAATGACTTCAACCTTCTTGTCACCAGCGGCAGCCAGAACGACCGTGAAGTCGGTCTTCTCTTCAGCAGCAGCGGCAGCGCCACCAGCTGCAGGAGCAGCGGCAACAGCAACAGTTGCTGCAGCAGCGGATACGCCAAATTTCTCTTCCATGGCCTTGATCAGTTCGGAAAGCTCCAGAACGGACATCGCGCCGATTGCGTCTAACAGTTGATCCTTGTTCATATTGAAAACTCCAAAAAATTTCAGTTCAGTTAAAAATGGTCATGCGGATTGCGATTCGCGTTGCGTCTTCAACGCAGCAACCGTGCGAACAAACTTCGACGGCACTTCGTTGAGGGTGCGAACGAACTTGGCAACCGGGGCCTGCATCGTTCCGAGCAATGTGCTGAGCAACTCGTCACGCGACGGCATAGAGGCAAGGGCCTTCACGCCAGCAGCGTCCATCAAGTAGTTCGGCATTGCGCCCGCTTTGATGACAAAGACTTCGTTGCCTTTAGCAAAGTCATTCATGACTTTTGCAGCGGCAACAGGATCTTTCGAAATACCGTAGATCAGCGGGCCAACCATGTTGTTGGCCAGCATTTCAAACGGTGTTCCGGCAACGGCACGGCGTACCAGGGTGTTTTTCAACACACGCAGGTAAACGCCAGCGCCACGCGCCCTCTTGCGGAGCTCGGTGATGTTGGCCACATCAAGACCACGGTACTCGGCGAGGATGATGGACTGGGCCGTTGCCACTTGGGCAGAGACTTCGTCGATCACCACGGCTTTCGCTTCGCGGTTTAGTGCCACATTTCACTCCTTCTCAATGTTTCGCGTCCAATTGGATTTGAAACGGTTGATACCGGCGAGACCTGAGATTTTTCGATGAACAACTCAATATGACTCGAGCATCGAATTCTTTCGGGACCGCCATCTGCGTTGGGCAGGGCCTAAACAACTGCCTTAATTAAGTACAAAACCCCAACGGTCTTTGACAACCTGCAGGCTTGCCTTTCGACAGGCCTGCAGCCCAAAGTCTTTACGACTGCGCCAAGATCGACGCCTGGTCCACGCGAATACCGGGGCCCATGGTGGTCGAGATGGCAACCTTGCGCAGATACACCCCTTTCGAGGACTGCGGCTTGGCGCGGTTCAACGCATCAATCAGTGCAACGAGATTGCTTTTCAGTGCGTCAATCTCAAACGACGCCTGACCAATGGTGCAATGAACGATACCGGCCTTGTCGGTCCGGTACTGGACCTGACCTGCCTTGGCGTTTTTCACTGCCTGAGCCACATCTGCCGACACCGTGCCCACCTTGGGGTTTGGCATCAGGCCACGGGGACCAAGAATCTGACCCAAGGTGCCGACAATTCGCATGGTGTCCGGCGAGGCGATCAGCACGTCAAAGTCAATCTGGCCACCCTTGATACGCTCGGCCAGGTCTTCCATGCCGACAATGTCAGCGCCGGCTGCTTTGGCGGCTTCGGCTTTTTCGCCCTGCGCAAACACAGCAACGCGGGATGTTTTACCCGTGCCAGCAGGCAGCACGATCGAGCCACGAACCAACTGGTCTGATTTTTTTGCATCGATGCCGAGCTGGACAGCAACGTCAACGGATTCTTTAAATTTTGCGGTTGCGCAGGCCTTGGCCAGCTCGAGAGCTTCCTGGGCGGGATACACCTTGGTGCGGTCGACCTTGGCGCGAACAGCACTGTAACGCTTGGAAAGTTTTGCCATGATCAGATTCCTTCTACCGTGACGCCCATGCTGCGGGCACTGCCGGCGATCGTTTTGACTGCGGCTTCCAAATCAGCTGCAGTGAGATCGGGCATTTTGGTTTTTGCAATTTCTTCAGCCTGAGCACGGGTGATCTTGCCGACCTTATCGGTGTGGGGCTTGGCAGAGCCCTTGTCGAGCTTGGCTGCCTTTTTGATCAACACCGTTGCAGGCGGTGTCTTCATGATGAAGGTGAAGGTCTTGTCGGCAAATGCCGTGATCACGACCGGAATGGGTAAGCCTGGCTCCATGCCCTGTGTCTGGGCGTTGAAGGCCTTGCAGAACTCCATGATGTTCAAACCACGCTGGCCGAGTGCTGGACCAATGGGTGGCGATGGGTTGGCTTTTCCTGCAGGTACCTGCAGCTTGATATAACCGACGATCTTCTTTGCCATAAAGGCTCCTTTACGAGTTCAAGCGCAAACAGTCGAGCTGTTCGCTCCTCAAAAATGTCTGATCAAAGCTTTTCGACTTGACCAAACTCCAACTCCACGGGTGTTGCACGACCAAAAATGGTCACCGACACACGCAGACGATTCTTTTCATAGTTCACTTCTTCAACGTTGCCATTGAAATCGGTGAACGGACCTTCTTTCACACGGACCACCTCGCCCACTTCAAACAAGATCTTGGGCCGTGGTTTTTCCACACCCTCTTGCATCTGGGCCATGATCTTGTCGACCTCGGCCTGTGAGATTGGGGTGGGCTTGCTGCCCGAACCGCCCACAAAGCCTGTGACCTTGTTGGTGTTCTTAATCAGGTGCCATGTCTCGTCGTTCATTTCCATTTCAACAAGCACATAGCCCGGAAAGAAACGACGCTCGGAGATGGCCTTCTGACCGCCACGAATCTCAACCACTTCTTCGACCGGCACCAGGATCTGGCCAAAATACTGCTGCATGTCGGCCCGGTCAATGCGCTCTTGAATTGCCTTAGCAACACTTTTTTCCATGCCGGAAAATGCATGCACGACATACCAACGTTTGGCGGACATTAACGTCTCCATCCCAGAATCAAGTCATACAAGGCCCACTCCAGCACTTTGTCGGCGAGCCACAAAAACAGTGCCATCACCAACACAAAGGCGAAGACGATTAGCGTTGTTTGAATCGTTTCCTTGCGGGTGGGCCAGACGACTTTTCGGGCTTCGTCAACTGAGTGCTGAGAAAACCCGATAAACCGACGGCCCGACTGCGATACCAGAGCGATTGCGGCGGCGACCACGATGCCGCCAACTAGCGCACCAGTCCGAGCCCAGACCGATGCGTCAGCGAGTTGATGAAAACCGATAATTCCTGCGAGCAGCACCAGCACTGCGGCCACAAGCATCAGCTTGTCGACCGCACCACCTGCTGTACCTCCGGATTCAACCTGCGACATAAAGTCCTTGTCTGCTCAAACTGTTTCTAAAACGGCACCACAAAACTTCTTGATTCAACCTGCGGTGGCAGGGGCAGAGGGAATCGAACCCCCAACCTTCGGTTTTGGAGACCGACGCTCTGCCAATTGAGCTATGCCCCTACTGGTTTACTCGATAATTTTTGCGACGACGCCGGCGCCGACGGTGCGGCCACCCTCACGGATAGCAAAACGCAGGCCCTGCTCCATCGCGATCGGGGCAATCAAGGCCACCGAAATCTTCACGTTGTCGCCAGGCATCACCATCTCGGTGCCAGCAGGCAGCTCCACCGCACCCGTTACGTCCGTCGTACGGAAGTAAAACTGGGGGCGATAGTTGTTAAAGAACGGCGTATGACGGCCACCCTCGTCTTTCGACAGAACATACACCTCGGCTTCAAACTTGGTGTGCGGGGTGATCGAACCGGGCTTGGCCAACACCTGACCACGCTCGACTTCCTCACGCTTGGTACCACGCAACAAAATACCCACGTTGTCACCCGCTTGGCCTTGATCCAAGAGCTTGCGGAACATCTCCACGCCCGTGCAGATGGTCTTGACCGTGGGCTTGATACCAACGATCTCAATCTCTTCACCCACCTTCACAATGCCACGCTCCACACGGCCAGTGACCACAGTACCGCGGCCAGAGATCGAGAACACGTCTTCGATCGGCATCAGGAATGCGCCGTCCACAGCACGCTTTGGCTCAGGAATGTAGGTATCCAGCGCCTCGGCCAGCTTCAAAATCGCGCCTTCGCCGAGCTCGCCCTTATCACCTTCCAAGGCCAGCTTGGCCGAGCCCTTGATGATCGGGGTGTCGTCACCGGGGAAGTCGTACTTCGAGAGCAGCTCACGCACTTCCATCTCAACGAGCTCTAACAACTCAGCATCGTCCACCATGTCGCACTTGTTCAAAAACACAATGATGTAAGGCACACCCACCTGGCGGGCCAACAAAATGTGCTCTCGCGTCTGGGGCATCGGGCCGTCAGCAGCCGAACACACCAAAATCGCACCGTCCATCTGCGCCGCACCCGTGATCATGTTCTTCACATAGTCAGCGTGACCCGGGCAGTCCACGTGTGCATAGTGACGGTTGGCCGTCTCGTACTCCACGTGCGCCGTGTTAATCGTGATACCACGGGCCTTCTCTTCAGGCGCCGCATCAATCTCGTCGTACTTCTTCGCCTCACCACCAAACTTGGCAGACAACACCGTTGCAATAGCAGCCGTCAACGTCGTCTTACCATGGTCCACGTGACCAATCGTCCCAACGTTTACGTGCGGTTTGGTGCGCTCAAACTTACCCTTGGCCATGGCCAACTCCTCAACAATGGTTCAAAAAATTCAGCGAACTTGAAAAAGCGAACATCACAACGAACTACAAATTCTTGGTGCCCATGACGCGGATCGAACGCGTGACCTCTCCCTTACCAAGGGAGTGCTCTACCACTGAGCCACATGGGCGACATGCAAAACACTTCAACACCACACGATGCTGTTTTCACAGCACCGAAAAAGCTTGCCCCCACAAAAGGCCTGGAGCGGGTGAAGGGAATCGAACCCTCGTCGTAAGCTTGGAAGGCTTCTGCTCTACCATTGAGCTACACCCGCCGAGTAATGCACGCCTACAAGCAACCACCCCACTCATAAGCAACTGACTTACTGTTAGCTCGACCAACTACTGTCCTGCCCAACATCCTCGGGCCCACCCTGATTTCACCCATGTGTGATGACGATCAATAAGGGCTCTGGTGGAGGAGGTTGGATTCGAACCAACGTAGGCGTAAGCCAACAGATTTACAGTCTGCCCCCTTTAGCCACTCGGGCACCCCTCCGCGAGGAACCCGCAATTATGTGGCGGGGCACGGAAAGCGTCAAGTTAAGGCTGGCGAACGGTGAGAAGGTCTAGGACCTGGCCTCGGGCCTCTTCAAAGCGAATGCGAACCGGCAAAAGTCTATCTGTCCGGTCAAGCCAAATATCGATCTTGCCCTTGAAACGCTCCCCCGCTCGATGGCTCGACAGATGGACTGCGGGAACCAGAACCCCTCCGGGCATGACCACGTCGGCATCGGACTCCACCCAGAAAGTGACCTCTTCCACCTTGTTTCTTCCCGCCATTGGCAGGTCAATGGTTTCGCCAAGGCTAAAGCGCTCCGGGGCTACCTTCATCATCCAGGCCAGCTGAATCATGAAACTTAGACGATCTTGAATACCATTTAGCAGAGGAAGGGGTTCTTTTAGCGAAGAATAAGTAATTTTCTTTTTTTCGTAATCGAATATGGAAACCTCTTCCTTGCCCCGGGGCGAGCGGTGGGTATGGCGCTCGGGCCGCAGGCCGCCAGGGCCAATGGTGCCGACCGTTTCGGCATAGAGGGGTTTGCTGGCGAAAATCGTTGCCCAGCCAACCGCTTCGGTCACCAGCTTGATGTTGTAGCGGCCGTCCGGTGTGAAATTAAGCTGAATACTGCCGCGGCCAATCTGGGTCCCCGATGTGTGGTCTCCCCAAAATGCGGACAGCGCCACGCCGCCAACCTTTGGTAATTCACTATCGGTCGGAATCCGACTCGCCAAGTCCGGCGACTGCCCGGCAGACAAGGGGCTATCGCTCGACTTCTGATCCGGCACCGACTCAGGAGGGGTGGCCGCAGCAAGATCAGACTCGGAAACAATCGCGGGTGGGACAGGGGCCGGGGCGGGTGGCACCACCGGAAACACCGGCATGGTTGGCGGGGGCAGCATCTGCACCGCCATCGGTCCGCTATCGTCTTCCCGAGGGCTGATGAGACCCAGCAAAATCCGATCCAGCCCAAGCAGCACCGCCAAATGCAACACCAACACAAGCGCCGCAATCCAGGGCCAACGGCGGTACAGGGCTGGCAATCGATCGCCAAGGGGGCGCTTTTTAAGTGTCATTCGGCTATTCTAAAAATCAATCTCAATGCAAGTAGCGACCGCCATGTCTAATGAACCGTTTAACCCGTTTGAGTTTTTAACCTCCCCCTGGGGCAAGCTGCCGCTCGGCGGCGCCATTCCTGGTGTTAGCGGCTTTAACGCGGCCGATTTAAAAGATCTAGATAAGCGCATCCAAGAACTCAAAGCAGTCGAACAGTGGTTAGACCTGAACCTTAATTTACTGAAGACAACCATCCAGGGCCTTGAGGTTCAACGGGGCACCGTTGCCGCCATCCAGTCATTTACCGAATCCATGACCAAAGCCGGGGCCGATCCCGTGGCCGCCACGAAGCCCACGACAAGCACAGACCCTCTCCCCGGCCTAGCCAGCAAAGCGGCCACAGAACAGGCCACGTATTGGTGGGAATCCATGCAACAGCAGTTCGGTCAGATGATGCAGGCGGCCCAAGCGGGTGCGCAATCCATGGCAGATCAGGCCACAAAACCGGCCAAAAAATCCGCGACCAAAACCGCTAAATCGACCAAAACCCCAGATAAGGCTTAAACAGCGGCACGCTCATGGCGATGGCGCCAATCGGAAAGGGTGCCAGATAGATCCGTCAATTCGGGAATAACTCGAACATCTGCCGGGGGGCGACGCTGCAAGATGGGGCATTTGCCACCGGCCCATATCTCCACTGAGCGGGGCAGCTTGGCCCGCAGTTCTGTCAGCCCATCCAAAACCTGATTGGGATTCATCACCGGGGAAAAGGACAACGCCACCACATCAATTTGCTGCGCTGTCGAGGCCAACACAATGTCCCAGATCGGGGTCTGCGTGCCCAGGGAAATACAGCGGCAGCCCTCGAGTGCCAGCAGGGCCTCGACCATCAGCAGGCCCATGCCATGCGGTTCCGTTGGAAAGGTGGTCAGCAACACCCTGGGCCGATTGCCTGGCTGAGGGATGGTGCTAATCGCGCTGCGCAATACCACCTGCATCGACTCGGTAAACAAGTGCTCTTCGTAAATTTCAAGCTGGCCACGGGACCATGCATCGCCAATTTTCTGGGTCAGGGGCGCAACTAGCTCGGTAACAAAACGGGCAAGCCCCAAGCGGAGCAGGCGCTGACTCAGCTGGCGGCGCAGCTCTTCGACATCGTGGGCCTTGGTGACTTCAATCAGGTGGGCAATGTCGGGGTGAAGATCAATTTCTTGGTCGGACTGGCGCCCCGCTGCATGATTCGTGGAGGTATCTGCCAAAGCCTGGAGCTCTTCCATCTCCAAGCCAATGATTTTTCCCGGGCGGTGGCCGACATCCATGAGCCGGCGGATCACCCGGAGACGGTCAACCTGCTCTAAGGGGTAAATGCGCTCGCCAAAGGCATCTCTTTCGGGGTTGGGAAAGCCGTACCGGCGCTCCCAGACGCGAAGCGTGTCTTTTGATAGCCCTGTATCACGCTCAACAGCCGAGATGCTGAGGTGCACAGCCGTGGAATCAGGAAGTTCCATTTAACCCTTTTTTGTCATAGACAAATAATTGACGCTACCATTCCTTGCCCATAGTATAGGTCCGTGATCCATCTCTGACCAAGACAAATTCCATGAATCTCAAGGATTCCCCCAAAGCTCGGCCAGTTTTTAATCTTCTTGCCGTCCCTAATATCTGGATGCTTCGCGCGCTCGGGCTGATGAGTCTTATGGTGCTTTTGGTCGCGCCACAGGCCTGGGCAAATCCGGCAGCCTGTCCTGCGCTTTTAAATCACACATTTCCCAGGCTCCAAGACGATGTCCCGCAAAACCTCTGCCAGTATCAGGGCAATGTTATTTTAATCGTGAATACGGCAAGTTTTTGTGGCTTCACTCAGCAATACGAGGGCTTAGAAAAACTCTACTCGCGCTACAAAGACCGTGGCTTGGTGGTGCTTGGGTTCCCGTCAAATGATTTTGGCAATCAAGAGCCAGGGTCGAACAAAGAAATTGCAGAATTTTGCTCCGGCACATTCGGGGTGAAATTCCCAATGGTGGCCAAGACCAGCGTCAAGGGTCCCAAGGCCAATCCGGTCTTTAAGCAGCTGGCACGTCAATCAGAATTCCCCGGCTGGAATTTCCACAAATACATCGTTGGCAAAGACGGAAAACTCATCCGCAGTTTTTCTAGTCAGGTGGCGCCAAGCGACCGACAAATCATCACCGAGATCGAACGCGCTCTGGCTGCACCACGCAGCTGAGCACCACACAGGAGATTTTCTATGAACGCCTCTGACAAGTTGTTTTCCAACGCTGCCTTGCCCGATGTGCAATCTCATGCGGACACCAGACAACTCGCCATCCAGCGGGTCGGCGTGAAATCGCTCGTTCATCCGGTCGTGGTGCAGACCGCCAAAGGCCCCCAGCCTTCAGTCGCAACCATTGACATGACGGTGGCCCTTCCGCCGGAAGTCAAAGGCACGCACATGTCGCGCTTCTTAGAGGTCTTTCAAAATCACCAGGAGCCGCTTGGTTATTACACGCTGCAATCCCTGATGGACAAGATGCTCACGCGCCTTGAATCGGGGCGGGGCTATATCAAAATCGCACTGCCTTACTTTGTAACAAAGGCGGCCCCTGTCTCTGGTGTGGAAAGCCTGATGGATTACCAGGTCACCTGGGAATGCGAAGTGCTACAAACCACCCGAACCACCACCGTCACAGTGGTGGTGCCAGTCACCAGTCTGTGCCCCTGCTCCAAAAAGATCTCGCAATACGGCGCCCATAACCAACGCTCCCATGTCACGATCGCGGCCCAGATCAGCGGCCCTGTGGAAGTTGAGGATCTGATCCGGGTAGCCGAACAGGCCGCATCCTGCGAACTATGGGGTCTGTTAAAGCGGCCCGACGAAAAATACGTGACCGAACGCGCCTATGACAATCCGAAATTTGTCGAGGATCTTGTAAGAGATATTGCCTTGGCCCTTTCTGCGGACCATCGAATTCAAGGGTACAGTGTCGAGTCCGAAAACTTTGAATCGATACACAATCATTCGGCATACGCGAAGATTGATCACCTCTGTCACACATGAATATTGCAGTAATTGGTAGTGGAATTTCCGGTTGTGCTGCTGCCTGGGAATTGTCTTCTTGGGCCAATAAAGTCACCGTATTTGAATCGGGCGAGCGTCTTGGTGGTCATACCCACACCCAAAACGTCTCGATAGACGGCACCCAAGTGTCTGTTGACACCGGCTTTATTGTGTTTAATCACCGCACTTATCCCGGCCTTAAAAAGTGGTTTGAGCTTTTGGGCGTCGACACCGCGCCCAGCGACATGTCGTTTTCCGCCAGCCTGAACCAAGGTCAGATTGAGTGGTGCGGCACCAACCTAAACACGGTGTTTGCCCAGCGAAAAAACCTGCTCTCGCCAAAATTCTGGGCAATGCTCAAAGACATCCTGCGTTTCAATCGCGAGGCACCGCTGGATGCCGCGAAGTTCAGGCTTGCCATCAACGGTGGTCCCTCTTTGGGTGAGTACCTGGACCGGCAGGGCTACGGCAAGTTATTTTTAGATGCCTATCTCTTGCCGATGGCTGGTGCCATCTGGTCTTGCCCCACAGAACAAATGCGGGCCTTTCCCATGGCAACGTTCACGCGGTTCTGTGAAAACCATGGTCTGCTGAGTGTTTCGAATCGCCCCCAGTGGTACACCGTGCGCAACGGTGCCGCAAACTATTTACGTTGTTTACAAAACTGGCTCGCCACCCAGGGCCGGCAGGTGGAATGGAAAACCGCCCACCACGTGACCCAGGTGCTTCCCCAGCTTCAAGATCGCGGTGGCCGCTCAGGTGTTCGGCTCGACATTGAGCGCCATGCATCAGGCCAACAAGACTCTTTTACACAAGACTTTGATGCGGTTGTCATCGCCTGCCATTCCGATCAGGCCCATCAACTCTTACCCAAGGCCCACGCCCTTTCCCAGATTGCTGGCCGGGTCCGCTACCAAGACAATGTGGCGATCCTGCACACCGACACCGCGCTCATGCCCAAACGCAAAACCGCCTGGGCCTCTTGGAACTACATCCATGATGCTGAGAAAAGTGTGTCCACGCCCAGTGTCAGCGTGACTTATTGGATGAATCGACTGCAGCCACTTCCCGTGCAAAAACCAGTGCTGGTTAGCCTGAATCCAGTGCAACAGCCGGCGGCAGATCAGATCATCAACACCATGCACTATGCCCACCCGATATTTGACGGCCCCGCAGTCACCGCACAGCGTGAGCTTGAAAAAGTACAGGGCACCGACTCCATTTGGCTCGCGGGTGCGTGGACACGCTACGGTTTTCATGAAGATGGCTTCCAATCGGGTGTCAATGCAGCACGCGGCGTAAAAGCACAACTGGACTCGGCGAGAAAAGATGGCGCCCCACTCCAACAGGCTGCTTAAACCCAGATTGGTTTTGGGCCGCGTCTGGCATGCGCGACTAAAACCATTTGCCCACGCCT
Source organism: beta proteobacterium MWH-UniP1 (assembly GCA_036362785.1). Lineage (NCBI taxonomy): Bacteria > Pseudomonadati > Pseudomonadota > Betaproteobacteria > beta proteobacterium MWH-UniP1. Next base: position 1,982,180 of record CP143625.1, read on the forward strand.
TTCGCTATCGGGCCTTCTATCTTCAACTGCCTTTGAAAAGCCTTGCCCAGACCATGGACTCGAAAGGCCGGGTGGGTGGCTGGGGCTGGGGGATCAATCGCCCTGCGCTGCTTAGCGTCAATGATCGAGACCATGGTGACGGCAGGCCATTACTACAGTGGGCCAAAGCCATGCTCGAACAGGCTGGCGTTCACGATGTGGACGGTGAAATCTGGCTACAGACTTTTCCGCGCATGCTGGGGTATGTCTTTAAGCCGGTTAGCTTTTGGTTCTGTGAACGTGCAGATGGCCAACTGCGGGCCGTCATCGCCGAGGTGAACAACACCTTTGGTGATCGCTATGTCTATGTGCTGAACCCGGCACAGCAGCCCATTCGAAACGGCCAAACACTGACCGCTGAAAAAGCCTTCTACGTCTCCCCTTTTTTCGAAGTCCGTGGCCGCTATCAATTTCGGTTTTTCAAGTCAGGGCTGGGCGGTCATGATCTGGCCCGTATCGAATACCAAGATGAATCAGGGGCATTGCTGCTGACGTCGATGAGCGGAGATTCCCAAGCGCTTTGCACCCGCTCTGCCATCTTGGCCTGGCTGCGTTATCCGGTCTTCTCGATCGGGGTGATCACCCGAATTCACTGGCAGGCTCTATTGCTCTGGCTAAAGGGGGCAAAGTTTATTTCTAAGGCTGACTCCCAGCACCCGTCTCCCTTAAACTAACGGCCCCAGGGTTAAGAGACGCGATCTCATCGGACGCCAACGTTTTTTCATGAACGATACCCGCTCAAACACAACCCAGGTCGCACCTGACCAGACCGTATTCGACGGCATTGGCATTCGGGCCAAGATAGCCCTTCGGCTACTCCATGCCTTGAAAGTGGGCGAGTTAGAGGTTGTTTTCCCCGATGGCAGCACGCGCTTTTACCGTGGGTCAGACACCTGCTTGGCCCCTGCCCAGCCGGAACACCGGGCCCACCTGTTAATCCACGACTTTGCTGCCCTGTCTCTCGCGGTATCACGTGGTGATATTGGTTTCGGCGAGGGCTATATGCGCGGCCTGTGGAGCAGTTCTAACTTGACCGCACTTTTGCGGCTAATGGTTGCGAACCGTGACGCCATGAGTTCTGTAATCTACGGCCGATGGTGGTCCACCTGGATCGATCAGCTGCGCCACTTGTTGCGATCAAACCGCAAGACACAGGCCAAGAAAAATATCTCTGCCCATTACGACTTAGGGAATGATTTTTATGCGCTGTGGCTAGATCCCACCATGACTTATTCCAGCGCAATTTTCGACACGGCGGGTGCGGCCCATCAGGCGGTCGATCTGCAGGCGGGGCAAGAACGCAAAATCGACCGTGCTATCTCCCAACTTAATCCGGGCCGGTTTGATGGGCGATCCAAAGTTTTAGAAATTGGCTGTGGTTGGGGCGGCTTTGCAAATCGTTTGCTGCAGACCACCGACTGCCACTATAAGGGCCTGACACTCTCTTCAGAACAGCAAAACTGGGCAAAGCAGGTGCTGTCTCGCCATGAAGACCGGCGATTTGAAGTGGCACTACAAGACTACCGTGACGAGCATCATCGGTATGACGGGATCGTGTCTATCGAAATGTTTGAAGCAGTGGGGGAGCGTTACTGGAATGCGTATTTCAGCACGCTGGCCCGCTGCCTAAAAGACGATGGCCGTGCAGTCATTCAAACCATCACCATCGATGAAAGTCTCTTTCAACGCTATCGCTCAGGAACCGACTTCATTCAACAATACATTTTCCCGGGCGGCATGCTGCCCTCGAAAACGGTATTTACTCAGCTGGCGCAACGGCATGGTTTGGCCGTGGAAGATGCGTTTTGCTTTGGCCAAGACTATGCCAGAACGCTTGCCGAGTGGGCCAAGACCTTTGATGCGAAACGGGCCGAGATCGAACGGATGGGCTTTGATGCGCAATTCCAGCGGATGTGGCGTTTTTATCTTTCTTACTGTGAGGCCGGTTTTGCCGAAGGCAATATCGATGTGGTGCAGTACACACTGCGCCTAAGTGATTCGCGTTAATGGGTTTTCTTTGCGCCAAAGGGAACAGCATGAATCTGAAACGACTCTTCTGTGCGGTTTGCGTGGTGCTGGGCAGTTTCCACTATGCCCACGCCAACACTGATGACATGCGGCTTCACGGCCAGGGCACGTTGCGCTGGCTTGGTCTGAAAATTTACGATGCCCAGCTTTTTGCACCCAGCCAATTTTCGGCAAGCACCCGCTTTGAGCGTCCTTTTGCGCTTGAATTGACCTATGCCCGAAATTTTTCGAGCCAGAGTATTGCAGAACGCAGCCTGGGTGAAATAAAAAGACTGGGGATTGGCTCCGCTGCCCAACATGCCCGTTGGCTAGCGCAAATGCAGGCAATCTTTCCCGATGTTCAGATGGGCGATCGGCTGCGTGGTGTGCACCAGCCCGGCCAGGGTGTGTCGTTTTATAAAAACGGACAACGCATCGGCAATATCCAAGATCCAGAGTTTTCTCGCGCCTTTTTTGCTATCTGGTTTGACCCGAAAACCGCTGAACCGGCACTCAGAAATCGTCTACTCGGCCTGGCCGCATCGGATCAGCCCTGATGCCCAACGCTTCAGAGGCGCTGCGCTATGGGCTGCCTGGGTTCGTGCTGGCCTTCGCGGCTCTTCCCCTGTATTTGCTAACACCCGCCCTGTATGCCGAACAATTCGGGATGAGTCTTGCGGCCATCGGCCTGGTGCTCATGCTCACGCGCCTGACCGATGCATTTGCTGACCCCATCATTGGTCGGTGGATGGACAAAAGCCGCGCAGGCTTGTGGCGCTGGATGGCTGTTGGGCTCTCCATCATGGCACTCAGTTTGGCACTGCTGGTGAATCCCCCTGTCGAATGGCTCAGTCAGTTCGGCGCGTCCGGCGCGTTGGCGCTTCTTTGGCTTGGCCTGACAACACTTGCCGTGTCATTGGGCAACAGCATGGCAACGCTTGCCCACCAGAGTTGGGCCGTGGCCTGGACCAACAATGCTGCATCACAAACTCGCCTAGTGGCCGCCCGAGAGGCCTTGGCCCTTTTTGGTGTGATTGTTGCAGCGATGATTGCGGCGCAACGCTCTGGCCTATCAATGGCCATTGTCGTGTTGGCGGCGGGCGCTCTTGCCGTTTTACTCACCATGGGCCTGCGTCGATACGGGGCAGCCGCACGTCCGGCCACAACGCAAGCCAATGTGGCCTGGAGACAGATATTGGCGCAACGCGCTTTTGCGCGTCTGCTCGCGGCCTTTGGAATCAATGCGCTGGCCAACGCTGTGCCTGCCACCCTTGTCTTATTTTTCTTGGCCGATTTGCTCGGAGCCAGCAGCGATCAGTCCAGTGTCTTGCTTGCCGCTTATTTTGCTTGTGCCGCCGCTAGCGTTGCCTTTTGGTCCTGGGCCAGCCGGCGCCTTGGCGCCATGATGGCGTGGCGAATTGCCATGCTGATCGCGGTAATCGCGTTTGTCTGGACGCTATCGCTTGATCGGGGTGACATTGTGGCTTTTACAGTCATTTGTCTTGCCACCGGATTCGCCCTTGGCGCAGAACTCGTGTGCCCGCCGGTGCTGTTGGGCCGACTCATTGACCAAGGCGGCCACCGTGGCCAGCTGGAGTCAAGCTACTTTGGCATTTGGAATCTGATCATCAAACTGGCGCTTGCCCTAGCCGCTGGGCTTGCATTGCCAGCGCTTGCCCTGCTGAGCTATAGCCCCGGCCAGCCTGCGCTTGAGGGCAACAATCTTGATGCACTACAGTGGGCTTATGCCGGCGTGCCATGTATTTTGAAATGCATCGCCATTGTGGCCCTTGGCCGCGTCGAACCCAAACCAAATTTATCCAGGAGCACGATATGAATCTTCTTAAACAACTTAACGCGATACGCTCACGGCTCGCACTCCTGCTGGCAGCAGCCATTGCCGGTGTCATGGTGATGGGCTGTGCAGGGCCGGATCCATCGGTTTATCTCAAAGAAAAACCTGCACTGGATCTGAAGCAATATTTCAATGGCGAGATCAAAGGCTGGGGCATGGTTCAGAATCGCAGCGGCCAAGTAGACCGTCGTTTTGTGGTCACCATTCAGGCCTCTTGGGTCGGCGATGAAGGAACACTTGATGAACACTTTGAGTGGTCAGACGGTGAGAAACAACGCCGCATCTGGAAACTGAAGGCCGCAGGCCCCAATCGTTATATCGGCACTGCCGACGATGTCGATGGCCAGGCAATTGGCGAGATTTATGGCAATACCCTGCGCTGGCGATACACGCTGAATGTGCCATTTCGCGGAAGCACAATTGGCCTGGACTTCGATGACTGGATGCTGCTGATCGACAATCAGGTCATGTTGAATCGTGCCGTTTTTAGTAAATGGGGCATTCGCATGGGCGAGGTCACCCTGTCGTTTCGCAAATAATTCCCAGCACTAAACGAATGCAAAGATTTCCATGCTGAGCCTAAACCCGCCCATTCGTGATTGGCACAACAAGACCGTATGGATTGTTGGTGCATCGTCAGGCATTGGCCTGGCGCTCACCCATCTTCTGGTCGCGCGCGGTGCGCGTGTTGTGGCGAGTGCGCGCCGACAAGCGGTTCTTGATGAAATCCAGCCGGCACCGTTTCTCAATGTTGCTTGTGATGTGGCCCAGGCCGATTCGATTACCGCAGCCCTTGCCACCATGGAAAAGGCCAACGCTATTCCAGATGTGGTGATCTGGCTCGCTGGTGTCTATTGCCCTATGCCCGCACATCAACTGGACATGGCTGGTGTTCGTGAGACTTTCGATATCAATTTGATCTCGGCCTATCAAGCGCAGGCCGCGCTCGTCAGTCTCTGGCGCGCTGATCCACAACGGCAACGCCACTGGGTTTTGGTGTCGAGCGTTGCGGGCTATAGCGGCCTGCCACAGGCCGCTGCCTATGGCGCAAGCAAGGCAGCCATGACCTATCTGGCCGAGACCAGCTATGTCGAGCTTCGGCCTTTGCATATTGCCGTGTCGGTGGTCCACCCCGGTTTTGTAGAGACCCGGCTTACGCAAAAAAATAATTTCAAAATGCCCGCCATCATTACGCCCGAGGCAGCGGCACAAGCAACGCTTGACGGGCTGGCCCAGGGTCGATTTGAAATCCACTACCCAAAACGGTTCACGCTGTGGCTCAAATTCTTGCGCATCCTTCCGTATGCCATTGCACTGCGCCTGATACGGATGGCAGTGCCCAAAGCATGAGCTCAAGATCTTGCGCCGGCCAATCGTCCAACATGGGGTGCCAGCGATGATGAACTATGACCGTTTTATTACAGCGGCAGAACAACTCAGCCAAGACACGGTGGATCAGCTTGCCGATTTTTATGCGCCCGATTGCGAATTCACCGACCCGTTTCAAAAAGTCCGGGGCAGGGATCGTGTGCGGGACATCTATCTAGAGATGTTTAATCAACTAGACCGCCCACGCTTTACCAATGTCCGCCTGCTGGGGTCCCCAAATCCATCTGGCTCTGAAGTCATGATTGGCTGGACCTTTGAATTCGCACTTGGCCCGAACAAACCGCGCCAAAGCATTGCCGGCGCAAGCCTGCTTGTTATTGATGCCCAGGGCCTGATTCAGTCCCATCATGACTATTGGGACGCATCCCGCCTGATGGAGTCTCTTCCCCTGATTGGCCGAATAATCCATTGGATTCGGCAGAAAATTGGTCGCCCCAGCAAGTCTTGACCTTACAATGGGGGCGATTTTTTTGAGACCACAACATGCGCGCACCCCAAGCCCCTGAAATGCTGTACCCCGAACTCTTTCGAGACTTTGAACGTGTCCGCTGGGACCTGGAAAAAGATATCGATTGGCAGGCTTTTGATCCTGCCCTGCTATCCGATGAGCAGGCCATGACCATCAAGATGAATGCCATCACTGAATGGGCAGCCTTGCCAGCAACAGAAATGTTTCTGCGTGACAACCGCAATGACAGTGACTTCTCGGCCTTCATGTCCATCTGGTTTTATGAAGAGCAAAAACATTCGCTCGTCCTTATGGAATATCTGCGCCGTTTTCGGCCCGAGCTGGTGCCGACCGAAGCAGAGCTTCACGCCGTTCGTTTTGAGTTTGATCCCGCGCCAGCACTTGAAACCCTGATGCTGCATTTCTGTGGAGAGATTCGACTGAATCACTGGTACCGCTGTGCGGCGCAGTGGCACACCGAACCAGTGATTCGCCAGATCTATGAAACGATCGCCAAAGACGAGGCCCGCCATGGGGGCGCCTATCTGCGTTACATGAAAAAAGCATTGATCACGACAGGCGAAGCCGCCAAAACTGCCTTTGCAAAAATTGGTGTCTTAATGGCCTCTGCGCGCCGCACATCTCAGGCCCTGCACCCCACCAATCTGCATGTCAACCAGGCCCTCTTTCCTAACGACACCGTGCAAAGCAGAACCCCCGAGCCGGGCTGGTTAGAGCATTGGTTAGACCAGCAGATTCAATTCAATAGCGACTGGGAGTCAAAGGTTGCCGAGCGCATTTTGCATAATCTGTCTTTGCTCTTTGATCAGTCTTTTCAGTCTGTGCAAGAGTTAAATCGTTTTCGAAAATCCTTGGCTGCTTAACAAAGCGCTGACATCACTTGTTTCCCGCACCGTCGTTCGAATCCAAAATCACGCCGCCCGATTCACTTGGGTCAAGGCTGTCTGGCTTGGCACGGCCAATTGTGTTTACCAATGGTGTCTTTGATCTGCTGCACCGTGGCCATGTGACCTATCTTGCTCAGGCACGGGCCCATGGGGCGAGCCTGATTGTGGCGCTTAACGATGATGCTTCTACCCGCCGGCTTGGCAAAGGGGAAGATCGGCCCATCAATCTGCTCGAAGATCGTTTGGCTGTGGTGGCAGCACTTGAGAGTGTTTCTCTGGTCACTTGGTTTTCCGATGACACGCCATTGGCCCTGATTCAGGCCGTTAGCCCACAGGTGCTGGTCAAAGGCGGGGACTGGCCGGTGGAAAAAATCGTGGGGGCCGATTGGGTCCAGGCACGTGGCGGCCAAGTACTGTCAATTCCTTTTGAGCACGAACGCTCAACCACCCGAATGCTGGAAAAAATTCGGGGCTAGTCTTTAAACGGTCTGCCCATCGGCCAGGGCTAAAGCCAGTAAGCCTGCAAATATCAGATTGGGTTGGGTTCGAACCTTGCTGGCCACCTGAGCATCACGATCAGCAAGCGCCAAAGCCTCTTGCCAATAGCCGGAAGCGCCGCCATGAATCCAAATCTGACAAACATCAAAGCGACTGATTAAAGGCGCCACCAAAGCGGTTTGTGCCAGCCCAATGCCCTGCGCAATGGCAACCCGCGTGTCCTTTGGAATATCCGAAGCAGACACGCAAGGGGAATCAATGGTGAGTTGTAAATCTCGGGTGCCCCTGCGCAATGAAGCGTTCATCAGTCCAACGCCTGGGAAAATCCATCCGCCTAAAAATTCATAGGCGCCCTGTTGTGTCTTCGATGCCCGCACGAGATCAATGGTTGTGGCCGTACCCGCACTAACAATCATGTGGGTCTGCCCGGGAAGAATCGGACTCGATGCCACTAGGCCCACTGCAGAAACCCAACGATCCGCACCCAGCTGTGCCGGGTTGGTATAGCGATTCAACACGAGCTTGCCCAGCGCAGGCAGCGGAAGTTCTTGCACTGGCCTGTGGGCCGATGGTGCTGCTGCATGACTGATCGCACGAAAGGCAGCGCTCACAGAATTCATCACGTCTTCAGGGCCGACAGCACTCCACGACAGTTGCCACTGGCCTGATGCCATCTCTGCTTGCGCGCCAAGCGCGAGGGCAGCTTGTTGCCATGCGTCGCGCAGACCATTGGTCGTCACTAAATCATTGTCTAAACGCACAACTGGGGCGCTCATCACCTGCTGCAGGGCCTTGCTGATCGATCGTGACGGCATCGAGGTGACAGGCTCGGCTAGGCGATGGCATTGAAATTTCAAGGCGGAATTGCCAGCGTCGACCAAAAGAAGAGTTCGCGGGCTCATGTGCTAACCGCCGCCACATCTGGTGCAAAACGTAAGGACAACTCTCCGATCGCTACGGTCTGCTGTTGGCCATCGACTTGAAGCATCAGCTCGCCCCTGGTGTTAATGCCTTGATTGAATCCCGTCATGAGTGTTGCACCGGTAACCGGGTGCACCACCGATACGATCGCATCGGCGGCGACATCACGGCGGCGATATTCAGATTGATAAACATCAGCGGTGGCGATAGTCTGCGCAACGCTCAAATCATCAGTCGCCGCCTGGGCAATGGCCATCACGATCTGCTCTGGGTCGGGATTGGCCACACCCAGCCGACGCAAATCCGTGACTGGCCGGCCAATCTCGGGCAATACGCTCCAGGCTAAATTAATACCCACGCCCGCAACACACCACCATTGGCCGCCCACCAGATGACGCGACACCAAGATGCCAGCAAGCTTGGCCTGTTGGGCCATTACATCGTTTGGCCACTTCACACCCAGCACACTGCGTAACTCCGGATAGCTTGTCTCGAGTGCTGAAATCACCAGCAAACTCCAGCGTATCGGCCAGGCCATGTCACTGGCCTGCGCCTGCTGCTCAGGCCAGGCAATCGATAGGGCCAGGCCCCCATCGGGGCTGTCTTGCCAACGGCGACCATGGCTTGCGATGCCCTGGGTCTGCCGCGTTGTCCAAAGGCCAAATGGCCGTGCCAGACCCAATTCAGGCTGGGGCGGCTTGTCACGGTGGTCCGATGCGCCAACGCCCGATAGCCGACGCAGCACTTCTCGCTGGGTGGAATCGGTAGTATCGAGACGGTCACAAATCAACATTCTTGGCATCATAGCCGTATGAACAAGGCTTTCCCATGCCCCTAAGCCGCTCCACCTCCATGCTGGTGGCAGGCCTGCTCTATGCCTGCGGCATTGTGGTGATTTCGCTCACACCATTACAGGACTGGGTCTTTATTCCAGAGCCACCCTGGGGCTTTTTGTTTTTGCCGTGGCCCCGCTATTGGACTGGCTTTGATGTGTTGGTCAATGTGTTGGCCTATATTCCTTTGGGGCTATTACTTGGGCGCGGGCTCAGCCTGAAACTTCGCTCGGCGCAACAGCGTGCGCTTAAGGCTGTGCTCTTTTCTCTGTTATTGGGGGTGTTGCTTTCTTTGGTAATGGAAGGGCTACAGACCTATCTGCCGAGTCGGCGTCCGCAGTTGTTGGATGTCTTGGCCAATGGTTCGGGCACCTTGATCGGTGGTTTTTTTGCAGGGGCGTATGGCCGCAACAGGATTAGTTTTCATTTCAACGAAACTCGGCCAATTGAAATCGGTGGCGCAATGCTTTTGGCGGTTTGGCTTTTGGCTCAAGCCGCACCCCAGCAAATCTGGCTCGCCTTGGGGGATATTGGCCTGCAAGTCGATTGGAGTCGTCAGATTCCGAGTGAGGTGGACTCTTTTGCAGCACAGCGCACACTTGCCGAGGCCCTGTGTGTTGCCTCTGCCATGCTGAGCTGTGCACTCATTTGTCACCTGACGCTGCTCGAATCATCCCGTTGGTTCCCAAGTTATCAGCCACGCCATTGGGCCATAACACTGATTACTGTGGTGGTCCTCACGCTTGGCATACGGGCCTGGTGGATCTGGGCCCTGTCGACACCAGGGGCACTTGAAGCTTGGTTTAATGCAGGCGCGCAGGCGGGGCTGGTGTTGGCTATTTTGAGTGGCTATGGCCTGGCTGGTGCCAGGCCCACTCAACAACGCATCGTTGCAATTGCTGGGCTTGCCGTCACCCTCATGCTGGCCAATAGCCTGCCCGAAAACGGCTATGCCGCAGAGACCTTTGCCGCATGGTCCAGGGGGCGGTGGTTCAACCTGCAGGCGCTGGCGAATCTGGCAGCCGCTTTGTGGCCTTTCGCGGCGATGACATGGCTGGTATTTGTGCTCACCAGAAAATCTGCCAGAAGCCTTGATCGCCGCCTGGGCAAACCCGGGATGCCAGGCCTATCACGATAAAATCCGGCCATGAGTTACTTTGAAAAACATGTCTTCTTTTGTGTCAACGAACGGGAACCGGGCGCTGAGTGCTGCAGCGCCTGCGGTGCCAACGAGATGCAGGCCTATGCAAAAGAGCGCATTAAAACCTTGAAAAAAAACGGTCCTGGCAAGATTCGAATCAATCGTGCGGGCTGCCTTGACCGCTGCTCAGAAGGCCCTGTCATGGTGGTCTACCCAGACGCCGTCTGGTATCGCTATGTGGACCAGGCAGACATTGATGAAATCATTGACGAGCATTTACTAAATAACCGGCCTGTCGAACGGTTAAAAATTTGAACTCTGCAACCCAACGTTTTTTAATTCCCGGGCCAGCGGGCGCTCTTGAGGCCGCTCTGGATTTGCCCGCCAAAGATGTGGCTATTCAGGGGCTATCGGTTGTTGCACACCCGCACCCATTGTTTGGCGGCACACTCGATAACAAGGTGGCTCAGACCATTGCCCGAGCATTCGTCAATCAAGGCATGATTTGTTTGCGGCCAAACTTTCGCGGTGTTGGCAAGAGTGAATCCATTCATGATCACGGCCAAGGCGAAGTGGAAGATCTCTGGGCCGCATGGGATTGGCTGCTCTCGCACTATCCCGATGTTGGTGGCAAACGCTGGATGGGCGGGTTTTCTTTTGGCGCGGTCATGACCACCCACATTGCCCACGAATGGCCCCAGCACCCGATCACACAAGATCAACCTGAACTCAGTCGTGTCATCTTGGTGGGCCTTGGCATTGCCGATGAGCGTCGCGCACCCGCACCGCTCACGGCCGCAGCCCGCCTGATTCATGGAGAAGAAGACGAGGTGGTTAGTCTTAAAAAAGTTCTGGATTGGGTCGCGCCACAACAGCACCCTGTGTTGGTCATGCCGGCAGCCAGTCATTTTTTCCATGCAAAGCTGCCTTTTTTGCGGGACTGCATTACACGATGCCTGCTGGCCTAAGCATGCGATTGATCAACGCTGCATTTCACGCTGTCCGCCACAGTCTGTCTGCGCTGGTGCTGATCGTAGCTTGCGCATCAACCGCCCTGGCACAGAGCCAAGTGCCCGCCCAGGGCTGGCCAAGTCCACCCAAAATTGCGGCCAGCAGTTGGATGTTGATTGACGCCACAACCGGCCAGACCCTTGCCAGCAGCAATGCAGAGCAGCCGATTGCGCCTGCCTCACTGACAAAACTCATGACGGCCTATCTCACGTTTACGGCCCTTCGTGAGAGAAAAATTCGGCTGGATCAAAACGTAGCTGCGCCGCCTGAATCGGAAGTGCCCCAGGGGGCACGCATGTTTTTGCAACCAGGTAAAAACGTATCGGTCGGCGAGCTGGTGCAGGGTTTAATCACATTGAATGCGCACGATGCGGCCCTTGCTCTGGCGAAAACCATTTCGGGTTCTGAGTCCGCTTTTGTCGAGACCATGAATAAAACTGCCGAGCGCTTTGGCATGCAGCAGACCCGATTTGTGAATGCCACTGGCGCCGGTCACCCGGATCACAAGAGCACTGTGTCGGATTTGATCAAACTGTCGATCAATCTCATCCAGGAGTTTCCCGAGCAGATCCGGGAATTTAGTCGTCGGGAGATGACCTATAACGGCATTCGGCAGGTCAACCGTAACCGGCTTTTATGGCTGGACAATTCGGTCGACGGGCTCATGACCGGAAGAAGCGAAGAGGAAGGATTTGCCATTGCGATTAGCGCCCACCGGCCCCAGCCGCTGGGCACAAAAGAGCGCATTCAGCGGCGGCTCATTGCGATTATTGTCGGGGCCAAGACTGAAGAGGTTCGGGCCCAAGAAGGGTTAAAACTTCTCAACTTCGGCTTCCAACAATTCGATGTCCTGCGCTTATTTAGGGCAGACGAGGCCAGCGAAGCGATCCCCGTCTACAAAGGGGTTGCGGGCAAGGCCAGGCTTCATTTCCAGCGAGATGTGCTGGTAGCGCTCCCCCGGGGCCGGGCCGAAAATATTCGCACCCAGCTCGATCGGCCCCAGGCCCTGCTGGCCCCAGTCACTATTGGCCAGCAGGTTGGCCAACTTCGTATCTGGCTGGGGGACCAAGAGATCCACCAGGTGGCGGTCACCGCTGCCGAAAGTGTTCGACAGGGGGGTCTGCTGGGCCGAGCCATCGATACCCTGCGACTTTGGTGGCATACCCTCAGCGTAAACCCCTAGGATCGGCGACAATCCTTTCTTTCCCGCCCAAGGGCGGCAGGCTTTTTTCAATTTTCCGGACAGATCATGATTCAAGGCATTCAAGGCAACCCAACGGTCTACCTCAACGGCGAGTGGCTTCCATTGGCCGAGGCAAAGGTCTCGGTTCTGGACCGAGGCTTTGTGTTTGGCGATGGCATCTATGAGGTTGTGCCCTCGTATAGCCGCAAGCCCTTTCGCCTGGAGTCCCATCTTCGCCGCCTGCAACGCAGTCTTGCTGCAGTCCGCATCAAATCACCCTTTGACCATGACCAATGGGCAGCCTTCTTTCAAGATGTCATCGCCCATAACGACGGCGAAGATCAGTTTGTGTATGTGCAGGTGACTCGCGGCGTGGCCAAACGTGACCACCTGTTTCCATCGCCCGAAGTTAGCCCGACTGTCTTTGCCATGTCGACTCCGTTTACCCGGCCAGGGCCGGATCTGCGAGAAAAAGGCCTCTCGGTCGTGAGCTTGCCTGACGAACGTTGGCTTCACTGCGACATCAAGGCGGTGGCTTTACTGGGCAACGTTTTGGCCCGCCAGGCAGCCGCTGATCGCGGTGCCGATGAGGCCGTGATGTTTCGAGATGGTTTTCTGACCGAAGGTGCGGCCTGCAACATTTGGATTGTGAAAGATGGTGTGCTCTGTGCGCCATTAAAAAATCATCTGGTGCTAGAGGGTGTGCGTTACGGGCTGATGGAAGAAGTCGCAGAGCGGCTGGGTATTCCCGTTCAAATCCGGCGCATCCGCCATGCTGAAGTCACGCATGCCGATGAAATGCTGATCACATCAGCCACCAAAGAAGTCTTGCCAGTAGTGCGCATGGATCAGCGCCCGGTTGGCCATCCATCACACGCTGGCCAGCCCGGCCCAATCTATCGAAAAATTCGTCAGGCTTACGACGAAGCGATTGATGCCGTACGTCTTGCTTAAGTTGTTAGTCGAAAAGACATGACGGCCCCAAGAGAATCATTAATTCAATTTCCTTGTGCGTTTCCAATCAAGGTGATGGGCGCACAGGTGCAGGGGTTTGCCGAAGCCATCAGTGCATTGGTTCAGTCTCACGACCCAAACTTTGATCCGGCCAGCATTGAAATGCGGCCCAGCCGTAATGGCAACTATCTTGGCTTGACGGTGACGGTGAATGTTGAGTCGCAATCCCAGCTCGACACGATTTATCTCAGCCTGACCCAACACCCCATGGTTAAAGTGGTGTTGTAATGCAATGGCCCATACCGCCCAACGTAAAACAATTCGCCCGGCCGACTATTTAGCAACGCTGAATGCCATGCGGGACTTCACCGAGTCCCGCACCGATCAAACGCCAGACGAACTCTGGCAGGTGGAACACCCCGCGGTCTTCACACTCGGACAGGCCGGTCAAGATCGGCACGTACTGCAACCTGGCAACATTCCAATTGTCCGCACCGAACGCGGCGGGCAGGTGACCTATCATGGTCCTGGTCAGGTGGTGATCTACACGCTGTTGGATATTCGGCGCAGGGGACTGTTTGTCAGAGATACAGTCTGCCGGCTAGAGCAGGCCATCATCGACACCTTGACCCACTTTGGCATTGCTCATGCGCAACGCAAGCCGAATGCCCCAGGGGTTTATGTCCCCAATTCCGCCGCAACTCATGACAACGACCGCCTGTGGAAAATTGCAGCGCTTGGCCTGAAAGTAAGCCGTGGCCGAACCTATCATGGCGTGGCACTCAATGTGGCCATGGACCTTGAACCGTTTTCACGCATCAACCCCTGTGGCTATCCGGGTCTAAGAACCGTTGACATGGCTACAATGGGTGTTGATGCCAAGTGGCAAGATGTTGCTGATCAACTGTGCGATCAGATTGATCGACACTGTCAGACATAAGGTCTTTTATACCGTGTACGACCCAAGCAAAAAACAAAAAGGCGCAGAAAAAACTTCCCGCATTCCAATCAAGGTAGTGCCTGCAGAAATTCTGCCCAAACCCGAATGGATCCGCGTCAAAGCGGCCGCAACGTCTTCGCGATTTATCGAAATCAAACAGATTCTTCGGGAACACAAGCTTCACACGGTTTGCGAAGAGGCCACCTGCCCCAATATCGGCGAATGCTTTGGCAAAGGCACCGCCACTTTTATGATCATGGGCGACAAATGCACCCGTCGCTGTCCGTTTTGTGATGTTGGCCATGGCCGCCCAGACCCGCTGGACCCAAACGAACCCATCAATCTTGCCAAAACAATTGCTGCACTCAAACTCAAATATGTGGTGATCACCAGCGTGGATCGGGATGACCTGCGTGACGGTGGCGCCCAACATTTTGTGGACTGCATTTTGGCAGTGCGTGAACAATCGCCGCAAACCCAGATTGAAGTCTTGGTCCCCGATTTTCGTGGCCGCCTCGACCGTGCGCTTGCCATTTTGAAAGCGGCCCCGCCAGATGTCTTGAACCACAACTTGGAAACCGTGCCACGTTTATATAAAGAGGCGCGGCCTGGGTCGGACTATCACCACTCACTCAAGCTGCTGCAAGAATTTAAAGCAGTGGTCCCTGGCGTTCCCACCAAAAGTGGCCTCATGGTTGGGCTTGGCGAAACCGACGACGAGATTTTGGAAGTGATGCAAGACATGCGTGACCACGGTATTGATATGCTGACGATCGGTCAGTATTTGGCGCCATCGAATAGCCATCTTCCAGTGCGCCGGTATGTGCACCCCGACACATTCAAAATGTTCGAGGCCAAAGCAGCCGAGATGGGCTTTAGTCATGCGGCTGTTGGTGCCATGGTGCGGTCGTCTTACCATGCCGACCAGCAGGCACATCAGGCTGGGGTGCTGAACCCGGCCTGATTTGGGTTTTTGATGCGCAGGGCTTTCAATGCGCCCAGCGCGTGGATGTCGTGACCTAGCTGAGTTCGCGGGCCAGAATTTTTCTAAGCTCGCTAAAGTTGGGTTCGCCAACGTAACGCTTAATAATTTTTCCATTGCCGTCCACCACAAAGGTGGTGGGTGTCACGGCCACATCACCATAAGCCCGTGTCCAGGTATTGTCTTTGTCGTGAATCACTTGAAAAGGCAGGCCGCGGTCTTTCACAAAAGTCTCAATGTATTCAGGCCGGTCATAGCTCATGGCCACCGCAACCGTTTGAAACCCCTTGGCGGCAAACTCTTGGTGAATGGCCACCAGGTCTGGCATTTCTTTGACACAGGTGACACAGCTGGTTGCCCAGAAATTCACCAGATAAGGTTTGCCCTTTAGCGACGCCGGGGTTACCGCCTCGCCGCGGATGGTTTGGCCCGACACCAAGGGTGCCGGCTGGGCCCGCAGCATCCAGGCCGAGCCCGCCGCAATCACCGCGACAATTAAGAGCAAGACCAATAAAGGAAGCTTGGACCGCGATTTATTTTGAGTGTTTGAATTCATAAATGGCATTATAAGAACATGAACTCCATTGACCTTCATATCGAAGGCATGACCTGCGCGGCCTGCTCTAGCCGCATTGAAAAAGTACTGAACAAAATTCCCGGCGCCCATGCCGAGGTGAGCCTGCTCGAACATCGGGCCCGCGTGACTGGCCTGACCACGGACGAGGCCATTGCCGCTATTCGGCGTGCCGGCTACGACGCCTGGCCCGCCCGGGCACCGGGCCAACCGTCTGTCTCTAACGGCCAAGGTGTGTCTGATCTGACCTTGAGCCGCACTGAACAGTTCCGGCTCTGGCTGTCGATGTTGGCCCTTGTTCCCATGCTCATTGAGATGGGAGGCATGCTCTTGGGTCACCCCCATTTAATTCCCTTAGATCTGCAATGGGCATTGGCCACCGTGATGCAGACCTTCGTGGCCTGGCCCTTTTATGTCAAAGCGTGGCGTGCGCTTCGTGTGGGCAGCGCCACCATGGAAACGCTGATCACCCTTGGGACTGTCTCCGCTTATCTGTGGTCTTTATTCGGCTGGCTGTCTTTGGATCGCAGCGCTGGTCATAACGCATCGGGTGGGGTGTTTTATTTTGAAACCTCGATTGTGGTGTTGGCCATGGTTCGGATTGGCCGACATCTGGAACAAAAGGCCCGGCAGCAGGCATTAGATGCTTTGGCAAAACTTGCGCACCTTGATGCTGCCCCTGTTGAGCAATGGGTCCATGGTCAATGGGTGGCCACGCCCCCCAACGAGATTGCGGTTGGTGAACGAATCCGCTTTCATCCGAACCAGGCGATCCATCTTGATGCGCTGATCGTAGAGGGGCAGACCGAAATTGATGAGAGCAGCTTAAGTGGCGAGAGTCGGCCCGCGGTGAAGGGGCCGGGGGAGATGATTTTCGCTGGCTGCACGAATCTTTCGGGACAAATCATTGCCACGGTTAGCCAGCCGTTTGATCAATCCCGTCGGGCCAAAATTGGCCAACGAATTCTCTCGGCGCTTTCGTCTCGCGCCCCCATCGCCGCAATGGCGGACCGTGTGGCAGGTGTTTTTGTGCCAATAGTGATGGTGATTGCGGTGATCACTTTTTTTGGCCACTGGGTTAGTCAGGCCGAGAGCAGTGTTGCGCTGGCCAATGCGGTTGCTGTCTTGGTGGTGGCCTGTCCTTGTGCCTTGGGTCTTGCCACACCTGCAGCGATTGCCACTGGGCTGGCCCGGGCCGCGCAATATGGCTGGCTTTTTCGCAGTGCAGATGCGCTACAGCGTGCCGCCGAGGTTGACCATGTGGTGTTTGATAAAACTGGAACCTTGACATCAGGCCGCGCAAAACTCATTGGGCTTGCAGAGCGCCAGGCTCAAGCCAATGACTTAGCACCAGCCGGTGATAAGGCGTTGTTTCGCACGGTTGCGCTTGACACCCACCAAGGCGAATCGCCGTGGCCAGAGTGGCTTTCCGATGCGGCGGGTGCTGAGCGCGGTATTGAACATCCTTTGGCTGGTGCCCTGCTCTCTTACGCTGCAGGCCGCCCGATTACAGCATGCCAACTGATTCACAACACTCCCGGACAAGGCGTTTATGCACGCAGCACTACAACGCCACCCCGTGACATTCATGTGGGTAAGCCAGGATGGATCGCACCCCCACCCGAATCGCTTGCACAGCACCACCCCGCTGCAAGCGCGATTGATGTCTGTATCAATCAGCAATGGGTTGGCCGGCTATGGGTCGCCGATAGTCTTCGCCCGGATGCCGCACCCGCCATTGCGCTGCTGCAAGCCGATGGCCTGCACACCAGCATCTTGAGCGGTGATCGAGAGTCTGCGGTAGCACGCATTGCGGGTTTACTGCGCGGTGTTTCGTTTGTTGGCGGGCAGAGCCCAGAAGCCAAAGCAGAATTGTTAGACCAATGGCGGTCAGAAAAGAAAAGGGTGGCCATGGTGGGCGATGGCCTCAACGATGCAGCAGCGATGGCCCATGCTCACCTGGGCATTGCCATGGCATCGGGCGCGAGTCTGACACTAGAAACGGCTGATCTCACCATTTCGCACACTTCCCCCCTGCTGGCGAGCGCTCAAAGCCTTGGCTTGGCACGCGCAGTGCTGCGCCGGGTAAAAGAAAACCTAGTATTTGCATTCGGGTTTAATGCGCTTGCCATACCGCTGGCGGCATTTGGCGCCTTAACACCTGCGGTTGCTGGCGCTGCCATGGCGCTCAGTTCTGCTGCCGTCATGCTCAACGCAACACGGCTTCTTACCTGGACACCACGTGCGCACGCATAAAATGTTTTTTAGAACAGCACGATCATTTGAAACGGAATAGCTCTTATGACACCAACTCAAAGCACATTTCACATTGATGGCATGACCTGTGGCGGCTGTGAAAAATCAGTCAGCCGAACGATCTTGTCGTTCGATACCGTTGCCGATGTCAGCGTGGACCGAAGCCAACATCAGGCGGTTGTTTCTTGGAAAGCGGGGTTATCGGATCAGGCCATGCAGGCCGCAAGCCAGCAGATCTGCCAAGCAGTTGAGGCGGCCGGCTTTGACTGCCGGCCGATTTAAACCGAATTAACGAATTGGCGTGACCACCGTGCCGGCGTCATTCGTTGGGGCGACCGCCGCCTGATTGCCTGCCGGCGGGGTTGATGACGTTGGCGCAGTCTTGGCGGGTGCTGCTGGTGCTGGCGCTGCTGGGGCCGATGGCGCAGCAGTGTTGTTGCCCCCCGTCTGCAGCTGCATTCTTGATAATTCCGCCTCGGTAATAATTTCAAACGCCCGCACGACTCGGCGCACACCCGACACGCGAGAAGCGATATCTGCTGCACGGGCAGCCTCGCGCTCAGTCACAATGCCCATTAAGAAAACGGTGTTGGACTCGGTAATGACTTTGATGACATTGGCCTGCACATCTTTGGCTTCCAGCAACGAGGCCTTCACACGAGTGGTCAATACCGTGTCCGTGCCGTAAGTGCGGATGGACGGTACTGGCCCAACAATGACTTCGTTAAGCACAGAGCGCACGTTATCAATGCTGCTCACGATTTTTGCGGCCTCTGCTTTGACATTGGCATTGGGAACGTAGCCCGTAATCAAGGCGGTTCGATTAAAGCTGACCACGCTGAGGGAAATGTTGTCTGCTTTGAACTGTTCACGGAAACGATTGAATGCTTTTAATTCAATCGACTGATCTTCTGCCTGCGCACCCGTTGTTCGCCGATCCGAAACCGACAAGGCCCCCACGACCACACCTGTGGCCACCACCGGAAAGCAGCCCGTTAATGTGACTGCCGAAGCACCAAGCACACAGGCGATTAGGCCGATACGGCAGCTGGTTGTGAAGCGAGACACCGAAGAAGAAAAGTTTTGCATGCCAGTTCCTTTTATGGGATGCGGGGATTATAGGGCGGCCTATGCTGAAAATGCATTGGCAATCCACCGTAGTTGTTCACCGTCAATCGTGACAAGATCCAATCGGCAGGCTGGTTCCCGGGCAAAGTGCTGGGCCTGAAGCCATAAGGCAGCGGCCCGCCGAATTCTGGTCTGTTTGGCCAAGCCCACCGAATCGGCCGCGGTTCCGAAGGCGGATGGTGCACGGTATCGGACCTCGATAAAGGCAATGATTTCTCCGTGCCGCATGACCAAATCCAGCTCACCCACCCGATAGCGCACATTGCGGGCCAGTAGCACCAGGCCCTGTGCCTGCAGATAGGCCAAAGCCCGGGACTCCATTGCCGCCCCCTGACGCTGGGCATAAGTTCGGCGAGAATGGCGGGATGTCAACGCGTTCATTTCCGCCGGGATTGTATGTAGCCGCAACGCCGCTCGGCCATTTGGGCGATATTAGCCAACGCGTGCGAGATGGCCTGAGTGACTGTGATGTGATCTACGCCGAGGACACACGTCGGGCACAGATGCTTTTATCTGCGCTTGGTATTGGCCGGGCCAAGGGCAGTATTCGGGCCCTGCATGATCACAATGAGGCACTGGTTAAAGATCAGGTGATCACCGATATCCAGGCTGGCCAATCGGTTCTTTTGATTTCAGATGCGGGTACCCCAGCGGTCTCTGACCCGGGTTATTTGGTGGTTGATGCCGCATGGCAAGCTCAGGTGCCCGTGTCTCCGCTGCCAGGGCCCAGCGCTGTGATTGCGGCCCTGAGTATCTGTGGATTTGCGAGATGGCCCATGAGCTTTTGGGGCTTTGCCCCAGTGAAATCAGCAGCACGCCAAGCCTGGCTAGAAACCATTCGTAACGCAGGCGGGCTCGCTGTGATTTTTGAAGCACCCCATCGGGCGGTCGATGCCCTGGAAGACTGTGCAAAAGTGTTTGGGCCAGATACCCCCATGCTGTTTGGGCGTGAACTCACCAAGCAACACGAAACTCTGCTTCGGGGTTCGATTCAAGACGTGCAGCTGAAAATCAACGCCATGCGTGAGCAAGACCCAGGATCGGCCAAGGGCGAAATGGTCTGGGTTTTTGATTTGGGCGAAAAACCAGTCACAAGCGCTACACAAGAAACACTCGAAGCCTGGGCGGCCACACTGGCCAGTGAAATGCCAGCATCCAGCGCTGCCAAGTGTTTGGTGAAAATGCTGGGGGTATCGCGAGATGCTGCTTATCAGGCTGTGCTAAAGGCAGGCCCAAAAAAATAAAACGTGGCACAACGCCTGCTGGCCACGTTTTAGTTCGCTGTTGTTTTACAGATTACTTCGTTTTTCTCTCGCGGGCAATTAGATAATCCACCACCTGCAAGGCACGGGCATGGCTGCCCCCCACCATGGCTGGTGAAGTGACATAACGGCCATTGATGCCAAACATGGGCACACCATCCACCTTGTAGCCCGCTGTTAGCGCATTGGCCCGTTTTTGCTGTGTCTGAACACCAAAGGAATTCCAGGTAGATTCAAACTTAGCCACATCAATGCCCTGCTTTTTAGCCCACTCTGAAACTTCCATCAGCATGCCCATGGCATTGCCACGCTGATGGATCTCATCAAACACTCGCGGGCCGAGTCGGTCGACCTGCCCCAGGGCCTCTAGGGTGTAAAAAATCTTTTGGTGGGTGTCGCCACGAAATGCCACGTGGACTTTCTTAAACGCCACATCTGAACCAAGGCTGGCCTTCCACTTCGCGAGATGCGGCTCTAAGTGATAACAATGCGGACAGGCGTACCAAAAGAATTCGAGCACTTCGATCTTGCCAGCACTTGAAGTTGGCACAGGCTCGCGAAGCAGCCGGTAATCAATGCCTTCATCAGGCTGCTGCGCCTGCGCAAACACAGATTCCATTCCCACCAGGGGCGATACTGAAGCTGCCGCAAGGGCCAAAGAAAAACGACGTCGATTCATGGCAATAAAGTTTTTAATTTGGGGCGGCGTTAACCCGCACGACTGTGGAGTCAATACCGTTTTCTGACACACGGGCTTTGCTTTTGTTCAAATCTTCGATCGAACCGTATGGGCCAAGCCGCACACGAAAAATAGTGCCGCCGTCGCGCTCGGCCTGCGTTACCCGGGCCTCAAAGCCAAGAATGGCCATACGGGCGCGCATCTGCTCGGCGTCTTCTGCCGAACGGAATGCGCCCACCTGCAATAAATAAGTCATGCCGGTGGGGGATAAGCCCTTGGTCTCAAGGCCTGCCTCGGTGGGGTTTTCGGTCTGGCCAGCGTCTTTTGATAACAAGCCCTTGTTGGGATCAACGGGCTCTTCTGCCTCGACCATGCCCTTGGGCACCTTGGTCTTGTCTACCGCTGGCCGTGTTCCAACCCGATCGACGAAAGGCAAAGGAGACTGGGTGATGTAGAGCGCAAGCGCTGCGGCAAGCAAAAGGCCGAGTGCCAAGCCCGCCATAAACGGGTTGGCTTTTAACCAGGCCGCCTTAGATGGCTTGGCCCTGGGGTTTGGAATGGCGCTAGGACGCATGGCTTGTGGCATCAAAAGAATGGGAAAACTCTACCACTACATCCGGTTTGGCGCTGAGACTCCCAAAAGGCCCAGGCCCTGACGCAAGACCGCACCACTGGCCGCCAACAAGAGCAATCGGGCCTGACGCAAATTGGCGTCATCGACCAAGACCCGCTCACTGTTGTAAAAGGCATGGAAGTCCGCAGCCAAATCGCGCAGATAAAACGCCATCAGATGCGGTGAGAGTTCGGAAGCAGCAGCACTAATCACATCTGGAAATTCTGACAGGCGATTTAAAAGTTGCTGCTCACGCGGTGCAACCAGCAGCTGCTTCCAGCTAGGCTGAGTTTTGCCCGCGGCTGCCAACACGGCGGCTGCATCGGTTCCCGCCTGGGCCAAGACACTACAGATTCTGGCGTGGGCGTATTGCACGTAATACACCGGGTTGTCTTCACTTCGCGACAAGGCCAGATCCACATCAAACACAAACTCGCTATCGGCCTTGCGTGAGACCAAAAAGAAACGCACTGCATCGCGGCCACGCTGCTCGTCAACCGCAACCATTGCACCGCCTGCATCGTCAATCTCTCCTGACCAGGTGATGAGATCACGAAGTGTCACGTAACTGCCCGCCCGCTTAGAAATTTTGACTTCCTGGCCACCACGCATCACGGTCACCATCTTGTGCAAGACGTAATCGGGAAAGCCTTTGGGAATACCGATATCAAGGGCCTGCAGGCCGGCCCGCACACGGGCCATGGTGCCGTGGTGGTCCGACCCCTGGATGTTGATGGCCTTTTGAAACCCACGCTCCCACTTAGTCACGTGATAAGCCACATCGGGCACAAAATAGGTATACGCACCATCTGATTTGCGCATGACACGGTCTTTGTCGTCACCGAAGTCGGTTGTTCGCAGCCACAGGGCGCCGTCTTGCTCATAGGTGTGGCCACTCTTGATTAAATCCTGAACCGTGCTTTCCACGCGGCCATCAGAGTAAAGCGATGACTCCAGGTAATAACGATCAAAGGCCACGCCAAAGGCACGCAGATCTAAATCTTGCTCATGGCGCAGATAACTCACGGCAAATCTTCGAATCGCTTCCAGATCATTCACGTCACCATTGGATGTGACTGGATCGCCATCGACTGCCTTAGTAGTGGCCTTCTCGACATAGGCTGCTGCAATTTCAGCAATATAGTCCCCACGATAACCATCAGCGGGAAAGGCAGGATCGTCGGGATTCAATCCCTTGGCGCGAGCCTGCACAGAAATGGCCAGGTTATTAATCTGGGCGCCAGCGTCGTTGTAATAGAACTCTCGCGAAACATTTACGCCAGTGGCTGCGATCATGGCGGCCAGCGTGTCGCCCAATGCGGCCTGTCGGCCATGGCCCACATGCAGGGGGCCAGTGGGATTGGCGGACACAAACTCAATCACCACCCGCGGTGCATTCGGCGCCAATGGGGTGATGCCGAACTGATCAGGCGCCTGGGCGATCTGGGCCAGCACCTGAGCGCGGGCCGCCGCCGTCAAACGGAAATTAATAAAGCCTGGCCCGGCAACCTCGATGTCTTGAATCAAGTCGGCGACTTCAGGCATGGCTTTGAGCGCTGCCGCTAAGGCCTGGCCGATCTTGGCGGGCGGCATGCCCAGGGGCTTAGCAAGGCGCAGTGCAAGATTGCTGGCAATGTCGCCATGTTCGGGCTGGCGGGGCTTTTCAAGGCTTGAAGTGCAGGCCGCAATGTCGGCCGCGGACAGGGTCTTGTCGGCCTGTTGGGCCACGGACTGCAGGGCCGCGGCAAGGAAATGGGCAAGTTGGGAGCGTTGGGAGGCAAGCATTTGGTCCGGATTTTACCGCGGAAACTTTTTACCTTGTAATTTGAATATTTAATGTTCAAAATACGATGATGATTAACCGAAAATCTTTGCCATTGGTTGAGCGTGCGTTACAGCAGCAGCCCGCTGTCGCACTACTTGGGCCTCGCCAATCCGGCAAGACCACCCTTGCCCGGGAAATCGCTCGTCACCGAAAAAACGCCCTGGTTCTTGATTTGGAAAAAAA
Organism: beta proteobacterium MWH-UniP1; assembly: GCA_036362785.1. NCBI lineage: Bacteria > Pseudomonadati > Pseudomonadota > Betaproteobacteria > beta proteobacterium MWH-UniP1. Next base: position 2,005,809 of record CP143625.1, read on the forward strand.
CTCCGATCGAGCCCAGCTCACGAATCCAGAACTCTTTTTTGCCAGGCATCGCAATGAGTTAATTATTCTGGACGAAGTACAGACGATGCCGGACCTATTTCGTCATCTGCGCCCCGAGATTGATGCGCACCGGGTGCCGGGAAGATTCCTGTTGCTAGGCTCAGCTTCCGGTCAGCTGCTTCAACAATCTTCAGAATCCTTAGCGGGGCGAATTCGTTACTTGGAGCTCGCCCCTTTCTCCATATATGAAATGCTAAGACCAGATGAAAAAGCGCCAGAAACGACAGCAAAGCTTTGGCTGCGGGGCGGTTTTCCACCGAGTTTCTTGGCGGACGACGATACGGCGTCTTTTGCTTGGCGGGAAGATTTTATTCAGACATTTTTAGCACGCGATTTACCAAGCTTAGGCATTACAACACCGCAAGAAACCATCCGACGACTTTGGCAGATGTGTGCCCACTTACATGGTCAAATGCTCAATGCTTCTCAGATGGCGCTCGCCCATGGTGGCATATCTCATACATCGATTCGACGTTACATCGACTGGTTGGTAGACGCTTTCATGCTTCGGCGGCTGCCACCTTATCTCACCAACGCTGGTAAACGGCTGGTCAAGTCACCCAAGATTTATATTCGCGATAGCGGTTTGCTACACGCTCTATTGGGTATCAAGAACTTAGACGGTTTAAGCGGCCATCCAATTGCCGGATTCTCGTGGGAAGGCTTTGTGATAGAGCAGCTTCTTGGGCAACGCTCCCCATCTGCCGTGGCCGGTTTCTATCGCACATCGGCAGGTGCGGAACTTGATCTCGTGATTGAAGAGTCTGGCAAAAAAACAGCCTACGAAATAAAGCTCTCGACATCGCCCAAGCCAACGAAAGGGTTTTGGAATGCCTGTGAAGATCTGGGTGTGCATCAGGCGTTTGTAGTTGCGCCTGTTCAGGCCGCCTACCCGATAGCGGCTAATGTAGACGTGGTTCCACCGTTCGAGATTTTCAAGTAGCCTTTTGTTCGCGCAAAAAACTAAGAGCGATCCCCTAATACTCTGGGGCAGTTTACGGGGAATCCTGATTTTTATTGGGGTGGTGGTCTCATCCCGCGGGATAGCGAATTGGGGTTTGGCGCGTCTGGCAGACGCCAAAAACCACGTCGAATCGCAGCATTATAAATCGTGTAAACCTATCTATTAACCTCTCAACCCCTAGAAACACCCTCGAAAGAAATGGCGAGTCAGCTCAAGAGAAGAATTGCCCGGGCTCGTTTGGTTATTGTTAAGGCGAAACAGCATGCATTTTAGGGCCGCATCCAATCGCTATCGTGATTAAATGTAAAAACTCGCCTGGCTAAATAGCTTTCTACAGAAATGGAAATTTGCGGCTCAAAGACTATGGAACTTGATATCTCTAACCTTAAAGACTGGGCTTATTTAATTGGTCTTTTTATATCCGTTTACTTCTTTGCACACAGACTTAAGATCGACACAAAATTTGCAAGTTACCGCGAAACTGTCTCTTACCTTGAAAAGAGAAACGAAAAGCTGGAGAACGCTTGGGAAGCAATCTATAAAAATCTAAATGATGATAAAAAGTTAAAAACCTTTTTCAATGAACTTGATCTAATCGCGCTTTTAGTGCTTAGAAAAGGTTTTGATGAAGAGCTCGTCTATAACTACTGGTGGAAATTTTTTTATCAGCCAATTTACGTACCAGAGATAAAAGTCTTCATCGAAGATCAGCAAGCCAAAGACAAAGCAGCCTATGAAAATTACTTAAAGTTAGTAAAAAAGTGGGAAAAACAGATCAAGAGGGAGCTAGGCTATCGTTAACTAACGTGAGTTCAAATTGGTTCGCCTTACTTCGCCTGGGATTATCCGCAGTAAAAAAGTCTAAATGTGCTGCGTACGTATATTGACTTTTGGCTAAGCATCTGACATCGTGGTGTTCGCAGGAAGCCAGCTAAGGGCTCCTATTCCGAGAAGCCGCAAGGGCTTCTTACTAGCAAACCAGGAAGAGCTGTATCGGTTCTTCGCACCGATCAAAACACGAAACGCCAGTCAACCTTTGGGTTCTGACTGGCCCCTTTGTTTAGCTCTTTCATAGGTGCACGATGAACACTAATAAGTTCGGCCATATTCAAAATGGCGATATTTTGCTTTCCGCAGATGAAGTTCGGTCTGTCCTCGGGATTGGTAAAACGACCTATTTCAAGTGGGTCAAAGAGAAAAGATTTTCTGTAGTTCGCCTTAGCAGAAGATCTGTAAAAGTTTGGGCATCTGAGCTCGAAGCATTTCTAAATAGCATTCAGCATGGGGGTGAAAATTGAGCTCTCCCAGCCTAATTGCCGCCATCGCATACGCCGAGCGCAGCTACTTTGTACTGCCTGTCTGGTCATGCCTGTCCTCCGGAATTTGCCGCTGCCCGGAGGGCAGTTCCTGCGGAAGTCCAGGTAAGCACCCCCAAGGAACATTAGTGCCTCGGGGACACAAGCAAGCCATCACAAATGTCGAAACGATTAAGCGGTGGTACGCGGCCGACCCAGAGGCCGGGGTAGCAATCTACCCCGCCGGCTCGGGGCTTGTGGTGATTGACGTTGACCCGCGAAACGGCGGGGACGAGACCCTGCAAGCTCTGCGCGCCGCAAATCAAAGTTTTAGCCAAGCACTCGATTCCACTGTCCAAGCTCGTACCCAGAGCGGCGGTTCGCACTATTTTTTCAAAGCGCCAACCGGGGCTAGCTATCCAGCAACACTCGGCAAAGGCGTCGATATTAAGTACAACGGGTATGTCTGCGTTGAGCCCACTATCGGCCCCTCGGGGCCGTACAAGTGGGTTGAGGGCAAATCTCCACTAGAACTAGGCCCGGTTTCAATCGGGGATCTAATTCCGCAAAGGGCCGAATCTCAGCCGGCGGTGTCAGAAAATCTTACTGACGAACCTGATGCCGCGGCTCTCACTGATCTAAGAGATGCGCTTTATCTGCTCGACCATGACGACTATCGCATTTGGATTAATGTCGGTCACGCGCTGAGGACTGCTGGTGAAGCGGGGTATCACCTTTGGACAGAGTGGTCAAAACGCAGTCTCAAATACGATCAAAAGTCGGCAGATGAGGCGTGGCGATCATTTCGCCCCATCCGCACCCATTGGAAGGCGGTTTTCACCTACAAAACGCAGGCAGTTGAATCCCGGCTGTCCGGCTTCAAGGTCGGCGGAAAACAGGTTATCGGTTCTGCGGCGCTCAAGGCCTACAGATCCGAGAAATCAGTGAATGTTTTGGATTCCCCAATCAGAAAACTGACTGCTGAGGAGGTCGCTGCTGCAAAACCTCATCCGCGAATGCTTATTGAAAAGTATCTTTACGCCGACCTACGGAATCTGATTGCGCCAGGGGGTGTCGGCAAAACAACCCTACTGCTTTACGAGGCCGTAATGGCGGCATTGGGGAAACCTATTTGGGGTCGGGCAGTATCAGAACCTTTCACCACGATCATCGTAACCAAGGAAGATTCTCGGGAGCTTTTAGCGAACCGCATCGGTAAGATTTGCGAGGCGGAAAGTCTTGTCGATACAGAAAAAGACTTGGTCTTTGATCGCGTTTATGTGATTGATCTGTGCGGGGAACCTTTCCGGTTGGCAGAACAGGTTGACCGAACAATTAGACCCGACCGCGAGAATATCGAAAAACTCGTGAATCGTTGCATTCCTCTGAATCCAGGCAGGTTGATTTTTGACCCGCTAGTGTCCTTTGGAGCGGGAGAAGCTCAAGTAAACGATTCCGAACAAGCAATTGTCGAAGCTGCACGACTCATGATGCTGCATCTGCCGGGCTGTGCGATTGATGTTGTTCATCACACCGGAAAACAGAATGCTCGCGCTAACTCAGTAGATCAATACGCTGGTAGAAACGGTACCGCTCTTCCGGATGGGTCGCGCATGGTGGCGGTTCTTAACGAACTTGGGGCTGACACCTTTCGAGATGAGACCGGAGTCATGCTTGCAGAGGATGAACGCGGCTTTCGATTGGTGTTGCCAAAACTGAGTTTTTGCGAACGGCAGGGTGAAATATTCATTATTCGATGCGGCTATTTGTTTCGCTCAGTGGCGCCGTTGAACGCTTCAGAACGGGCAAAAAACGCCGAACTAACCAAGCAAGCAAAAACGGAGGCTAAGGATCAACGTATAGCAGAGTCCCTGATTGCAGCCCTGAAAGCCTGCCAATCCGATACCGACCCTCTTATTAAGTATCCAAGTCGAAAAACTCTACTTGATAGGCCAGAAATAGCAGGTAAGACTGCATCCGTAACGAAAATTCTTAAAGAATTGCTTGAATACGGCGTGATCGAGGAACGACCACTCTCTGCTGATCAGATTGCTGAATTCGGGTCTAAAAGTCTGCTCGGCGGGCGAACGACATGCCTCGCTTTAGCTGAGGACCAAGAGTAACTGGTTGGGGCCGCCTTCTTGTTTTCTTAGAGAGATATCAGCGGCCCCAACCACCATAACCAACTGCGGTAGGTGGCAATGGTTTTTATTTATCAAGATGCCACCGAAAATTTTAGTTACCGGCATGACCGCAAGAACTCCGCCGGATAACTAATAACTCTGAGGTACGCATGCTTACAGAAACTCTGCTCCGTCAAATAAAACCTGGCCCCACTCCGAAAAAACTCTTCGATGGAAATGGGACTGGCCTACACGTCATTCTTCACCCCTCGGGCCGTAAGACATTTGCGCTCAAGTACTACCACCCGATTACAAAGAAAGAGCTGACTTACACGATAGGCTCATTTCCGTTGGTTAGCCTAAGAGAGGCCCGGAACCGTGTACATGAACTACGAAAGCAAATCGCGACCGGACTAGATCCTCGGGAGCAAGGTCAAAAACGTAAAAACCAGGCCTCTTTTGATGGTGATACGTTTCGTCTCGTTGCGACTGACTGGATGAATGTCCGTGGAGCAAGATGGTCGGTGGGCTATCGACACAAGGTCGAATCAATGCTTGGTAAGCACCTCTATCCCCGGATTGGCGATGCCCAAATTTCTGCTATCACCGCGAAAGAGCTTCTAGGCCTTTTGAGAGCGATTGAAACCAATCAACGGGGTTGCATAGCCCATACGCTGTTACAACATTGCTCTGCCGTTTTTCGCTATGCGATTGCCACTGAACGGGGCACCAATGACCCCGCTGCTGCTCTGCGTGGCGCGCTTACCCCCCATAAAACTAAGAATCATGCAGCAATTACGGATCCCTCAGGGTTTGGTGAATTGCTCTGGATGATAGATAGCTATCAAGGCGACTTTGTAACCCGGATGGGTCTAAGGTTTACAGCACTCACCTTCCAGCGGTCTAGAAACGTTCGATTCGCTAGGTGGGCCCATATCGACTGGGCATCGAAGTTATGGCGGATTCCCGCCGAGGAAATGAAGATGAGAGAGGCCCATCTTGTTCCCTTGTCTGCTCAGTCGCTTGAGATATTGAGAGAACTCCTTCCGCTGACAGGTCATAGCGAATTTATATTCCCAAGCGGAATTAGCTCTCGAAAACCACTTAGCGAAAATACAATGCTCTATGCTCTTAAACGACTTGGTTACGTAGGGCGTATGACTGTGCATGGGTTTAGAACATCAGCCTCAACCCTCCTAAATGAAAATGGCCGACATCCTGATGTTATTGAGGCAGCGCTGGCTCACACCAACGGCGATGTCAGAGCCGTTTATAACAAGGCAAAATACCTCTCTGAACGCATTGAGATGTGTCAATGGTGGGCTGACTATTGTGATTCGCTGAGGGCCAGAGCAGAGCGATCTCGTAATGCTTTAGACCAATTTACGGGGAATCAATACCAAGAAAGCGATCAAGCACTGGCCCAACATAGTCTTTCCCAAGCATATGCCCCGCCTCAGGAACTATTTTTACAGGAATATCAAGTAGGGCGCCAAAACGAAGAGCGCAGTGTGGAGGGCTTTGCCAATCATCGCTTCCTACATGAACAGAGCACCGTCTAGGCCGATTAAGTTTTGACGACTGAGCTAAATCAAAGAGCCGGTTAGCAAACGGTGGCGCAAAGTGAATACTCTGCTCTAAGTTCTCGAAAGCCCCCAAGATTGGCGATAGCAATAAGACCTCTCCGGGATACGGCGGCATCAAACTTTGAGCATGTAGAAACAAGTATGCCCCGTATGAATTCGCGATGACCTTGTCACTCTCGTCCCAGTGCCTTGTTTGCAGATCTAATGCGATTGTTTCAATCTGTTCTCGAAACGATAACTCTCTAAACTCGCCTATAGTCTCGCGACCGACTGGCATCAAACCGCGATCTATAAGGCCTTGCCCCAGCCCAGTAATTAATCTACCCCCTCTGCCCGGTAGGTAGTAGACGGTTCTGGTTGGTGTCATTAATTCACTGTTATTAAAGCAGGAATTGATACTTCAAATCTTTTGGAAAACAACAAGAGGTAGACGTAGTTGTTTATTCAGCGTTGTCATCAACCAAGATCAGCTCTTCAATAAATGCGGCATAAGACGCTTGCAAAGACTTCTCAATAGCGCTCTCGACAAATGTCTCGACATTTGGCGTTCGAAAATCCAAAAGAATCTTCTTGGCCCTAATTACAGTTGCATTAATTTGGTAGAAGTCTACGAGACCTAGGCATAGCGCTTGCGCATCCTGCTGTTCGCGAATTAAAACGCGCGGGACCGCACTCACCTTAGCTTTTGGGTACAAGGAACCTGGGTGGTTCACACGATTAACAGTTTCCGCAAAGGCAACAAGCTCTTTTTTGGTAATTCCTGTGTCTTTCGTGTGCTCGTTCAAAGGTGCAAAGCCCTCTTCTGCGTATGTCAAAACATGAAATTCATGTCGGTGCAGCCAGAGGTTTTTGTAATTAGATTTTTTGAAACGCACTGTTATTTAATCCTTGGCGCGGTTTTGTTTCGTCAGATGCGCCGCTTTTCTTATCGCTCGTCGTTCTTGCGCGTCTCTTTCTTGCTCTTGTTGGCGTTTTTGATGCTCTGCCAGTCGTACCTTTTCCCGGTCACAAAAATTCAGGTAATTTGAATAACTTCCTAGATCACCATACTTCCGCTCGCCAAATGGCAAATAAGAATCTTTTGGATTTTTATTTTTATAGATCCAATCTATTAGTTCACCGAAATTTTGGTAGTTGCGCCTCTCTAGCTCTCGCACAAATTCCGGGACCAATGTGCTGCTTCCTCGATTTTGGTAGGGCCGCACCTCAAGTTTCTGCAATTCCGTCATTACTTTTGACAAGTAGTCCAATAACTCCGAAGGTATCGTCTCCAATGCAAGACGCCTTAAATCTTTTTCTGCGCTATTAGATAAGATCGCGATCTTTTGGAGAGCATGTTTGAAGTAATTAGAATTTTCGAGGTTAATCGTGGGTTGCATGTTTGGTAGTTTCAGGTTTACAGATTTTCGAGTCGACGGTTCGTGTTTAAGTGAACTATAGCCCCTTGAACTTTTCGGCCTCAGCCATTTCATCACTCGTTTGGCGGTTTCCTGAGGAATCACGCCACCACGCTCTCGACCACGAACGATTTCAATATGTCCAGGGAACCCTTCTGTCACGCCCCAGAGTTGGTGTTTCCTAAGGAAAATTAGATACACATCATCTGATTGGCCAGTTTGCTGAGCGCGCGGAATGAGCACATCGCGCAGATAATTTTGTGCGGCCCAGGTGCTTGGCAATCCTGCCGCGTGCGCTACCTCCGGCCCGTTCATATTTTCGGAGGCATAGGCGCAGATATTAAAAATGGCAAACTTGCTCTTGAGTTCCTCCTCTCCCAGCCCCTCCTTTAGGAAGCTATTAAACGTCTTCTTGTAAAAAGGCATCCAATCGTCTGGGAGTGGAGATCGTCCGTCTCGCATACCCGCAATGATTCGATTTTTGTGCTCTTCGCTACCCGGCAGGTCTGAATACTTCGGATTGGCGAGGCAAAGAATTACTTTTGCACTCTCTAGAGGCCCATCAAATGGGCACGGGTGATAGCTGAAATCGAACTTTGCAGCGGTTCGATACTGCCCTCGTGGCCCTGTCTGATTAAAAAATGCCTCATCGCGCGGATGCTGACGCGACTGAGAGGGCTGGTTCCAGTATTGCTGCCAAAAATGTGCAAATGCGCTGAATCCCGAGGACATGAATTCATTCTGCCGCATATATACGGCAATTTCTAGCTGATTCTGATCGAACCTTATCCACGCAAAAAAGGTGTTTAGGTGGATATAGATCAGGCGCTTGGATTGACAGTTCGAAGCCTCCGAACCGAGAAGGGTTGGAGTCAGACTGAACTCGCACTCAGGGCGGATATAGACCGTAACTATCTATCACTTATCGAACTGGGTAAGAACAGTCCGAGCGTGCGGTTGCTTTCTCGTCTTTGCGCCGCCCTTGGCGTAAGCACCTCTACACTTCTGAGCGAGGTTGAAGCGCGCTTAGCAGTGCAACCCCGGCCGAAGCGCGCGACTCGCTAAAAAAGCCCTGCCCCTAGCGGATATAAACGCTTAACCCATCAGTACGCGCGCGCCCGCGCGCGAGCTGATCGATTCGTCGAGAGTGTCCGAGAATTTCTCTACAACCGTTCGAGGTGGGTTTAAACGGTTTGAGGCACCTCCTCAAACCCCCAAGCCTAACCAAACCCCCATTAAACCCCTAGAAACCCGGCGCTGAACCACGCAAGAAGGCGACTCCAAACGAACCAATCCCAGTAACCTCTGGGGCTAGAGTCTTGGTTTTTATGAGGGTGCCGGGCTCATCCGGCAGGTTGGCGAACTGGGGTTTGGCGCGTCTGGCAGGAATTGAACCTGCGACCCTTGCCTTCGGAGGGCAATACTCTATCCACTGAGCTACAGACGCCTGTGATGCGGCAGCGCAAAATCTAACGCCCGCACCGGGAAAGCCCGTGATTTTACTCTGTCAGGGGGCTTTGACCCGATTATCGCCGAGCTTTTCCCATAAAACCGAGAAATCCAGACCGTGGGATTGTTGCGGCGCAGTAAAATTGGGTTTTCTGTTTATCCCCCCACCAACCTTTGTGGCGACCGGCCCAAAGGGAATTACATTTCGCACTTATGAGCCGACTCGTCCAGCCCGCCGCCGTTATTTTGTCCGTCAACATCGGCTCGTCTTCTCTGAAGTTTTCGGCCCACCCGGTCGTGTCCTTGTCAGGGGAGCGGACTGCGCTTGCTTCGATCTTTAGTGGCACGGTCCAGGGGCTTGAGCCTGGGGGTACCCCAAGCGTGACCTGGACCAACCAGGGGCACCCACAGACCGAGGTCCTGCATGCCAACGGCCACGCCAGCATGATGGATGTGGCCCTGCATTTCTTAAAACGACTGATTCAAGAAGAACTCGCCGACGTGCAGCTGCTTGCGATTGCCCACCGGGTGGTGCACGGCGGGGATCAATTCACAAAAAGTGTGGTGGCAACACCGGAAATCGTGCAGGCCCTGCGGGCCTATGAGCCGCTTGCGCCGCTGCATCAGGCCCACAACTTAAACGGCATTGTGTCGTTTATGGAGGCCTTTCCATCGCTGCCGCATGTGGCCTGTTTTGATACAGCGTTTCATAGCGATCTGCCGATCACGGAAAAAATGTTTCCGTTGAATCAATCCATCTTTCAACAAGGCATGCATCGCTACGGCTTTCATGGCCTCTCTTACCAGTACATTGCAAGCCGACTTGCCCGAACCACGCCCGCTTCGACAGGAAAAATGTTGATGGCCCATCTGGGCAACGGCTCAAGCCTGTGCGCCTGTATTAACGGAAAAAGCGTGGCCACCACCATGGGCTTTTCCACGGTTGGCGGTCTGATGATGGGCACACGAAGCGGCGATCTCGATCCGGGGCTTATTTTGCATCTGGTCCAACACGGCATGGATGCCAAGGCGCTTGAGGCACTGCTCTATAAAGAGTCGGGGCTACTCGGCATTTCTGGACTCTCGGCCGATATGCGGCATCTGCGCAGCCAGGATTCTGAAAACGCCAAACTCGCCATTGATCTTTATACCCACCGCATCATTAAAGAGTCTGGTGCCCTGACTGCCGCCATGAACGGCATTGACCTGCTGGCATTTGCCGGCGGCATTGGTGAAAACGACCAGGTGTTACGCGAAGAGGTCTGCGCAGGCCTGGCATTTCTTGGCATCAAGATTGATACAGAGAAAAACCGTAGTCTTACTGGCCGCCAACCCGCCGCAATTCAGACGAGTGATAGCCGCGTCGAAGTCTGGGTAGTGCCCACAGGCGAAGGCCTGATTGCTGCAGAAGAGGCCCTGGGCCTGACCTCGAGCTAAATGGCGCTGATTGTTTTATCCAACGCTAGCCTTGCCTTTGGCCATGTGGACCTGTTGCATCACGCGGATTTTTCACTGCAGGCCAACGAACGGGTGGGGCTGATTGGCCGAAACGGAACAGGCAAGTCTTCTCTTTTAAAAATTCTGGCAGGTACCCAGGCGCCCGACGACGGCACGCTGCAATATCAGCAGGGCTTACGGATTGCCACCGTGGCCCAAGAGCCATTATTAGACCCAAAGAAAACCGTCTTCGAACAAGTTGCGCAAGGGGTGAGCAACGCCGTGGAGTTACGCCAAGCGTTTGAACGGCTCAGTCACCTTGACGACAGCAAAGAGCAAGATGCCAACCATGATGCGCTGGAAAAGATTCAATCACAGTTAGACGCCATATCTGGTTGGAATTGGGAACAACGGGTTGATGAGTTACTGCACCGGCTTGATCTTTTGCCAGAGGTGTTGGTCAGCACACTGTCTGGCGGCAACAAAAAGCGTGTGGCCTTGGCGCAGGCCTTGGTTGCAATGCCAGATGTGTTGCTGCTTGATGAGCCCACCAACCACTTGGATATTGACTCCATTCTGTGGTTAGAAGAACTGCTGAAAAACTTTCGCGGGGCCGTGGTGTTTGTCACCCATGATCGTGCGTTTCTGAATAATGTCTGCACCGCGATTGTGGAGCTTGACCGTGGTGTGTTGCGGCGTTATCCCGGTAATTTCTCGGCTTATCAAAAACAAAAAGAAGATGAGCTCTCAGCAGAGATGCTGGCCAATGCTCGGGCTGACAAACTCTTGGCCCAAGAAGAAGTGTGGATTCGTAAAGGGGTTGAGGCCCGCCGAACCCGCAGTGTGAGCCGAATCGCGCGGCTAGAAAAGTTACGCGAAACACGAGCCGCGCGCCGTGAAGTAGCCGGAAAAATTAAGCTTGCCGTCGCAGCAGGTGAGCGCAGCGGCAAGATCGTGGCTGAGCTTGACGGTGTGAGCAAGGCATTTGATCGGCCTGTGGTAAAGAATTTCTCTGCCACGATTCTGCGCGGTGACAAGGTGGGACTGATTGGCCCCAATGGAGCCGGTAAAAGCACCCTGCTGAAAATTATTCTTGGCGAGCTTGCGCCGGATAGCGGCACAGTAAAACTTGGCACCAAGATTGAGATTGCCTATTTTGATCAGATGCGTGAGCAGCTTAATCTGGATGCCAGCCTGGAAGACTTCATCAGCCCAGGTAGCGAGTGGATTGAAATCAATGGCGAACGCAAACATGTAAAAAGCTATTTGGGGGATTTTCTGTTTTCCCCACAGCGGGCCGCCTCGCCCGTGCGCAGCCTGTCGGGTGGTGAGCGCAACCGTCTGCTACTTGCGCGACTGTTTGCTCGGCCCGCCAATGTGCTGGTGTTGGATGAGCCCACCAATGATCTGGATGTAGAAACGCTCGATCTATTGGAAGAGTTACTGCAAGACTATTCCGGCACCGTGTTTCTGGTGAGCCACGATCGCTATTTCTTGGATCAAGTCGTGACCAGTGTGATCGCCTATGAGGGGGATGCGACTTGGCGGGAGTATGTAGGTGGTTATGAAGATTGGGTAAGGCAGCGCTCTCGCGCCCTTCCCACGCTGCCCGCAGCGACGGATACGCCAAAGCGTACGGATGGCCCTGCAAACAAATCGGCTTCTGACAAAAAGTTAGATGCTGCAGGCGGCGAAGTCGCTGCTGTGAAGCCAGCCAAAGTACTCAAGCTCAACTCAAAAGAAAAACAAGAGCTTGTTGCTATTCCTGATCAGATCTCAGCCCTTGAAAAAGAGCAGTCAGAGATCAGCGCCCAATTGTCTGACCCTGAGACTTATAAGTCCGACGGCGCCCGCGTGGCCCAGCTTCAGGCCCGGTTTGATGAAATTGATTCGCTTAATGAAAAGCTATTGGTGCGTTGGGAAGAATTGCTGGCGCGGGATGAAGCTGCTTCAAGCCAGTAGAAACACTTGCGCGCCGTGTGTTCTGCGGCCAATCAGTCCGAAGCAGCACTTCGGGCGTAGGGCTTAGTGCAGTGTTGTTGCAGCGGAGACCTCAGGGCCCTCGGCCCGCAATGAGAACGCCGGTATCTGGGTTTCAAAAAACGTGGTGTCATCCGCAATACAAAAGTAGGTGCCGTGCATGCTGCCCACCGGGCTCTCAATCTGAGTCCCGCTGTTATAGGTAAAGGTCTCACCGGGTTTCAATAAGGGCTGCTCCCCCACCACGCCCAGACCTTTTACCTCTTGGTGGTTGCCTTTCGCGTCTTCAATTACCCAATGCCGGCCGATCACTTGGGCTGGAATATCCCCAACATTTTTAATGGTGACAAAGTAGGCAAAGCTGTAGATGCCTGCTGCAGCGTCTGACTGCTCGGGCAAGAATTGAGGGGTGACAGATACTTTAAATTTGGGTGAGGGCATTTTTAATTAAGCAGAAAAACAAAGTCGAACGATAAACCATTGGCAGCACGCCCGGTCGCGCCAGGCAACAGGATTAGACTAGACTGCGGGAAGCGTCCAGATAGTGCGCGACACTCACCAACCCCTCTGCCCGAGGAATCAAATCGATCGGTCGACCATTGAGACCCCGGTTGTCACTTTTCAGCCATTTACGCGCTGTCTGCTCATCCCCCACGATCGAATCCAGAGACCGAGACACCCGCACAAAAAGCAACGCCAGTTCCCATTCCTTCTGATGCTCGTCCAGGGAGTAACCACCGCTTCGCATTCGGGTGACGGTAGCCGGGCTGACCCCTAGAACTTTGGCGAGCAAAGCCCTGGAGATAGCCAGCCGATCGGCCGCCCGGATTACTGCCTTGGCTAGAACCTGAGCTGAGTCTGTTTTTTCCATCAGATTTTTTGGGGCAGCTGAAATTTACCTTTTCCCAAGTAGCCCAACTTGGCAAAGCTTATCGCCGCTACATCTACAGCACACATGCTCAGAGGGTAATCACTATTGCCCAATTTTTAAAGCTCGTGATCAATATAAGTCGTTGATTTTTTTGAGAAATATTAGTTTATTACCGGCTGTCTATTGTCCACTTAAGAAGAATATCTCGAAAAATGTCCGATAGGCTCTTCATGTCACTGCCCGGTACCTTCGCCAACGTTTGTCACCATTAACTCCGAATCAAACCTCATGCCTTTGGCGAGCAACGCCCCGGAGATATCCAGCCGATCAGCCGCTCGGATTACTGCCTTGGCTAAAACCTGAGTTGCGTCTGGTCTTCCCATCAGATTTTTTGCAGCGCCACACATGGGAGATCCCCTCGTCTGAAGGAATTTTAAAACTTTTAAATTTCTATGGAAATATTTGATTCCCTATCCCTCTGAATTTTTCAAGCTGTGACAAGTTGTCACGGTTTGTTTTCCTAGGAGGTGGTTTGATCATGCATATGCGCTGCCTGATATCAAATGGAGGCTTCAGAATTATTCAACGACCGACAAAAACTCTGCGACAACTCTCACATCACCCTCCAGATCCGGGAGAAGAATTATTTCCTTGTGACTTGCGTCACTCGAATCGGGGCGAAGCACAATCTTAGTTTGTCGAAACCCAGCAAGACTCGATTCTGTGTTTGCTTTCTCACTGAAGTAACGCTTGACCGTATAACGCCCCCCAGTTTCAGGATCATCTATCGCCCGAGACTCCACCACAACAATCTTGCCATTTCTCGAACCCTGAGGGTTTATCCGAAACAAACACCATGCCCCGTCTGGAATCACACGATTCATTGAACTACCAAAAACTTGTGCAACAAAATAGCCTTCCCGGATTTTTAGATGGTCAGGTAGTGATACCCACTCTGCCTCTTGCGCATTTTGAGGTAACCCAAAGCCACCAGCTGCAAATTTAAGATCAAATATAGGTACTGCGTTTACATAGGGCCGAACTTGCTTAGCAGGGAGGAGTTCAAGATGTAACCCAGAAAAAGTTGTGGGCAAAATAATTGGACTGTCTTCCAAGGGCTTCGATAAACGTGACTGAAAATAATCTCTTGTTTCTTGGTCAGGAGAAAACACATAACACCCCTTCTGACCACGTGTCATCAACGTTCGATAGGTATTTTTTATGATCAAGCCGCCAAGAGCTTGAGCGCGTAACGAATCACTTCGTAACAATTTTTTATAACCCCGAACAGATTTGTCATAACGAGACCTCTTGTCTGGATTAGTGATAATCACGCCGTCTCTCACTAAGAGATCAGGGCCTATGATCACACCCACATAATCAAGCTCTAAACCCTGACAAGTATGAATACAACCAATTTCTTTCACTGAAGTTGGATCTATTAGCCAAGTCATTCCATATCGCTGGAGATTCCATTGAGCTTGAAAGTCATATTCTGGAAAAACAATATCCATCGCTTCTGGGTCGCGCTTACTTACCCAGTCCCAACAATAGCCGGCAACAAGTCGAGCCTTATTATTACCTCGATTTAGCCGCTCAATTTCCTGCCGTAAAACATTCGGATCCTCAAACACTCGAAAATCATACTCAGCGCTCTCAAGTGTTTGGTTCGCCGTCTCACGCACTCCAAGAACATCATCAATCCACGCGAGATAGCCATCAGACCCATTACAACGAAACTGGGAAGCCAATGACATCTCAGTGACTTCAGCTTTTTCCCCCAAGGCCCACTTGCGAATCTCTTCCTTATCACCAATGTCAAGAAAAGTAACACGCTGATCTTCATCAAGAAAGAACACGGAGAATCTGGCAGCTTTTATAAGCTCTTTAATTTGATTTTCACCGAGGTTTGCATAAAGCCCCGATTTCTCGTTAAGGCGATGTGCCTCATCAATGATCAGCGCCCCGAAAACATCAGCCTCAGAGTCTATAAATTGTCCAGAGCCTCGAAATAGATTTCGAATTCGACTCGATCGAAAGTGTCCTGATAACTTTGCAGCATAAACATCCCTCACCGCTTGATTCTTGGATACGTAGTGCGCAGCAATTTCCCGTGCTGTTAATTCCACTAGTAAATTTATAGCAACCACTGTCTTCCCGGTTCCCGGTCCGCCTTGAACAATGAGTACTTGCTTTTTCCCCTCCGATGCCCTGTGAGCCAAATCCAATGCAGCTTCATAAACAAGTTTTTGATCATCAATCATCAAAAACTCCTTATTTCCATTCAGCATACTGACTAAGACATCAGCCAGGGCTTTAGAGGGTTTTATTTTTCCGTGCTCGATGCGATACATCACATCTTTAGAGTCACCATATCGAATATGTTTTTTTATAAACCTCGCAAGCGCTCGGGCATCGTGGGAAATAAATACTGGGGCTCGTTGTACGTATGCAGCGTAAAAAGGATCATTGATCGCTTCACGCGAGTCTAGGTTGTGAAGATAGGCACAAGGGACCAGACGAATTGAGTCCTGTCGAACCTTCTCATTAAAATCCTCAATCAATGTGGCATAGCTCCAGGCCTGATAAGAGGGATGATTCGTCTCAACAGAGCTCCCGCCCAGGCGAGTTATCACAACACCATCTTTTTGAGTTACCGACACTTCACTCCACTGCTTGAGCTCTACAATTACAGCGGCGTCGAGTCGCTCTTCGGTCTGACCAGAAACGATAAAGTCAATGCGTTTGCTTGTTAAGGGAATTGCATACTCAATTGATACGCAAGAATCAAGTGGGATATCCTGGTCTAGAAGAATATTCCCCATGAACTGCATAGAGTTACGCCAGGAATTGATTTCACTTTCACTAACTCTTCTAGCGAGTTTTCGAATAACTTCTCTGTAGATGCAATCATGAATTCGATTTTCCCGAACATCTTCGAGAAAACGTTTTTTGGATTCTGAATAGACAATCACGCCGAGATGTTAGAACTAGAGCTCTGTATACTTTTTTGACGAACCGCGTGCTTTATCTGCTGGATATTTTTTGACATTGTCCGCCAACTTATTAAACGCTATTTCTTCGAGATCAAATCCTAGCTTTTTGCACAACAACAAAAGATACAAGTAAACATCTGCGATTTCATCTCCGGCTCGTTTTATTTGGTTTGCAGTCAAGTTCTCACTCTCGATAGGTGTGAGCCATTGGAACACCTCGAGTAGTTCTGCTGCCTCGATACTCACAGAAGTTGCCAAGTTTTTGGGCGTATGAAACTGCTCCCAGTCACGTTCTTTTACGAAGTTCGTAAGAGCCTTTTGAAGATTTGCAGTAGATCGAGATGCCATCGTTCTCTCAAAAAATTGTTGTTACAAAAACCCGGCGAATCTTAAAAAACTTGACTGACATCTTGCTTCCTAAGACTGGAGAAGCAACATCCATCGCGCCCCAAGAATACTCTTACACCTCATATGGATCCACATCCACATGGGCATCAATACTGCGGTGTTGCTGCATCCAATCTTCCGCATGGGCCAGCAGTTGGTGCAGCATTGGCCGGCTGCCCGATTCAATCAGAATTTGTCCGCGCCACTTGCCGGCCTGCATCTCAGGATAGCGAGCGACTGGCCCATAGACCGATACATTCCAGGAATGTTCTTGGGCAATTTGCTGCAGCAAATCCCGCAAACCGCGCAACGCCGACTGGGCGGTCTTTGGGTCTTTGTGCGCGCCGCGCACCGCCGCCATATGGGCATAGGGCGGTAGCCCCGCCGCCTCCCGGTCGGCCATCTCGGCGCGGGCAAAGCCTTCGGCGTCTTGCGCCATCAAGTATTGGTAAAGCCGATGCTGCGGGTAGCGGGTCTGTATCAACACCTGGGCAGGGGCGCCACTTTGCTCATGCCGGCCTGCGCGGCCGGCCACCTGCAGCAATGTTGCAAAAAGCCGCTCTGGTGCGCGGAAGTCTGGGTTGAGCAATTGAGTGTCGGCATCGGCCACCACCACCAAGCGCATGCGGGCAAAGTCATGGCCCTTGGCCAGCATCTGGGTGCCCACCACAATATCCACTTCCCCGCGCTGAATCCGCTCGAGCTCGCAAGCCAAGTGCTTTGCCTGCTTCACGCTGTCGCGATCAATTCGGGCGATTCTGGCCTGGGGAAATTCAGTGGCCAGAGTCTGCTCTAGCCGTTGTACTCCGCGGCCAATGGGCTGTAGATCAGTATCCCCGCAATCGGGGCACTGCCTTGGCACTGCCGCGGACAGTCCGCAGTGGTGGCACTGGAGCCGCCACAGGCCAGATGATTTTGCTGCAGCATTTTTTGGGTCTGTAATTTTGTGCAACACGGTTGCCACACTGCAATCTGCACAAACCGATGACCAACCACAGCTGCCACAACTCAAAACCGGGGCATAACCACGTCGATTTAGAAACACCAGCACCTGGCCACCGTCGGCCAGCACCTGAGCAATGGCCTCACGGCTTTGTGCACACAGGCCCTCTTTCGCGGGATCCTTCAGGGTGTCAACGATTCGAATGGGTGCATGCGGCTCGCCTGTGGCCCGCTTGGGCAGGCTGAGCCGTGAATATTTGTTGCGGTCAATCTGGGCCCAGGTCTCAACGGATGGCGTGGCGCTGCCCAGTACCAGGCCAATGCCAAGCTGCTGTGCGCGCCACACGGCCAAGTCGCGGGCGCTATAGCGCATGCCCTCTTGCTGCTTATATGAGTGGTCATGCTCTTCATCGATCATGATCAGGTTCAAATTCGGCATGGGGGTCATGATCGATAACCGTGTGCCAATCACCAAGCGCGCAACCCCCGTTGCTGCGCTAAGCCAGAGCCTGGCCCGCTCGCGTTCAGAGATCTCACTGTGCAGCACGGCGATCTCGGTGCCCGGTAGCGCGTTGCGAAAACGCTCGACCAGCTGGGGGGTTAGCCCAATTTCGGGCACCATCATTAAAACTTGTGCACTTGGGTTTTGCTGCAACAAATTCTTTGCGGCCTCGGTGTAGACGCGGGTCTTGCCAGAGCCAGTGACACCGTGGAGTACATGAACGCCCGGCGTTTGAATGGCCAAAAGCGCCTTGGCTTGGTCCTGGTTTAGGGGCGACTCGGCCCCTTTTGCTGCGGCACCCGCTTCTTCGGATGCAATTTGTTGCGCTGAATGTGCAGCATTTTTGACTGCAGCAATTTTTGGAGCGCTTGTGCTTAAGAGTTCAGCCATGAGCCGACCAAAGTTGGTCTTGCCGCCTTCTTTTTTGGCTGTGAAGTTTTTTAGGTCCCGAAGCCACTTGGGCAGCAGGCCCACCGCAACAGTGCCGAAAGGCCTGCGATAGTAACGCGCCGCAAACGCCATAAACGCGATCCAGCCAGGGTCAGCAGGCGGGAATTCGTTTAGGACCCCATCAATTGCCTTAATTTTTTCTGCCGGCAAATCCGGATCCGTCTCGCCAAGGCCCGCAGCATTTTTATCCAGCTGGGTCGCATCAATCACCAACCCCAGCATGGTTTTTTTTCCAAACGGCACACTTACCCAGGCGCCATGCCTAGGCTTTTCGGCAGAGCCCATGTAATCAAGGGTTCCCGGCATGGGGGCGTCAACAGCCACTGAAATCAAGGGTTTCAAGCCTGTGGATAACTCTGTGGGCAATTTGGCGTTCCGGCGATCAAAATAGATTTTCCCTGAGTCTACTGGAGTTCAGGAAACCTGATAAAACCTTAAAAATATTGAAAAATCAATGAGTTATAAGGTTATATTGAACCGTATATATAAAACAACACTGCAAGCCATGAGAAATTCTTGCTGTGCATAAGCAGGCACTCGCCTACCCCAAAAAACGAAAATACACCGGGGCTTAAGGCTGCCCCAGTATTCCGATTAGCGAAGCTTTTTTGAGTAGTTAGCGACCGCTTCCACCAAGCAGGCAACGTTATCGGGTGGAGTGAACTGCGAGATGCCGTGGCCCAGGTTAAAGACATGGCCAACCCCGGCGTTGACCCGGCCAAAGCTCTCCAGCGTTCGGGCAACTTCGGCCTGAATATGGGCGGGCGTACCCAGAAGTGATGCGGGGTCCAGGTTGCCCTGAAGGGCGCAACGATCACCAATCAGGTTGCGGGCCTGGCCAAGATTGGTCGCCCAATCCAGCCCAACAGCATCGGCACCAGTAGCCGCAATCGATTCCAACCATTGGCCGCCACCTTTGACGAACACAATAGTGGGCGTTGGCTGACCATCGGTCTCACCACGGGCCTTTCGAATGCCGACACTGGCGGCCTGCACCTTTTGAACGATCGACTTGATGTGCTTTTGTGAGAAACGCTCAAAGTGGGCTTCCGGCAAAAAGCCGCCCCAGCTATCAAACACCATGACGGCATCCGCACCCGCTTCAATCTGCATGATCAGATAGTCAGTGACCGCCTGAGAAATTTTTTCAAGCAATTGCTGCAGGGCATCTGGGCGGCTATACATCCATTTGCGGACATCCAGAAAATCATCGCCACTCGAGCCGCCATTGATCATGTAGCAGGCCAGCGTCCAGGGGCTACCCGAAAAACCAATCAGGGGCACACGCTGATTCAAAGACTTCTTGATGGTCGACACGGCGTCTGCAACATAACGCAACTCCACCGTGGGGTCGAGATGGCCAAGTGCAGCAATATCCGCATCATTTTCAATGCGTTTTTTAAACCGAGGGCCCTCACCCTGCACAAAATACAGGCCCAAGCCCATGGCATCAGGGATGGTCAAAATGTCTGAAAAGAGAATTGCCGCATCAAGCCCGTAACGATCGATCGGCTGCAGCGTGACTTCGCAGGCAAGCTCGGGGTTTTTGCACAAGGACATGAAGTCGCCAGCAACCTTACGCGTGGCGTTGTACTCGGGAAGATAGCGGCCGGCCTGGCGCATTAACCACACGGGGGTGCGTTCGGTGGGTTGGCGGCGCAATGCCCGCAGAAAAAGATCGTTTTGAAAGACTTCGGGCATAGGAATGAGGGAACGCTTAATGAAAGAGGTGTCAGGCACGTGCCTGACACCTTGGGGGTTTATTTGCGGCGGATCTTTTGAATGGCGCGCAGCTGGGCAATGGCTTCCATCAGCTCGGCCTGGGCCTTGGCATAGTCCACGTCGGCTGCTTTCTTCGCCAAGGCTTCTTCAGCAAGACGCTTGGCTTCCATGGCTTTGGCTTCATCCAGGTCTTTGCCGCGAATGGCCGTGTCGGCCAATACGGTCACAGCGCGAGGCTGCACCTCAAGGATGCCGCCAGCAACGAAGACCAACTCTTCTTCTTTGCCATCGTTCTGAATCCGCACGGCACCCGCGCGAATGCGTGAGATCAGCGGGGTGTGGCCCGGCAGAATACCCAACTCACCCGACTCGCCAGGAAGCGCAACAAAACTTGCCTCGCCGGAGTAAATGTTTTCCTCGGCGCTGACAACATCTACCTGAAACGTTTTTGACATAGCAATTCCTGGGTGATCAATCGAGTCTATCTGGGTCCGGCTTACTGCAGGGTCTTGGCTTTCTCAAACGCTTCGTCAATGCCGCCAACCATGTAGAAGGCCTGCTCGGGCAGTGCATCACACTCACCATCTACGATCATCTTGAAACCACGGATGGTTTCTTTCAGGGTCACGTATTTGCCAGGCGAACCGGTAAACACTTCAGCAACGTGGAAAGGCTGCGACAAGAAACGCTGGATCTTACGCGCACGGGCCACCATCTGCTTATCTTCAGGCGAGAGCTCGTCCATACCCAGAATCGCAATAATGTCGCGCAATTCTTTGTAACGCTGCAGCGTTGCCTGAACACGACGAGTCACCGAGTAATGCTCTTCACCCACCACGTTGGGGTCCACCTGACGCGAAGTTGAATCGAGCGGGTCCACAGCGGGGTAAATACCCAGCGATGCGATGTCACGCGACAACACCACGGTAGCGTCCAAGTGGGCGAAGGTGGTGGCAGGCGAGGGATCGGTCAAGTCGTCGGCAGGAACGTACACGGCCTGGATCGAGGTAATCGAGCCCACCTTGGTCGACACGATCCGCTCTTGCAAGCGGCCCATTTCTTCGGCCAGCGTTGGCTGATAACCCACAGCGGAAGGCATACGGCCAAGCAGCGCAGACACTTCGGTACCGGCCAGGGTGTAACGGTAAATGTTGTCAACGAAGAACAGAATGTCACGGCCGTCATCACGGAAACGCTCGGCCATGGTCAGACCAGTCAGGGCCACACGCAGACGGTTGCCAGGTGGCTCGTTCATCTGACCGAAGACCATGCCGACTTTATCCAACACGTTGGAGTCCTTCATCTCGTGATAGAAGTCGTTTCCTTCACGAGTACGCTCGCCCACGCCAGCAAACACAGAAAGACCCGAGTGCTGCTTGGCAATGTTGTTAATCAATTCCATCATGTTCACGGTCTTGCCCACACCGGCACCACCGAAGAGGCCCACCTTACCGCCCTTGGCAAACGGGCAGATCAGGTCGATCACCTTGATGCCGGTTTCCAGCAGTTCCACCGAGGGCGACAGGTCTGCAAACTTTGGCGCAGGCTGGTGAATTTCACGATATTCGTTGGTCTGCACAGGACCAGCTTCGTCAATGGGGCGGCCCAGCACGTCCATGATGCGACCCAAAGTGCCCTCACCCACGGGAACCGAAATGCCCTTGCCGGTGCCGTTAACCAGCATGCCGCGACGCAGGCCGTCAGAGGAACCCATGGCAATCGTGCGGACCACGCCGTCGCCGATCTGCTGCTGCACCTCGAAGGTCAGGCCTTTTTCAACGAGCGGATGCTCGGCGCTGGCATCGAGCACGAGTGCATCGTAAACCTTGGGCATGGCATTGGCGGGGAACTGAATGTCCACCACAGCGCCGATACACTGAACAATCTTGCCTTGTGCCGCATTTGCTTGTGCAGTACTCATGATTCTGTCCTTAAATTAATTCAATCAACTTAAACGTCACTGTCTGTTTCACATACGGCCCAGCGTTATACCGCTGCTGCGCCACCCACAATCTCTGAAAGCTCTTTGGTAATTGCTGCCTGACGTGCCTTGTTATAAGTCAGCTGCAAGTCATCGATCAGTTTCTTGGCGTTGTCCGATGCGGCCTTCATGGCCACCATGCGGGCGCTCTGCTCGCATGACATGTTTTCGGCAACGGCCTGGTAAATCACGGACTCGACATAACGCACCAACAAGTCATCGAGCACCGAGGGAGCATCTGGCTCATACAGATAATCCCAGTCGTGGGACGCATCGGTACGGTCAAGATGGTCATCTGCCAGGGGCAGCAACTGCAAGACTTTGGGGTCTTGCTTCATGGTGTTCACAAACTGGTTGTAGCAGATATAAACCGCATCAATCTTGCCCTCGACATAGGCATCCAGCTGAACCTTTAGCGGCCCGATCAAGGCCTCTAACTGTGCCTTGTCGCCCAGCTGTACCGCATGCGACACCACTTCGGCACCCATACGGCTAAAAAAGCCCAGGCCCTTGTTGCCAATGGCCGTGACCTGCATGCCAATTTTTTGAGACTCCCACTCACGCATCTGGTTGAGCACCAGTCGCAGCAAGTTGGTATTCAAGCCACCGCAAAGGCCCTTGTCGGTCGTGACCACCACCAAACCCAAACGCTTGATGCCGTTGCGCTTGACCATAAAAGGATGGCGATATTCTGGGTTCGCATGGCTAAGATTGGCGCAGATGGCACGAATCTTTTCGCTATAGGGACGGCCAGAACGCATGCGTTCTTGTGCTTTACGCATTTTCGACGCTGCAACCATCTCCATGGCCTTGGTGATCTTGCGCGTGTTTTGCACGCTCTTGATCTTGCTGCGAATTTCTTTTGAGCCGGGCATTGGATGTCCTTAATCGAGCAGCAGGTTCGCCTTAGAAAGAGCCGGTTTTCTTGAAGTCTGCGATTGCAGCACGCAAGGCAGCCTCGTCGTCTTTCGACAAATCTTTTGCTGCTTCAATGCGGGCCACCAGATCGGCGTACTTGGACTTCATGAAATCACGCAGCGCACGCTCAAAAGCACCTGCCTGGCGAACATCGACGTCTTCCATGTAATCATTGTTCACAGCAAACAGTGTCAGTGCCATTTCCCAAACGGCCATTGGCTGGTATTGGGCCTGCTTCATGAGCTCGGTCACCATACGGCCACGCTCCAGCTGTTTGCGGGTGGCTTCATCCAGGTCAGAAGCAAACTGGGCAAAGGCGGCCAGTTCACGATACTGGGCCAGGGCCAAACGCACACCAGCACCGGTGTCTTTACGTTTCATGATCTTGGTCTGTGCGGCACCGCCCACGCGTGACACTGACACACCGGCGTTAATCGCAGGGCGAATACCGGCGTTAAACAAGTCGGTTTCCAAGAAGATCTGGCCGTCGGTAATCGAAATCACGTTGGTCGGAACGAAGGCCGACACGTCACCAGCCTGGGTTTCAATAATTGGCAGTGCGGTCAGAGAACCCGTTTTACCCTTGACAGCGCCATTAGTGAATTTCTCAACCCACTCTTCACTCACGCGAGCAGCACGCTCCAACAAACGCGAGTGGAGATAGAACACGTCGCCAGGGAAGGCTTCACGGCCCGGGGGGCGGCGCAGCAGCAAGGAGACCTGACGATAAGCAACGGCCTGCTTTGACAAGTCGTCATAAATAATCAGCGCATCTTCACCACGGTCACGGAAGTACTCGCCCATGGTGCAGCCGGCATAAGCCGACAGGTACTGCATCGCGGCGGAGTCAGAGGCGGTTGCGGCCACAACAATCGTGTAGGCCATGGCACCAGTCTCTTCGAGCTTACGCACCACGTTGGCAATGGTGGAAGCCTTTTGGCCAATCGCAACGTAGACGCAATAAACGTTTTGGCCCTTTTGGTTGATGATGGTGTCAACGGCAACAGCGGTCTTACCCGTCTGACGGTCACCAATGATCAACTCACGCTGGCCACGGCCAACCGGCACCATGGCGTCAATGGCCTTCAGACCAGTCTGCACTGGCTGAGACACCGACTTACGCCAAATCACGCCTGGAGCAACTTTTTCAATCACGTCGGTCAGCTTGGCATTAATCGGGCCCTTGCCGTCAATGGGCTGACCCAGGGCGTTGACCACACGGCCAATCAGTTCGGGGCCAACGGGCACGTCCAGAATTCGGCCAGTGGCTTTCACCACGTCGCCCTCGGTGATCTCTTCGTATTCACCGAGAATCACCGCGCCAACAGAATCACGCTCAAGGTTGAGCGCCAGGCCAACGGTGTTGTTGGGAAACTCGAGCATCTCGCCCTGCATCACATTGGATAGGCCATGAATACGGCAAATACCGTCAGTCACGGTCACCACAGTTCCCTGATTGCGGGAGTCGGTGGAGAGGTCAAGACCCTGGATTTTGGTCTTCAGCAATTCGCTGATTTCGGAAGGGTTGAGTTGCATTCAATAAACTCCTAGTTCATCAGGGCAGTGGCCATGCGGGACAGTTTGCCGCGCACGGATGCATCAAAAACTTCATCGCCAATGGCAACGGACACGCCACCAATCAGCGCTGGATCAACAGTTACAGCGACCTTTACTTTTTTGCCATGCTTGGCTTCTAACAACTTGGTGATGTCTGCCACCTGGGCATCGGTCATTGGAAAGGCCGATGTCACATCTGCCGCAATCACACTCTCGGCGTCGTTGCGCAACGATTCAAACATCCGGCTGATTTCAGGCAAGACCTGCAGGCGGTCGTTATCGGCCAGCACCGACAGCATCTGCCGCTCGCTTTTCGATAGCGACGGTACCGCTGCAGCAATGACCTCGACCAGCTTTGCCGTTGGCAATGCAGGGTTGCCGATGAGCTCGACCAATTCCGGTGCGCTCACCGCCTGTGCCAAAGCCGCCAGAGACTCCGACCAGTGGGCCAAGGCCTTTTCAGACTGTGCCAGCCCAAACGCAGCTTCTGCATATGGCCGGGCGATCGTGCGCAATTCCGCCATGACTTAGAGCTCTTTCTTCAGGTTGGCCAGCAAATCAGCATGGACTTGCGGGTTGATTTCCCGAGACAGAATCTGCTGGGCACCTTTCACGGCAAGTGCTGCAACCTGATCCCGCAATTCGTCGCGGGCACGTTGCATGGCGGCACCAGCTTCGGCCTCAGCAGCCTCGCGGGCCTGGGCCACCAAGCGGGCAGCCTCAGCACGGGCCTGTTCAATCAGAGCAGCCGCCTGCTTTTCAGCAGAACCCCGAACATCAGAGGCAAGATTCTTGGCCTTGGACAGTTCATCTTGGACACGACGCTCAACAGCCACCAGGTCGGTCTTTGCCTTGTCTGCGGCAGCCAAGCCGTCAGCGATTTTCTTAGCCCGCTCGTCAAGCGCCTTCATCACGGGTGGCCACACAAACTTCATGGTGAACCAGCCCAAAATAAAGAACACCACCAGCTGGGCGATGAGTGTTGCATTCAGATTCACGTTGGAACCCTTTTTCTATGTTGGTCAAACGACCGGCGACGGTTTAATGCCGCCGGAACAAAACACGAATCGTTCGATCTGCCTTCGCGCTTAGCCGGCAAACGGGTTTGCAAACGCAAACATCATGGCAATACCAACACCGATCAGGAAGGCTGCGTCAATCAGACCTGCCAACAAGAACATTTTGGTTTGCAATGCATTCATCAACTCGGGCTGGCGGGCAGATGCCTCAATAAACTTGCCGCCCATGATGCCAATACCAATACAAGCACCAATAGCGCCAAGACCGATGATCAGACCACAAGCAAGAGCTACAAAAGCAACGTTCGTCATAACAACTCCTCAATGGGATAAATAAAAAACAAACTTCAAAAAAACCAGGCTCTGATTAAGTGTCAGTGCCCCTCATGAGCCTGGCCGATATACACCAAGGTCAACATCATGAAGATGAAGCCTTGCAGTAAAACGATCAGGATGTGGAAGATCGCCCAGATCGAACCGGCAAGCACGTGTCCAACAAAGCCAAACAACGTTGCTGTACCGCCCAACAAGGCAATCAAACAAAACACCAACTCACCGGCATACATGTTTCCAAACAGTCGCATGCCGAGCGAAACAGTCTTCGCAACAAATTCAATGATGTTGATCGCCAGGTTCGGGATCCAGAGTGCGGGGTGCGCGCCAAAGGGGGCACAGAAAAGCTCATGCACAAAGCCGCCAACACCTTTGATCTTGAAGTTGTAATAGAGCATGAGCGCCAACACGCCAAGGGACATCCCCATGGCGCCGTTTAAGTCGGCGGTTGGAACAATTCGGTGGTAGTGAATCACGCTATCAAGGCCAGTGAGCGCGAAGATAAAGTGGGGAAGGTCGACCGGTAATAAGTCCAGGGTGTTCATGAAAATCACCCACAGGAACACGGTCAGCGCGAGCGGCGCAATAAATTGACGGTTGCCATGCACGATGGATTTGGACTGCTCTTCCACCATTTCAACCACGATCTCTACTGCGGCCTGCAGTCGGCCGGGCACGCCCGAGGTGGCCTTTTTGGCCACCGACCACAAAATGAAAATCAGAAGCAGGCCCATCGACAAAGACCAGAACATGGTGTCGATGTTCAAGATTGAAAAATCAATGATGTCTTTCTGGGGCTTTCCAGTGGTCGTCAGATGCCCCAGGTGGTGAATGATGTATTCCGCAGAGGTGGGGGCAGTGTTTGAAGCCATGTCTTGTTTGCTCGCAGTTAGAACTTTTTATTTTTTCTAAATTTTTACTTACTTAACAACATCACTCTAAATGTTCGGCACGCGGCGGCGATCCAGTTGGCCCTGAACCCAGGGAGTGATCCAGACAATTTTTAGAGCAAGGATCACACCAACGATCAACGCGCCCCACGACAGATCAGAAATCCACCGGTAGGCCGACCACAACATCAACACCGACAAACCAATCTTTACAAACTCGCCAATCAGCAGCACCACGGGCGCAAAACGGGGCTGGCTCGTGGAAAGTCGAAGAGCCAACAAAGCATTTGGAACTGCTATGGAACCCCCCCCTGCAACCAGCGACACTGCATGCGCCGTGCCCCAGCCGAGCCACGTTGCCATTCCCGCCAACAGCGTTATCGCAACCTGAAGAAAAACAGCGATCCACACCTTTTTTATCGTTCCTTTTGTGGGTGGATTCGCCCGTTGCAGACGCACCTAGCGAAAACCCTGAAATGATATCGTCCGAATGGACGATGCGTCAATTCAGAAAACCGGCAAGACATCAGCGATCAGGCAGTCCCTGTGGCACCAGGCGGCCAATCACACCATCCAATTCATCAAGGCTTGAAAACCGGATCACCAACTCGCCTTTACTGCCCCGCCCTTGCTTTAGCACCACCGGCAAGCCGATCGCATCAGACAATTGCTCTTCTACCCGATCCCAATCCCGCTGGTGACTGGCGGCTGCTTTTTTCGCGCCGGCCTTTGGCTTAATTGAGGCCACCGTTGCGCCCGCGATTACCTTGGCCACAGCGCGCTCGGTATCACGAACCGAGAGCTGATCGTGGACGATCCGCTCTGCCAAAGCACGCTGCTGCGCCGGCGGCAAAGACAACATGGCCCGCGCATGGCCCGCATCAATTTTCTGATCGCGCAACATGTCCTGGACTGCAGCCGGTAGCTGCAACAGCCGCAACAAATTCGAAGTCGCACTTCTTGAGCGGCCAACCGCCTGGGCTGCTTGCTCGTGGGTCAGACCAAATTCACGAATCAACCGGTCAATGCCCTGCGCCTCTTCCAAAGCCGATAAGTCTTCCCGCTGCAGGTTTTCAATCAGGGCCATGGCCAAGGCGGCCTGGTCATCCACATCCCGAACAATGACAGGCACTTCTTTTAGGCCCGCCATCTGAGCCGCACGGAACCGGCGCTCGCCCGCAATAATTTCAAAGGCCGGCCCCGAAGCCCGCGAGATCGAACGGACCAGCAGTGGCTGCATGATGCCCTGCGACCGAATCGATTCGGCCAACTCCTCAAGGCTGGCCTGGTCCATACCCTGACGGGGTTGATACTTGCCCGCTTGTAGCTGGGAGATGGATAGCGTCTTTTGATTCGATCCCGACTCAATCGCTGGGGATACACCTCCCAATAATGCGTCTAGGCCCCGGCCGAGCCCTTTTTTCTTCACTGTGTTCATCTGGTCTCCGACACTTGGGACGCAAGCCTGCCAATGAGCTCTGCGCCAAAATCAATATAGGCCCGGGAACCCCGTGAGCCGGGGTCATAGACGATCCCTGGCTGTCCATAGCTGGGTGCCTCGGCAAGCCGCACGTTACGCGGAATAATGGATTCAAATACCTTGTCCCCGAAGTGGGTGACAAGCTGCTCAGAGACTTGCTGCGACAGGGTCATGCGCGGATCGAACATGACCCGCAGCAGGCCAATAATTTTGAGCTTGGGGTTTAAATTGGCGTGCACACGCTTGATCGAATTCACCAGGTCCGACAGACCCTCGAGCGCAAAGTATTCACACTGCATGGGAATAATCACGCCATGCGCGGAACACAAGCCATTAAGTGTCAACAGCGACAATGATGGTGGGCAATCCAGGAAAACGAAGTCGTATCGCTCCGATACCTCGGCCAAGGCGTTGGCCAGGCGATGCTCGCGATCTTTCATGTCGACCAACTCGATTTCAGCGCCAGCCAGGTCGCGATTGGCCGCTAACACGTCGTAACCGCCCGGGTCCGAATGAATAGTCGCTTCAGCAACAGGCATTTCACCCAAAAGCACCTGATAGACAGACTGCTCAAGCTCATGCTTGTTGATCCCGCTGCCCATCGTGGCGTTGCCCTGGGGGTCTAAGTCCACCAATAGAACCCGCTGGCCTAGCCGTGCCAGGGCTGCTGAGACATTCACCGACGTTGTGGTTTTACCAACGCCGCCCTTTTGATTGGCCACGGCAAAGATCTGCGCACTCATGCGGCACCCTTTGCCCAAATCAAATGCCGGTCTGCATCCAGCCCCGGTACCGTGATCGGAATAATCTGGTCGACCACAAACCCCCCGTTTTTATTGTTTATTTTAATAAGTTTTCGCTCACTAACTTCTGCTTTCAGCCTGCCTGTCATGGCCGCCCACTGGGTCGATGGCCCGGCAATTGACTGCGTTACCGTTAAAAAATCCGGTAGTGCTGCAAACGCACGTGACGTAATCAGATCATAACGGGGTTCTGCATGATGGGCCCGCACATCCTGGGCCACCACGCGAACGCGGGGGGAGAGCCCCAGCCGGCCTGCAACATGGCGCAAAAAAGCCGCCTTTTTCTGCTGCCGCTCAATGAGATCAAACCTGGATTTCGGCATGACAATGGCCCAGACCACCCCCGGCACGCCCATGCCAGAGCCCACATCGGCCACCCTGATTTCCGGGTCTTGGCCGAATTTTTTGATGATTTCAGGCCAGACACTTAAGCCATCAATCAAATGGCGCCGAATCTGCTGATCAACTTCTTCAATGGCAGTCAGGCTGTGCACCCGATTCCAGTGATTCAAAAGCAGCAAATAGTTCGCTAAATCCTGGCACTGGGCTTCGGTCAACGCGAATTCCGGCGACGGGGGCTGCCAGGCCCCATGGATTTTGGCGGCTAGGTCTTGCGTCGACAGTTCCACACTCGGCAAATCAAGCCGCCCTTTCTTGGCCCTCAAGGCCCTTACCGGCCCGAAGGCGTTTCAAATGAATCCATAACAGAGAAATTGCGGCAGGCGTCACCCCAGAAATACGGCTGGCCTGCCCCAGAGTCTTGGGCATCACGGCCTGAAGTTTTTGTCGGACTTCAATCGACAGGCCACGGACCTGGGCGTAATCAATATCTGCAGGTAGCTCAGCCTTTTCCTGGTTGGCATGCCGGGCGACTTCGTCCCGCTGGCGGGAGATGTAGCCTGCATATTTGGCCTGGATTTCCACCTGTTCTTGGACCTGTGGCGATAAAGGCTTTTCGGCGGCAAGCGAGTGCTGGCCCTCTCGGTCGACCAGAGAAATAAGGCCCGAGTAGTTGACCTGGGGCCGCTTTAACAAGTCGAGCGCCGGGGTCTCATGATCCAAGGGGCCCGCGATAACTCGATTGATCTCAGACTCTGGAAAGCGCTTCGGGCCAACCAGCGCCGCCGCAAGCCGGCTGGTCTCCCGCTCAATCGCCTCGCGTTTTTCGCAAAACGCCTGCCAACGGGTATCGTCCACCAGCCCCAGTCTTCGACCGGCCTCTGTCAACCGAAGGTCGGCATTGTCTTCACGCAGACTAAGGCGATACTCTGCGCGGCTTGTAAACATGCGGTAGGGCTCGGTCACCCCCCGGGTGACCAGGTCGTCGGCCAGTACGCCAAGATAGGCCTCGTCACGGGCAGGCACCCAAGGTTCTTTCCCCTGAACCTGCAAAGCAGCGTTCGCCCCGGCCAACAAGCCCTGAGCAGCCGCTTCTTCATAGCCCGTGGTGCCATTGATCTGGCCGGCAAAGAATAGACCAGCAATCGCCTTGGTCTCAAACCAGGGCGTCAAACCACGCGGATCGTAGTAGTCGTACTCGATCGCGTAGCCAGGGCGCAGAATATGGGCGTTCTCCAAGCCCCGCATGGAATGGACCAGGGCCAGCTGAATATCAAACGGCAGGCTTGTCGAAATACCGTTCGGATAGACCTCGTGGGTCGTTAAGCCCTCTGGCTCTAGATAAATCTGGTGGGCATCCTTATCGGCAAAGCGATGGACCTTGTCTTCAATCGACGGACAGTAACGGGGCCCAACGCCCTCGATCACCCCAGTAAACATGGGCGAGCGATCCAACCCACCACGAATAATCTCATGGGTCTTGGCATTGGTATGGGTCACCCAGCAAGGAATCTGTTGGGGGTGCATGGCCGCATCCCCAATAAAGGAAAAAACCGGTACCGGATCAAGATCACCAGGTTGTTCAGCCAGAACCGAATAATCGATGGTCCGGCCATCGATTCGGGGTGGGGTACCAGTTTTAAGCCGGCCCTGGGGCAGCTTTAACTCTTTTAGTCGAGCCGAGAGCCGGATTGATGGCGGATCCCCCGCCCTGCCCCCCGGATGGTTGTCCAGACCAATGTGAATCTTGCCGTCCAGAAAGGTGCCTGCCGTGAGCACCACGGTTTTGCCATGAAATACCAGGCCAGTGTTGGTCTGAACCCCGGTCACCCGGTCGCCCGACACCAACAAATCGTCCACGGCCTGCTGAAAAAGCCACAGATTTGGCTGGTTCTCCAGTCGAGTTCGAATCGCCTTGCGATATAAGACCCGATCTGCCTGGGCCCGGGTCGCACGGACCGCCGGGCCCTTGGAGCTATTCAGAATCCGAAATTGAATGCCCGCCTCGTCTGTTGCCAGGGCCATGGCTCCGCCCAGAGCGTCAATCTCTTTGACCAAGTGACCTTTTCCAATGCCCCCGATCGAGGGGTTACACGACATCTGGCCAAGGGTTTCCAAGCTATGAGTCAGCAAAAGCGTCTGGCAGCCCATTCGGGCCGAAGCTAAAGCTGCCTCGGTCCCTGCGTGGCCGCCACCAACAACGATGACATCAAAGGCCTTGGGATAGATCATTTTGTTTCACGTGAAACAATCAGAGGCCTGCCAGGGTGACAAACTTGATTTCCAAGTAGTCCTCAATGCCGTACTTAGAGCCCTCGCGACCCAGGCCAGACTGCTTCACACCGCCAAAGGGTGCTACCTCATTGGAAAACGCCCCAGTATTCACTGCAACCATGCCGGCCTCCAGGGCCTCGGCAACGCGGAAAATTCGGCCAACATCTCGGGAATAAAAATAGGCGGCGAGGCCAAAATCTGTGTCGTTGGCCATGGCAATCACGTCTTCCTCAGTTTTGAAACGGAACAGGGGCGCCACAGGACCAAAGGTCTCTTCACGGGAGATCAGCATGCCTGGGGTCACTTCCGTCATCACCGTTGGCTCGTAGAACAGGCCCCCAAGGGCGTGGGCCTTGCCGCCCACTACTACCTTTGCGCCCCCCTTTACCGCATCGTCCACATGAGACTGAACCTTGGCCAGAGCCGCAGGCTCAATCAGCGGCCCGATCTGAACCCCCGACTGAGTACCCGGGCCAACCCGCAGCAGGGCCACTTTTTCCGCCAATTTCTTCGCAAACTGATCGTAGACCCCATCTTGCACATAGATCCGATTGGCACAGACGCAAGTCTGGCCGGCGTTGCGATATTTCGAAACCATGGCGCCTTCGACCGCCTCATCCACATCCGCATCGTCAAAAACAATAAAGGGCGCATTGCCGCCAAGCTCAAGCGACAGCTTTTTCACCGTGTCCGCCGACTGGCGTAACAAAATCCGGCCAACTTCAGTCGACCCAGTAAACGAGACCTTCCGTACCCGCTTGTCTTCGCACAGCACCTTGCCAATCTCTGGGGCAGAGGCTGCGTCCCCCACCACCACGTTGAAAACCCCAGGAGAAATACCGGCCTGTTGGGCCAAATCGGCCAAAGCCAGGGCCGTTAATGGTGTGGCTTCAGCTGGCTTAACAACGACTGTACAGCCTGCTGCGATAGCTGGCGCACACTTACGTGTAATCATGGCCAGAGGAAAATTCCAGGGCGTGATGGCCGCCGCCACACCAATGGGCTCCTTCATGACCAGAAGTTTGCGGCCAGGAACTGGTGACGGGATGACATCGCCATAGACCCGCTTGGCTTCTTCCGCGAACCACTCAACAAAAGACGCACCGTAAATCACCTCGCCTTTTGCCTCGGCCAGGGGCTTGCCCTGCTCGGCCGTCATGAGTGCCGCTAAGGCATCTGAATTTTTCAAAATCAGATCGAACCAAGCCTTCAAACGCAGACTGCGCTCTTTGGCCGTCAAGGCCCGCCATTTCGGCAGGGCCTGATAGGCAGCACTCACCGCCGCCAGTGCGTCGTCTCGGCCCATATCCGAAACCATTGCAATGGTCTCGCCAGTTGCCGGATTGGTGACAGCAAAGGTGCGGCCAGACATCGCGTCTACCCACTGTCCGTTAATAAAGCCCTTGGTCTTTAATTCCACCTGATTTCCGATCGCCACTAAAAAACGTAAAGGATTCTTATTCGATTACTTCATGGTTGGCATGACAAATTCAGCGCCCGAGCGAATGCCCTGCGGCCAACGCTGTGTAATGGCCTTGTAGCGGGTATAAAAACGCACACCTTCGGGGCCATGGATGTGATGGTCACCAAACAGCGAGTCTTTCCAGCCGCCAAACGAATGAAAGGCCATCGGTACAGGAATCGGCACATTGATGCCCACCATGCCCACCTGAATACGAGAAGCAAATTCGCGTGCGCTATCGCCGTCACGGGTAAACAAAGCAACCCCGTTGGCAAAGCTATGGCCATGAATTAACGACAAGGCCTCTTCAAAATCTTTCACACGCACCACGCTTAATACCGGACCAAAGATTTCTTCTTGATAAATCTTCATGCTGGGTTTGACGTTGTCAAACAAGCAGGGGCCAATGTAAAAGCCTTTTTCAAATCCAGCGACTTGCAGGCCACGGCCATCGACCACCAGCTTGGCCCCCTCGGCAACGCCCTGGCCGACATAACCGCGGACCTTTTCCAAATGCGCCGCAGTCACCAATGGGCCCATCTCGGCACCCTTGGCATCCCCCGGCGCAACACGAATGGCTTTCGCTTTCTCAGCAATCTTGGCCACCAATGCATCGGCCACATTACCAACGGCCACCGCAACCGAAATGGCCATGCAACGTTCACCGGCCGAGCCGTAGGCGGCACCGATCAAGGCGTCAACGGCTTGATCCAGATCTGCATCGGGCATCACGACCAAATGATTCTTCGCGCCACCCAAAGCCTGAACCCGCTTGCCGTTTTTCGCGGCGGTCTCATGAATGTATTTCGCAATCGGAGTTGAACCCACAAAACTAATGGCGGCCACCTTGGGGTGAGACATCAGCGCATCAACGGCCTCTTTGTCCCCCTGAACCACGTTGAATACACCATCGGGCAGGCCACACTCTTTTAAGCCCTGGGCCATCATCAATGAGGCCGATGGATCACGCTCCGAAGGTTTCAACACAAACGTATTGCCGCAAGCAATGGCTACTGGATACATCCAGCAGGGCACCATCACCGGGAAGTTAAATGGCGTGATACCAACGCAAACGCCGATCGCTTGACGCATGCTCCATGCATCAATGCCGCCACCCACCTGCTCGGTGTACTCGCCTTTTAAAAGATGTGGAATGCCACAGGCAAACTCCACCACTTCCAATCCGCGCTGGACTTCCCCTTTGGCATCGTCAAAGGTCTTGCCATGCTCTTTGGTAATCGCCATGGCAAGCGCATCCATATTGCGCTCCATCCAGTCTTTGAATGCAAACAACACGCGAGCCCGTTTAACGGCAGGTGTGGCCGACCAAGCAGGAAAGGCCTTGGCAGCAGCGTCAACAGCCTGCGCCACCTCTGCGGCGGTCGATAGCGACACCTGTCGGGCAATCTCGCCGGTTGCAGGGTTAAACACTGGTGCTGTTCGACTCGACTGGCTCGCCGCTGTCCTACCTTGAATCCAATTGCCCACCAACGACTGGCCCAACTCAAACTGAGGTGCATTCATCACAACATCTCCAAAGTGGCATACCCCATCCGCAGAATAAGGACGACCAAAAGAATTAAGAAAAATTTTCGAACAAATTGACTGCCTTTTTTTACTGCGAGATGGGCCCCAATCCAGGCCCCCGCAATATTACAAATGGCCATCACCACCGCAGCAACCAACAGGTATTGGCCGGCAGGCAGAAAAAACGCCAGCGCTGCAAAATTGGTCATGAGATTCACGACTTTGCTTGAGGCAGACGCGTGCAGGAAATCATACCCAAAGAAGCGCACAAACACGAAGATTAAAAACGCGCCGGTACCTGGCCCAAAAAATCCATCATAAAAACCCAGCGCCGCACCCATCAAAAAACCGAAGATCCGCTGTTGAGGAAGGCTTAAACGGGGCGCATGAACGCTGCCCATCTCTTTTTTCCGAAAAGTGACAATCGCCACCACAATCAGCAGCACCAGCACCAGTGGCTGGGCCAGCGCCCGGGGTAAAAGGCTCACCGCTGCTGCGCCCAGCCAGCCGAAAATTCCCGCCCCCACCAATGCGGGCAATACCGCATTCCATGGCAGCTGAACGGCCTTCAGGTAACGGCTTGCCGCGAAAAACGTCCCGGCAATCGAGGAAATCTTGTTGGTGCCAAAGAGCGTGGCAGCTGAAGCGTTCGGCACAAAAGAGAACAGGGCTGGGACCGCCACCAGGCCACCCCCACCGACTACCGCATCGACAAATCCGGCCAACATCGCAAACATGGCCAGAAGCAACAACACGCCCATCTCGGGCCCACCCGGCTGGCCCAAGCTCAGAATCTCAGAAATCATGAATCGTCCAAATAGAGTTGCCGCTCACAGCAACAACCCTGGTTTGTTAGCATCGCGGCATGAAACCGCTCATTGTGACATCTGGCGATCCCGCAGGAATTGGCCCAGAAATCGTGCTCAAGGCCATCGCCCAGTGGCACGACTCTGGAACAGGCCAACGGCCCCTGCTGATTTCCGGAGACCCAGACTGGTTTAAGGAAGAGGGAAAAAGGCTTTCAATTCCCACCGAAAATATGGTTTTTGTTCCTAACAAATGGGAAAAAGACAAAATTAATGTTGGTCATGTGGGAAAAGAATCAGGTCAGGCGGCATTTGAATCAATTCGTGCTGCGGTCGCCCAGTGCACCCGTGGCGAGGCGGCCGGAATCGTGACCGCCCCAATTCACAAAGAAGCCCTCTCTCTTGCCGGCCACCCCTGGCCCGGCCACACAGAAATGCTCGCTGATCTTGCAAGTCCGTCGGCACCGCCCCCCGTTCGCATGATGCTGGTCAATCCAGATCTGCGCGTGGTTTTAAATAGCGTCCATGTCTCACTCAAAGACATGATTGATGCCATCAATGTCGAGGATCTCGTTCAGACCATTATGCTCACCGAACAAGGCTGCCAGCAGCTCGGGGTGACCAAACCACGGATCGCAGTCGCTGGCCTAAACCCCCACGCTGGCGAGTCGGGCCTTTTTGGCCGTGAAGAGATCGATGTGATCGGCCCGGCCATTGCCAAAGCAAAAGGCTTTGGTGTGAATGTGTCCGGGCCCTGGCCAGGCGACACGATTTTTATGCGGGCACGCCACCACCGAGATTTTGACGTTGTGATTGCCCAATATCACGACCAGGGGTTAATTCCGATCAAATACTTAGGTCTTGATCAAGGCGTCAACATTACACTCGGCCTGCCCTTTATTCGGACCAGTGTGGATCACGGCACGGCCTTTGATATTGCAGGGAAAAATTGTGCTGATCCTGGCTCCTTGCTTGCCGCAATCGCACTTGCTGATCGGTTGGCCAGTCAAAACGAACACCCCAATCAGCCCCGAATCAACCACTAAAACATCACAGGCTCAAGGCCACTGATGGCAATAAAAAACCCCAGGCAAGCGGCTGCTCACCCAGGGTTTTAAATCAACTCACCGCTCATTAAGCGGCAAGCCGCTCCTGTAGTTTTTGCTCCAAGGCCGCCTTGGTTTTCGGAAGGGTATCCGGCAACCCATGGGCAAGCTTTGTAAACAACTCTGCATGCAGTGTGAACTCTTGTTTCCAAGAATCACGATCAATCGATGTGATCTTGGCAAACTGCTCGGCAGAAAAATTCAATCCCGACCAATCCAGGTCTTCATAACGTGGAGTAACACCAAAGACATGCTCCACACCGCTGGCATTGCCCTCAATCCGCTGCAACATCCACTTCAACACGCGCGCGTTTTCGCCAAAGCCAGGCCAGACAAACTTGCCGTTTTCATCGGTTCTAAACCAATTCACACAAAAGATCTTTGGAAGTTTTGCACCGCTGGCCGATAACTTTTCGCCAAGGTCAAGCCAATGGCCAAAATATTCAGCCATGTTGTAGCCACAAAATGGCAGCATGGCGAATGGGTCACGCCGAACAACACCCTGCTGGCCAGCGGCCGCTGCGGTGGTTTCCGAACCCATGGTCGCCGCCATGTAAACACCCTCTTCCCAGTTGCGCGCCTCGGTGACCAAGGGCACCGTGGTGGATCGCCGGCCACCGAAAATAAAGGCATCAATGGCCACACCATCGGGGTTGTCCCACTCAGAGTCGATCACAGGGTTTTGAACCGATGCCACCGTGAAGCGTGCGTTGGGGTGGGCGGCCTTTCGGCCCTCGGCTTTGCCGATCTCCGGTGTCCAATCTTTGCCTTGCCAATCAATGCAATGGGCCGGTGGTGTGTCGGTCATGCCCTCCCACCAGACATCGCCATCATCCGTTAAGGCCACGTTAGTAAAGATCACGTTTTCTTTAAGCGAGGCCATGCAGTTGTAATTGGTCTTCTCGTTAGTTCCCGGGGCTACGCCAAAGTAACCATTTTCAGGGTTAATGGCCCGCAGCCTGCCGTGGGCATCGGGCTTAATCCAGGCAATATCATCGCCAATGGTCGTGATCTTCCAGCCGCCGTTATCCAGCCCTTTGGGTGGAATCAACATCGCGAAATTGGTCTTGCCACAGGCCGAAGGAAACGCTGCCGCCACGTGATATTTCTTGCCCCAGGGTGCCTGCACCCCCAGGATCAACATGTGCTCGGCAAACCAGCCAGGGTTGGCGCCGTGGGCCTGTTTTTTACCCATGGCCGAAGCAATCCTGAGCGCAAAGCACTTCTTACCCAAGAGCGCATTGCCGCCGTAGCCCGAGCCATACGACCAGATTTCCTGGGTCTCGGGGAAATGAACAATGTATTTGGTGTCATTGCAGGGCCAGGCCACATCTTTTTGGCCAGCCAGCAATGGCATGCCCACCGTATGCACACAGGGCACGAAAGACCCGTGATGCCCCAATACATTAAAGACTGCCTTACCCATACGGGTCATCAGGCGCATGTTGACCACCACATAGGGGGAGTCAGAAATTTCAACGCCAATGTGGGCAATCGGCGACCCGATCGGGCCCATTGAAAATGGGATGACATACATGGTGCGGCCCTGCATACAGCCATCAAACAGACCATCCAGGGTCTTGCGCATCTCTGCGGGATCAATCCAGTTATTGGTGGGGCCGGCATCTTCTTTGCGGTCGCTACAAATAAAGGTGCGGTCTTCCACGCGGGCCACATCCGACGGCGACGAACAGGCAAGATAGGAATTGGGCCGCTTGGCGGGGTTTAATTTTTTCAGTGTGCCACTGGCCACCATTTCAGCAAGCAGCCGATTGGCCTCTTCCTCTGACCCATCACACCAGACCACATTGGCTGGCTTTGTTTTTTGTGCGATCGAGGTTACCCAGTCGATCAGGCCCTGGTGTTGGACATAGCTTGGAGTGTTGATATTCATGGTCTGCTGGTCGTAAGAATTAAAGTTTGATGCTTCTTGTTCTTGTCTAAAAAGACATACGCGCCTAGACGGCATGCCGACGGCGCGTTTGTGACAAACTCATGTCATCTTAACATTTGACCCATGCTCATGAACCCGACAACTCCACTGCTCTTTCTAAGCTGCGGCGGCACAATTGAAAAAATCTACCTGGCAGATAGCGGACAAATGGGGTTTGGCCAGTCCCACATTTCAGATTGGGCAAAGACAAGTCGCATTGCGCAAAATTATCGGGTTGAAACCCTGATGCTGATCGATAGTCTCGACATGACCGAGCAAGACCGTGACATCTTGGCCAACCGCATCGCCGAAGTGCCAGAGCCCCAGATTGTTGTGCTTCACGGGACAGACACCATGGTGGAAAGCGCAAAACGGGTTATGTTGCAGCGCAAAGAAAATCAGGTGGTGGTCTTTACCGGGGCCATGGTACCGGCCAGTCAAAAAGATTCAGACGCGCTATTTAATCTTGGCATGGCGACTGCTGCCGTTCAGACCCTTACCCCCGGTGTCTATATCGCCATGAGTGGGCAAATTTTTGCAGCCGATCAGGTGCGCAAAAACAAAACGTTGGGGGTTTTCGAGTCCACCGAGAAAAGCACCGACTCAGATGGATCCGAGCCTGAAAATGGCACGCTCAGAATTACCAAGCGCAAAATGACTGGATTTTTCAGATAACCCAGAGATATCCAAGCAAGGTCATTTACCGATACAGAAACGACCAAAGATTTCGCCCAGTAAATCATCTGGGGAAAACTCACCGGTAATTTCAGACAAGGCTGTTTGCGCCTGGCGCAAACACTCCGCCAAGAGTTCAAGTTCTTGGCCACGAAGATGATCTGTCGCCGCAGACATCTGGGCCTGGGCCCTGGTAAGTGCATCTAAGTGCCGCGCGCGGGCCGAAAACACGCCCGATGCGCCGTCACCACTCCACCCCGCAAGCGACAACAACAATTGCCGCAGGCTATCTAAGCCCAGGCCCGTCTTGGCGGATATCCAGACCTGATGCTCAAGCTGCCCGGATGGCAATCCTTGGGGTGACGGTGTTGATAACAAATCTGCCTTGTTAAAAACCCGTATCACCGAGCGGCGTGATGCTGCTTTGGCCAGGACCAATCTTTCCAAATCGCCCTGGGCAGAAATTTTTCCGCTGGCATCTTGTAACAACAGCACCACCTGTGCCTGCTCAATCTCTTGCCAGGTTCTCTCAATACCGAGTCGCTCCACCACATCCTGGGTTTCCCGAAGGCCTGCGGTATCAATGATGTGGATTGGCACGCCATCAATCACAATCTCTTGAACAATACGATCACGGGTAGTCCCCGCGATATCGGTCACCAGGGCAACATCTTGTTCAGCAAGTGCATTCAATAAAGACGACTTTCCAACATTGGGAGCGCCGACCAAGACCACGCGCAGGCCTTCACGAAGAACCGCACCCCGATGGGCACTGGTCTGAATATTGGAAAGCAGTTGACTGATGTCAGATAACTTTTGAGCCACACCCTCACGCGCAATGAACTCAATATCCTCTTCCGGAAAATCAAGACAGGCCTCGACCCGCATACGCAAGTCAATCAGTCGGCCTTCCAGCTCACGGATTAGCTGACTGAAGCGGCCTTGTAGTGATGCCAGCGCACTTTTCGCAGCACGCTCGGATCCTGCATCGATCAAATCCGCAACGGCCTCGGCCTGGGCCAAATCAAGTTTGTCATTTAAAAATGCCCGCTGCGTGAACTCCCCCGGCGCGGCGAGCCGAATCCGGGATGCCTGGCCGTGAATCGTAGAAGTCCCGTCGATAGCAAGACAGCGCTGTAACACCAAAGACAAAACACCGGGGCCCCCGTGGCCCTGAAGCTCTAAAACATCTTCGCCAGTGTAGGAGTGCGGCCCAGGAAAAAAGATGGCAAGGCCATCGTCGATGGCCTGCTGCTGTTGATCTAAAAAACTAAGATGCGTGGCAACCCGTGGCGCCAAGGCCTTGCCACAGACCGCCAGCATGACCGCCCGGACAGCCGGCCCGGAAACACGAATGACCCCAATGGCGCCGCGCCCTGGGGCCGTAGCAATCGCAACAATGGTGTCCGATGTCATGCGGCGCCATTATTTAACGATGGGCAGCCGAAGCCTTTTCAATCTGTTTCATCACGTAATACTGCTGCGCAATCGACAAGATATTGTTCACCAACCAGTACAGCACCAGGCCGGCCGGGAAGAAGAAGAAAAAGATTGAAAAAATGATGGGCATGAACATCATGACCTTGGCCTGAATCGGGTCCGGTGGGGGGGGATTCAGCTTGGTCTGAATGAACATGGTGATCGCCATGATCACGGGCAAGATGTAATACGGATCCGGCACTGACAAGTCCGTCACCCAGCCCAGCCATGGCGCATTACGCATCTCCACACTGGCCAACAAGACCCAATAAAGTGCAATGAACACAGGGATTTGAATCAAGATAGGTAGACAGCCACCGAGCGGATTGATTTTCTCTGTCTTATAGAGTTCCATCATGGCCTGATTGAGCTTGGCCTTGTCGTTGGCATAGAGCTCACGAAGCTTCATCAGACGCGGCGTAACAGCCTTCATCTTGGCCATCGACTTATAGCTTGCGGCCGACAGCGGATAGAAAATCAGCTTAATGATGATGGTCAACAGAACAATCGCCCAACCCCAGTTCGCCACCACACCATAGAGTTGATCCAACAACCAATAGATGGGTTTAGCCAAGAAAGTTAACCAGCCGTAGTCCACTACCAGATCAAGACCAGGGGCAAGCTTTTCCAAAACATCTTGCAGTTGTGGGCCAGAAAAAAGAACGGCCTCGTGGGTCTGTTGTGCACCGGGTGCCAGGGCTGGCAGTGCCTGAATCAAACCGACGCTATAAAGATTGTTTTCTACACGGCGTGTGTAGAACTCGCGTGCGGCTTCATTTTGGGGAATCCACGCGCTAACAAAGTAATGCTGCACGATACCGAACCAGCCATCGCTTGCCGATTTCACATGGGAAGCTTTGTTCTTTTCAATGTCGCCAAAATCGATTTTTTGGAATTTACCCTCTTGGGTAAACACGGCAGGACCAATAAAGGTTTGATAAAACTGACTCTCCCCAGGTGGACGATCCCCGTTGCGCATTAATTGCAGATAGATCATTGGCGTTGCCGTATCTGCACCCGTATTTTGAACAGTGTGGGAGACCTTCACAGCAAAACCTTTCTCATCTAGAGAATAGGTTTTGGTTAATTTCATGCCGCCAGACTCGGCCATCAAAGCAACATGGCGATTGGGGTCCAGACCTTCGCGCACCGGAACCCGCTTAAACACGGAGGTGTGATTAGGATAAGAGGCCTGAGCAGCAGATTGCCCAATCAGACCAGAATGGGCTTCGTATCGGCGGGCAGGGTTTTGATCAAAAAGAATGACACGTTTACCCTCATAAGCGTCAGAAAACTGGTTTAACAAGACAGCCCGAGTGATCCGGCTACCTTGGGTATCAATCTCTAATTCAATTTCACCGTTTTTTAATGTGATTTTCTCGCCCACAGCCGCTGTTGCGGCAATGGGTGTTGCAGCGGCTTTTGCAGCCTCTTTATTGACCTGAGTGGGGGTGGGAATGGCAGCACTATCGGGCTTTGCGGCCGCTGGAACGGCAGATGGGCCAGAGCTTGTTCCTGTTGCCCCGTCAGCGCCAACCACCTTTTCAACCTTGGGGGTGGGTGATCCAAACATCGATCCTTGGCCCGTGTGACGCATGTACGCATCCCAGAGCATCAACAAAGACATCGAGAAAATTACCCACAAAATGGCACGACGAGTATCCATAGGATTCAATCAGTAATAGATGGTTGAGATGAAATACGTTGTGTGTTGAATGACTTGGCAGGAACGGGGTCAAGGCCACCCGTGGCCCAGGGATGACAGCGGCAAAGCCGCTTGGTGGTCAGCCAGCCGCCCGAAAACAAACCATGCTCTTGAAACGACTCAATAGCATAGTCTGAACAGTGGGGAAGATAACGGCATCTGGGGCCAATGATTGGCCGAATGGTCCACTGGTAAAGCCGAACCAGTAAAACGGCAATAGCGCGGGGAACCACACCAAGGCGCACAAGAGTTTGTTTCATTGTTGCGTCTCTATTGCCTTTTCCATTGCCTGTAATAGGTGTTGCCTTGTGTCGTTTCGGCCAACTAAGTTCCAGTGAAGCTTTGGTATCAGGGCCCGAACCCGAACCACCAAGGCAAAGCCCGAGGGAACAGGAGCATCTGGCTTTCGAAACCAATCCCGCGCCCAGCGCTTGATTTGATTTCTTTGAACTGCTGTCCGAACGAGCTTTTTTGGAAGAACAAACCCAAGCCGAGGACCATCTTGAGAAGGGATCCGATACACCAAAAATGACCCACTTCGCCCTAACGGACGGGTCATTAGCGCTTGCTGAAACGCTTTTGGATCATGCAAGCGATCATCACGCTTGCCCATGTTCAAACGTTACAGCTCAGACAGCAAGACGCTTACGACCCTTGGCACGGCGGGCACGAATAACGGCGCGGCCACTACGGGTCTTCATGCGAACCCGGAAACCGTGAGTTCTTTTGCGTCGAACAACCGACGGCTGAAAAGTGCGTTTCATAATAAATGTCCTAAAACTTAAGGGTTAGACTTTGAGGAACCCGACAGTATACGGTTTTTTAGCCCATTAGCGCCTAATCAGGGCAAACCAGGC